>CALVKC010000042.1 GCA_944332505.1 uncultured Bacilli bacterium
GCAAATAAAGAAATAATTAATTGCATATCTTTAATTATTTCTGCATACAAACACAATCAAACAACAATAGACTTTGACTTTTCTGAAATGTTTGAAAGCATCAGTTTACCTTCAAAAAAAGAAGTTAGAAAAATTAGAAAAAGAATAAACTATTAAAACAAAATTGCTTTAATAGTTTTTATTATTTAATAAACATTGCATCACCAAAAGAAAAAAACCTAAAATTATGTTTTATAGCATAATTATATGCATTTAAAATATTTTCTTTATTTGATAGTGCCGAAACTAACATTAGTAATGTGCTTTTTGGTAAATGGAAATTGGTTATTAAACCATCTATTGCTTTAAATTCAAAACCTGGATAAATAAAAATATCAGTATTGCCACTGCATGGAACAAATTTTTTATTTTTTTTCCTAACAGTCTCTAATACCCTAGTTGAAGTTGTTCCTACCGCATATATCTTGCCTTTTGCACTGTTTAAAGTTTCTGCTGCTTCTTTAGAAAGAACATAATATTCACTATGCATATGATGTTTTGTTATATCTGTTACTTCAACTGGTCTAAATGTTCCAAGGCCAACATGTAATGTAACATATACTAAAGTTACTCCTTTTTCTTTAATTTTATCAAGTAGTTCATTAGTAAAATGTAATCCTGCGGTTGGGGCTGCAGCAGAACCAATATGCTTTGCATAAACTGTTTGGTATCTTGATTGGTCTTCTAGTTTTTCGTGTATATATGGTGGAAGTGGCATTGTACCTAGTTTATCAAGTATTTCCATAAGTATTCCATCATATAAAATTTTAACAATAACTATTCCGTCTTCTTTTTTTTCAAGAACCTCAGCTTTTAAAATGCCATCACCAAAAGATACAATTGTACCTATATGTAATCTTTTTTGTGGCTTAGATAAACATTCCCATATATCGCCCTCAATGTTTTTTAATAGTAATAATTCAATAATGGCATGAGTATCAGTTTTTTCGCCAATTAATCTTGCTGGTATTACTTTCGTATCATTTAATACTAGTATGTCTTCAGGATTTAAATAATCAATTATATTTTTAAATACATCTTCTTTTAACTTTCCTGTTTTTTTATCCATCACTAACAATTTTGAATCACTTCTATTTTTAAGCGGTGTTTGAGCAATTAATTCAGGTGGTAAATAATAATCATATTCATCTATCATTAATTATTCCTTCAATCTTTTTTACTAGTTCTTTATTAATATCATCAATCGTTCTAATTACATCATTTTTTACACAATCTATTTTAATAAAATTGTATATTTTTGTTAATTCTAAATAAGCCGCTTCGGCATTTTTTAAGTGTTCCATATTTAATTCGTGTTGATCTAGGTTTTCACTACGACTTTTCTTTAATATCGCCGCATATTCATATGGCATATAAAGGAAAATTACAGCATCAGGTCGAGGTAATTCCATTATTCCAAATTCTAAATCATCAAGTTTTTTGTACATTTTTAATCTTTCATTTTTGTCTTTTATTTTGCCACCTTGATGAGCCATATTTGATTCTACGTATCTATCTAATAAAACTATATCGCCATTTTCTAAATGTTTCTTTACTTTATCAATGTTGTAACGTCGATCTGCCGCATAGTAAGCAGATGCAACTAAGGCATCAACATTTGTTGCTCCTTCACTGAACCATCCTTCACATATACTAGTTTTACCTAAATAAGGTCCACCTACTATTTTACCTGTTGGACTATTATAGTTTGGATAACAATAATTATAAATTGTTTGACCCCTTTTGGCATATTCTTCAACTGCTCTTTTAACTTGTGTTTCCTTTCCAGAGCAATCTGTTCCTTCAATGACTATTAATTTTCCTTTTTTCATACTTACCTCTCATATAATATAAATTTATATTTAATATTTCCCTCATTTATTTCTTTAATTATACTTTTTTTATACTTGCTTTTATCAAATATTGGAAAATATGCATCGGCATCTTTTTCTTCAGCATCTATTTCAGTTAAATATAATCTATCAGCATATGGTAAAAATAATTTATAAATACTTGCTCCTCCAATAATCATTACTTCTTCATCTAATGATTTTATATATTCTAATAATTTATTAAAATCTTTATATATTTTTGCATCACACACATCAGTTAGTTTACTTGATAATATAATATACTTTCTTCCTTCAAGTTTTTTTGGTAATGATTTGTAAGTACTAGCTCCCATAACAATTTTTTTATTCATTGTTAAGTTTTTAAAATTAATTAAATCATCTTTTATATGCCATATTAAATTATTATCTTTACCTAATTCGTTATTTTTACCTATTGCTGCTATTATACTAATCATTTTATCACTTCCTTATTGAGCTATTGGAAATTTAATTGGGCCTAAGTGATTATAATTTTCAATTTTTATATCTTTTAAATCTTTAGAATTGTCAAAATCATAAAAGTCTTTAATTTCAGGATTTAGCCATAATGTTGGGGCTTTTAAATCTCCAATTTCATCAAATCTTTTAATTTGTTCTTTTATCCCATCAATTTGATTTATATATATATGAGCATCTTTTATACTATAATCAATTTTTCCAGGCTTTAAACCACATACTCGGGCAATCATACATAATAATACCGAATATTGTGTAACATTAAAAGGTAATCCTAAAGGAACATCACAACTTCTTTGGTGAACCCACATGTTTAAATAACCATCTGAAACATCCCATTCAGTTGACCAAACACAACTTGGTAATACTGCTGTTTCTAAATAATCATCTTGCCATAATGAAATTACTAATCTTCTATCGGTGGGATTATTTTTTATGGTATTAATTATTTTATCTGTAAAATTAAATTTATTAACTATATATCCATATGCTGTACCTATTGTATGTGCATATTCTTTTCCAAAATTCTTTTTTACTTCTTTTTTTACTAGTTTATTATTTTCTAAAACATTTTGGGTAGCATACCAATATCCTTCATCATCTATTTCCCATTCATCCCAAATATGAACATTTCTTTCTTGTAACCATCTTACATCATTAGATTTTGCTTGGTATATCCATAGCATCTCTAATATTGCTTGACGAAAATATAATTGTTTAGTTGTTAAACATGGAAACTCTTTTTGTAAATCAAATTGTAGATGATAACTTGGTATTTTTATAGTATTTATACCAGTCCTATTTTCAACTTCTATACCTTTTTCTAAAATTGTTTTACATAGCTTTATATAATCTTTATCCCACTTTGACATATTTTCTCCTTAATACCATAATGGATATTTACTTGTAATATCTAGTACTTCTTTATCTAATTCTTTTAGTACTTCTTCATTGTCATGATTTTTTAATGCTCTTGATATAATTTTACCAATATGTATAAAATCTTCTTCTTTTAAACCACGAGAAGTCATAGCAGGTGAACCTAATCTTATTCCACTAGTTACCATTGGACTTTCTGTATCATTTGGTATGGTATTTTTATTTACTGTAATATGTATTGTATCAAGTAAATTTTGAGCATCTTTACCACTAATACCACAGGTAGTTTTTACATCAACTAATATTAAATGATTATCTGTTCCATTTGATACTATATGAAATCCTTCTTCTTGTAAAGTTTCTGATAATGCTTTTATATTTTTTAATACTTGGATTTGATATTCTTTAAATTCCGGTTGTAAAGCTTCATAAAAACATTCAGCCTTGGCAGCAATTATATGCATTAATGGACCGCCTTGTATTCCTGGAAATACAATTTTGTCAATCTTTTTAGCAATTTCTTCATTGTTAGTTAATATTAATCCTCCACGAGGTCCACGTAATGTTTTATGAGTAGTTGTTGTTACAACATCTGCATATGGTACTGGTGATGGATGTAATCCTGCAGCAACTAAGCCTGCAATGTGTGCCATATCTACAAAAAGATATGCTCCAACTTCATCAGCAATGTTTCTAAATTTAGCAAAATCAATTATTCTAGAATATGCACTTGCTCCTGCTATTATCATTTTTGGCTTTTCTTTTAAGGCTTTTTCTCTTAAAAGTTCATAATCTATTTCTTCAGTTTCTGGATTAACATCATAATCTACTATTTCATAATCCATTCCACTAAATGAAAGTTTGTGTCCATGAGTTAAATGTCCACCATTAGATAAATTCATACCCATTACTTTATCACCATGATTAAGTAATGCTCGATATACAGCCATATTTGCACTTGAACCTGAATGTGGTTGAACATTGGCAAATTTTGCCCCGAATAGTTTCTTTGCATAATCTCTTGCTGTATCTTCAAATATATCTATGTATTCACATCCCCCATAATACCTTTTTGCTGGGTATCCTTCAGCATATTTGTTAGTTAATATACTTCCTTGTAATTTTAATACATCGTTTGATACATAATTTTCTGATGCTATTAATTCAATGTTGTTTTCTTGTCTTTCCCTTTCTTTTCTTAAAGCGTTTTCTAAAATCTTATTCATTTTTACTTCTCTCCTTTAATTCAACTAAATTATCTATAATCATTGCAACTGTCATAGGTCCAACACCACCTGGATTTGGAGTTATAGCAGCTGCAATATCTTTTACATTTTCAAAATCTACATCACCAACTATCTTATCACCCTTGCGGGAGACTCCAACATCAATTATTACTGTATTTTTCTTAACCATATAACTTTTAACTAAATGAGCACACCCTGCAGCACTTATCAGTATGTCTGCTTCTTTAGTAAATTTTTCTAAATCTTTTGTATGTGTATGTAAAACCGTAACAGTAGCATTTTTGTTTTGTAATGCTAAACTAAGTGGATGACCTACAATATTACCTCTACCTATAATTATTATATCTTGTCCTTCGATAGGAATGTTATAATACTCTAATAATTTAATTATTCCTTTAACTGTACACGGTAAAATTGTTTTTCTTCCTAAGTATAAATTATAAATATTTTCTTTAGTAAATCCATCGACATCTTTATTTGGATCTATTAAATTTGTCACTTTGTCAAAATCTATTTGTTTTGGTACTGGACTTTGTAAAATTATACCAGTTACTGAAGCATCATTATTAAGTTTTTGAATTAATTCAATAATTTCATCTTCTTTTGTATTACTAGCAAATGTATACTTGGTTGTTTTAATTCCTACTAAATTACAGTATTTTTCTTTGTTTTTTATATATATCTTACTTGCTTCATCATCACCAACTAAAATAATTGCAAGTTTTATATCTAATGCTTCAGTTTTAATTTTTTCTTTAATTTTATTTAGTATTTCTTCTCTTACTAATTTTCCATCTAATATCAAAATAATCCCCCACTTTCAAATAAACTTTGGTTATGAGTGATACCTAAATGTTCATAGGTTTTTTCAGTTGCTACTCTACCACTTCTAGTTCTTTTTATAAATCCTTCTTGTAATAAAAATGGTTCTACTACATCTTCAATAGTTGTTATTTCTTCACCGATTGCTGTAGATATTGTTTCAACACCTACTGGTCCGCCATTAAACTTATTTATTAATGCTTCTAGGTATTCTATATCAATATTATCTAAGCCATATTTATCGACATTTAAACGTTCAAGAGCTTTTAATGTTATATCTAAATCAATTTTACCAGTTCCTTCAACTAAAGCAAAATCTCGAACCCTTTTAAATAATCTATTGGCTATTCTAGGAGTTTTACGACTTCTTTTGGCAAGTTCTACTGCTGCATCATCATCAATGTTCATATCTAGTACACGACTTGTTCTTTTTACAATGTCCCCTAATTCAATATCGGAATAATATTCTAATTTATTTACTATTCCAAAACGATCTCTTAAAGGACTTGATAAATCTCCAGCCCTAGTTGTTGCCCCAACTAATGTAAATGGTGGCAAATCAATTTTTACACTACGACTTTTACCTTCAGTTCCAATTACAATATTAATTGTGAAATCTTCCATGGCAGAATATAATATTTCTTCTATAAATGAGGGTATTCTATGAATTTCATCAATAAATAATACATCTCCAACTTCTAAAGTCGAAAGTATCGCCGCTAAGTCTCCACTTTTTTCAATTGATGGTCCTGTTGCAGTTTTAATATTTGAACCCATTTCATTGGCAATTATATGAGCTAATGTTGTTTTCCCCAATCCTGGAGGGCCATATAACAAAACATGATCTAAAGGTTCATTACGCATCTTCGCAGCTTTAATAAAGATCCTTAGGTTTTCTTTAATCTTATCTTGACCAACATATTCTTCTAGATTATCTGGCCTAATATTTTTTTCAAAAACATCTTCTTCTTTTATGTTGCTATCAATTATTCTACTCATTTTTAACCTCCCCAACCATGTTTATTATGTAATCTTTAACTTCTTGCCAATTTTTAACTATATCGTGTTTGCTTTCTTCATCATTTACTAAAAATTTTAAAGTTTTAATTCCACAATTTTTAATCTCATCTAAAACCCACTCCTTATCATCAATAAATAAATCCACTTTTTCTTTTTGACAAGCTTTATATTTATGATTTTGATTATATACTATTTTATCATAAATAATATTATTTGTTTTTAAAAAATCTTCAGTAATTTCTTTAGATTTTAAAAATTTTCTTGACCCCCTTGCTGTAATTATAACTATTTTAATATTTTTACCCTTTAAATAATTAATTACTTCAGCAGCATTAGTTTTTATGGAAGATTCTTTTTGAATATTATATAAATATTTTTTTAAAAATTTATTATAATTTTTTTTACTTAATTTGTGATAATCTACTATATTTTCATCACTAATAAATTCTTTTAAATATTTATTTGCGGTTTTTGAAGTATCTATTAATGTATCATCTAAATCAATTCCTATAGTCATTTAATCCTCCATAAATATTTTATCATAATTAAAAAAATTTTAATATACTAAAATTAGATATTGTTAAAAATTAATTAATAGTGTATAATAATTTATAGTATAAAGGGTATGTGTGATACAAGATGTTTAGAGATTTTGATTACGAAAATAAACCTGTTGTTGATGTTGTAAATGAAATGATTATTGATGCCATAAATAAAAAAGCATCTGATATTCACTTTGACCCAACAGAAGATGAACTAAATGTCCGCATTAGAATAGATGGGGAACTTTTAGAATACGCTAAAGTACCTAATTTTGTTAAGAAAAATCTTTTAACGAGAATTAAAATCATTTCTGGAATGAATATCACTGAAACAAGATTACCTCAAGATGGTGCAATTAAAAATATTGCAAATACTGAAGAATTAGATCTTCGGGTTTCTTCATTGCCAATTATTGATGGGGAAAAAATAGTTATTCGTATTTTAAATTACTCAATGAGTAATAGTGGTTTAGAAAATTTAGGTTTATCTGATGAAAACTTAGAAAAAATAAACAAATTATTAAAAATGCCAAATGGTATTATTTTAACTTCTGGTGCTACTGGTACCGGTAAATCAACTACTGTTTATGCTATGTTACAAATATTAAATACTGTATCTAAAAATATTATTACTGTTGAAGACCCAGTAGAAATGAAAATTCCTGGAATAAATCAAGTTCAAGTTATGAGTGATATTGGACTTACTTTTGGTAATACTTTAAGAAGTATCTTAAGACAAGACCCCGATATAATAATGATTGGTGAAATTCGTGATGATGAAACTGCTAGAATAGCTGTTAGAGCTTCTATTACTGGGCATCTTGTTTTATCTACAATCCATACCAATAATTCACTAAATACTATTGAAAGATTACTTGATATGGAAGTCGAAAGATATTTATTAGGTAGTGCATTAACTGGTATAATTGCACAAAGATTAGTAAAGAAACTATGTCCTAAATGTCGAAGCACTCGCCCTACTACTAATTATGAAAAAGAACTTTTTAAAAAAGTTTTAAATAAAGATGTTGATACTATTTATACTGCAAATGGTTGTAGTGAATGTATTAATGGTTATACTGGAAGAACTGCTTTACATGAAGTATTAATTATTAATCAAGAAATTAGAGATGCTATAACTAATAATATTAGAAAAAATGAATTAAGGCATTTAGTTTATGATAAACATGTCACTAGTTTACTAAAAGATGGTTTAGAAAAAGTAGTTGCTGGTATCACTAGCATTGATGAAATATTAAGAGTTATCGATGTTGATGATGACTTTGGAGAAGATGAAACAGATATTAAAGCGGCTTTAATTGGTAAACCTCAACTTAATACTGCTGAAGAAATTTTGGAAATAAATAATACAATTAATGAAATTGAAACATTATAAAAGAAGACACATTATTAGTCTTCTTTTGTTTTTCTTACTAATGGTTGCCCCTTTAATCTTTCATAATATTCTTCTAAAGTTAAACCTTCTTCATATAATGTTGTAGCAAGTTCTATACCAACAAAACGATAATGCCATCTTTCATAACTATAACCAGTTATTTTTTCTTTTCCTAATGGATATCTTAAAATAAAACCATATTTATATGAATTTTCTTTTAACCATATTATTTCTGGATCTTCATCACTAGTTTTTTCTTGATATTCACCATTTTTCATATATGCTATATCAAACGCTAAACCAGTTTGATGTTCACTTGAACCCGGTAAAGCAACTTTTTTACATGCTTCTTCATATCCCACTTCATCAACAAATCTATCAAATACTACTTTTTGATATTCATAAGGGCGATATCCACTATCTACAATAATTTCTTTTAATCCTGCATTTAAAGCAGCTTGTTGCATAGTTTTAAAATATGGTAAAATACTTGCACAAATCATTGGTTTAAAATTTGGATCACGATAGTTATGAAAATTGTTTTCATTATTATCAGTAGTTACCAAATCTTCTGGCACAAAATCACTACTTAATAAATTATTTTTATTAACTAATACTGTATAATTCATATTTTCTCCTTTCTATTAAAATTAATTACATGTTCTAATTAATTTTACTGATTCACTAATTATTGTTTTATCTATTATACTATCATTATACTCCATTATGAATTGTATTAAATCATTTTTTAATTCCTCTATTTCTCTTAATTTATTATCGTATTCTTGTTT
>CALVKC010000043.1 GCA_944332505.1 uncultured Bacilli bacterium
ATAGATTACTCAGATTTAAAGCAGGCACTACCACTAGCAGGTAACAGTTGTCTATTATATAGATAATTTATTATTATTCAAGTAATTCGACAAAACTAGATAAAAAATTTATTCTATAATATTTAATATAACAATACTTTCTACATGATAACTATAACTAAACATATCTAAAATATAACTTTTTTCAATACTATATTTATCTTTTAGTAACAATATATCACGAATTAAAGTATTAGGATCACAAGAAACATATATAATTTTTTTAGGACAAATATCTAAAATAATATCTATTGTTTTTTTAGTTAAACCACTTCTTGGTGGATCAATAATTATTTTATCAAACTTTTTATTAATTTTACCTACGGCATCTTGAACATCATTTAAAATAAACTTAACATTATTACATTTATTTATTTTAGCATTATAAATGGCATTTAATATAGCATTTTCTACTATCTCTACACCAATGACTTCTTTAGCTTTTAATGAGGCATTTAAACTTAAAGTTCCAACTCCACAATACAAATCTAAAACAGTATCAGCATCATCGATATTTTCTTTTACAATATTAAATAATTTACTAGCAATATAGGGATTTATTTGAAAAAATGAATCATAAGATATTTTATAATACAAGTCATTAATACATTCAATTAAATAATCTTTACCATAAAAAATTTCATTATTAATAATAATACCTATTAACTTAATATTCTCTTTTAATTTATCGATATCAATATCTATTTTATCATTAGTTTCAATAACAATTAATATTTCATCTAATTGATTAGATCTAATAATTATACTACCATTAATAATATTAATATTTTTTAACAAAGGAATAACTTTATTTATTGCCCTACTTGCAATAATACACTCATTAATTTCTACTAAAGTATGGCTATTAACTTCATAATAACCAATTTTACCATCAACAACAACTAATTTTATTTTATTACGATAATTATAATCATTACTATTTTTTATTATTTCAGGAGTGATAGATAAATTATATTTATTAAACAAATTTAGTACTTTATTTAATTTAAAATTAATAGTATTATCATAACTAAGTGATTGTAAAACACAACCACCACATTTATAAAAATAAGGGCATTTAACTTCAACCCTATCACTAGATAATTTAATATAATTAACTACTTTTCCTACATTATATTTTTTCTTTTTCTTAACAATCTCTATATCAACTACATCTTTAGGAACAGTATTAGGAATAAAAGTAATAATATTATCTATAGTAGTAATGCCTTGCCCAAAATCATCAAATTTTTCTATTAATGCTTGCATTTAGTTCTTTTTCCTTTCTCTTATTTTTTATTAATATAGCAAATTGTATACTAAAAAATGTAGCAAAACATAACATTGTAGGGATAAAAAATATACCTCCATAAGCATTTAATGCCATAACATATCGATATAATAAAAAATCAATATGATACGTTAGTGAAACAAAAGAAAAGAAACTAAAAAACCATAAAATACCTGATACTAAAAAGAATAAAATAGTTTTAATAATAAAACTACAAAGCATTAAACTATAGTATATATAAGGATTAACTAAAACCAATCCCAAAATAAAACCTAAAATAAATTCCACTAAAAATAAGATAATAAAAGCTAAATTAGCATTACCTTTATAATCCCAAGCACTCTCAGTTGGAACAACTGAAGCAATATTTAACTTAATTAAAATAAATTGAACTAAAAACATAATGATAAAATAACTTACTATCATTAATATAAAATCTCTTTTAAATTTTTCTTTAGATACATAAAAAATTTCACTATACATAACAATCAACTAAATTATATTATATTTTCCAAAAATTAGCAAATATTATAAATGGTGATAATGTGAATAAAATAATTGCAAGAATAAAAGAAGAATTTAATAAAACCCCAGATTTAATTATAAAAGAAATAAAATTAAATTTATTTAACACATTATATATTGTCTATTTAGAAACGGTTAGTGGTAGTGATAAAGTTAATGATTATATATTAAAAAATATTATAAATTCCAAGGATAAAATAAATCAAAATAATTTACCAAACTTTATTGCAGGACCAAATACCAACAAAGTAAACAATTTAGATGAAATAGAATATTTATTAACAAATGGATTTACATTACTAATATTAAAAAATCAAATATATTCTGTAGAAACTAGAGCAGATATCAATCGTAGTATTAGTAATGCTGATGTTGAGACATCAATCAATGGTCCTAAAGATTCTTTTACTGAAAATTATCAAATCAATATAGGATTAATCAAACGAAGAATAAAATCACATAATTTAAAAATAGAAAATAAAGTTATAGGTAGAAAAACTAGTACTCAAGTTGGGGTATTATATTTTGATGATATAGTAGAACAAGATTTAATAAATAACATACTTACTAAATTAGAGAAAATAGATATTGATGGCATAATTGATTCTAGCACCATAGGATTTTTACTAGATGGTGAAAACAACAATGTATATCCGACATTTTTACAAACTGAAAGACCAGACATGGTAGCAACTGCCCTTTTGGAAGGAAAAATTGCCATAGTAGTTGATACTACTCCATATGTTTTAATAATTCCCGCATTTTTTATTGATTTTATCAATCCCAACATAGATAATTATTCTAAAAGCAAAAACATCAATTTTATTAAAATACTAAGAATATTTGCTTATTTTTTATCGATGATAGCACCTGCATTATACATATCAATAATGAATTACAATCAAGAAACTATTCCAACAAATTTACTAATCAATTTTGCTATTCAAAGAAATGGTGTACCATTTCCCACTATAGTTGAAACGATATTAATGCTAATCGTATGTGAAATTTTAAGAGAAAGTGATTTAAGATTCCCATCAAATTATGGTTCTGCCATATCAATACTTGGCGCTATTGTTTTAGGTGAAGCATCGGTTTCAGCAGGAATAGCCAGTCCAATAACAATAATAGTTATAGCTATAACATTTATATCTAGTTTAACATTCAACAACATAGAAATAAACAACTCTCTTCGTTTTTTTAGATTTATATTTATTTTATTAACGGGCTTCTTTGGTCTTTATGGAATAACTTTAGGCTTTCTATTTTTCTTAGTATATACAACCAATATTACTAGTTTCAGCAAACCTTATTTTGTTCCAATTGCCCCATTTAACAAAGAATATTTTAACAATACTGTCTTTAAAATTCCAATTAAAAAAGATATTAAAAGAAGTTCATTACTAACTAAGAAAAATCAAACAAAGCAAAGGAAGATGCCATGAAAAAAATTATATTAATACTTTTATTACTATGTTTAGGGGGATGTTATGATTATAAAGAAATAAATGATTTAGCAATAATTACTGCCATTGGAGTTGACTTTAAAAATGATGAATACATCATAACTTTAGAAGTATTAAATGATCAAACTGACAAGGATTCGGGAGAAATTGAGGCATACACCAAAACTGGCAAAGATAAAACTTTAGCAAAAGCTTTAGAAAATGCTGCAGATTTATTAAGTGACCAAGCTAATTACACTCAAATAAAACTAATGGTTTTAAGTAACACAATTATAGAGGATAAATTTAATACTATAATAGACTTTTTCATGCGAAGCACCTATTTTAGAGAAAACTTTTATGTAATAAGTTCTATGGACACATCACCACAAGAAATATTAAATAATAAAACAGATGAATCAAAAGTAGCAAGTACATCTATTATTAATTTACTTGACAGTTTAAACTATTCAAGTAACAATTCTGTATTAAAAACATTTGATCAAGTAATCGAAGAAACTTTAGCATTTGGTAAAGATACATGTTTTTCTAATATTACTTTAGATAATGAACAATTTAAAATAGATGGTCTTACAATATTTAAAGATTATGAATTTAAAGATACAATAGAAAATAAATTTGCTGTTTTATATAATATTTTAACTAATAATTTTTATCGTCCTATATTTTCTAAAGAATATGATAATTTATATTTTTCTATAGCAATAACTGAAGGAAAAGTTGATACTAATTTAAATACAAATACAATAACCCTATCAGGAAACTTAACTGGTAAAATTATGGATAACGAGTCAAACTTTGACATAAGAAATTTAGATGTATTGGATAATCTAAATAAAGATTTTACCAAAATAATAAATGCTGATTTTTTAGAGTTTATTCAAATATTACAAGAAAATGAAAGTGATATATTATTTTTAAGTAATAAATATTACCAAGAAAATAGAATAAAAGAAGAAAATTTTTGGCATAATTTAGATATAAAAACTGATATAAAATTTAATATTAATAAAAAAGGACTTATCTATGAGGTGCAAGATGAAAGTTAAAAAAAGTTACTTATTATATTTTTTATCTCGTAGTTTATTTCTAGGTGGAGGTATATCAACACTATTTTTATATAGTAGTAAAGATGCATATATATCTATTATTTTAGGTACTCTTTTAGGAATAATAATAGTTTATATAATAAGTTATATTAGTAATGATATAAATACTAATATACATGAATATTTAAAGAAAAATAATTTTTTAAATATATTAATAAAAATTTCCTTTATATTATATATATTATTTTTAATATTTTTATTACTAACAATATTAGCAACATTCCTATATTCTTATTTTCTAGTATTTACTCCATCATTTATTTCCTGTTTACCATTTATCTTTATAGCAACCTATTTAAATTCTAAAAGCATAAATAAAATATCATCTATTGCTCAAGTATTAATAGTAATAAGCCTTATCTTAGTATTTTTAAAAACAGTATTACTTGCAAACAATTATGATTTTAACAATCTATTACCCATTTTTTCTATTAAAAGTACTAATATATTTAAAACTGCCTTAATATTTAGTATATTATCAACAGTTCCATATATAACCTTAATAGATGAAAAGATTACCTTTAAAGAAAGTTTAAAATATTATTTAATAAGTACTTTTACAATATTTATAGTAGTAATTGTAATAACTATTGTATTAGGTCAAATGGTAAATATTTATAGTTATCCAGAATATTCAGTATTAAGAAAAATAAGTTTATTTAACTTCATTGAAAATATTGAAAACTTTATATCAGCAAGTTGGTTCTTTGATATATTTATCAGTTTATCAGTTTGTACTTTTAAATTAAAACAAGTAATAAATACTAAATGTCAATTAATCCCTTTCATTATAAGTTTAATAATTCTATATATTGTAAATGAATATATTGCCAACAACTTTTATAATTCTATGATTATTTATAAATCATTTCCATTAATTCTAGCAATATTTTTAGTATTATTATTAATTTTATTTCTCATAAAAAAAATCTATAAAAATATAGATTCTTAAATCCAACGAGAAATATATATTACTCTAGTACTACTTTCTTCATAACGATAAAATATTTTTAAAATTGATTTTATTAATTCTTTTAAAACATCTTTAGCATCTTTTCGTACTCTAATAGTCAATATTTGTTTTTGAAGTTCTTTTCTAAATAAAAAATCATCAATATATTTATTTAAAACAAAATCTAATTCTTTTACAGTTTCTAAATCTTCTTTATTATTAACATCTATTTTAAAAATATAATTTTTATAAATAGCAATTAATTTTTCACTTATTACATCGCTTTCATAAGGAACAAAATTTATAATTTTATAAAAATTTTTACAATAACTTATAATTTTTTTATTAGAATCCATAACTTCCTCCAGTACTCTAAATACATAATACAATAAATTCTGTGTTTTGTAAATAGAAATTTAGTGATATAATAAAATAAATAAGGAGAATAGATGAAAAAAAGAAGAAGATTGAAAAAAGAAGTATACTTTGTATTAATTGGTTTAGTAATATTTATAATATTAATAGTCATCGGAGTTGATAAATTTAAAGAATATAAATATCATCAAACTAATGAATATCACTTGCTTGAAAAAGGATATAATGAAGAAGAAACAAGTGAGATATTAAAACTAGATGATGAATTGATAAAATATTTTTTAAACAATGAAAAAAATAGTAAAATAATATCTTTAATAAAAGAAAAATATTATCTTAATAAAAACTTTGATAAATACTTAGAATACTTAAATGATAATCCCAATTTAGATACAGAAACTATTGTAAGAGATATAAACATACATCTAAACTATGAATTTTATGAAAAAACTTACAAAGCAAATACAAATTTAGATACAGCAATATTAGTAAATAAATACTATTATTTAGAAAGTGACTATATTCCAGATGACTTAGTTAATATTAGTCAAACATATTCTTGGGGTGAAAATGGTTCCCAAAAAACAAGACAAGTTGTATATGATGCTTTTATTGATATGTGGAATGCCGCAAACAAAGAAGGATATTATTTGATGGTTAATTCTTCTTTTAGAAACTACCAAGATCAAGAAAGTGTATATAATGCATATAAAAATACTAGTGGTGAAACATATGCTAATAGCATAGCAACTAAACCTGGTTTTTCTGAACATCAAACTGGTCTTGCATTAGATATATTTAGTAAAAGTAATACTAATAAAAATACTTTTAAAGATACTCCAGAAGCAAAATGGCTAAAAGAAAATGCCTATAAATATGGTTTTATTTTAAGATATCCAGAAGAATTTGAAGAAATCACTGGAATAACATTTGAACCATGGCATTATCGATATGTTGGCAAAGATATTGCAAAATATATTTATGAAAATAACATAACATTTGATGAATATTATGCTTACTTTTTAGAAGATTGAAAGCTTTTCAATCTTTTTAAATGCATTTCTTCTCCGCAAGGTACTAATTCTTTATTTATTTCTAATTCCATATTTGGCACATCACCAAAGTATTTTTTAGTATATCTTAATACTATAACAATATCTTTATCTATTAATGGTTTTACCATTTCTTCATAAATTACAGGTACAGGCTTTTTATCATTTAATCTATTGTAATAAGCAGCAAAGTCACCTAAAGTTATTGCTCTATCAATAGATAAGAAATATAACATTATTTCATAATCAATACTACTAAATCCTTCACCTTTATCTTTAACTAAATGTTGAATAACTAATTCTTTTTCTAATTCACATTTAACAGTTTCTAACATAAACTTTAAAAAATAAGTAATATCAGCAGAATCTTTCGCTTCTCTAATTAAATTATCATATTTCACTCCTGAAATACTAATTCCACGATTAAAAATTATAAAAGGATATGCTCCTTTATTTAATAAATACCATAAAGCCATAGTTCTTGAAGTTCTACCATTAACATCAAAATATGGATGAATATAAACAAAATAAAAATGCATTATTTGTGATTTAATATATTCATCAGTCATACTTTCTGTAGATGTATTATTAATAAAATTAAAGTAATATTGCATTAAACTAGATATTTTACTTGCATCTACTCCCATATTAGGATTATCTTCTATTCTTCCTAATCTTAATATTTTTACAGAATTTTCACGATATAAATCACCCATAAACTTAATTGAATAATCATCCGTTATTAAGCCATCACTTAATATTGAATATAATAAATATAAATGTCTTTCATCTAAAACATGGTTTCTTAATATAAATTTATAACCTTCATATAAATTCAAAATCCTTCTTTTTTGTTTTTCATCTTTAATTCTTTCACACTTTTCTTGAATAATTCTTTCTATTGACTCTAAATCATCGCTATAACCTTCAACTAAATTATTAGCCTTTAATTCATGTGAAAACAAAACCTTTTTAGCATAATCTAAACTATTTAGGCTTTTTACAAACTCTAAAAATTCTTCTAATTCTTGATATATTTCTTCTAATGCTTCTTTACGATAATAAAATTTATAACCTACTTCTGTAGGTAATTCTAAATATGTTCTTTTTTGCATAAATCTCTCTTGCATAATCAACCCCCCACATATGAAACAATATTTTACATTAAAAAATAGTATTTGTCAAATAAATACTATTTTTTCTAATAATATAAAATATTAGTAAATTACACCGCCCCATTCTACAACTACAAATCCTTCTCTTTCAAAATTAGGTAAAGTTTGTTCTTTAATATCCATCTTTTTATTTACCTTTTTAATATGCATTGCTACTCTAAGTAATGAATCAGGATTTGGTTCAATTATTAATTTATTACTATTTTCTCTAGATTCAGTCAATTCAAAATATACTAAACTTTGTTTATTTTCCTCTAAAATTGGCAACCAATACATAATAAATTCATTTGCTTCCCTATCATTTAAACCAATTATTGATAATTTTTCTTCTAAAAACTCAATAGCATTATCTTTGGTTACATAAAAACCTTGACTAAAATCTACTTTTTCTACATTGCTTTCTTCCCAATATAAAGCATAGTAATAATTATAATTTTTATCATATAAATCTCCATTTTTATTTGCAGTAACCACCCACCCATTATTATATTCCGGATAAGTTACTGTTAAGAGTTCTGGATGAGCAAATGATACTTTTATTTGAGTATTATCATTTTCCGGATATAAATATAACACGGGTTTAACTAAAGTTGGTGACATAGCAGGATAAACTACAAATAGCCAAAACAATATAATTATTATTATAACTATGCCTAAAATTATATATGGTCTTTTATTTTTATCTTTCATATTAATTACTCACTTTCATTATTTCAAATCATTTGGATCTATTATAACACCGTCACTACATATACAATAATTCTCATCAGTAGCACCTTTAACTTCCCCATTAGGACATATATTACGACATATTTCCGGTATTTTAGGTCTTGTTATATACCAAAATGGTATTATAACAAATACTATTAACAAAATTGCACTTAATAGATAAATTAATATTCTCTTTGCTTTTTCTTTATCTTTCATTATATTCATCTCCATTTTTAATATGTAGCA
>CALVKC010000044.1 GCA_944332505.1 uncultured Bacilli bacterium
CTCCAGATCAAGATCACAGTCTGCCGCGTTTGACCACTTCGCTATCTCCCCAAAAATGGTGCCGACAGAGAGAGTCGAACTCCCAACCTACTGATTCATACTACTATAGTTTTCACTACCATTTTCATGTTTGTAGTCTGGACTTTCTCTTAACCATATCAATAAATGATTTAGGTTCATCGTATAAAGTCTCTACACTCGGTCTTTCAACCTAGCTCGGGATTGTCATATTAACTGTAAATTTTCCTATTCTTTCGTCCCTTTCCAATATTAGCACCTTTATAAGTTGATGTTAATGAATGACAGTTAGGACATAATATTAGTAAATTAGATTCATCATTGTTCAAATAGTTACCATCGATATGTTCTATTTCTAAAGGAAGCATACCTGTATAAGGATTTCTCTCTCCCCAACCACATTTACTACATTTATAATTATATTTATTTAATAAATATCGTCTAATGTGATTTGAAATTTGATACTGTCCACGCAATCCGTTATGTAAGCCCATTTTCCATTTATAAATAAAATTTTTGTATTCATATTCTTTTTGGCAATGGTTATTACAGTAATGCTTATTACGATTTAATGGTTTACCACAATTTTTACAATACATAAATCTCCATACAGTCAACTTAGAGTTCCCCGAATTAGCGATGTCCACCTTTAATGTTTCCAATAAAGGGTGCAAGATAGTTCAAGCGACTTTCGTCTCTATCCCACAAGTCAGTTGCGCTGCCAGTTACGCTATGTCGGCATAAATTATGGTGGGCGCTATAGGACTCGAACCTATGACCCCCTGCTTGTAAGGCAGGTGCTCTAACCAACTGAGCTAAGCGCCCATAATCTCTTGATGACATTTCAAATTATATCAAATCATCAGAGTTTTTGCAATGCTTTTTTTACATTTTTTGTTCTTTTTTAATAAATTAAGTTATTTTTTAAAGCATATGGTAGTAAATGGTCTTTAATAGATGCTGATATATTTAAATCATCACCTATTTTAAACCAATGATAATGTAATATTTCTTCATTAGTTGTAAGTTCTATATCTATTTTTTTATGACATATAAACATAGTCATCTCTATTATTTTATGTGGATCACTCGCAGCATGTTCTTTAAATGTAAATAGTTTTTCTAAATCATTTTCAGTTATAATAAAGCCATTATGTATTTCTTCACTTACTTCTCTTATTGCTGCTTGTAGTAAAGTTTCATTTTCTTCTACTCCCCCACCAATTAAGGTCCAAGAATTGGTTTTACTGCTTTTATGAGATTGAACTATTAATAACTTACCATCTTCAATAAAGGCTATACCTACTACTTTTTGAATCATAATATATCTTCTTTCTTATATTCTTTATTTATATAAACCTTTGTTAAGTTTCTATTTAAAACACTCATTAAATAATATCTATTTGTTTTTAATAGTGTTAAAAAATCATATATTTGTCTTTCTTCATTTATTATATATACTTTATCAAATATTTTTATATTTTTACCACTTACAATTATATAATCTATTTCATCAGCAATTATATCTCTTTTAAAACCATTAATACCTACATATTTTATTGCTTTAGTTATTCCATCTTTATGCCCAATAGGTACTAATACAACATCTATATCATCTTTTGCTATGTAATTACGTCCTACTAATTCTCCCTTTTTTACTTTCCCTACTTGCATTACTTCACTAGTTATTGAAAATATTAGTTTTAAATCTATGTTTGGAAATTCTAAATCACCATATTTTTTCTCTATGTTTTTTATCTTCCAATTGGTAAATATGCTTTCATTTATGTTTTCTTCTATGCCAAATAAAGATAAATCAAATCTTATACCATTAATATAATCTAATTTTTTGTGATACATTAATGGTTCATTTAAATGGATTATTAAATCTTTTTTTATATATTTATTTATTAGTGAATAAAAATTATTAACTTGATGATAATAATATTCATCTTCTATACCTATTGATGTTAAATCACTATAAAATCCTTCTAATAAAAGATGTTTGTTATTATTTATTATTTCTATTATTTCTTTTAATTCTAATTGATCACTAATTCCTAATTTGTTTGATCCATTATCTATTAATATATGTATTTTTAAATCATCTTTAAGTTTTAATTCATTTATTTTCTTTAAATATTCTAAATTAGATATAGTTATTGCTATATTATTATTTATTGCATCATATATTTCTTCAATATCAACAAAATAATTAACAAGTATATTTATATCTTGATTATATTTTCTAATATCAAGTGCATCCTTTAGTGAACCTACATATATATAATTTATATTAGCTTTAACTAAAGTATTTACTATTTCTAATCCCATGCCATATGCATTGTCTTTTAAATTAGCAAATTTATATTCATAATCATTATAATTATCTACTAATAATTTAGTATTATCATATAATCTTTTTAAATCTATTTCTAATAATGTTTTAAACTTCATTTTATACCTCTATTTTTATATCTCTTTAATATTATAACATGGATTTTTAATTATTTGAAGAAACTAATTGCGAACATTTCTTTTTTTGTTTATAATATAAATTATGAATTTGGATAAATATCAACTTGAGGCCGTTAAATCTTTAAATAATACTTTGCTTATTGCTGGAGCTGGGTGCGGTAAAACATTTACTATTGTTAAAAAAATAGAATTTTTAATAAATAATAATATTTGTAAAGAAAATGAAATATTAGTTATTTCTTTTACTAATAAAAGTGTAAATGATTTAAAAGAAAAAATTAACTATAATATGGATATATTTACTTTTCATAAACTTGCTATGAATATCTTAAATTATTATAAAATTTCTTATAAAATTGTAAATGATGATTATTTAATGTTTGTTACTAATGAGTTTTTTCATAGTTTAAATGATCAAAATATGCAAATAGAAATACTTAATTATTTTAATGAATATAATTATCAACATTTTTTAAATAGTCGTAAATATCAAGAATTTATTAAATTAATTATAACTATTCTTAAAATATATAAAACTAATAATTGTACTAAAAATGATTTAATAAAATGTTATAAAAAAGATATGTTTTTAAGTAAATATTTATATATTATTAAAAGTGTTTATGATAATGAATTAATGTCTAGCAACTTAATGGATTTTGATGATTTAATTATTAATGCTACTAATATATTAAATAAATTTTATAAATATAAATATATTATTGTTGATGAATTCCAAGATACTTCTAAAATAAGATTTAATTTGATTAATAAATTAAGAGTGTTAAATAATGCAAAAATTTTTGCAGTTGGTGATGATTATCAATCAATCTATCACTTCTCAGGATGTGATATAAATTTGTTTTTGGATTTTAAAAAATTAATTCCTAATTCTAAAGTCTTATATTTAAAATATACTTATCGAAATAGTCAAGAATTAATAAATGTAGCAACTAATTTTATTACTAAAAATAAAAAACAATTAAAAAAAGATTTAATAAGTAGTAAAAGTATTAATAAACCTATTGAATTAATTTATTATATTAATCCTAAGAAATCTTTTAAAAAATTATATCAAAAAGTAAAAAGTATAAACGATGATGTTTTAGTCTTGGGAAGAAATAATTTTGATATTAATAAATATTGTGATTTTCCAGTTAATTACTTAACTGTTCATTCATCTAAAGGATTGGAAGCCCATAATGTAATTATTATTAATATGGTTAATGATACTTATGGCTTTCCTAATAAAATTATAAATAATAAATTATTAGAAGAGCTCCATCCTAGTGATAAAAATATTATGTATGCTGAAGAAAGAAGATTGTTCTATGTTGCTTTAACAAGAACTAAAAATAAAGTATATATCTTAGTTCCTTTAGTTAATAAATCATGTTTTATTAAAGAATTAAAAAAAATGATTAAATAAATCATCTTTTTTGTAAACTAGTATCTCTAACAAATTCTTTACGTGCCATGTATCTTGGGGATTTTCTTAGATCTGCTGCTGTTAACCTTTCTTCTTCAATATAACCAAATTCTTTTTTTAAACTCTTGTCAATTACAAGCATTAATGATGTGTCAATTATATTATAATTGTCTTCTAACCATACATGGCCACCCTCTTTTTCAGCATTAAATGTGCCTTTAAGTAGTGGAAGTACTCCAGATACAATATCAACATCATCATAAGAATAACTTAATATTCTTGCCATCATAGCACAATTGCCACTATTATATCCTAAACGAAACATATCAATGAATTCTTTAGCATCAGGTACAATTGGAATAAAATTTTGGGATATAATTTTTTGATATTCAGAGTCTCCAAAATAACGGACTTGATTAGTCTTTGTGTAGATGTCTATTAATTTTTTAAATTCTATATTATTGTTATATAACTCTTCATTAAGTTTAAATGCTAATCCATAATCCATATTTATTTCACTTCTTCAAATCGATATTTTTGTTTTGCTTCAGGATATTTTTTCTTATCCACTAAACTAATAAATTCATCGTAATCTCTTAACCATATTTCTTTTGTTTCAATGTTTTGATAAACTACTTTTAAAGATTCATCTTCACAATCTTTGGCTATAGCTATTACATTGTAAATGTGTCCTTTAAAATGCTTATATAAACTATTTATTTTTACTTTTCTTTTCATCTTTGTCTTTTTTTATAGGTTTTGGTAAACATTCTTTTCTTGATAAATTAAGTCTACCTTTGTTGTCATAGCCTAGGGATTTAACCATTATTTCATCACCAATACTAACTATGTCACTAGGTTTATCTACTCGTTTATAATCAAGTTGTGATACATGAACTAATCCTTCACATCCTGGCCAAAGTTCTACAAATACACCAAAATCTTCAACTTTTGTTATTTTTCCTGTGTATACTTTGTCATCTTCAACTACTCTAACTACATCTTCTATCATTTTTCTAGTTTTTGCAATTATTTCTTTGTCTGTATGATAAATTATTACACGTCCATCATCTTCTAAATCTACTTTAACTGCATCTTTGTCATTGACAGTTTTTACATTTGATGCTTCTAGAATAATCTTGGTGATCATGTCTCCACCACGACCAATAACATCTTTAATCTTTTCTGGATCAATATTAAATGTTTCAATTTTTGGTGCATATTTGCTTACTTCTTTTCTTGGACTATCAATTGCTTTAGCCATAACATCTAATATTTCTAAACGAGCTTTTTTAGCTTGAGCTAAGGCTTTTTTAAGTATATCTTTTGTTACTCCTTTTATTTTTATGTCCATTTGTAAAGCAGTTATGCCTTTTTTAGTTCCTGCAACTTTGAAATCCATATCTCCCATGTGATCTTCTAATCCTTGAATGTCAGTTAATATTGTATGTTTTTTGCCATCTGGACTAGTAATTAAGCCCATTGCTATTCCTGCAACTGGAGCTTTAATTGGTACTCCTGCTGCCATTAAACTTAGGCAACCAGAACAAATTGTTGCTTGACTTGATGAACCATTGCTTTCTAATACTTCAGATACTACTCTAATTGTGTATGGAAATTCTTCTTCACTAGGTATTACTTGGGCAAGCGCTCTTTCACCTAAAGCACCATGACCTATTTCTCTTCTTCCAGGTGAGCCATATCTTCCTATTTCACCAACCGAAAATTGAGGAAAATTGTAATGTAACATAAATCTTTTTGAATCCTCAATTCCTAGACCATCAAGGATTTGATGTTCACCTATTGCTCCAAGGGTCGTTGTTGCTAATACTTGGGTTTCTCCACGACTAAATAATGCTGAGCCATGTGTACGTGCAAGAATATCTACTCCTGCATAAAGTGGTCTTATTTCATCCATCTTACGTCCATCAGGTCTTATGTGTTTTTCTGTAATTAATCTTCTTACTTCTCCAGCTTCAATCATTACTAAAACTTTGTTTACTTGTGCAATTTTACTATCTAGTTCTTCATCAGTTTCATATACTTCTTTGAAATGTTCTACTGTGTTTTCTTTTACTTCATCTATCTTAGCATATTTTTCTAACTTGTCTTTTATTTGTATGGCTTTTAACATATCTTTGGTTGCATAATCTCTTACTTCTTTTTCTAATTCTTTGTCGATTTCTGCTTTTTCTAATTCAATCTTTTCAACACCAATTTCAGCAATTATTTTTTCTTCAAATTCACATAATATTTTAATGTTATCATGAGCAAACATTAATGCATCTAACATTATATCTTCACTTAATTCTTTGGCTCCTGCTTCAACCATACATATTGCATCTTTTGTTCCTGCAACTGTTAGATTTAAATCACTCAATTCCGTTTCTTCTGCCGTTGGATTTATGATAAATTTGCCATTTATTCTACCTACTATTACCCCAGCAACAGGACCATCAAATGGAATATTGCTTGTTCCTAAACATAATGATGAACCAAAAAGTGCTGTTATTTCAGGAGAATTGTCTTGATCTACAGATAATACTGTGTTTATAACTTGTATTTCATTTCGTAGATTTTCATCAAACATTGGTCTAATAGGTCGATCTATTAATCTAGCTGCAAGAGTCGCAGCATCACTAGGACGACCTTCTCTTTTGATAAATCCTCCAGGAATTTTACCTACTGAATATAATCTTTCTTGATATAATACTTGTAATGGAAAAAAGTCTTGACTTACCATTGTTTTACCCATTACACATACTGATAATACTGCTGTATCACCATAGCGAACTAATACTGAACCATTTGTTTGTTTAGCTAGTTCACCAGTTTCTACTACTAATTTTCGTCCATTAAATTCTAATTCATATACCTTCTTCATTTTACCTCTTTTCTAAAATTAAAAAGACACTAAAAATAAGTGCCTTTATTACTTTCTTAAATTTAATTTTTTGATTAATTCACGATAACTTACTACATCGTTTTCTTTTAAATAATCAAGTAATTTCTTACGACGACCAACTTTCATAAGTAATCCTCTTTTAGAATGATAATCGTGTTTGTGTTCTTTTAAATGTTCTGTTAAGTTGTTAATTTCATTTGTTAATATTGCAACTTGAACTTCAGTTGATCCAACATCATTCTTATTTTTAGCAAATTCTTTGATTATTTTTGCTTTTTCTTCTTTTGTTAAAGCCATAATTTCCTCCTTACTCACATAATCGGTTAAAACTGAGTTAGGGTTGGAGTTACCAACTAACTAAGTAAAACTTCTATATATATTATATTTTAAAACTCACACTATTTCAAGTAATTATTTTAAAGAATTAATTAATTCTTCTTTCTTCATTGTTGAATAACCTTTTACCCCTTTTTCTTTTGCTAAATTTTTTAGTTCAGCTAATGTTTTAGTTGTTAAATCTTCTTCTTTCTTTGCAGTTTTTACTTCTTTTGTTTCAACTTTAACTTGTTCTTTTTTTACTGCTGCTGATTTAATTACTTCACCTTTTAAAGCTTTTTTAGAAGTTTCTACTAATGCACTAAAACTTTTTGGATCATCAATTGCCATTTCTGATAACATTTTTCTATTAATTGTTATTCCTGCTTTTGTTAATCCATTTATGAATTTTGAATAACTTATTTCATTTTCTCGACATGCTGCATTAATTCTAGTTATCCATAATTTTCTGAAGTTTCTTTTGTTTTGTTTTCTATCACGATATGCGTATTCTCCACTGTGGAATAATTGTTCTTGAGCAGTTTTGTATAATCTATGCTTGCTGCCAAAGTATCCTTTTGCTTCTTTTAAAACTTTTCTTCTTCTATTTTTAGATACATTTCCACCTTTAACTCTTGCCACTTGCTATTCACCTCAATTCTAGATAACAGATTTTAATCTGTTTCTATCTCCTTTACTTAATGTTCCTTTGTTTCTTCTTTGTCTAACTTCTTTGGCTGAATCTTTTCCTGTTTTGTGGTTACTGCCACTTTTCATATAAGTTAGTTCACCATTTTTCTTCTTCTTAAATACTTTCGCACTTGATTTGTGTGTTTTTTGTTTACTTTTTGCCATTTTTATTTCTTCCCTTCTTTATTTTTTGGTGCTAAAATCATAGCCATTTGTCTACCATCTAATTTTGGTTCTAATTCAATTGTTGATACTTCTTTTAATGCATCTGCAAATTTTAATAACACTTCTTGCCCTTGTTCTGGTCTTGCCATTTGACGACCTTTAAACCTAATAAATGCCCTTATTTTATGTCCTTTTTCTAAATAACTTTGAGCATTTCTTCTTCGTGTTTCAAAATCATTAACATCAATCGTTACTGAAAGACGATATTCTTTCATATCTTTGTTGGCTTCCCTTTGTTTCTTTTGGGTTTCTTTAAGTTTCTTTTGCTTTTCATAACGATATTTGTTATAATCCATAATCTTTGCTACTGCTGGTGTTGATGTTGCACTCATTAATACTAAATCTAATCCAGCATAGTTAGCTAGCGTTAGAGCATCTTCTAGCTTTTTGACTCCCATCTTTTCTCCATTAGGACCTATTACCATTAACTCCGGCAACTTAATGTTTTCATTAATTTGCATTTCACTATTATTTGCTATTTTAAGCACCTCCATACATTAAAAAATGAATACATACTTGTATCCATTTAAAAACCATTTTAATATCTTTTAAATATCTAGGCCTTTTACCCATTGCTATTTGCAATCGGGTGGATACAAATCGCTTTCCTTTTTTAATAACATCATTAGTTTACAATATTATTTTATGCTTGTCAATATTATTTTTGCATTTTTTGTTGTTTTTGTCTAACCA
>CALVKC010000045.1 GCA_944332505.1 uncultured Bacilli bacterium
AAAGCGACATCTTTTATATTATTTCTACTTATAACATCGTTTTTTAATACAACATCTTTAATATCCAACAAATAATTAGTAATTAATTGGGTATCATTTAAATTAGTGACCATTGGCATACCACCATATTTTAAATAGTTTTTAAAATTATCTTCCTTTGATTCATCTTTTTTAATATCATTATATTCCTTAAAAGAAAAAGGAAAGAGCTTTAAAGTCAAAACTCGACCAGCAAGTAGTGTTGTAAGTTCACTAGATAACATATAAGCATTAGATCCAGTTATATATATATCACAATCAATATCAACTAATAATGAATTTAAAGATTTTTCCCACTTTTCAACATTTTGAATTTCATCTAACAAAATGTATAATTTATTATTATTATATTTACTTTTAATATATTTAGTTAATTCTTTATAATTAGTAATTTCATACCAATCAGAGCTTTCAAAATTCATATAAATAATATTATCTTCACTAACCCCTAACTCTAGTAAAAAATTTTTAAATTGCATTAATAATGTCGACTTACCACATCTCCTAACACCTGTAATTACTTTAATAAGATTAATATCTTTATATTTTTTTAATATATCTAAATATTGTTTTCTAATATACATTTTTTATCACCATTATAATTTTAACAAACAAAATTCATTTTGTCAAATTTTACGGTTACAACCGTAAAAGTTTTAAAAAATGTAAGTTTTACGGTTGTAACCGTAAAACTTACAAGCAGTAAAAAAGTGCTTACGCTTCGTAAACACTTACCTTTTTTCTATTTTTACCAGTTCTTTCATATTTTACAATGCCATTAATTTTAGCAAATAAAGTATGATCACGACCCATTCCAACATTTGTTCCTGGATAAATTTTTGTACCTCTTTGACGATATATAATTGAACCTGCTAAAACTTTTTGACCATCACTAGCCTTAGCCCCAAGTCTACGTCCAGCAGAATCTCTACCATTTTTAGTAGAACCTTGTGCTTTAACATGAGCAAATAATTGGATATTTAACTTCATTAGTTCCATAGTTCTTCCTCCTTAATTATTTTTACATTTTTTTCATAAGTTTTTGCTAAATCTTCTAATAAAGATAGCATATTATTTATAATTTCTTTTGTTACATCATCACTATTTAAAATATTAATAGTAAATTTATTATTATTTCCCTTATATTCTAAAGATTTATTATTTAATCTAAGTGCCATATTAACACTTGTAGTAACTATTGCAGATGCACTTGCACAAACAATATCTTTACCATAATCCGCATAATTAGCATGACCAACAATATCAATTTTATTATTTTTTATATAAACTTTTATCATTAGCCAATTTTCTTTACTACTAATTTTGTATATGGTTGACGATGTCCTTGAGTTTTTCTATATTTCTTTTTAGGTCTGTATTTAAAAACCTTAATTTTAGGACTTTTGCCATGTTTTTCAACACTGCATTCTACAGTTACCCCAGAAACATAAGGATTACCTGCAACACCATTATAAAATAAAACCTTATCAAATTTTACTGTACTTCCTACTTCATTATCTAATTTTTCAACATATAAAGTATCTCCTACAGTAACATAGTATTGCTTTCCACCAGTTTCAAATATTGCTTTCATTTCATACCTCCTTAACTTATTCGAAGTCGCGCCCTCATGGTAACTATTAAGTTTTTTAACCATTTTAGTGCGGTTTTTTAAGAAATTACTTAAAGAACGAATTTATTTTACCAAATTATTATTCACTTGTCAACTTCACTTTTTCTAATCAAAGTAATATTGGTATCATTAACAATATCCATATTACTTAATTTATTTTCTAAAGCATTAATTATATCATCTATTACTTGTTTATCTTCAACTTCTTTTAAACCCATATTCTTTTTTAACATTGCAATCTGCATACTTATACTTTCTATTCCTTTTATCAATTCTTCTTTATCATTTATTAATTCATCTAAATTATTACTTTTTATATTTTTATATAATTTAACAAGTAACCTAACAATATAACCCATGCTTCCTAAATAAAAAAAACTTAATATTATAAGTGAACTACTCAAAAAATTTAAAAGTAACAGTAAGTATAATAATAAAGATACTATTATAGAAACTATACCCCAAAATAAATTATTTTTATTTTCCTTATATTCTATTTTTTTATCATCAATTTCTTTACTTTTAATTTCTAATTCTTTTTCTAATAATTCTTTATTATTTTCAAGTTCAAATAAATCTTCAAAAGAATAACTATTACTATTTTTTATTAATAATACCAATTTACCTAAATGATTATTAGCTAAACAATATAAATCATTCAAATTTTTATAAAGGCGATACATAAACATCCCCGTTTCTTTAATAAATTTATTTTTAATGCCAATATCTTACTATAAAATAAATTTAGTGTCAAACATCTCCTTTAACTTACTATATTCACTAACTATTTTATTATTTTCTTTAAAATATTGATAAGTATCTATTTTTAAAATATCTAAATCCCCTGTTTTAGTACTAATATATTTATATTCATATTTATTTAAATATCTTTCTAGTAAAAACCTAGTTTTTAAATACTTATAATTTTTTATAGCATAATAAGTTTTAATAATAAAAAGCGAAACAATTAAATAATTATTTAAAGAATACCAATAATTAAATAATAAATAGAAAATAGAAAATATTATAGAAATTATAATATATAAATAGTAAGATACTTTATATGAAAATATTTTATTTAATAAGGAATTAATAATTATACTTCCATCTAGTGGTATTATAGGTAACATATTAAATAATAAAATACTCATATTATATTTATATAATAACTCTTTAGTAATTACATTTATTGGTACAAAATATATAATTATAAATAATATTAACTGAAATATTATACCACCACAAGCAATTAATAATTCTTTATTAAGTGGAGTATTAATATCTTTATCAACTTTAGTAATACCTCCGAAAGGATAAATTGTAATATCTATTATTTTATATTTAAACAATTTTATAAATAATATATGTCCCATTTCATGAAACACTACTATAATAAAAACTATTATTCCTAATTTTAAATACCCACATAAAAAAAGAAGTAATAAAAAATATAGTGTTAAAAAATTAACTTTGATAATCTTCATATTTTATAAAATCATTATCTTTTTTTATTACTAAATATAAATATTCATCTTTAGTTTCTCCGATGACTGTATTTGCTTCAATATAATCATACAAAGAAACAGAAACATTTTCTAAATTGCCATACCAAATATCTACACCATCTATTCCTTGAATAATAACAGTATTTCCATAGTTATCTTTTTCTCCAGAAAAAACTACTACTCCACTAGTAATATTATTAACTAAAGTATTTTTACTTACTAATAACTTTTCTCCATCATAATATTCACTTATATCTTTATACACCAAATTACCATTAAATACTGTTTGACTATTATCTTGCGTTGGTAATACTTCCCCAAATAAATCTTCATACCACCCCTTTATTTTAGTAAATGGTAATGATTCTGTAAAAACATATTCTTTATATAATAATAAATTTTTATCACTATAATTAGTAAATATTATACTAATTAAAAAGAATATTATAGCAATCATAAACTTAGTAATTAATTTATTAATATTTTTCTTACTAATACTAATTTTTACTTTATTAAAACTTTTCTTTTTATTTTTAAATTTATTTAAGTACTCATCCATATGATCACCTAAAAAATGATATGTACTTACCCTCTTTTTTATAACTAATATAAATAAATATACTATTTATTAATAATACATTTAATAAATTATAAATATCTATATAATTAAATAATAAATTACTTAAAATATAATATAGTAAAATTATAAATAAATTATATAAGTAATAATATAAAAAATTATTAATATTAAATTTAAATAATTTGGTAATAATAAAAATTATACTTAAAAAAATAACATTAAAAAAATAAATATTTAATATATAATCTATTAATAAACCAATCCCAATATTTATTAATAAACTTCTCTTATTTAAATCTACTAAAAAGAAAAAAGATAAATAATTAGTATAATTATATATTAATATATCAAGTAGCAAATTAATCATTTAAACACCGCAATATATTTAATATTATTAAAATCAACATCACTTTTTACAGTAATAATTTTTTCAATATTAGTATTATTTAAAGATATATCACTAACCACTCCAACATATAAATCTCCCGGTATATTACCAAGTCCTGAAGTATATATTTTATCATTAATATTTATATCATTATAATTACTTATATCACTAACAATTAATTTACCATTATTTACTTTTAATATACCAAAGTTATCATTTATTTTAACAGATACATTACTATCAATATTAGTAATTAATTTAACTATGCTATTATTTTTATTAACTTTATCAATTATACCAACTAAACCATATTCGTTTATTACTGCCATATTTTTTTCAATATTATCATTACTACCCTTATAAATAGTAATATAATTATTATAATCATATATATCTCGATACATTACTTTAGAAATATTTAAATTAAAAGTACTATTATATTTTATATTATTAATATTTAATAATTCATTATATTCTTCATTTATTTTATTACAATAATTATTATTCAAATTATTTATATCTATATCATTAGGCATAATAAAATAACTTATATTACTAAAAAATATAACAAATAGATAAATACTTAATAATATTATATAATCTTTATATTTTCTTAACATATTATTAGTATTAACTTAAAACCATTAATAATGTATCTAAAATAGATTTATTTATATTATTAATAACATCAGTATTATTTGTTTTTAATAATACTAATTCATAATTTTTAATTTTTTTAATAGTATCATCATTTACTTTTATTTCTTTAATATAATATTTAATATCCTGATTAGCAAAAAAAGTCTCTAACAAAGTTTTTACTTCATTACTACTTGTTGCAGCAATTATAACCCTATATAAACCATTATCTTCATAAATAATAGCATTATCATAATTATTTTTACAATTTATAGCATTATCATATATTTTATATACTCCCACTTGAAATAAATTTATAGTATTATCTTTACTAGTTAAAGCATTAACTTCATTTTTAATATCTCGATAAAACAAAAATGCTATTAAACCCCCGAACAAAATTGCTATAATAATTACCTTTAAATAAGTTTTCATCTTATCACCAATTTTATTATAAAATAAATTAATTAAAAAAATTGTCAAATTTAGGATTTAATGTTATAATAATTCTACATTTTAAAAAAGAAGGAGATAATATGACTACTAAAACATATTTAGAAAATACGATTATTGAAAAAAAAGTTGAATTAACAAGTGATGAATCTTTAGAAGAAATTACTACAGGAGTTACTATTAAAAGTCTACAAGGATTAAGAATAAAAAGAGCAAAAGATATTTTACATTATGAAAGTATTAATGGTAATGATATAATTGCTGTTTTTGAAAAAAATGGTGATATAACAACTTATTTAATTAGTAATAATAATGGGGTTTTAAGAATTGAAACTGGTCATGCTAAAAAAGGATTAAAACCATATACTATTTTAAATGAAAGATTAATTGAAGTAGTAAAAAACGATTCAATATGTTTATATGATTTAGAAAAGAAATGTTTTGTTGCTAGAATAAATCCTGGACAAGATACATATCGTATTACTTATAAAGTACAAATCGATGATAAAACTTCTATTTCTATTGTCGCAGTTACTGATAAATCATTTAGTTTAATTAGCCCTACTCTTCAAATTCCTGATTTAAAAATGGATTTTTCAGTCGAAGATAATTGTAATATTATAGAACTAATTAAAAGTGATGAAATTGATACATTAATTGATTCTTACCTACCAGAAATTAAAGAAAAAATAGTAGAAAAAGAAGAAAAAGAGGTAAAAAAACAAAGAAAAATAGCTATAAAAAAAGAATATAATGAATTTGAAGCAATGCTTCATACAAGGAAAAAATAAAATTGGACAAAATAAAAAAAGACATTTTGTCCTTTTTAATTCATTTTTTTAGCAACCACATCTTCAGCACTATTCATTGCTTTTAATACTTTTTTTCCAGTAGATCTTCTAGCACTTTGATTTTGCATCATATAAACAGATCCTCCGATTAAACCTAATGCTGTAATGGCTCCAGCAACTTTCAAAAAGTTTTTCATTTATCCACCTCATTATTATTATGAGACTTTTTTTAAATTGTATACTTCCAAAATCTTATCTTTTAAAGTAGTTTTACGATTTTGAGAATAATTATTATTAACTGCTCGAACAAAAGCACTAGCATCCCCAATAATTGTTAATGTTTTTTTAGCTCTACTTACCCCTGTATAGATAAGTTTATTATAAAGCATTTTATAATAATTATTAACCATTGGCATAATGACATGATCAAATTCACTACCTTGACTTTTATGTATAGTTATTGCATAAGCGTGTTTTATTTGCTTTAGATCTTTTTTAGTATAAACAACTTCATTACCTTCAAAGTTAATAGTAATTTCTTTATCATCAATTTTTTTAATAAACCCAATATCACCATTAAAGACATTTTTCTCTAAATCATTTACTAACTGTAATACTTTATCTTTTTCACGATAAATAACATCACCATAAACTATTTCATTTTTATTTATTTTATTTGGATTATAGATATTTTGCAAAATAACATTTAAATTATCAATACCATTTTCACCCTTATACATGGGAGCAAGTATTTGCATTTTTTCTTCATTTATCCCTTTACTTAAACTATATTTAATTATCTGTTCTAGTACATCTTTAACATTTTCTTTTTTAGTTTGAATAAAATTATAATCATCTTTTTTACTTAAAAATTCTTCTGATAAATCCCTATTTTTAATTTCTTTTGCTAAATAAGGTATATAAGAATTATCACTCTGACGATATATTTGATTAAGTGGAACAAAATTAAAATAATCACTATTTATTAAATCTTCTAAAATTAAACCAGGCCCCACACTAGGAAGTTGGTTGATATCCCCAACTAAAACAAGTTTTATATTAGGACTTATTCCTTTAAGTAAAGCATCAAATAATTCAATATCTATCATACTAACTTCATCAACAATTATTAATTTATGATTTGTTTTATTAAACTCATTAAAGAAAAAAGTATTACCTTCCTTATACCATTTTAAATATCTATGAATTGTATAGGCCGGCAAGGAAGTTGATAAAGCCATTTTTTTACTAGCCCTTCCAGTTGGTGCCAATAAAGCAATAGTATTCATTATATCAGCAGGCCCTAAATTCTTTTCTTTAATATATATTTTAGTAATTGCATTAATTATTGTAGTTTTCCCAGTTCCAGGTCCACCAGAAATAATAGTTATATTATTATTAAGAGCAGTCTTAATTGCTTTTTCTTGATCAACATTATAATCAATTTTTAAATCTTTTTCTAAATCATTTAATAACTCATCAATATGATCAAAAGTATCAATTTTATAACTATCTATATTTCTTAAATTTGTAGCAATATCCACTTCTGCTTCATAATATTTTGTTAAATATATTCTTCTATCAACAATAATTATTTCATTTTCTTCTACTAATACATTTAATACTTCATCTAAAACATCTTCACTTAAAACTATATTAAACTCAATATTTAATGTTTGATTTATTTCTTCTTTATAACTATATGTATCTCCATTTTGAAAACTTAAAATAAGTAAAGATTGTAATAAACATGCTTTAATCCTAATAATTGAATTATCTGAAAAGTTTCTCACATATATACTATCTACTTTATTAAATTCTACAACTTCTTTAATATCATAAAAATTATCCCCTAAAATACCTTCAATATTATCTTTAAAATGATTATATATTCTACTGCATTCTTCAGTTGAAAAACCATAATTTTGTAATTTAATAATTGTATCACTACTCTTACTATAATTAATTAATGAAGCATAAATCTTATTAGCTTTACTTTCATTCATTCCATCTATTTGTAATAAATTATTTTTATCTTCTTTAATCTTTTCTAGGGCTTCTTCTCCAAAAAAATCTACAATTTTCTTAGCGGTTCTAATTCCACAACCATTTATAAAAGAACTTGATAAAAATTCAATAATAGAATCTTTGGTTGTTGGCATAGGTCTTTCATATCTTAAAACCCTATATTGCATTCCAAATCGATTATTCTTTTCATAATTTCCATATAAAATCAAGTATACATCTAAATATACTTCATTAAAAGTTCCTGTTACTGTAATAGTTTTATTTACTAAATCACTTAACTTAGTATCATTAGTTTCTTTAATTCTAAATAATGCTACTACATAACCATTATCATCATTTTGATATATTATTTTCTTTAATTTTCCTTTAATGTAATTCGTGTTCATATATTTTTCCTATTTCTAATTTTTTTTGAATGGTAACATATAAATAATTACTTGTATGGCCCATACTAATACCATTATGACATTCTTCAACTAAAAC
>CALVKC010000046.1 GCA_944332505.1 uncultured Bacilli bacterium
ACACCTTTTACCATGTTACAAACTCCTTTCTTTAATTTATGGGTAGCCACTGTCTACTTTTTTAAGGTATTTTTCTTAATAAAAATATTGCATATTTTTAATGGGCATAAGAAGAACGACACCACAAATCCTTTTATTCCTTATGGCATAAAGGGAAAATAGTGGTGTCTTACTATTTTTGCACTTGCAAAAATGACTACTTTTAATAACAAAAGTGGCTACCCTATATAAAAAATACCTTTAATATCAACAAATATTGTGGCTACCTTTTTCTTTAAAAGTGGCTACCATCATAAAATAGCCATTATAAATGTGCTTCCTTTAATTTCCAAGTGGTGGTCTAAAACCAGTATTAGGATTTTTAAAGTCATTAAAGTCTGATGAACTACTTAATGTAAAATCAATTAACTGCATTCCATCAACTAATTCTCTATTTTCATTTTCTACTTGATAATGTAAATGATTACCAGTTGAATATCCAGTAGTTCCTGCTGATGCAACTTGTGTCCAATGACTTACTGTATCTCCTTCTTTCACTTTCGCACTATTAGGATAAAGATGAGCGAATATTACATAATAGGTTTCATCATAATCACTATCACATTTTAAGGTAATTGTATTGCCAACACTATTTCCACTTTGGTCGTAAGGAAGATTAGAATCTTGAGTAAAGTTTACTTTTTCAACCACTCCATCACAAACTGAATAGACTGGTGTTTGAGCTGGTACTGCTAAATCCCAACCATTGTGAGTATTACTTTCTCCATATACTGTTCTTTGTTCATTAAAGAAACTTGTTACAGTAAACTCACTTTTTAACGGAAAATTGAAATGTCCTGTACTTACTACAAGATAATCTTTATTTTCTTCTATATTAACATTAGTGCAAGCAGTCATATTTTTTACCCTTTGATCTTCACAAACACTTTCTATTTCTCTAGCAGTTTTTGCCTCTTTATTTTGATTCATTGTATATAGAATATCTAGCGTCAATGTTGAATCTTCCAAATAAAAATATAATAGTCTTTGTAGTGGAACGTATCCATCTTTTAGATATGTATTAAGTGCAGTCTTATAAGCATCTGCATATTCTTCATTGTGTTGGACTTTTTCTTTTGTAAGTTTTGTTCCAAAAAAATCAAAAATCATTAACACACAAATTAAAATTACCATTGCAAAAGCTACTGACAAAATGGTACTACCACCAATAATTTTTAGAATAATATTTTTCTTTTTACCTTTATTCATTATTTATACTTACTAAAAATAGAGGAATAATAATGTTCCCCTTTTGAAATAATTTCTATTAATATTTTCTTTGGAATTAAGTCTAACAAGAAATCCATAAAAGATTCATTTGGATCATCAAACTCATCAAAGTATATCTTCTTAAACTCTTTTCTTAACTGCCGACCACTTAATCGTTTCATACTTTAACTTCTTCTCCCATCAGTTCAACTTCAAGTGGTGTAGCAACAATTTTAACTCTTATTCTATTCTTTGAATTAATCGTAAGCAAAAACTCTCCCATCTCTGCTTGCATTAAAAATTCTTTTTGTGTATCAGTTAATGGGTTTTGATAGAATAATTTTAAATAAGTTGTTAAGTCATCTTCTTTTAGCATTCCAACTAATTGATACTGACAATTATTAAAGATTGCTGTAGCACTCCTAACTGAATCATCATCTCCTAAAAAGTCATGAATACTTTGAGTTGCTGGAATAAATGCCCCGTGATACTTTCTAATTCTTCTTGCAATTTGTTCAAAGGTAAGCAATACCTCACTATCAGTATTCTTTAAATATAAGTGAAACTCATCTACTACTACTGCAATATTTTTAATTCTCTTTTTATCTTTTTCTTTATCATTTACTATCTTATTTCTTACGATAATATTATTTAGATAAGTAAGTAAATTTACTAACTGAGTAGTTATAATTCTTTTGTTTTTACTATATAGCAAGTCCTTTACATTAAATGCAATTAAATTAGCATCAAGATTTACTGATGTATAACCATTAAATAACATTGCATCAGTTCCAACTTTAAATCTATCTAACAATATCTCTAACTTATCAACTATTTTTAATTGTTCTGGGTTAGTAATCATATTACGATAATCTGGTAGAAATTCTATCAAGTCGGAAAATATTGGATAATCAGTATTTTCTAATTTCTCTAACCTAGATATTTTTGTATTTTTAGTTATACCAAACCTTTTATATAGTTTTTCAATCATATCTAGCATAACTACTACTTCACTTTCTTTTATTTCTTCAAAGGCACATTTAATAAATGTTTCTAGTGATCCTAGATGTTTAGCAAGAGGACAATCTTCATAATTAATTGAATTTATATCGCCATCTTCTTTTTCTTCTTTATCACTAGGAAGAAATCTTACTTGTAGTGGATTAATGATACCACCACTAGAAGAATACATATCAATATACTCTCCCTTATTTTTCCTAACTAACTTTTCATACTCGCCCTCTGCATCAAACAAAAAGCAAGAATTACCACGATTAATTTCATTAATAATCATTTTCTTTAATGTAAAACTTTTACCACCACCAGTTGATGCAATTATGGCTAAATTACTTGATGGTCGTGTTGCATCTTTATGAAATAAATCAAATATTGTTGGTAAAGCTGTATGAATATCTGATCCTAAAATATAACCTGTTTCATCATTAAAATGAGTAATCGTAAGTGGGAATGATGCTGATAAAGTTAAACTAGGAAGATAGTTATGATAATCTTCAAAACCATTTTTAGTTATATCGAATGCTTGCCAACCTTCCATTTGCCTCATTCTAGGAACATCTAATTTAATTTGAAATACATCAGCAATTTTTCTTAACTCTTTTAACTTTTCTTCACGTTGTTTTCTATTACCACTTATTACAATAATGAAATCAACTTCTTTGATTTTTTCATCGCCATTTTTAATTTGTGTCATTAATGCTTGAAAGTTCTCTCTTTCAGTATCCATTTGAGTAGCATCTGATAATTTTCTAGTAGTGCTTCTTTCGGAAACTAAAAATTCATAATTACTATCTAATCTTCTAACCAGTTCTTCAGTTGGTATTGTATCTTTAATATGAATACAACATCTTGTATCTGGAACATTAAATAGTTCTTCAAAAAATAACTCATCTATAAATGGTGGTAATCTTTTAATTGTTACAACTTGTATTTCTGTATCATCTGATTTTATATAACCTACTGTTTCATTAATAAAAAAAGGAGTGATTAGTTCTACTAAATCGCTCCACATTAATTGTTCTATATTAGCATTCGATAAATATAAGTTTATCAAAAACTGATATATCTCTAGTTTATTTGTAATCATTTGAATATGTAATCTAGGTGTCATATTGTAACAATGCATTTCTAGTTCTTCTGATGTATGTTCTAATGCTTTATCATTATCACTAATTAATACAAAATAATATCTACTTGTAGTAGTAAGATTTTGTTCTTCTAATATTTCTAATCTATCATATCTTTCTTTTAAAAATGTTAGTTTTTCTTCATCATTAGCAAATTCTTCCATTAGTCTATTGTAGTAATCTTTATTAGCATTTAGATCTATCTTATCATCTAACTTGTATATTCTTAAATTTAATCCTTTTAATTGATAAAGAAATTTTAATTGATTAAAAAAGTTTTGCTTTTGATTATTTGATGTTAGTGATAAATCAATAGCATCAACCGAAAAAACTCTTGCAAAACTATTATCACGAAGTTTTATAATTCCATTATCATTTACTACTTCTGCATTGGTAAAACTTTGAGCATTTTTAAACTTTCTTTTTAAAACACCTTTAGTTATGTATTTTTGTTTTGAATTGTCTTTCTTCTTAACAAACTTTTCTATAACTTTATGTTCTTTCTTTTTCTTTTTTTCTTCTTTAGTTACTTGTTTTTTCAAAGTTGTCCACCTCTCCTTTCCTTTGATATACATATATCTTATTTCTAAATAAATATCTAAAAATTAAACCTATTACTTTATACATTCTATTTTTCTTACTAACATTAATAGGTAGTAAACAAAAAATTCCAATCATTAATCCAACAATAGAAGGTATTTTGAGTGGTGTAAAGCAAAATAAGACTATAAATAAGATTAATATTGGTAAAGCAATAATAATATCAGATACCTCGATACCTTTAAAACCTAAATTTCTTTTTATTGATTTTACTGTAATATACATAAATTCATTCCTCCTATATCATGTTTTTTCTTCGGTAATAAGATGTATTATAACTCGCTCGTGGCATTACTCTTCTTACAGTATTATGCAAACTACTTGCTCCTGCATTTACAAAGGCATCACTTGCACTAAACTTATTGCCAATAGGTTTACTTCCCATTTTTTGACCAGCCATATACATTCTTGTTCCCATAGCACTAGCAAATCTCTGCATTCTATTTGGTGTTTGTCCACTAGATGGATCAACTGCACCCATTACTCCTAAAGCAAGTCCTGCTTGAGATAAAGCATGAGAGCCTACTGCTTTTCCACCTTTCATAGCAACACCAGTACCTAAAAGAGCTCCACCAAGTGTTGCTCCTGCTCCAATAGTTGCTCCAATTCCAGCCATTTTGCCATAACCCATTAATGACATTAATTGTTCTCTACCACTCGCTGCACTTACATTTGAGCCAATAAATCTGTTAATCACTTGACTACCTGTCATGATGAATGTCGCACATCCAAGATATAATAATGCTTTAGTTGTAATATTCATAAACGAATTATTAAAGAATGTCGTAACACTTATTTCTTGCATTACCATTACTGTTAGACTGACTATTAGCATTACAACTGCACTTTGGAGTGCGAGCGATACTAATTGTTCAATAACTGCACCTCGCCTTTGCTTATTACAAACACTTGTTGCAAATATTATTGGTGCTATTGAAAATAGAAATAAAAATTCTATTTGCCTTCTTCCTAACATAATTCCAGCAAAGAATAAACTATATAGGAAAAAGCCACCACTTAATACTGCCATAATCCAATTTATTTCGTATTTATAATCTTTTTCATCAGATAATATTACTCTTGATTTAGTTACATATTTTGACAAATATAATTCATCATTATCAAATGAGCCACTACTTACTAATTCTGATATACTTTTGCTTTCATCAAACTTTTCGCTATTCTTATAACCATCTCTATAAGAAATAAACATTGTAAGCATTGAATCACTCATTTTTGAATTGCTGGTCGTTTCAAAAATATTTCCTGTATAATTAGATAAGGTAATTGAAAAGTTAGATACTTGCACAAATAAAAATGTAGATAGCATAATAAGCGTTCCACATTTTATTGCCTCCATGATAATCATTTTAAACGTTGTTTCTTCATCTGGATCTAACAATTTATTTACAAATCTCCATACTATAAATAATGCAAACAATGTTACTGCTATTGCCATAGCACCATTATAAAAATTTATGAATGTTTGATTGTTTGATAAAGAATTAATAATATCAAAAGCATTAAGTTCTTTTATAATCTGCAAAAGTCCATCAATTAAGTCATAAATAAAACTTGTTAAATACCAACCTAAACTACGTAATAAATCAAAAACTTTTGTCATCATAAAGCATTACACCTATGTAAATAATTTTATAATAATATTAACTAATGAGATTGCTAAAATTATTCCGAATATTCCAAGTAATGTCTGTAAAATCCTTGTTTTTACTCTAGGCTTTTGGTCGACATCTACTACTGCATACATAATGAAACTTACAACTAATGCAATACCAGCAAGGGATATTCCTACTGCTAATGCCCAGTCAGTTATTTGTTTAATTACATTTAAAACAGTATCTATTGTATAAGTTCCACCCTCTAATTGTTGAATTGCTAACGTACTTAAAAAATTCTTCATTATATTCACCCTTTCCTTTATTCATATACAAAAAAATAACTGTGCAACTATTACCCAATAATTGCACAGTTTTATATTTTATTTTGACATATCTTTGTTGTTATTCTCTAATCTATCCGATAGTGTGTCATTCATATAAGAATTAACTAATTCTTTATTACAAATAACATCTTCAATATCAACTCTATCATCATTACCTGCTACAAAGTGTTTACCATCAAACGAATTATCTTTATCACTAAAGTTTCTTTCAAATATTAATGGTACTGTACTCTCACAATTGGAATGATAGATTGCAAAAAAGCCTTTTTGTTTAGCTTTTAATTCAGCATCTAAATAAATATTATTATCAACGATAAAACCGATAACCTCATAATATTGATTAAACTCTTTACTATATGCTTGTCCTCTTACTAATGGACCTATCTCAGTAGGTCTTAATTCAAATTCTTTTGTATTTGAGTTTTTAATAATATCCAAGCATCTTTTAATTTTTTCTTCCATAGTAGAATTATCTAATTCTTTCATAGACTGATAATACCATGTACTATTTTCAATTATCTCTGATTTTTCATCTAAAACCTCTTTAATAAAAATATTGCTTTTAGTCATATAACTTTGTTCTTTATCAGTCCATAAATCTAAATTAGTAAAGAATATTTGATCATCATAGTCAAATCCTAGAAAATAATATTTTTTATCATCAACACCTATAAATGCTTGTCCTTTTTTTAATTCATCTTTCAAGTTCATCATGCTCCTTTACTCTATCATCATTAAAGCAACATTGTAAACCACCATAACCACATATCATATACTCGCCATCATCTAGTGTTATATAACTATGTAGATTGTATTTATCAATTTCCTTTTTTAGAGTATTAATATCTTCATCAATAAATTCTTCATCTTCTTTTAATTCTTCCCAATCGTTATAATCAATATGACACATATCAGCATCACTTTCACAAACATAATCATATACGTATTTAAGTAATGGACTTGCCTCACTTACTTTTGGTAAATTAAATTCTAATCCATTGTTTTCTTTGATTAGTTCTGTTAATGAATCTATAATATCCTCTACTGAAGATGAATTATAATCACAACTAAGATCAGAGGTATTGTAATATTCTATTGCATTGACTGTATTTTTAGTTTCGGTATCTTCTACAATGTAATTGACATATAAATCATCTGCATTGTTCCAATAACTTAATATTTTATATTGATACTTACTCATACTTATCTTTCCATTTCATCTTTTGATTTATCTTTTAATTCTTGAACTTGACCATCGGAAGTATAAACTTTATTATTTTTTCTATCAGTAATTTCAAAGCCTAAAATATCTATTGCTTTATCTTTATATGTTTTTCCATCTTTTTCAACATCTTTAGTATAAGTAGATATTCTACCTTTAACAGAGATCCAGTCTCCTTTTTGGATTTCAATACCATAAGTATTTACTAATTCTCCCCTTAAAACAATAGGGACATATTGAGTATTACCATTATTATTTTGTGCTAAATCGAATCTTAACATTTTCTTACCATTTTGATTGGTATAAATGTTATTTATATTAGCAACATTCCCTTCTAATTCAAAACTATTTTTAGAGTTTCTTACTTCTCTTTCTTTTTCATTATTCATCTTTCTTTTTCCTCCTTCATTTTATTAAATCTTTCATATATTTTTTATATAAAGTTAAATCAGTTCCATCCATGCTTTCTATTTTGCAGTCATTATCTTCTAAAAATTGCAAAAATTCCATATTATGAACTGTATTTCTTGATAATTGTGTTATATCTTTAATTATCACTTTGGAGTATTCTCCATTTTCAATATCTTCTTTTAAGTCATTTAATTCTTTTCTATCTAAATCTAACCTATTTTTTACTTTATCAAAGTAAAGAGTATAATCGTAATTTTTCATAAGACACCAATCGGCTACTCGGTTTAGAAAAAAATCAATCGACTTTCTACTTTGGTCTTTAAAACTAGCATATACTGCAACTTTTTCCATTTGATTTTCCTACCTTTCCAAGTCATCTTGTACTTTTTCTGTTTCCTTGTTAAAGCTAGATAAAGCACTATCTAAATCATGTCCAAAGTAATGACCATGTAACCAACTACCTGTTTCTTTATCTAAATCAGAAACAACAATGAATTGTTTACTTTGAATAGCATAGACTAATGTATATTGGGTATTGCTTTCTTTTAAAACAACACATCTACCCATTCCACTATTTTCAAATTCCATATTAATAATTCTCCTTCTCTATTAATTTGCCAACAAAGACAACTTGTTTATTTGTACCACTAATACAAGTAATTAAAGTAATATCAGAGCCAGTTGTTTGCCTTAAACTTACAGTTCCAGTTTTTTCAACCTCATATCTATCAGTTATCTCATAAATATATTTAATGTTTTCATAATATAAATAAACTTTATCTTCCATTTCTAAATTATTTAATTTTCTAAAATAAG
>CALVKC010000047.1 GCA_944332505.1 uncultured Bacilli bacterium
CATTTCTTATCAAAATGCCTTTAGTTTGTACTTATTTTCTCTCAGATATTTTGATATATCATAAATTATCACTCTTGGGGAACATTATAACATATATAACGATGACATACTCTTTCTTGTGGACATTCATATATTGGCATTACTCCACAACCACAACAACTTTGGCCCATTTCCATATTCATGTTTGCTCCACCGCAGCAAGTATTAACATCGGAATTCATACTCTTGTCAAAAGTTTGTTTTGTTTCTTCAGAATACTTAGTTTCATTAAAATAATTCATTATCAACATTCCTTTCTAGTGTATATTATGAGTTATTTTAAGAAGTGTCTAGGATAATACACAAAAAAAGCAACTTATTTTGTTGCTTTATCTTTAGGAAATAAAAACTCTCGACAATTGTAATAATATTGACAACCTGATACTACTGAAAGAATAGTTGCTACAACTAATAATAAATCTGCAATTGGTAAGTTAATTAGTTCAAATGGTAAATTGTAAAATAATGTTAATGTTAAACCACACATCATACATACAGTCTTAATCTTACCAAGTATTGATGCTGCAACAACTTTTCCTTTATTTCCAGAAATCATTTTACAAGAATCAACTACAATATCTCTTGTTATTATTACTACAGGTATTACAACAGATATTATTTTGTAATAGGCAAGTATTATTAATAAACCATTAACTAATACTTTATCAGCTATAGCATCTGCTACTTTGCCAAAATCTGTTACCATATTGTTCTTACGAGCTAAATAACCATCTAAAAAATCTGATAATGATGCTATTAAAAATAATATTCCTACTATTATATATTTTAAGTTAATACCACTTATACTACCTACTTGATATGTTGGCCATTCAAAGCCAAAGGCATATTGAGGCATCAATAATATTACAAGAATAATTACCGCTAGAATAATTCTTCCTATTGTTATTTTATTGGGTAAATTCATATTACTTTCCTCCATAACTTATTGTATCAGTAACATTTTTATTTATTGTTACTTGTTTTACTGACCAAAATACTGCTATTAATATCATTAAAAATATAAATATATATATTACAATGTATACCCAACTATTATATTTTTTTCTTTCTTTTGTATAAGGTGATGCTATTTCTTCATGTTCTTTTTTTTCTTCTTTTAATTTTAATTCAATTGTTTTTTCTATTTCTTTTACTGGTATTTTAGATGTATATTCAAACATATACTCATTAAATTCATCGATTAAACTTTCTGAATCTAATCCTAAATATTTTGCATAATTAGTAATATACTCTTTTAATTCAAAAATATCTTTAAAAGCTCCAGTTCTACCCGCTTCAATGTTTTCTAGCATTTCCACTTTAATATCTAAGTCTTTACTAGCCTCATTTAAACTAACCCCTGATGATTCGCGTGTATTTTTAAGCATCTCACCAATTTCGTTCAAAACTTTCACTCCTTTTTTATGAAAATAAAAAAAACAATTCTTAATAAGCCATGTTCTGTACTTTCAATATGAAAGTGGCAAATATTTATCTCCTTATTAAGGCCTTCATTTAGTTCATTTCCTAAATTTAAGCTCCCCTACCAAAATTTGGGTTTCTCACTCGTGGGGTTTACCCCGTTCCACTCACTCAGTTTCCCAAATGACTCGTCTCTATGGCACTTTTATATCTACTAAAACCATTTGAGGTTTCCTCGAAGCCGTTAGCTTACGCTACCTTAAGTTATTTTTTCCTTAAGCACGAACATTACAAACATCGCAGTTTGTGTGAGCATGGACTTTCCTCTACATAACAATTATATGCAGCATTTGCCTAAGAATTATTCATTATTCCCATAAACTACTTTTTCTAATTGACTAATTCGTTTTAGAAGGTCAACATTACTTATATTTTTGGCTGTAGCATTACTTGTTGAATCTACTTCACTTTGCAATCTTCTAATTTCTTGCTTCAATTTGCTGTTATCTTCCATTAAATTTCTAATGTCTTTTTCTAGCTTCTTAATAATATTTCCATATTCTGTATAATCCCTAATAACCATATCTAAAAATTTATCAACTTCTTGTGGTCGATATCCCCGAGCATCAACTTTAAACTCTTTTTCTAATATTTCTTGGGGTGTTAAATAGAACCTGTCATTATACAAAATATCACCTTCTAACAAAAAAATTATATAATATTTTTTTATATTTTGTCAATATACCAATAATTTACTTTTTTTTCTTTCTTTTTTCTTTTATAAAATAAGTATTTATCGTTGCCCAATCTAGTTTTTGTAACATTTCATTTATAAAATATTCTAAACGCATTTTCTTCACCAATCTCATTGTATAATATTATTTTAAAGATTGCATTATCTTTGACATTTTGCGACAATTGTTTTATTGTCAAGTACATAAGTTTCACTCTTAAGTAGTTTTTATATGTTAAATTTTGTGGTATAATTATAAAGGTGATTTATTTTGTTATATCCAAACAATATAAAAAAAGATTATAAAAAAATAACATCCTTTAGTAATCGAGGTATGGATTTAGAACAAATCATTGAAATGACTAATCAATATTATATAGATAATGATATTGCTTATATTTATAAAAAACCTACCCCAATCGGTGTTACTAAAGTTTCTTATAATGAAAAAGGGAAAAGAATTATGGATGGTTTTTATAAATGCCCATCGACTTTAGATTTTAATGGAATTTATAAAGGTTATTATATCGAGTTTGATGCTAAAGTTACTTTAAATAAAACATCTTTTCCTATAAGTAATGTGCATGAACATCAAATCAATCATATAAATAATATAAATAAACATGGGGGTATTGTTTTTTTAATAATTTTGATGAATAATAAATATTTTTTATTAATGGGATCTACTTTTTTAGATTTTATTGAAAACAATTCAAGAAAAAGTATTCCTTATGAATTTTTAGAAAATAATGCTTATGAAATAAATTTAAGTTTAAATGGATTAGATTATTTAAAAATTATTGATAAATTTATTGGAGGTCAAAAATGAAGAAAATAAATGTTGGTAAATTGAAGATTAAAAAGAAAAATAATAATAATAATAATAATAAACAAAATAAAAAAAATAAAAATATTAAAAATGTTGTTTTATCAACTATTTTAATATTAGGTATTGCTTTTGTTTCTATTGCACTTGTTTTTGCTTTATATATTATTATTACAGCACCTAATTTTGATAAAGATAAATTATACTCTAAAGAATCTACAGTTTTATACTATAATGATGGAGTTACAGAACTTGCTAGATTGGGTTCTGAAGATAGAGTTTTAGTTACTTATGATGAACTTCCTCAAGTTTTAATTGATGCTTTAATTGCTACTGAAGATTCAAGATTCTTTCAACATAAAGGTATGGATGTAGCAAGATTTTTAAAAGCTTCTTTTGGTCAACTTTTAGGAAATGATTCTGCCGGTGGGGCTTCAACTTTAACAATGCAAATTGTAAAAAAAGTTTATACAAACAATAAAGACAAAGGTATTGAAGGTATAATTCGTAAGTTTACAGATATATACATGGCTATATTTAAAATAGAAAGTAGTTATACAAAGGAAGAAATAATTGAATTTTATATGAATTCACAATGGTTGGGTAATGCCGGAAATATAAATACAACAGGAATATATGGTGTTGAACAAGCATGTCAATATTATTTTGGTAAATCTGTATCTGATTTAACTTTGGCTGAAGCATCTATTATTGCTGGAATGTTTCAAAATCCAAGAGTATATAATCCATATAGTAATCCAGAAGGAGTAAGAAATAGACAAACTACCGTTTTAAAATTAATGGTACAACACGGATATATTGATGAAGAAACAAAAGATGCTGTACTAAATATTCCTATTGAATCATTAGTTGCTACTAAAGAAACAAATAGTGCCGCAAATCAAGCAACTATTGATTATATTACAAATGAAGTTACAAAAAAAACCGGAGAAGATCCATTTTATGTTCCTATGAAAATTGTTACTACTATTGATCCAGAAGTTCAAGAAGTATTAAATAAATTAGAAAGCGGCGAATTATATGAATTCCCTAATGATGTTATTCAAGAAGGAATGGCCATTACTAGTATTAGCGATGGATCTATTGTTGCCTTATCTGGTGGTCGAAACTATACAGCATTAGGTACAAACAGAGCTACTATTAAAAGACAACCAGGTTCAACTGCTAAGCCAATTTTTGATTATGGTCCATATATCGAATATTTGAATGGATCTCCAGGAACTTACTTTCTTGATGAGCCTTATACTTATAGTAATGGTACTACTATCAATAATGCCGATAGAAAATATACTGGTTTAATTACAATGCGTAATGCTTTAATGAATTCAAGAAATGTTCCTGCTTTAAAAGCTTTTCAAGCAGTATATAACGAAGATCCTAATTATATTATAGATTTTGTACATAGTTTAGGTATTGATTATGGTGAAACTTTATATGAATCAGCATCAATTGGTGGTTTTGAAGGTATTTCTCCAATTCAAATGAGTGCTGCCTATGCGGCATTTGGTCGAGGAGGTTATTATATTGAGCCTTATTCATTTACTAAAGCAGAAAATTTAGAAACTGGAAAAATATATGAATATAAATATGAAAAAAATAAAGTTATGAGTGAAGAAACAGCTTATATGATAACTGATATATTAATTTCAGCTGCTAAAAGTGGTGTTGGTGGAGTTTCAGTAAGTGGTACAGATATTGCAGCTAAATCAGGTACTTCAAATGTTGATAGAACTTGGGCAGCAAATAATAACGTTCCAACAAATGCTACTAGAGATGCTTGGAATATTACTTATTCCCCTGAATACGCTATTGCTCTATGGATTGGTTATGATAAAACAACTTCTGATAGTTATTTAACAGTTTCTGTTGGTAATAAAGCAAGATCAGGAATTATGAAAGCTGTTGGCTCTAAAGTGTATTCTAAAAATAAAACATTTAATATGCCTAGTGGAGTAATTGAAGTTGAAGTTGAAAAAGAAACATTTCCTCTACAACTTGCTAGTGAATATACTCCTAGTGATATGAGAATGACCGAATTATTTAAAAATGGTACAGAGCCTACCGATATTTCAACTAGATATTCTAAACTTGATAAGCCTACAAATGGAAGTTATACTTTTGATGGTACTACTTTAAAACTTAGTTGGACTGGTATTGATACACCTGATGCAATAGATACTAGTTACTTGCAAGACCATTTTAATACATATTATGGAAATCAAGCAAGTAAGTATTATGAACAAAGAATTAGTTATAATAATAGTAATATTGGTAAACTTGAATATAAAATTTATAAAAAAGAAAGTGATGGCACTTTAACATTAGTTGGTAATACAACAAATTCAAATTATACTCTTAAACCAACAGATACCGGAGAAATTACTTATGTAATAAAATCTTCTTATACTATATTTACTGCTAATATGTCTAATGGATTAGAAATAAAAGTTAATCTAGGAATGGATTCAAATATTGATGATATTATTACACCAGATGATGATAATGAAAATACAAATACTGACAGTCAAAATAAACCAAATACTGGTTTAGAATAAAAGAACAATATTTTGCTATTGTTCTTTTTTTTGATAATATTGACATTTAAAAGGACATTTTTCACATTCTGGTTTTTTACTTTTACAAATATATCTTCCAAATAGTACTAATTGTAAATGCACTCTATTCCATTTATCTTTAGGGAAAAAATTCATTAAATATTGTTCAATTTTTAAAACATCGTTGCTTTTAGTTAATCCCAGTCTATTAGATACTCTTGCAACATGAGTATCTACTGCAATAGTAGGCACATTATAAATATTTGCTAAAACCACATTACACGTTTTATGACCTACTCCTGGTAATTTTTCAAGATAATCTCTATCGTTTGGAACTACTCCATTGTAATCTTCAACTAATCTTTTAGATAGTTCTTTTATATATTGTGCTTTCCTTTTATAAGTTCCTACCGGATATATTATTTTTTCAATATCCTTTATAGGAGCATCTTTTAAACTATATATATTATATTTAGAAAATAATGTCTTAGTTACTGAATTTACTCTTTTATCTGTTGATTGTGCCGATAATAAAGTGGCTATTAATAGTTCATAATCTTTTTCATAGTTTAATTCGCATATAGGATTAGGGAATAAATTATCTAAACTGTTTAATACTTCTTTACTTTTCATTTAACCAATCAAAACTTAGTAAACTAGTTTCAAATAATTTACTTTCATCCTTTTGTTCATCATTAAAACGGTTATTTACTTGTTCTATCGTTTTATATCCTTTTTTATTCCATTCATATAATATTTTATCTATATATCTTAAACTACATACGCCATTATAAACTGCTTCTTTTAATGCCGCAATTATTATTTCTTCACTAAATCCTTTATCTATCCAAGCATTAATTATTTCATAATCCATTGTTGATAATGTCTTACCAAATTCACTTTCAAATATACTAAATATGTCTTTTTTATCAGATTCTAATTCTTGTTTTTTATTATCACTTTTTATTTCATTATAAAATTTTTCTAAACTTACTCTTTCTACAATCTTTCCTTCATCATCTTTTTCAGCTTTTACTTTAATAATCTTTTTACTCATTAAATTGCTATAGGCTTCTAATACTCTTTCTTCTGATAATGATAATGACTTACTAATTACTTTAATATTAAAAATAGAATCAAAAGAATTATCAAAATATAAAAGAAGTAAAAATTCGTTTAAAGATAATTCTTGTTTTAATGCTTCTTTTATAAAAATACTTTCAGCTACAAATTTTTTGTTATCTTTAAACATTTTTCTCACTCCTTCTTTAAATATTTAATTATTTCCCCTTTTTTATTTTTTAAACTACCATTTAATATTTTATTTATTAAATCTATATATACTTCGTTAACTTTTTTTCCTTCGATATGTAATAATTTAATTATTTCATCACCTTTGATATCTATATCTTTACGCTCTTTAATTGGTAATTTTTTATACATTTGATTTATCTTTTTACTACTTATATTTAATATCATTCCTGCAATTAAATTAACATATAAACCATATTTAAATAATGTATAATTATTAATACTATTACCTTTTACTATCTCGGTAATATCTATTATATTGCTTTTTTCTATATTTGTAAATGGGATATCTTTAACTTTTATTTGTGCCCACATTCCAATTAAATCTTTTGTATATATGATATCCTTGTATTTTATTTCTAGTTCTTCACTTATTTTTAATTCATTTAATAAATCTAAGCCTTTTTGATAATTTGGACTCATTAAAATTTTACTTAATTCACTTTTAACTCGGTCTTTTGAAAGTGTGTTTACTAACTCTTTTTTGCTTTTTATAGCTTTTATTAAATTATTGTCAATTTCAAAATTTAGTACTGTTGCAAATCTTATGGCTCTTAATATTCTTAATGGATCTTCTTCTAATCTTTTTTCATTATCACCAATCATTTTAATTATTCTATTGTTTAAATCTTCTATTCCATTTAATAAATCAATTATATTTTCATCTTTGTCCATGCAAATCGTATTAATTGTAAAATCTCTTCTTTTTAAATCTTCTTTTAAGTCAGTTATGTATTTTACTTCTTGAGGATGCCTGTTAGAATATTTTGTATCTTTCCTATATGTTGTTATATCAATATTAAAATTATCTATTATTAATCTTGCTCCACCATAATTATTAGCACATATATTAAATATATTATATATATCTTTAGGTAGTGCTGTTGTGCATATGTCTATATCATATGATTTAATACCAAGTAAATAATCTCTAACAAAACCACCTACTAAATAGGCTTCAAAACCATTTGTATTAAGTTCTATTAAAACATTTTTTATTATTTTATCCATAAAGTTATCCCCATTTAATTATACACTATTTTCAGAGTTTTTAATATTAATATAAAGAAAAAAGCAATCTTTTGTTGATTGCTTTACACTCCCATAGTTGTTGTTTCAGGTAATGTTGAACCACCATCGATTACTATTCCTTGCCCTGTTATATAACTTGATTCATCACTTGCTAAAAAGGCTACTAGTTCACCTATTTCTTCTTTTGTTGCTAACCTTTTTAAAGGTACAGCACTAGCTATTCCATCTATTACACTTTGAGGATTTTCAGGATTGCTTATTTTAGCCATGTTATCTACCATTGGTGTGTGAATGTATCCAGGCATAACAGCATTTACTCTAATTTTTTTAGATGCAAGTTCTGCCGCGAGAGACTTGGTAAATCCTAAAATTGCTGCTTTTGT
>CALVKC010000048.1 GCA_944332505.1 uncultured Bacilli bacterium
GATTTTAAATTTAGTTTTGCTAAAGATTTAATGAATGATTTTGAAAAATTAAATGAAAAAATTGAAAAAAAATTAACGTTAATAAGTGATACAGTAAATGAAAGATTAGATAAAAACTTTGAAAAGAGCAATAAAACTTTTATGGATGTTTTACAAAGATTATCAAAAATAGATGAAGCCCAAAAGAAAATTGATAGTTTAAATGGAGAAATTGTTTCTTTACAAAGTGTTCTTACGGATAAAAAAACTAGAGGAACTTTTGGAGAAGTTAATCTTGAATATATTTTAAATAATGCTTTTGGATCTAAAAATGGTATTTATGAAACCCAACATAAATTTTCTAATGGTGCTATTGCTGATGCTTTATTATATGCACCAGCTCCTTTGGGAACAATTGCTATTGATTCAAAATTTCCTTTAGAAAATTATCAAAGAATGACTGATAAAACAAAAGATAAAACTTATCGTGAGCAAGCTGAAAAACTATTTGTTAATGATGTTAAGAAACATATAAATGATATAAGTGAAAAATATATTATTCCTGGAGAAACAAGTGATGAAGCAATTATGTTTTTACCTGCAGAAGCATTATTTGCGGAAATTAATGCATATCACTCAGAATTATTAAATTATGCTTATAGTAAGAAAGTATGGATTGCTGGACCAACTACTTTAATTTCTACTTTGTCTATAATTAGTATGATTTTAAAGAATATGGAAAGAGATAAGTATAGTAAAATTATTCATGATGAATTAAATAAATTAAGTGTTGAATTTTCAAGATATAAAGATAGATGGGATAAGCTTGCTAGAAATGTAAAAACTGTAAATCAAAGTATTGAAGATTTACATACAACTAGTGAAAAGATAAGTAAAAGATTTGATTCAATAAATAGTGTAGATATTGATAAATTAATAAATAAAGAAGAAAAAGAAATAGTTACAAATTAATTTAACTATTTTTTCTTTGTAATAAAACATCTTTAGTTAGACTATTACCATAAAAATGCAGGGTTCTAAATTCTAAATCATATTCTTTTAGATTGACATTTAAAGTAGTCCCTGGCATTATAATATTTCTATTTTCTTGATGATATAAATATTTACCTCCTTTATTATATAAATACAATCCATCTTCAAAATCTTTCAAGTTAATAAACCCCTCAGTATTGTCTTCTAATTTTATTGTAATAAATTCATTATTTAAATTAGTTATTCTAGCAATTAAATTATTAGGGGCGGCAATTATTGATTTAATTTTTTGTAAGTTAACATATTCACCAGTAAATTTTTCAGCCATTCTTTCCATTATAGTACAACGGTGTGCCATTTCTTTTAAATAAGTTTTCCAACTTTCTAAATCAAAATTATTATTATATATTTCATCTATATGATTAAGTATAAATTGAATTAATAAATCAGAAAATCTTCTTATTGGACTAGTTGAATGAGAATAAGCTTTTACACTTAATGCGTAATGACCAGAATTATCAGTATCATAATAAGCTTTTGTAGCACTATTAATTATTAAACTAGAAAAAGTTAAAAATTCTTCTTTGTTTTTTATAGAATCAATTATTTTATTTATAACATATTCGTCTTGATTTTTTTCTAAAGCTTTTATTTTTTTATCATACTTTTTTAATAGATTTTTAAATTCCTCATAATAGGAATTTTTATGATTGCGATATACCATTAATAATCCAGCATTATACAAATATTCTGCAACTGATTTTCCTACTAAAACAGCACATATCATTATAATCATTTTGCTAGGTTGATGTTTACTTTCTATTTCAGCTTTTTCAATTAAATTTTCTTCATTTACTTCATAACTAATGGTAGTATCTTGATTTAAATTACTAATTATTAAATTAGTTACATGTTCTAAATTAATTAAGTCTTCGATAAAAGGATAATAACTTTTTGGGGCTTCCATACCATTTAAAATGTTATCAACTTTTTTATAAGTCATTTTTTTCTTGCTTTTAATTAGAGAATCTTCTATTTTAAAATCTATTATTTTACCTTCAGGACTTATTTTAAAAATAAAGCCTTTTGCTAAACGATCAACATTGGGTAATAAAGAACAAATTCCACACGAAATATCTGGATGTAACATATGAAATATTGGAGCATCTTCTGAGTAGGTGGAAGTAGTTAATCTTTGGGCTCTATGCCAAAGTGGAGTGTTAAAACCTATAAAATGTTCAACATTTGCAATATAAACTTTTAATAGATAACCACCATCCGATAGTTTTTGAATGCAAATAGCATCATCTAAATCTAATGTATCTTCATCATCAATTGTAAATACTGCCTCATCACGGTGATCAATAAATCCATCCAGATTATGAGAATTTATTTTTTTGGGTAAACTATTTATTTGATCTAATTCATCTTTAGTATAATTAGTTGCAAAACCATTATTATAAGCTAGAGCTAGTTCTTCATTATCAGAAAATGGCGATATAAAATCACATAAAATAGCATCATGAAAAGTTGTGGTTGAAAGTTTTACTAATATTCTTGAGCCAACTTTTAAATTTTTAATATTTTTTTTAGGAATGCTTAATGCTAAATTTTTATTTCCTACCATTTTTATTTTATTATCTGATAGTATTTTACATACAATATAAGGATTTTCTCTTTTTAACACCTTTATTACTTTTAAGTGATTCCCAACAAATTTAGCTATAACTTTGTCATATGGAAGTATTTTGGGGAAGGATTCAGGAATAAATTCATAACTGGTATTATCTATATTAGCAAATAATTGACCTTTTTTATTAACGTCAACTTCAAGTAATAAAAAATTAGATGGTAAATTACTATAAACATTTTGATAAATATCATAGTAAATTTTGCCATCTAATTCTAATTTTTTCAGTATTTCATTTAATTTATAATATTCTTCTTTTGGAAGAGCTAGTTTGTTTCTTAACTCAGTTGGTGATATTTCCTTATATGTATCAATTAAGTATATTATTCTTTCAATCATTACTACCACCTTAATTTAAATATAACGAATATTTTTTTATTTGTAAATATAAATTAGACATTTTATTACAAATTTGATAAAATAAATTATGGAGAATGATAATATGACTTTATATTTAGTGAGTAATAATATGGTTTTAGATGATTTAGTATATGAAACTGATGAAACGGTTGAAGAAAAAAGAATTAATAGACCACTTTCTATTGAAGGGGAAAAGTGTGCAGTAAAGTTAGTAAGAAAAATAGATGCTAATGTAATTTATTCATCTAATTATGCATCTGCTTTAGCAACAGCTAAATATTATGCTAGTTATAAAGATTTAAGTATTAATATTAATTCTTTTTTAAATGATTCAAAAATTGGAAAATTAGGAAATAGAAATATTAAAATGCTAAGATTTATGCAAGAAAGAGATTTTGATTTTAAATTTAGTAATGGTGAATCTTTAAATGAAACTTGTAATAGAATGAATATTGCTATAAATAATATTTTGAAAAAAGTAGGAAATCAAAATATTGTAATATTTACCCATAAAAGAGCAATACTCGGATATTTACTTAAATATTTAGATAAAGGCTATAATTTAGATGATAGATTGATTTTATCATATAATGATTTAGTAATAATTGATGATATTGAAAAAGATATTGATATTATTAAAATAGACATGAAACATAATAAAATAGTAGATGTTGACATAATTGAATAATTATAGTAAAATAACTCCCGTATTAAAAAAGGGGGTTTTTTAGATGAAATTTTTAGTACAAAAATTAGATTATGAATTGTATAATTTAATTTTTAAAGAAAATAATTTAGATGCTGCTATTGATATTTGGCAAAGTATAGTAGATAATGAAGCATTTTTAAAAGCTGCTATGCAAATAGGTGAGTTAGATAACAAAAAGTGTTTTGTTGCTCCGACGATAGTGTTTTTAATATTAAATAATCCTAGTTTAGTAAAAGAAGATGTATATTTAAGTTTAATAGATATTATCTTTAATAATTTAGATATGGTATTAAATGTTAGTTATAATAATTTTAATTTTGATTATATTTTGATGATTTTAAGAAATAATGGTTTAAAATTAAGTGCTAAAAATAAGCAAAGATTAATAAGTCATATTTTTAGATTAGCAAATTTAAATAATGATACAGATTGTATTTTATATGGAAAACTAGTTAGTGGTGGAGAAAATGTTGCAACTTTTAAAAATGGTAAAACAGCAATCAATTTAGATGAATTTGAATGTAGAATTTTATCTTCTAATGGACAAATAAATATAATTAAACAAAAATTATTACTAAGTAGATTAAGAGAATACTATTATGCTATATTTAGTAATCCTAATTTTATAGATGTTGAAAAAGAAATAATACTTAAGAAAATTCAAAATATTTATTTACTAGCTAATGCTTTAGCAAGTGCTGATGAAATGGAAATTACTACAACTAAATTAGCTATTTAAAATCTTTATATATTTTAAAATTTATAGTATACTATAATTGGTGATAAAATTGAGAGAAGAAGTAAGTATTAATATAAGTGCAAGACATGTTCATTTAACTAAAGAGGCTCATGCTAAATTATTTGATCATGATTTAACTGTAAGAAATCCATTAAACCAAATAGGTCAATTTGCAGCGAATGAAACTGTAACAATTAAAACTGCAAATGGTGTTTTTGAAAATGTTAGGATTATTGGCCCTTTAAGGAGTTATAATCAAGTTGAAGTTTCTAAAAGTGATGCGAGAAAACTTGGTATTAATCCACCGGTCAGAAAAAGTGGAGACTTAAGTGGTGCGGAAGAAATTACTATTATAACAAATAAGGGTGAAGTTACTAGTAATTGCTGTATTATTGCAGATAGACATGTTCATATGAATCCTGATAAAGCAAAAGAATTGGGAGTTATTGATGATGAAATATTAAAACTTCATATAAATGGTGAAAAACCAGGTATAATTGATGTTAAAGCAAAAGTATCTGATGATGGATATTATGAAGTACATTTAGATACTGATGATTCTAATGCTTTTTTAATTACCCCAGGGGATATTGGTATACTTACAAAAAACTAGATAATAATCTAGTTTTTTAGAAAGGTTAATATGAAAAAGAGATTTTGTATATTTGAAATAGAATATACTGAAAGTGATAGTGAATATATAGATTTTTTAATAAGTGAAATACAAGATAAATATTTAGGTATAATGGATTTTTTTGATATAAGTAAATTAAATCATATAGTAACTATTAAAATTTGGAATAATTTAGAGAAATATCGAGATTATTTTTCTAAGATGAATAAAAGTATTCCTAATTGGGAAGTAGCTAGGGCTACAATTAATAAAAATGAAGCACGAATTGATTTAATGTGTTTAAAAGAAAGAATGAAGTGCGAAGGACATCAAAATGATAAATTAGATAATTTGTTAAAAGTAATTGTTCATGAATTTGTTCATATTTGTCATATGACTTTTAATGATTATAATGCTACAATGATTTGGTTTGGTGAAGGATTAGCAACTAATTTATCTAATCAATTTAAGAAAATGGAAATTAATTGTTCTTTAGATGATATTATTTATGGTAATGCTAAATATATTAATTACTATTCTATGGTTAAATATTTGTTAGATAATTATAGTAAAGAATATATACTAATGTTATCTAAAAATAAAAAATTATTAGAAAATATAACTAATGATATATATTATAAAACAATCGAGTATATTAATTGTACTAATCATTAAACTTATTAATATTTTTATTTAAAAATGTATTTAGCAAAAATAGGATTAATCTTATTTTAAATCCTGTACTTTTTAAAAATATCTTGATAAAATAATAAAAATGAGGAGTGTAAAATTTATGGCTATAATTGAAGTAAAAGGGTTATCTAAGAATTTTAAAGTTAAGATGAAAGAAAAGGGTTTAAAAGGAAGTATTAAATCTATTTTTAAACCAAAATATAAAATTGTAAAGGCCGTTAGGAACATTAGTTTTGATGTTGAAAAAGGGGAAATTATTGCTTTTATTGGTCCGAATGGTGCGGGAAAAAGTACAACAATTAAAATGATGACTAGTATTTTGTATCCTGATAAAGGAACAATTAAAGTAATGGGTTATGATCCAATTAAGGATCGTAAGAAATTATCATATGAAATTGGTACTGTTTTTGGTCAAAAAGAACAGTTGTGGACACATTTAACCCCATATGACAATTTTAAATTTTTTGGTGCTATTTATGATTTACCAGATTCAGTAATCGAGAAAAAAATAGAAGAATTGAATATGTTATTTGAATTAGAAGAGTTTATTAATACTCCAGTTAGGAATTTATCTTTAGGTCAAAGAATTAGATGTGAAATAGCTGCAGCTTTAATTCATGAGCCAAAAATACTCTTTTTAGATGAACCTACAATTGGATTAGATCCTGTTGTTAAAGAAAATATTAGAACTTTTATTAAAAGAATGAATAAAGAATTTAAAACTACAATTTTTTTAACTAGTCATGATATTGGTGATATTGAAAAGTTATGTAAAAGAGTTATTATTATTAACAATGGTCAAATAGTTTTGGATGATACTATGGATAATTTAAAATATAATTATTTAAATAAAAAAATAGTTGAAGCTAAAATGAAAGAAAGAATTAATTTAGATGATGAAGATGGCATAAATATTTTAAAGGATAAAGGATATAATTTAAAAATAGAAGTTGATACAACCAAAAGAAGTGTAGCAGATGCTCTTAAATTACTTAATCCAGATAATATAATAGATATAAACATATCTAATATACCTCTTGAAGATATTATAAGTAATATTTATAAAAATAAGGATTGATTATGAGAAAATATGCTTTTATAATAAAAACTCAAGCGATGAGTAATTTGCAATATGTATTTAATTTAATATTTAATTATATAAGTTATTTTATAATCTTGTTTATATTCTTTAATATTTGGCAATATATTTATAGTGATTCAACAAATTTAATAAACGGATATAATCTTAATCAAATGACTTGGTATGTAGTTATTACAGAAATAATATGGATGACTCTTAATGGTAGAAAGTTTTGTATTCAAATTAGTAATGATGTAAAGAGTGGCAATATAACATACAACATTAATAAGCCATATAACTATATTGGTTATGTATTATCTACTCATTTAGGAGATATTTTAATAAGAATTGGTATATATAGTATTTTAGGAGTTCTTACGGGATTTTTATTTTTAGGTAGATTCCCGGATTTAAATATATTTAGTGTAATAATTGTTATTATTACGATATTTTTAGCATTAATAATAAGTACCTTATTGATTACATTTATAGGATTGTTTTCTTTCTTTATAGAAGATTCTGGACCATTTTATTGGGTTTATAGTAAATTAATATTAGTGTTTGGTACTATGTTTCCTATAGAGTTTTTTCCAAGCATTATTCAAAAAATATTGAATTTTAGTCCCGTTTATGTGGTTAGTTATGGTCCTGCTAAATTATTTGTGGATTTTTCTTGGAATAATGCCATAAGTATTATAATTGCTCAATTAATTTATTTAGCTATAGCATATTTAATGTGCTATCTACTTTATAAGAAAGGAGTGAAAAAAATAAATGTTAACGGCGGCTAAAAATCAATTAAAAGTAACAAAATTATCCATAAAATATGCGGTAATGCGAGAAATGCTAAATAAAACGACATTTGTTTCTAATATAATTTTCATGATATTAAATAATGCTTGTATGATTATTCAATGGATTGTTTTGTTTTCTTTAAAAGATAATGTTGGTGGATATACATTTCAACAAATCTTACTCCTTTGGGGTATGTCTTCAGGAGTTTATGGTGTTGCTCATTTCTTCTTTGATAAAGCCTTTAGTTTAGCTAACACCATTAATAGTGGAAAATTAGATGCATATATAGTTCAACCTAAAAATGTTTTGCTATCCGCTATAACATCGAATGTAAGTATTTCAGCTATTGGAGATATAATTTTTGCTTTTGTTATGTACTTTATCTATGGTTTTAGTTTAGATACATTTATATTATTTATAATATTTTTAATAACTGGTGGTTTAATACTTGTGGCAATTTCAGTTATATTTAATAGTTTAAGTTTTTGGTTTAATAATACTGATATGGTAGCAGATACCGTAAATAGTTTAATGGTTAATTTTGCAACTTATCCCGATGGCATATTCAAAGGTATTACAAAAATAATATTGTTTAC
>CALVKC010000049.1 GCA_944332505.1 uncultured Bacilli bacterium
ATTCCTTCTTTAATTTCATTTCTTCTTTTTACACCAGGTTTTTCATAGTGTTTTCTTTTTTTAATTTCAGAAGGGACTCCACTGCGAGCAAATTTTGCTTTAAATTTTTTCAATGCTAAATCAACATCACCATTTTTTACTACTACTTTTGTCATTTTCAGCCCTCCCTTCCGTTTTTTTCTATAAATTATTATAACATCAGCAGTGGAGCATTTCAACCTTTTTCCGTATTTTATTCGTTATTTTAATAAAGAACGCAGATTTTTTCCTACCAGTTTTCCTATTTCAAAAATAGTTTCATATATGCCTGCAAGAGCTGTTATTAATGCCCCAGATATACCACCAGTAACTAATGCTAATTCTTTTTTGCTTAAATACATTTAAACCTCCTTTCTATTTGCCAAAAAAACCACAAAAAACTCCTAGAAGAAGTATTGCTATGCCCCCGACTGCTAGCCATACACCCGTTGATCCTCCTTCTATTTGCGTAAGTTCTTTTTTATCAAGTACCATTTTACCTCCTTTACATCGGACATAAAGTATTGGATAATATCCTTTTTAACTTAGTACCAAATGCAACTCCTAAACCATATATTTTTAAGTACACATTTAATACTGCATTAAAAAATCCTCCCTTTATTTCCTGTAATTCTTTTTTTGTTAAATTCATATTTCTCCTTAACTTTTACACCAAACAAAATTTGTTAAACCATAGATAACACCTTTTATAAATAATACCGCTCCTAAAACTATTGCTGTTTTAATAATGCCACCACCAGTTATCTCATTTAGTTTTTCTTCTTTTAATTTCACTTAACCTCCATATATTATTCTTTTTATTTTTGTTGCTACTTTTTCTAAATCATAATAAATTGTTACATCTATTATGGTATTTTCTTTAAAGTCATTTTCTATATTTAATATTACTTCTTGATAGTTTATATTATTGCTTAAAAGTATTTCACTAATATTTTCTATTTCATAATTGTATTTTTTGTTATCTATTTTTAAATATTTGCCATTTATTATGATATTAGAATTTTCGATAGGGATGTTTATGACTAATTTGTTATTTTTAATATAGCCTTTGGTATTGAAGGCATTATACACTTTTATATTTAATAAAAATATAGATATTATTAATACAATTATTGTCACGATTATAAAAACATGATATAAATGATATTTTATATTAATTAGTTCATCATAACTCATTTTATGCTCCAATTTCTATTATTTTATCAAATATGTTATCATGATTTTTATGTGTAATACATATTATAGTTTTATTTTTAAAATAATCTTTTATGTTTTTCATTATTTTTTCCTCCAAATTGTAGTCTACTTCACTTAATGCTTCATCTAATATTAATATCTGAAAATTATTTAGTAAAGCTCGAGCTAAAATAATTCGTTGCTTTTCACCCCCTGAAATATTTGCCCCGTCATTACTTATGCCCGTGTCATATCGCATAGGTTTGTTTTCTATTATCTTGTCAACAGCACATAATTTGCATATATCAAAAAACTTTTTATCACTTACAAATCGATCAAGTATTATATTGTTTTTAATTGTGTCTGTTATTATGTTTTCATTTTGATTTATGTATAATACATTGTTTCTAATCGTTGCAGTACTTAAGTCTTTTATATTGTTATTTCCTATTAATATGTTACCTTTGTATTCCGTAATATATTTATCTAATATTTTACATAATGTAGATTTTCCACAACCACTATTTCCTTTAAATAAAACAAATTCACCCCCTTCTATAAGTAAACTGAAATTATTAAATATGTTATCTAAGTGATTGTAGGAATATGTTAAATTATTAATTTTTATACTATTTTCTTTTAAATAATTGCTTTTCCCCATTTTTTCTGGTTCATTGCTTAAAAAGTCATTTATTTTGTTGTATGTGGCCTTTAAAAAATTATATTTTGGAATGTTGTTTATGCAGTTTTTTATTGGGTCTAAAAAGAAACCTAATAATGTATTAAATGTTATTAGTGCTGTTATTTCTAATTTGTTGTTGTATATTAAATAAAACCCCCATGTATTGATAATAAAAAAACCTATTTCACTTATCCAATTTTTTAAAGTTCTTTCTTTGTTTAAAAAACTACCTAATATGTAATTGTCATATAAAAAATTAGTTAAAACTTCTTCAATTTTTTTTAATCTAGAATTTGTTACATTTAAGTTTTTAATACTGTTTATCATATTGACATTTTCTAATAAAGTATTATTAAATTGTGACTCTAATTCAATGTTTTGATATGCCTTTTTAAAAATTAATTTACTAGTTATTAATCCTACTATTAAATATAAAATTAAACTAAGAAAAAGTGCTAAAAAAAGATCTTTACTTATATTTAATAATAAAGGCACCGAGGCAAACATTAATAAAAAATCTAATATGCAAGATATAAATATGTCAGTAAATAAATTCTTTATATTAGCAAGTTCATTTACCCTAGTTATTATCTCTCCACTAGTTCTACTTGTGATTACCTCTAAAGGGAGATTAAAAATATGTTTGATGAAAGAAGAATTTAATAAACAATCTATGTTTTTGTTTAAATGATTTTCTAAATAACTTCTTAAATATGTAAATATTAATTTTAATATCGTTACTATGCCAAATATGATAACAAAAATTTTTAAATACATAATATAATAATTGCTTGTTATACTATTTATCATTACTTGAAAATAATAACTACTTATTATCGTAAAAATCATCATAAATATGCTCATTATTATTATGGTTATAAATAATCTTTTTTCTTTTAAAAGTATATCTAAAAATATACTAAATAGATTACTTTCTTTTTTTAATGTGATTATTTTACTTTTTGGATAAAATATTAATAATACTTTGCTCCATTCATTGTAAAATTCTTGCTTAGTCTTTACAACTTTACCTTTAGCTGGATCCATTAATATTACTTTGTTTTTGGTAATCTTGTAAATAACTACATAATGTTGTAAACCATTTTTTAGATTAATATGAGCAATTGCTGGGAGTTTTATTTTTGAATCTTCTAAAGAATTGACTTTTATGCCTATACCATCAAAACCATATTTTTTACTGGCTTCAATTATGTTTAAGGCTGTTGTTCCTTCATTTGATGCTTTAACATCTAACCTGATTTTCTCTAAAGATACATAACCATTGTAATGCTCTATTATTGATGCTAATGAACATACTCCACAGTCTTTAAAATCTCTTTGCCGAATTATTTTCATATCCTTTTTCCCCCTTCACTATATATTTTAAATTAATTAATATGTTATTCTTTTTTTATTTTAAATTTTTTTAAAAATTAAAAAAAGTTGTAAAATTACAACTTTCAACTTTTATTCTTGCCTTTTTCTAACTTTTCTTAGTATTAAAGAATTTGTTTCAGCCTTTTTTAAAACTTCTTCCATCGAGCCATTTACTAAACCTGTAGCTAATACTTCTTCTATTTCACTTAGTTTTACACTTTTTAAATATTCAATGTTAAATAGTTCTAATAATCTTGAAATATCTCTGGATGCTAAATTTTCATATTTACCTAATTGTAATAATTGTAGTAAATATAGGGTTGTTGGTAAATTTAACATATTTTGTATACTATATTCACTTCCCCGAAGAGTTGGGTATGCTTTTCTTACTTCTTCTAAAGCAAGTAAATGAAATAATTCATGATCTAAGCCATCTTCTTTAGAATACGTGTATACCCTTTTTGGTATAATTGAATCATAGTAGCCTTCAATATATTGTTCTAAAATATCATCTTGCTTATTACTTTGATATATTTGAGAATAATAACCTAAATTTGTAGGTGTACTATCATCATAGTTTAAAGAACAGTATTCAATGTCTGTTGAACCATTAAATTCATTAATTGTTCTTTCATTATTTGTTTTTAAACTCAAAAATAAATTAGCACCTTTATTTCTTTGCAATACTTCCTTTTTATATCTTTTTATTTTTCTAGAGTCTTCTTCAATAGTGTATAAATCTATTGCATCAGACTTTTTATCATATATAAGCATTTTTTATACCTCCTTTATATTTTGGATAATTGTTTTTATAGTGCCTCATCAACTATAAATTTTAACTCTTGGTTTATTTGTATCTTTTATTGATTTTTTTATTAATATTATCTTTTTAAAACTAATGACTTGTTTTTTACCATCAAGAAATCAAAAGTATTAGTATACATATTAGAAATTAATGTCTCATATGAATAAGTTGTATCGATTTGAGAATCACCTTTTTTATTAGGTTTTGCAACATAAAACTCATTATTTAAATGATTGACACTTGTAACAGCAATATAACGTCCATAATTAGAAAAAGTCCTTGGATGTTCTATTTTTCCTTTTGGCCCAACTAGTATTAAAGCCATGTAATCTTGTTTAATCATTTCAATAATTTGATCTTTTTTTAACTCAGGACGCTCGTAACTATATTTTACTAATTGATACACAATGTCAAATTAATTTAATAAATTCTATGTAAATTAAAATTCTAACTACAAAAGTCAGAATTTATATATTATGGTGTCCCTGACAAGAATTGAACTTGTGACCCCTACCTTCGGAGGGTAGTACTCTATCCAACTGAGCTACAGGGACACACATAAATTTTAACATTATTTCTTAGAAATAGCAATTTTTATTACTTCATCATTTATATTAAATTCTTCACCATCTTTAACAGTTTTTTCTATTTTTGTTGCTAATGTTTCTTTTTTAATATAATCTTCAAAAGCTTTTATTGCTTTAGTAATTTCTTCACTTGCTTCATAACTAATTATGATTCTATCTGTTAATTCTAAATTAGCATTTTTACGCATTAATTGTACTTTTGATACTATTTCTCTTGCAATACCTTCATTAATTAAATCTTCATCTAAATTTGTATTTAGTATGACATAATCATTATTTTCCATGCCAACATTAAATCCAGTTTTTGCATCAATTCTTATATCAACCATTGTTGATGTAACTTCTAAATCTTGATTATTAATTTTCATAGTTACTATTTCATTTTTACGTAATTTGTTAATATCTTCAAGTGATAATTGTAATAACTTTTCTTGAAATTCTTTTAAATCTTTTCCTAAAGTCTTACCTACTTCTTTAAAATTTGGTAATACCTTAAAATTCATATACATTGATGTATCATCGATAAATGTAACCTTTTTAACATTTAATTCTTCTTTTATTAAATCCGTAAGTTCTCCGATTAAAAGTTCATTTTTGCCATCTAAGAATATTTCACTTAGTGGTTGACGTACTCTAATTTTGTTTTCTTCACGAACAAATCTTCCGATGCTGATTAGGTTTCTTACTTTATCCATTTTTTCTTCTAGTAATTCATCAATTAAAGTTTCATCATATTTAGGAAAATCTGCAGTGTGTACAGAATATTCATTGGTTAAATTAGTATATATTTCTTCTGATAAGAATGGTACTACCGGAGCCATCATCTTAGATATACCTACTAATACTTCATATGTTGTTTTATACACTGACTTTTTAGAGTCATCTAATTTTGAACCCCAGAAACGATCCCTATTTCTTCTAATATACCAATTTGATAAATCTTCTGATACAAAATCAGTTAGAGCTCTTACTACTTTGTTTAAATCATATTCATCATAAGATTCTGTAACATATTTAAGTAATTTGTTGTATTTACTTATTAACCAACGATCTATTTCATCTCTAGATTCTACTGGTATATCACATTTAGTTATATCGATATCATCAATGTTTGCATACATTGAGAAGAAATTATAAGTGTTTCTCAATGGATTAAAGAATTTAGAGTGTACTTCTTTTAAACCATTAATGTCAAATTTAAGTGGTACCCATACTGGAGAAACGTATGGTAAATAAAATCTTACTGTGTCTGCTCCATATTCTTTCATCGTTGTAAATGGTTCAACTATGTTTCCTCTTGATTTACTCATTTTTTTGCCTTCAGCGTCAAGTAATAAATCGTTTACTAATACATTTTTAAATGGTGATACTCCTTTGACAAATGTTGATATTACTATTAATGAATAAAACCATCCTCTTGTTTGATCTATTCCTTCACAAATATAATCCGCTGGAAATTGAGTCTCAAATATATCATTGTTTTCAAATGGATAGTGGTATTGAGCAAATGGCATTGCTCCTGAATCAAACCAACAATCAATTACATCTTTACATCTAGTCATTGGTTTGCCACATTCCGGACATTTCAAATGAACTTCATCAACATAAGGACGATGTAATTCTATACTTTCATCTATGTCTTCAATTGCTTTTTCAACTAGTTCTTTTCTAGAACCAATCATTTCACTGTGACCACAAGAACAAATCCAATATGGAAGTGGTGTACCCCAATAACGACTTCTTGATATTGCCCAGTCTTTTAAATTTTCTAGCCAATTTCCAAAGCGCTTTTCACCAACATATTCCGGATACCAGTTTACTGTTTTGTTGTTTGCTACTATTTTATCTTTTATTTTGGTAATTTCTAAGTAATAACTTGGTTTTGAATAATAAATTAATGGTGAGTGACATCTCCAACAATGTGGATAGTTGTGAGTTATTCTTTGCTTTTTAAATAATTTATCATTTTCTTTTAAGTATTTTATTATCTCATCACTAGCATCAAATACTAATTGACCACGCCATGGTCCTTCCATAAATTTACCATCTTCACCAACAGGATTGTAATATGGTAAATTGTAATTGCGACATACTCTAGCATCATCTTCACCAAATGCTCCAGCCATGTGAACTATTCCTGTTCCATCTTCATCTGTTACATATGGATCTACTGTTACAAAAAATGCTTTTTTATTTAGTTTTGGACCATCTAATAATCTATCATATTCCCAATATTCCATTTCGCTACCTTTGAAAGTTTTAAGTATTTTAACATCATCACCTAATACTTTTTTTATTAGACTTTTTGCTAAAATGAATTTATATCCTCTACTTTCAACTAGTGTATAGTCATAATCAGGATTTACACATAAACCAACATTGGCAAATAGTGTCCATGGAGTTGTTGTCCATACTAAAAAGTATACGTCTTCATCTTTTTTCTTCATTGGTACTATTACAGTATCTACGGGATCTTCTTGATATCCTAAAGCCACTTCGTGACTAGCAAGTCCTGTGCCACATCTTGGACAATATGGTAATATCTTTGTTCCTTCATAAAATAATCCTTCTTCAAAAAACTTCTTTAATATCCACCATTCAGTTTCAATATAATCATTTTTATATGTTACATAAGGATTTTTAATGTCAATTAATTGTCCCATTTTGTTGGTTAAATCAGTAAATGTCTTTTCATTACGCATTACTGATTCGCGACATTTTTCATTAAATTCTTTTATTCCATATCTTTCTATATCTTTCTTGTCAGTAAAACCAAGTTCTTTTTCAACTTGTAATTCCACCGGCAAACCATGAGTGTCCCAACCAACTTTTCTAATTACTTTGTACCCTTGCATAGATTTATACTTACAAATTGTATCTTTTAAAAATTTTGCTACTAAATGATGTAATCCTGGATGACCATTAGCTGTTGCTGGTCCATCATAGAATACAAAATATGGTGCATCTTTTCTTTCATCAATACATCTTTGTAATAAATTTTCTTTTAACCATTTGTCTAGTATTTTACCTTCGACTTGATCAACTGGTTCTTTACTTAAACTTTTAAATCTTTCCATAATTCCTCCTTATAAAAAAGGATGGCACCAAAAGGAGTGCTTATTGCACGGTACCATCCTTAAATTATCTTAATTATCTTAACGCGATTAACGAAATAACTTACTAAAAATTTCAGTTATTTAACTCCCGAGTGATTTGTATTTGTGCAATTATATTCTACTTTCACCTAATAAGAACTCTCTAAATAATATTCCAAATACACATGTCTCGTTCTTCGTTTTTCACAAAAACTGCTTTAATTATAATATTTTATGTTAATTTAGTCAATATTTTTTGTAATTGTTAATAAATTTAAT
>CALVKC010000050.1 GCA_944332505.1 uncultured Bacilli bacterium
GTACGACTTGCATGTCTTAGGCATGCCGCCAGCGTTCATCCTGAGCCAGGATCAAACTCTCAATAAAAAAGATTTATTAATTTAAATCTAAATTTTAAGTTTAATCAAAGCTACTCAAAATTGACTTTTTTACTCAGTTTTCAAAGATCATTCATGCACTTTTTGTGTGTGCACTAGTAATATATCAAACAAAAACCAACTTGTCAACAAAAAATTTCATTTTTTTTGCATTTTTTTGCAATTTTGCTCTTTTTTTACGTTTTTTATTGGTTTTTCCTATATATTTTATGTATTTTGTATTAAATAATTCCCTCTTTTTTTAATTTATTGTATTCATTATGATAATATTCTATCATTTCTTTATTAAAAGGACCTTCATTATTCTTTTTCATTTTTATTAATGCTTTAAGTTCATTTTTTACAATTGCATCTATTTCTTCTGGATAATGCATAATCTTTTTGTGATAATTGTATTCATTTCTATCTAAAATCTTATATCCATCATCTGGAAATACTCTTAAATCTAAATCGTAATCTATATATTTTATAACATCTTCATCTATTATATATGGTGTTGCTATGTTACAATAGTAAAATAAACCAAAACTTTTTATTTGGGCAATTACATTAAACCAATTGTTTTTATAAAAGTAAATTATTGCTAATTCTTTGGTCCGATAACTTCTTCCATCATTTTCAGTTACTGTTACCATGTTATTTCCACATACTATGTAATCCTCTTTTATATCTAATATTATGGCTTCTTCACTAGCTTGATATATTTGACCATTATGTTTATAGCAATGAATTTTATACTTATCTCCTACTTTCATATAATTCATCTCTCATATCTAAATTATACAACATATATAGTAAAATATCAAAAAAAGTGCTTACATAGCACTTATTACTTCAATTGCTTTACTTAATTGAGTGTCAATAGTTGAAGTTATTACACCTTGTTCATCATATGTAACTGTCATTGATGCATTATAATCCGGTATTAATCCTATTCCATCAATGCATTCTCCATTCGGTCTTAACCATTTTGCAGATGTGTATTTTGCCATCGATCCATCACTTAATGTATATGTTTGTTGAACTTTACCTTTACCAAAACTCTTTTCACCAACAAATATTGCTCCATTATTGTCTTTTAATGCTGCTGCTAGTACTTCTGCCGCTGACGCTGTAGAATCATTCATAATTATTACTATTGGATAATCTCTATAATCAGTTGTCTTGTCATATACATCAGTTGTTTCATCCTTGCCTTCAAGAGAATATAGTAATTTTCCTTTCTTTATAAATAAACTTGCTACTTGTTCTGCACTATCTAAATAACCTCCGGTATTGTATCTTAAATCAATAATTAATTTTTCCATACCTTGACCTTCTAATTCACTTAAAGCATTCTTTACTTGGCTTTCTAATGTTGCTGAAAATGTGTCTATTAAAAGGTAACCTACGTTATTTTCTAACATTTCATATTCTATTGATGGTAAAGGAATCGTTGCTATTTCTACATTAAATGTTAATTGTTCTTCTCCTCTTGCTACTGTTATTAAAACACTGTCTTCTTTACTTTTCTTTATTATTAAACCTGTTTCTCCATTTGTTTTTTCAGAAACATCTATGTTGTTAATCGCTACAATTACATCATTTACTTGTAAACCTGATTTTGCTGCTGGGGTATCATCTGCTATTGATATTATTACTTTGTCTTGAATAGTAATTCCTACTCCCTTGTAATACCCTGATAGTCTTTCTTCTAAATCTTCTGTTTCTGCTTGATTTAAATAAGTTGTGTACGTTTCTCCTAAATAATCTAACATACCATTAACTGCACTATCTATCATTTCATCTTTATCTATATCTTCATAATATTCATCTATTATTGATGCGTATAATTCAATAAATTCATTTAGTTTTTCATCATTTTGTAATGCTTCATAGGATATTCCTAATGTGTCTTTATAATTATTTGTTAATATTACACCTACAGTTATTCCTGAAGCAATAGAGGTAACAACCATTATTATAATTATACTTAATAAACTGAATCCATTTTTGTTTTTCAATATTATCACCTACCTAATTTTAGCATATTAATAAAAAAAAGAAAAGTTAAATACTTCTCTATACACCAAATTCTTCTCTTATTGTGTCAAGTCCTTCAAGATACTTAACTATTTTTCCTTTTTTTACTTTTATTAATGTTAATTCACCTAAAGATAATTCATCTATACTCTTTGCATCAGGATTAGTTTTACTGTCATCTTCTGCTTGATACTTTTCATTTAATTTGTTTCCTAAGTTGCAATAATATACTTTGATTGCATCTTCTCCTTCAGCATATTTGGCAATTATGGTTGAATAATATACCGCTTTAGGATTTTCTTCATCATATATTGCTACATAGTATTCAGATAAATTCCTGTTTAACATTGTTCCTATTGTAACCATGTCATAATCTATTTCACCAGCTACTACTTCTTTTTCAGTGTTTTCTACTAGATCATCTGATAATGCTCTAGTTATTCCATATACTAATAATACAAAAATTATTACACTAAATAAGATAATAACAAATCTTCTAATTTCTTGGGCTTCTTCACTTATGTATTTTTCTTGCTTTAACTTGTTCTTTTTGTTTTTCTTTTGGTTGTTTTTATCATTTAATTTAACTTTGTTTTTTGCCATTGTCCCACCTCAAATGTTATTATACCGAAATTGCTGCATTTTTTCAATAACATTTTCAGTATTAATTTAAAAAACTCTCTTGCGAGAGCTTATCTATTTTGTAGATATTACTGTTTTAGTATTACCTAATGATTCTGCTACATTTATTAGTTCATTTGTTGATAAATCACTACTTACTAAATAGTAACTTATGTTATTAGCATGCCAACTTATAGAATTTGAACTTAGAGCACCAACAGATTCATTTAACATTAATGGATCTCCAAATACTGGAATAACTTCAAATTCGTTACTAGCACTTGCTACTTCTTCTACTATTACAAAGTTTTTATCACCACTAAATGTTAATATTACTCTTTCTCCTGTTTCTGTTTGTATGTTTTCAGAACTGCTTAAATGAGTATTTGAGGGAATATATAATGGGTATATTATGCTATCTAATGTAGCACTAGTTTTTTCATCACATGTTTCTTCATCACATTCATCACTAGTATTGTTTTCTTCGTTGTTTAGTTCCGTATCTATTAAATCATCTAATAGAAAATCGTCTTCATCTAGCTTTGCTTTTAAGTCAACTGATTTAAATGTTACTTTTATTTTTACTATGTCATCACTGTTGTATACCTCTACTTTGTTAATATTCATCTTGTCATCAAAATGAATTTTTTGATATTGTAACTCTTCATTATTTGGATAATTTACTGTACTCTTAATTATATATCCATTATCAGTTTTTTCTAATGTTGCGTTAGCATCATTTTTTACATCTTCAACTAAGTTTTGTAATAAATATGCCTGTGATGAATTTTCTGGCCAAACGCTGTCAAATTTAAAACTTTTGTTTAAACTTGGCGTTACTACATATAATCCATCCTTGTTTTTTAATATTACTTGTTCATGATTGTTTGTTTGATTAATTAATACTACTTTGTAATAATCATCTTTTAAGAAGTATGTATCTATATTATAAGTAAATATTTCTTCTCCACTGCTGATTTCCATTGTACCATTTATTTTATATGATTTGCTGTTTTCAACATCTTTGCTAAATTCTTTTACTGCATCTTCTAGTTTATATTCCCCACATCCTGTAAGTGTTAGTAGCATAAATAATGTTAATAATAAAATTTTCTTCATTCCGATCCCCTTTTCTAATTAAATATATTTTTAAAATATTAAAATATACATGTATATTAAAAAAATTATTGGTTAAAATAATAACAAAAGGATGTGAATTAATGGTTTTATTACAAAAAATTGCTCTTGTTGTTACTATAATCGGAGCTGTTAACTGGGGATTAATTGGATTATTTGACTTTAACTTAGTCGCAACATTATTTGAAAGCATTCCCGTAATAGAAAATATTATATATATTCTTGTTGGTGTTTGTGGACTTATCAACATCGGTATATTATTTATGAATTTAGAAGAAAGAGACTAGTAATTTAGTCTCTTTTCTCTTTAATTTTCAGTAATTCTAATCTGTAAAGCATTTGATACAACGTAGTTTACTAATGGATTCTTGTTGTCTATCTTTACTTCTACTTCATAATCTCCAACACCAAGTCCCGCAAGGTCTATGTATGCTTGAATGTCTTCAGCTTTTATGTTTTCTATAACTGATGCTACGCCTTTTACTTGAACACTGATTTCTTGACCAGATATTGGATTAGCTGTTAAGCCAGATGCTATGTTCCTTTGAGTGAAATTGTTTTTCAAGACAATCGTCTTTTGTTCTTCTTCTCCAAAAGTCGTTGTTATTTCTACATTATCTACACTCATGTCTCTTACACCATTTGGTTTTTTAATATTTACTTTGTATGTTTTTGTACTTTCATTGCCCATGTCACTAACATCAATTGTTACTGGTATGCTTTCTATACTTTCAATTTCATCTTCATCACCATATATGGTTATTGAATAAGTCATATTATTATTTATTAATATCGATGCTATTGCTTTACCTGTTACTAATTTTCCTGTAGTTTGTACCTCAAGTGGTACTGTTTTTGAATAGCTATCTAATACTACTGTGGCACTTATCGTTTTAGGAACTATTTCAATATTGTCTAATTTCGCTCCACTAGAGTCATATGCTACTAATTCAACATTGTCAATATCATATGTTCCCGCTTCTTTAAATTCTTGTTTTTCTAAATCAATTAATGCTTTTACCGAAGCAATTGCTTCAAGTGCATCACTACCACCTTTTACTACTACTTCAGATTGATCTAGTGTTACTGATTCAACACTTAGTTTGCTGTCTAAAGCATCTATGTTTAATAAATCATAATCTATTGATTTTACTAAACTTTCTTTGTTCTTTATTGTTACTTGAACATATTCCGGTGATAATTTATAACTTAGGGAATCTATTGATTTTGAATATGTAAAATATACTTTGTATGGTGTATCTCCTGGTTTATAATCTGATAAATCAAGAATTACTTCGTATTCTCCAAGTTGTTTAGCAAGGTATATATCACTTTTTCTTCCTGTTAATGTAATATCAACAGTTTCAGGTACTCCTTCAACTACATAGGCTTCTTCATTGTAGTTTACTACTACTGGAACATTTGGTATTACTTCTGCTTCCGTTTCTACTAAAGTTATTACTTTAGAATCTATAAGTAAAAATAAGCCTACTGCTATAATTAGTGATAAATATATTAAAAAATTTGGTCTATTTAATATTTTATCTAATTTTCCTTGATTCTTTTTGTATTTTTTTGATAAGTAATATATTGCTCTACTTATAGGTACTACTATATACTTGTCTGTAAATTTATATATTTTTTTGAAAAAACGGGTTATCATTCGTCTTCACCTTCACTTTCATCAGCTTCAAAGAAGACTTCCATCTTTGGTTTTAACTCATCTATTAACATCATTCTAAATTGATCTGGTTCTAAATTATAATGTAAATTGCTATCTACTGCTATACTTAAACGACCTGTTTCTTCAGATACTATTAAGGCTATTGCATCACTTTCTTCTGCTATTCCTAAAGCTGCTCTATGTCTTGTTCCTAATCTTTTTGATAAATTAGGATTCATACTAGTTTTAAATACTGCACCAGCACATGTGATCCTATCACCTTGTATTATTACTCCACCATCATGTAGCGGTGAATTTGGGAAAAAAATCGTTTCTAGTAATGAATCAGTTAAATCCGCGTATACTTTGGTTGAATTTTTAATGTATTCTTCTAATGATATTTCCCTTTCTATTACTATTAATGCCCCAATACGATTCTTACGAAGATATTCTATTGCTCGCATTATTTCATATACAACTTTTTCTCTTTCATCTACTGTTAGTATTTTGTGCCTTCCTAATAATTGTGTTCTACCAAGTGATTCTAATACACTTCTTATTTCTGGTTGGAATATTACTATTATTGCAAGAGGTCCCCATTGGATTGCATATTCAAGTATTACTCCAACTGTATATAAGTTTAACCAATTACTTAATAATTTTACTAAAAGAATTATTATTACTCCTTTAACTATTAGTACCATTTTTATGTTATTTTTTACATTTTTTAATATGTAATAAAATGCTATCCATACAAAACATATATCTAATATTTTGGTAAATGTATCCCAAACAATAGTTAAATTCATTTAAACACCATCCTTGTGACTAATTTATTATATCAAATTTTTATAAAAATAAAAAGATATAACTTTTAAAATAAAAGTGCTTATTTTATTCTAAGCACTTTATTTATTAACATTTTTGTTTATTATTTCATTAATTGACATATTGTTTTGTATATCGTTAGCAATGTTGGTATTATTAACATCACTACTAATGTTTAAGGCATCAATATTGTCTCCTTTTATCTTAAATGTGTCTTTTTTCTTGTTATGTTCATTTACAAAATATCCTATTAGTGAAAATATTAAAAATATACTTATTATTATAAATATTATATAATGTTCACCTAAAAATTCTTGCATATTTCACCTTCTTATTCTATTACTAATTTTTGTCCTTTTGGTTGTATTTGAATGAATGTATTACCATCATTTACTATTAATTCTTCCCCATTTTCAAAATAATATTTTGTTTGTGATGCTCTACTATCTTTTTCCCATTTTATTGGAACTGCATAACCATTACTTATAAAATATCCTGTTCCAGAACCAATGTTTTCTAATTCTTGACGACCTTTGTTTTCTCCATCATTAATTGTGTAATTGCCTACTTGATAAGTTATGATGTTTTTAAAAGTGTATTGTTCTTTTGTTACATAATCTGTATGAGCTTTATCGTTTACAAATCTTTTATATACTTGATTTTCACTATCATATTCATAACTGCTTGTTGTTGAACTTGAATACTTTATAGATACGCTTTGGGCGCTTTGAGCATTTTCCATCTTGCTTAAATCTAATTCATCTATACTGTAATTTAATAATAAATCGTTATTTCTAGTTGTTCTAATTTTGCCTAAACCACTATTTAGTTTTTCAATGCTTGTAAATAAACGATGTTCTGTTGCTACTTTAAGTGAATTGTCTCGCCATCCAGTTTTTGTGTTGTCTACTACTACTCGATCAACTCCTAATTTGCTAAAATCACTTTGGGCTTGAGGACTTTGTCCATGATGAACATATATTGCATCATTTTCTAAAGCATAATCTAAATAATAATGTCTTGCACTTCTTATTGAACCAATTCTTTCTGTGTCTTGGTCTAAAAATAATGCCATGTATCTAGTTATACCACCTTCAACTATTATTTCATAAATAATATAGGCATCTTGTAATCCGCTTTGTAGAGGTCTTGCTGTACTTATGTTGTTAATCATTACCGCATATGGCCTTGATGTAGTATTTTCATCTACTATTTGTAATTTTTTTTCTGGTTCTTCTTCTTTGTTTTCATTATTAGAGTTGTTAATGTTTATTTCAGTGTCATTTTCTTTAAATACTCCACTTTTCCAACCTATTAATGCTCCAACTGCTACAAAAAGTATTACTCCTAGTGCTATAAATATTACCTTTTTATTCTTCCCTGATTTCTTTCTTGCTTTCATTTTTACTACCTTCCTTCTCTTTCCAAATCTCTTTTCTTTATTGTCTCCCTTTTGTCGTATAATTTTTTACCTTTTGCAAGTCCTATTAATACCTTTGCTTTTCCTTCTTTTATGTATACTCTTAATGGTATTAAAGAATATCCTTCGGTTTTTACTTCTTCTAATAATTTTTTTATTTCTTTTTTATGAAGTAATAGTTTTCTTTCTCTTGTCTCTTCATGATTGAATATACTTCCTTCATTGTATTTTTCTATATACATGTTTATTATGTATGCTTCATTATT
>CALVKC010000051.1 GCA_944332505.1 uncultured Bacilli bacterium
CCAATGCAAAGTAATGTTACAATAATTATAGCAAAAATATAAAATATTCCTTCCTTTTTCCCTATAAATTCATTCATCTAAATGACCTACTTTCTTACTATCTTACTGTCAAACTTAAAGTGACAATCAACAATTTTCACATCGACATTTGTGTGAATTTCAATATTTTTAGTTTCTTCATTTACCCACAATTCATACAACCCCATAATTTTCTTTTCTTTCAAGTTTCTCACCATCCTATTTTTATACTAACATGAAAAATCTACTAAGTCAATTTATTAGTAGATTTTTATTTGCTTGTTGTAAACTAAAATAAACTTAATTGTGCTGATTCCGGTAAATCTTTAAAGACTCCAAGTTCTTTTAAGGCATTAACAGTTGTTTGATTTACTTTGCCTCGCATTTGGAAATCTTCAATACAGTAAAATGGTTTTTTATTTCTTTCTTCAACTATTTTATTAGCAACTGCTTCACCTAAACCATCAACTGACATAAATGGTAAATATAAAGATTTATTTTCTTCATCTATATAAAATGTTTTGGCTAGTGATTTTTCTAAATCAATGTTTTTGAATTGAAAACCACGGGCAAGCATTTCTAATGCTACCGCTAAAGTGTCACCTACTGCTTGCTCTTTTGCCGTTGCCCCAAAGCCTTTTTCTTTAATTTCAGCAAGTCTTCTTTTTATGCCATCATATCCTCCAAGCATTGCTGATACGTCAAAATCACTTCTTCTAATGCTAAAGAATGCTGAATAATAATATAGTGGATAATATACTTTAAACCAAGCAACTCGATAAGCCATCATTACATAGGCACAAGCATGAGCCTTGGGAAACATGTATTCTATTCTTCTACAACATTCAATAAACCATTCCGGTACACTATATTCTCGCATTTGTGATGCTAAAGGAATCCAATTATCTGGTTCTTTTTTTGGTTTACCTTTACGGACAAATTCACTTATTTTAAATGCTGCAGATGGTTCCATACCATAACTTATTAAACTAACCATTATGTCATCACGGCATCCTACTACTTCATTAAATGAAGCAACATTATTTACTATTAATTCACGCACATTTCCTTGCCATACATTAGTACCATGGGCAAGACCAGCAATTTTTACTAAATCCGCAAAATGAGTTGGTTTTATTTCAAGTAACATATTGATTGCAAATACTGTGCCAAATTCGGGAATTCCTAATGTACCAGTTTTACATAAAATCTCATCTTCAGTTACTCCTAAAGCCTTAGGACTTGTAAATAAACTAATAACATTTTTATCATCAAAAGGTATTTCTTTAATGTTTACTTTTGTTGTATCACCTAAATATCTAAGCATTGTTGGATCATCATGTCCTAGAATATCAAGTTTTAAAACATTGTCATGAATTGCATGGAAATCAAAGTGGGTTGTATACCATGTACTATCTGGTTCATCTGCAGGATATTGATATGGTGTAAAATCAAATACGTCCATATATTGTGGTATAACAATAATTCCTCCAGGGTGTTGTCCAGTTGTTCTTTTTACTCCCGTACATCCAAGGGCTATTCTTTCTGTTTCAATGCTATTCATTATGATACCTAAATCTTCACAATAACCTTTAACATAACCATATGCAGTTTTATCAGCAACTGTTGATATTGTTCCTGCTCGATAAGCATGGTCTTCACCAAATAAAACTTTTACATAATTGTGAGCATCTGCTTGATTATCACCAGAGAAATTAAGGTCTATGTCAGGTACTTTTTCCGCTTTAAATCCTAAGAAAGTCGCAAACGGCATGTCTTGACCTTCTTTTTTTAACTTTTCACCACATTCACAAACTCGATCAGGCATGTCATAACCACTTGCATATTTGTCTGTTAGAGGATTACCTTCTTCATCTTCAAAATATGATTTTTTGCACTTAGGACAAACATAGTGTGGTGGAAGTCCATTAACTTCTGTTATTCCCATCATCGTTGCCACAAGAGATGAACCAACTGAACCACGAGATCCTACAAAGTAACCATCAGCATTGCTTTTCTTAACTAATTTTTCTGCTATTAAATAAATGACATCAAAACCACCACCGATAATACCATTAAGTTCTGCTTCTAATCGTTCTTCAATATTTTGTGGTAGTGGATTACCATAAATTTCATGGGCCTTGTTATATACCATTTCTTTAGTTATTTGGGCAGAGTTTTCTAATACTGGAGTATATAATTTATCATGAATTATTTGTAGTTCTTCAACCATGTCCGCAATTTTATTAGGGTTCGTTATTACTATTTCTTTTCTTAAATCTTCATCTAGGAATGAAAATGCATCTAACATTTCATCCGTTGTTAAAAAATACATGTTTGGCAGTTCAATATCACTCCTATTTAAAGGATGAATCTTACCATTAGTCTTTTGATGAACAATTATTTTACGATATATTATGTCTTCTGGACGAATATTATGAACATCACCACTTGCTACTACTAGTTTCCCCATTTTTTTAGCATTTTTTATTAGTCTAGTTATATATCCATTATATTCTAATATGTTATGAAATTTTTTGTCATTACCTATTAAATGTGAACAACTTGATGCTGGTTGGACTTCTATGTAATCATAAAAGTTCATTAAATCCATTAATTCTTCATCACTTAATCCTATACCTTTTTCAAAAACTTCTCCATTGATACAACCACTACCAATAAGTAAGCCTTCTCTTAGATTTATTAAATCAGTTCTTGGTATCTTAGCATCTTTTCCTTTAAATAAATATTTTGTATTTGCTAAACTAATTATTTTAAAAAGGTTTTTTAAACCTACTTTGTCTTTGGCAATTACTGTTAAATGAAAAGGACGAGCAAATTTTATTGCATTTTCTTTGTCGGCTAAGTTTTCTAAATCTATTGTAGTTTTTACATTTTCTCTTTTTAAATGATATAACATTTGATAAAAACATCTACTGGTCCCTTCACAATCGTAATCTGCTCTATGATGTTTGTCTTCATCCCATTCAACATTTAAATTTTTTACTAAAGTCGATAGTTTGTGATTTCGCCATTCAGGATATACATTTCTTGCTAAACCCATTGTATCAATTACTGTGTTTTTAAATTCACCTAAGTTATATTTTTTCATAGCACTCGATACAAAAGCTATATCAAATTGGGCATTGTGAGCAACCAAAGGTAAATCACCAACAAATTCTAAAAATCTTTTTGTTACTTCTTCTTCACTATCTTTACCTTCTAGCATTTCATCAGTTATGTTAGTTAATTCCGTTATTATTTTAGGTAATGGATTAGGACAAGCAATTAGTTCATCAAATCTATCAATTATTTCATCATTTTTTACTTTAACTGCCCCAATTTCAATCATTTGATCTATTCCACTATTTAGTCCTGTTGTTTCAGTATCAAATACTACATATTCTTGGTCAAATAAATTATATTCTTGATTGTTAAATACAATATTTGCTTCAATATCTACTACATTAACTTCTGCTCCATATAATGCTTTAAACTTTTCTTGGTCTTCTTTACCTTTATTTAATTTTGCCACTGTATTATAAACATCCGGATATGCTTGTAAACAATTGTGATCAGTTATAGCTACAGCTTTATGACCAAGTGATGATGCAAATTTAACTAGAGTGCTCGCATCTATTACACCATCCATTGCACTCATCATTGTATGAGCATGTAGTTCTACTCTTTTTTCATCTCTATTATCTTTAATTTTAATGTCTTTGCTAGGTATAATTTCAATATTCTTTGCATTAATGACCATTTGCTTTAAATAAGCATCCATTTCTATATTTCCATGAACTCTTAGCCATACACCTTCTTTAATTTTTTTGTTTATAGGTTCAAATTCTTCTTCATTAAATTTTACTATTTTCATTAAGTAACTATCAGTTTTATCACTGACTTTTAAATTCATGATGTATACAGGACCTTTTTTACCTTGTCTTTCAACTGCTTCTTTGCCAAAAACATAAACTTCAACAATGATATTGCGAACATCTCCTAGAACATTGTTAAGTTGTGTTACTTCACCGTCCATATGACGTCCCATTATTACTGGTGAATCTTCTTTCTTTATTACTGTATCTTTATCATGTTTTATTTCTTCTCTAATGTTTTCTCTTAAGTCTTCTCTGATAACTATATCAATGGCTAAATCTCCTAAACCATATCTTTTTAAATTATTTATTAAAAATTGACTTTCACTTAATAAACCACTTTGTTCAAATTCATTTAATACTCCAAAAGAAATTGTATTGTTATTTATATCTATATCACTATTTTTAATTCCTATTAATGATGGTCTTTTGATTATTATTTCATCAACAAAATAATCTAAATATTTTTTTATATCTTCAAATGTTACATTATCATAAACTAAATTTATATCACACTTTTTTTCACCATTAATCCCATTACTGGCACATAAAAATAATTGATTAATGGTATCTACATCAATTACTTCTTTGTTTTTTATATATACTATAAATCTTTCTTCTTTTTTCTTTAATACTACTTTATCTAAATAAGCAGTTTCAAATCCCTCTTTTGAAAAATTAATACTATTAAAAAATCGCTTTAATTCTTCATTCATTTAAACCACCCACTCTTTTTATATTATTAACTATAATTTTGGTTTTGTCAAACCTCTTTTCAACCTTGCCATTGATCATTATTAAGTCTTTTTCTTGGATATCTATATTATTCTTGTATACTTGGGGAAATAATATAAATTCACATATGCCTGTTTCATCACTACCTGTTAAAAAAGCCATTTCTTCCCCTTTTTTAGTCTTTATTACTTTTATTTTATCTACTAATACTACACTAGTAATATTTTTAAATATATATTGGTTAATATTTATTATTTTCATGTATTTGCCTGTATATTTACTTGCGGGATGATTAGTTATATAAAAACCATAACTGTTTAATTCATCTTGCATTAATACTTTACTTTCATATTCTTCATATTCTACTAATAATGGTTTTTCAATTATAAAATCATCACTTGCTAATTCTATATAATTAAATATGCTATCAATTGCCATGATTAAAGTTTGATGATTAACCGAAAAATCATCAAGAGTTCCTGCTCTTATTAGTATTTCAAGTAAACCTTTTGTTAAAAATTCTTTGTTCTTATAAGCAAAATCAAATATATCTATGTATCCACTTTTTCGATTAGCTATTATTTTATCAGTTATTTCTTTATTTATATTTTTAATTATCCATAGGGGTAAAATTAATTTGTCTTTGTCTATATAATATGTATCATTTGTATTATTAATACTTGGTTTATATAATTTTATATTTTTGTTCTTTAAATAATTTATGTAAAATGTATTTTTTATGTCATTGGCAGATTCATTTAATAAATTTATAATAAAATATTGGGGATAAAAACATTTTAAATAAGCCATTTCATAACAAATTATTGCATAAGCAACCGAATGTGATTTGTTAAAACCAAAACTAGCAAATTTAACTATTAAATCAAATATCTCTTGAGCTATTTTTTCTTCATAACCATTTTCTTTAGACTTTTCAATAAATTTTATCTTTTCTTTTTGTAAAACATCTTCTTTTTTCTTTGATATCGCTCTTCTTACTATGTCCGCTTGGGCTAAAGTGTAGTTGGCAAATTTTCTTAATATAGCCATTATTTGTTCTTGATAAATAATTATACCATATGTTTCTTTTAATATCGGCTCTAAATCTGGATGTAAATAATTTATTTTTTCTTCATTATTTTTCCTTTTTATATAACTATTAGCTTGATCTTTTGGCCCGGGTCTTCCTAAGGCTATTAAAGCTACTAAGTCATTAAAAGAATTTGGTTTTAATTTTATACATAAATCTTGCATTAATTTCGTTTCTAATTGAAATATACCTTCTGTCTTTCCTAAACTTAACATTTTATATACTTCTTTTTTATTTAAGTCAATATCATAAAGATTTGGTTTGTTAATCAACTTTAAAACATTTGCAATAGTTGTTAAATTTTTTAAACCTAGAAAATCCATTTTTAGTAAGCCAATGCCTTCTAAATATTCCATAGGTATTCCTGTTATAAGTTCTTGATTATTATAGTGAATTGGTATTACTTCATCTAAAGTTATGCTAGATATTACTACTCCAGCAGCATGAGTTGATGTGTTTTTCTTTAACCCTTCAAGTTTTAATGATATTTTGTATAATTCTTGTAACTCTTGATAGTTATTTAAATATCTTTTTACTTTTTCTTTTTCTAAATTTTTCTTTAAATTTAGATTTGCATCTATTTCACTTACAAATTTATCAATTAAATTACTATCTATTTTTAATATTTTCCCAACTTCTCTTAGAACTAATTTGCTTTTTAATGTATTAAATGTTAATCCCATTGCTACTTTATCTTTACCATATTTTTCTCTAACATAATTAATTACTACATCTCTTTTGGTTGCATCAAAATCAATGTCAATATCTGGCATTGTTATTCTTTCAGGATTTAAAAATCTTTCAAATAATAAATTGTGTTTAATAGGATCAATATCAGTTATACCTAAAACATAACTAACTAACGATCCTGCAGCAGAACCTCTACCTGGCCCAACTAATATAGAATTCTTTTTAGCATATAAAACATAATCGTAAACTATTAAAAAATAATCAACAAAGCCCATTTTTTTAATAATTGAAATTTCATATTCTAATCTGTTTTTGTAATCGATGGTTATTTTTCCTTTTAATCTTTTATATAAACCTTTATATGCTAATTCTTCTAAAAACTTTTCTGAATTATCTATATACTTAGGTATATATCTATTACCACTAGGTATTTTTAAATCTATTAAATTAACTATATCCATAATTTTTCCAACATCATTTATGTTTTCTTCATAATAATTATTATTAGTAGATTCTTCTTTACTTAATAAACTTAAATATTTTAAATACTTAGTGTCTTTTTCATATAATGCTCTTATATCTTTAATGTATACTATGTTATTACTTAGTAATAAACTATTGTTTTTTTCAAATATATTACTATAACCTAAATATACATAATCATAAAAACTTAAATCTTTAAATAAATCAATACTCTCATATGGTATTATTACTAAAATATCATCTTTATATTTTATTAAATCTTCTATATCTATTTTTCTTTGCTCTTTTATGGTATGAATCTTTAATAAGTTTTTAAATCCTTTATAATTTATAGCATATATATATAATGGTTTAGCATCTAAATTGATGCTTAAACCAATTATTGGTTTAATATTATTTTTTATGCATTTATTATAAAATTCAAATGAACCATAAAGATTATCATCACATATTCCACAACTACTAATTTTTCTTTCATTTAAAAAAGTAATTAAATCATCTATTTTAATTAGGCTTTTTAAAATACTATAATCTGTTGTTATCTTTAGTGGAACATACATTTTTTACCTCTTTAATTATTATATAGCAAAATTATATTAAGGTAAATAATTTTGTGTTATAATTTAAAAAGGTGGTATAATGATTATTATAGATACAGATAATATTGAAGATTTAATAAATACTTATAATAATAGTTTATTAAATAGTAATTTTGATGATTATTTATTACATCAATTAAAATTTGTTAATAAAGATAAAATAATTGTTCATTTTAATAAAACGTTTAAAAAAAGTGATCAAGAACTAATAACTAATACCATTCATAATTATTATTTAGATAAATATAAAAAACATAGTTTTATTGATAAATTTGATGATTATGTTCATATTATTTTACTAATTTTAGGAATTATATTTATTTTAATATCAGAAAAATTAATTAGTTTTTTAAGCGAATTATTCTTAATTGCTGGTTGGGTTGTAGTTTGGGAAATCATTTATGATTTATTATTTAATAGCATAAAAAAGAAAAAACTTAAAAATAGTTATAAAAAATTAGCAAATTG
>CALVKC010000052.1 GCA_944332505.1 uncultured Bacilli bacterium
TCAATATGCTTTTTGGCATCTTCTAATTTAGTAAATTTACCAGTACATTCAAGTACTAAATCTACTCCTAATTCACCCCATGGTAAATTTGCTGGATCCATTTCTGCAAAAACTTTAATTCTTTTTTGATGTGCTACTACTATTTCATCTCCTTCAAATGTTATTTCATCTTCATGAAATGTACGATGAACTGTGTCATATTTAACTAAATATGCTAAATCTTCTGCACTTGTTAAATCATTAATTGCTACAATATCAAAATCTGTTTGTGTAACTATTTGCCTAAATGCTAGTCTTCCTATTCTACCAAAACCATTAATTGCTACCTTAATCATAATTTCCTCCTATAAATTCTCTTAATATTGAATCATCTGTTACATATTCCCCAGGTATCGGGAAAAATATCTTTAAAAAATCTATTAATCTCCTTGCTTCCTCATAATATATAGAGTCTACTCCAACTGATAATAATAACGGCTCGACATATACTTTTAATACACCAACTTCATAAGCAAGCGCTGTATTTATTATAACATTTGCTTGGTGAATATATGGAAATATATACTTTTCTTCCCCCCTTCTTACTCTTTGCCAATTATCAATTGTGTTAAGAACATCGTATCCTCTAGTTCGATTATCTCTAACTATTCTTCTTAATAATCGCAAATCTAGTGTCGATACATAATTGTGTTCATCTATATTTAAAGGAATAAAAGGACTTAAATAAATTCGATATTTGCTTCTTTTATCAACATCTTTTGTTAATTCATCATTTAAAGCATGTAAACCTTCTATTAAAAAGATACTATTTTCTTTTAACTTTATTTTATTTTCACTATATTCTCTTTTTCCTGTTAAAAAATTATATATTGGTAAAGTTATCTCTTCACCATTTAATAACTTGTTTAAATCTTCATTAAATAATTTAACATCTATAGCTTCTAAACATTCATAATCATTGTTTCCATCTTCATCTTTAGGATTTACATCTCTATTTACAAAATAATCATCTAAACTAATTTTTATTGCATCATATCCTAATGCTTCTAAGTATGATGCTATTCTTTTGGTAGTTGTCGTTTTACCACTAGATGATGGACCAGCAATTAAAATAAATTTTATATCTTTGTTACTAATTATTTCATCAACTACTTTAGCTATATCTAAACTAAACATTAATTCATTGGACTTTATAAAATCTTTTATTTTGCCACTTGCTATTGTTTTATTTAAATCACTAATGTATGGCATGTGTAAATTATCTAACCAACTTTGACCTTTAAAAAATGCTTCAATTATATTGTCATAATGAACATATTCTGGAACTACTCCATTACTTTTAATGCTAGGAAACATAAATACTATACGATTGTTACCTAAATATATAAGTTCATATTTATCAATACTACCCGTATTATATGGCATTATCGAGTAAAAATAATTAAATTTGTTGTGTAAACGATAAAATGTAACAAATTTATCACTTACACTTTGAATATTATAAGCCTTTTCTAGTTCATTAAACCTTAAATAATATTTTATTGCTTCTTTTGGATCAACATTAAATTTATCTATTTTATCATTAGCATCAACTATTTGAGCCATTTTATCCTTTATCTTTGATAAATCTTCCTGATTTAATATTTTATCTCCTTGTACTACTGCCAGCATTCCTCTTGGTACACTATGTTCATAACACACTTCTAAATCTGGAAATGTTTCAGTTAAAGCTATTTCAAATAAAAATTTAAGCCCAGCTTTATATATTTTGTTTCCAATAATGTCATTTGTATTTATAAATTCTACTGTCTCATCTTGATATGCTTTAGTAGTTAGTGGAAATACTTCGTTTCCTATCTTATAACCCATTATATTAGGCATATCATAATCTTTGCTAATATCATAATAAAGTGTCCCTTTATCATATTCATGCACTGATTTATCTTGAAAAGTAATTTTTACTTTTTCCATACAATCCCTCTATTCTTTAAAATTATAACATAAATATTTAATTTTTTGAATAAAAACTATATTATTTTACTATTATTATTCTAGGTGATCTATTTGAATATTATTCCAACAGTAATTGAAAAAACTAGTAATAAAGAATATGCTTATGATTTATATTCTAGACTACTTAAAGATAGAATAGTATTTTTAACTGGAGAAATTGATGATAATTTAGCTAATATTGTTATTAGTGAACTCTTATATTTAGATAATATAAATAACGAAGATATTTATTTATATATTAATAGTCCAGGAGGCTCTATTACTGCTGGTTTAAGTATTTATGATACAATGAATTTTATTAATAGTAATGTTTGTACCATAGGTATTGGTATGTGTGCTTCAATGGCGGCTTTCTTACTTTCTAGTGGGAATGTTAGATATGCCCTTCCTAATACAGAAATTATGATACATCAACCTTTAGGTGGTGCTCAAGGACAAGCAACAGATATAAAAATTGCTGCTGAGAGAATTATTAAATTAAAAGAAAAATTAAATAAAATATTGGCTAAAAATACAAATCAAACAATTAAAAAAATTTATGAAGATACAGAAAGAGATAATTTTTTATCTGCTGAAGAAGCTCTTGATTATGGATTAATTGATAAAATAATAAAAAAGAATGCTTTTTAATACATTCTTATAATTATTTCTCCATCTTCACTATACATAAACTTTTCTTTGGCATATCTTAATACATATTCATTATCCTGTAATTTAGTAACATCACTTTTAAGTTTTTCTTCTTCGTTTAGTAATGTGTTATATTCTTCATTTAATGCTTTTATTTGACTATTGTTATCAAGTATTTCTTGCCAATCATTAAAAACTGAACTTACTAGAGTTATCAGTAAACCAACTATACAAAAAGTTATTAAAACTAATCGTTTTTTCTCTTTTTTAGTTTTTTTCATCTTGACACCCTTTTCTTAAATTATTATATCAAAAAAAGTAAAATAACAATAAATATTTTACTTTTTTAATATCTTTTTTACATATATTTTACATATATTTTTTAATTTGTAATAATATATGTTTGTTAAACTAAATCCTATTATTACTGTAATTAGAAAGTAAATATGAAAATAACCATGATTTATTTTATATATTATATAAATATATAAAATTACTATATCTATTATAAATATCGTTGTTATTATTAATGTAATTAATTTGTTTTTATTATCTAATATATATTTATTAAATCTGCTTAATAAATAAAAGAATATACCATATATAAATGATATTAAAAATGATATTATTTGAATATAACTGGTCATTTAAATAACTTTGTTATTACACTTTCTTCTTTTTTATTTGTTTTACCATCTATATATGTAAAAGAATTTATTTTACCCTTTATTTTTACATTACCATCATTGGTATCTAATTTTAATAGTTCTAATCCTTCACCTAGTAATCGAAGATTTCCTACAGTTGTTTCCATTAAAAATTCTTCATCATCAAAACTTACTATTTTATTTACTCCCGTAAGACTTATACTTGCTCGGTCTAACATTTTTACTTCTTGAGTTCCATAACTTATGCCTTCCATATTATCACCACTAAATTATATGAAAAAAAAATAAAGTTTTTCCTATTTCAAAAAACTTTATTTTGAAGAGATTCTTGTTCTTGAATAAGATAAATCTTTATTTTCTACTTCAGCCAATTCTTCTTCAGATATTTGTTGAGTAATTAGGGCAGTTTTTAATGTTTCTTCTACTGGTGTTGTTTCTTCATAATCTATTACTATGTCTGTTTCTTCTAAAAATTCATATTTTCCTGTTTGAGGAAAATAAATTATTCCACTTGCTCTTAATGCATTATATTTTGCCATAAATATATCAGAACTATGGATTCCTAAACAACTCTTTATTGAATTATTTAATAATATATCATTTATATCAAGTTTTAATCCGACATAATATTCTTGTCTTTTTACTTCTTCACCATTAATTGTTGTTTGTTTTGCCCCAATTAATTGTTGTTTTTTAGATCTATCTACATCATAAATAAAATCTATTTTACTAACCACGATATCCTCTCCTTTTTTTGGGTTGTGAATAAAATTTTAGCACATATATTTATTATATGTCAAGTAATTAGGAAAAGAACCGTTCGACAAAAAATTTATTTATATATTATTAATTGAATGTTTTTACTAAATCCTGTTGCTTCTTTAAATGTAAAATTTTCATATAATTTATATGACATTTTGTTGCGTTTTAATATTTCTTTTAATGTTTCTATTTTATATATTAAAAATTCATGAGTATCGTAATATGATTTTCCATTTATTATGTATTCTATATTGGTTTTTTCTCTAAATGTTTCTTCATTAAATATCCATTTCATAATCCTTTTGTTGTTTTCATAAATTGTTTCTTTTTTACCACTTTTTCTTCCATTGTGTAAATCAATAATCATAATACCATCTTTTTTTAAATGATTATAACAATTAAGTAATCCTTTTTCAAATTCTTCATAACTCTTTAAATGATTAAATACTGCGAAGAGAGAAAGTATTACATCATATTTTTGATTAATTTTAAAATCTAATAAATTTTTAGTATATAATTTACCTTGTACTCTTGTTTTAGCTATTTTAAGCATTTCTTCATTTAAATCTATTCCATTTACTAAATAGCCTTTTTCTTCAAGTAAATGCATGTGGATTCCAGTGCCACAACCTACATCTAATACTTTTTTTCTATCACCAATTATTTTCGTTATAAAATCTATTTCTTCATCATATTTTTTTGTTTGATAAAATAAATCATAATATTTTGCCATATTTTGATATTCATACATGTTATCATCTCTCTTTATACTTTTAAATTCATTTTTTCGCTTTTAAATATTTTTTCATCCATTAATCTTAAATCTTCTGCTACATTTGGACGAAAATCCATTTGATTAAATATGTCTTTAATTATATCTACCCCTGGAGCAATTTCTATTAAAGTTATTCCCTTTTCATCAAGTTTAAAGACTGCTCTTTCTGTAACATATAATATCTCTTGTTTATTTAATCTTGCTTGTTTTGCCGAAAAAGTAATTTGTTCTACTTTTTTAACAAATTTATGTTCTGATCCCTCATTTTCTATAATTAATTTTGCATCCTTTATTTCTTCTTTTAATCCTTTAGCTGTAAATGTTCCTATAAATATTACTTTTTTAGTTGATTGCGTTATGTTGATAAATCCTCCAGGACCTGTTACTCTAGTACCAAACTTTGATACATTAATATTTCCTTCTTCATCAACCTCAGCAAGGCCAAGTATTGCCATATCTAAGGCCCCTCCATTATAAGCATCAAATTGTTCAGGGGTTGATACTACCGATTCAGGATTTATAGAACCACCAAAAGCTACTCCTCCAATTGGAACTCCACCAGTTGGGCCTGTTTCTAGTGAAAGACATATATTATCAGCAAAACCTTCTTCTGCTGCAATGTTTGCAACACTATCTGGCATTCCTACTCCAAGATTTATTACATTTCCTTTTTTTATTTCTAAGGCTGCTCTTCTTCCACATACCTTACGATTGCTAAGCTCTTTAATTTTTACTTCTTCCAACGGAATTTTAATATCCCCAACTACCTCCGGACGATATATTGGCATATTGTAATCTCCTAAAGTTAAATCAGGTTTTGATACTAAAACATAATCTACATATGCCGAATGAATTATAGCATTTCTTGCTTTTAAACTGCCTTTAGGAACTATCTTTTCAACTTCGGCGATTACTATTCCTTTACAGTTGTGTGCTGCTATTGCCATATTATATTGTTCCCCAATTAATGCTTCGTGTTCTAAAGATAAGTTGCCATCTTCGTCTGCATATGTTGCTTTGATTATGGCAACATCTATTTTAAATGTCTTATAAAATAATTGTTCTTGATTTTCTATTTTTATTAAAGATACTATATCTGGTAGTTCTTTAGCTTTTTCATTTGCTCGACAACCATTTATTCTTGGATCAGCAAAGGTATTTAAACCAACGTGGGTTATTATACCAAGTTCACCCCCGGCTATTGCCCGATATAAATGATTTATTACTCCCAAAGGAAGAGCAAAAGCTGGAAATTCATTGTTTCCTATAGCATTACCAAATACTTTTCCCATTCCTAAATGTGCACATATGGCTTTTCCAACTAGTCCTGGTTTTGCAAGCATGTTCATCCCCACTTCATCTTCAGTTAAATTTCCTGGAGATATTCCACAAGTAACTCCAATATTTTTAGGGTGATTGGTTTTTAAAAATGAATCTCTGATTGCTCTAAGAATTGCTTCACAAGAGCCACTTCCACCTGAACCAGATATCGCTACCATGGCATTATCTTTTATTAATTTACCTACTTCATCAGATTCTATTACTTTCATGTTTCACCTTCTGTTTTTTATTATAACAAAAAATAGCCAAAATAAAAACCTAAGTTAATAGGTTTTATTTGACTAATTAGCTTGTTTTCTTTTTTAGTATTGTTGCATCCATTAAGGCTTTGGTTACTCCACTTAAAACTATTGTTATAATTACTGTTGGAATAAATATTAACCAGAATGAATAAGTCGTTTCAACACTGTTTTGACCAAGTAATCTTAGTACTAATATTGCTACTGGATAATGTAACATATATATGTATAACGATATGCTTCCTAAATACTTAAACAAAGAATTTGTAACTTTGTTGTTTAATAACTTGGTTAATCCATCTGTATTTAATAGAGTTAAACTAATTACTATTATACATAATAGTGATACTGTCCATCTTTCTAAATTAAACCATGTTGCTGGATATACTGTATACCATAGTAATAATATTGATGATATAACATTAAGTACTGTTAAAGCAATTTTTCCAGTATTGCTAAATTTGTGATTTTTAATTTTTTCAATTAGATAATATAGTAGTATTCCTCCAAGCATTCCTAATAAAACAAATAATAAACCATTGTTAAATCCTATTACTGCTGTTTGACTTGTTGCTGAACCACCCATACCATTTGTGGATGTTGTTTGTAAACCAAATGTTGACCATGCTGTTTGTGCTGCTCTAGTATCGGTAAAACTCCACCAGCCACTTAGGAATATGAATAAAAATGGTGCTACAAATCCTGATGTTACATCTTCATTTTTACATAATGCCCAATATAGGAAATAGCCAACTATAATTATTGCTGATATAAACCATAAGGTACCATTTAAATTAAAGAATTCGTTTCCTAAACTCCTTAATCCTACTGAATGGAATCCTAAAAATTCCCATACACTATTAATCAGCATCGTGCATACTTGTTGAAAATTGTAGTCAGGATAGAAAAATTTAGTTGATATTACTACTCCTAAAACATATCCTAGTATCAATACTGGCATTAATCCTTTTATTCTAGACCAAGTGTATTCCCATGCTCTTGATCCTGCACTGCGAGTAGCATATTCTTTTTCTTGCATTCTTCTTTTAAAATGAGAAACCATAAAATATCCTGCAGTTAATGTGAATACTAATAGTACTTCACTTGAACCAAAAAACCAGTTTGTCGTTTCCATGTAATATCCTAATGAACCATCACATGATCTAGCAATAATCCATCCAGTATGGAAACCTATTATTGCTAAAGCAATTAAAAATCGCCATAATTCAATAGCAACATTTCTAGTCTTTTCTTTTGGTACTTCTTTCTTCTTTACCAAAATTTACACTCCTTTCTTCATAAGTATTTCCCTATGATAACTAAATTATACTTAAATAAAAGAAAAAAATCAATGTGATTATTGATTTTTTGTTTCTTCATTAATCTTAC
>CALVKC010000053.1 GCA_944332505.1 uncultured Bacilli bacterium
AATGAACTATCCGGTTGTGAAAGAGGTGGAGAATTAGTATATGATAGAGAAACAAATATAGTAAAACTAATAAGTAGCGGATCAGATAAATGTTATGTCTATTTTGATAAATATAATGTAGCAAAAATAACTAATGTAACAAATACTAAAACAACAAATAGTGTAACATTAACAGTAACAACAGAGGCAGGAGAAAATGAAGTAGATAAATATTACTTTAGTAAAGATAATGGAAATAGTTATGTAGAAAGTACATCACAAACATATACATTTACTGAATTAACTCCAAATACCACATATACATTTAAGGTATATGCAAAAGATACATTAGGATATGAAACAAATGAAGAAACAGTACAAGTAACAACCAATGCATATGTAAATCCAACTGTTAATAGTATAACAATAACAGATACAACAACATCATCAATAAGTATAAGAGTAAGTGCCAGTGGAGGAACAAATAGTGTAGCAACATATTATTATTCAATAAATAATGGTGCATACACAAGTAGTACAAGTAATACCAAAACATTTACAGGATTAAGTAAAGGAACAACATATACAATAAAAGTATATGTAAAAGATACAAATGGAGTATCATCAAGTGAAAAGACAACAAGCGCTGAAACAGAAAATATAGTATTATTAGCCGATTATATAAAAGGATTATATACTTCACAAGGAACAAATGGAATATATTATCATACAAGTAGTTTAGCAAATAGTGCAGCAGATAACTCATATAGATATGCAGGAGCAAATCCAAATAATTATGTATGTTTTGGATCAACAGCAAGTATATGTCCAAGTGATAACTTATACCGAATAATAGGAGTATTTGATTCAGAAGTAAAGCTAATAAAATCAACAAGTTATGGAAGTTATGTATGGAATTCTAGTTATTATAATAATACATGGAGTACTAGTACATTAAATACAGGGGTATTAAAAGGAACATATTTAAGTGGATTCAGTAGTACATGGCAAAACAAAATATCAACTCACAGTTGGAAAGTGGGAGGCATGGACTGGAGTGATACAAATACAGCAAAACAATATTATGATTTTGAAGTAGGAAGTTCATCAAGTAGTACAACACACAGTGCAAAAATAGGGTTAATGTATGTATCAGATTATGGGTTTGCCGCAAGCCCAAGTTATTGGACAACAGAGTTGTCTAATTACGAATCGTCGAAAAGTAGTAATTGGCTATATTTAGGTTCAGACGAATGGACAATTTCCCGCTTTTCGGTCAATTCTCGCGATGCGTTCTATGTGTATTCGTCAGGCGGTGTCAGTTACGATTATGCGCATCTCAATTCGTACGGCGTGCGGCCAGCCTTTTATCTAACATCTTCGACAAGCTATGTATCGGGAAGCGGCTCGTCCGCTGATCCGATTAGGATAAACTGATTAACGGACAGTTTTTAAAAAACATCGGTGAAACCAGGGGAAAAATGGGTTAAAAGTTCGTCCGCTGATGAACTATTTAACCCATTTTTGTGTATTGTCAATACACTAAATTTATATAAATGTTAAAATAAAAACTGATAAATATGTCAAAGTTAAAGATTTATATATTAAAATTAAATTTTAGACATGCAAAAAAGATTTTTAATAAAAGTAATATAGATAAAGTTATAGTTATATGTCATATAAAATAAACCGCATAGGTATTCTAATATATTTAAAAGAATTAATGGCTAATTTAAATAAAGTTAAACCAGTTTGAAATAATGACATAACTCTAACTTTTCCTTTGTTTTTATATGTTTTATGAGTTTCAATTTTTGTGTTTTTATAACATTTAGAATTTTTAGAATAATCACAACCTAAAATAGTAAGAAATAAAATGGAAGTACAAACTAGAGTATACATAGTAGTAAATGATTTTTCAGTAGCATTATTAACTGCTTCAATATAAAAGCCATTAGATTTTTGATTTTTAAATAAAGTTTCTATCCCACCAAATCTATAACCATAATCAATAATAGTATACTTATAATCCCCATTAGTAGCAATAATCCAAGGATCACTAGTACCATGTCTTTTACTATAAACTAATTTACAACTATATTTATCATCAGTAAGTAATACATCATCATAACAAATAGAATGATATTCATAAGTAGGAAATTCATCTAACCATTTCCAAATTTTATGACCTTCTTTTTTGTCATAAACAAAAGCTTTAATATTTTTCTTTAATCTAAGACAAAAAATATGACCAGCATTATCAATAGTTTTCATAATATTAATAGAGTTAAACCATCTATCAGCAAGAAAAATAAGTTTAAAAGAATTATCAAATAAATCAATAACATAATTAATACCTTCAAGAATTAAAGATTCTTTAAAAGCATCACTATTATCTTTACCTTTAAAACATCTAAACCATAAAGGAATCCCTTGCTTACCAACTCGCATAGAAATCATAAAAACAGAATAATTATTATGAGAAAACATATGATCAAAAATAATATGAACGCGATTATCTTTATGTTTCTTTTTATAATTAGTAATAACATGTCTAATTATAGAGTCATAAAAAAATAAAGGTTCAAATAAATCATTATTAAAAAATCTACGGATTCTTTTAACTTTAGAATCAAACTGAATATTATCAAAATTAGAACCTTTAATATGTTTAGCAATATCAAAAGCAACAGAAGATTCAGAATTAATAATCCCCCAAATAATGTGAGGTAAGATATTTAACTGAGTTTTTCTTAGAAAAGGAACATAATTTATAAGAAATTCATTAAAAGTATAATTTTTAAAAATTAAGTTTATCATACTTGAACATAATATTATATTTTGTTATAATAATTTTATAATAAAAGTGGGTTAGATAAGTATGAAAGTATTTTTAATTGATAACAATAAAATAATTAAATATATACTACCATCTAAAATAGATGATTCTTTTTTGATAACTTATAATGACCCAGAAGTAAAAGAATGCTTAATAAGTTTTGAAGGTATAAATAATAAATGGTATTTAAAGAGTAATGGTAATGTAAATATAATTGAAAATAATGCAGAAATAGAAAGTAAAGAAGTAGAAGAGTATAAAAAATATACATTAAAAGTAGTAGGTAAGAAAAATTATTTAGAAATATATTTTTTACCTAGTAAAGAATCTTTATTTAAACTAAGTTTTACTGGTTTAAATAGTTTTTCAGTTGGAGCAGATGCATCTTGTCAAATATATTATGAAACAAGTGATTTAACAAAGGTACAAGCAATATTTAAGATATTAAATGATGAATGGACAATATCATGTATAAATGATGATAAATATAAAGTATTTGTCAATAATTTTAGAGTAAATGTAAAAAAGTTAAAATCAGGAGATGTAATATTTTTAGGTGGTTTAAAAATTGTTTGGATGAAGGAATTTATTTGTGTAAACAATCCTAGAAATTCCCTAAAAATAACAGGTATGAAATTAATAACTGATGAAACGATAGAAAATATTGAAATAGCTCCAGTAAGTGAAGATGAAAAATTTGTAGAATTATATGATAAAGACGATTATTTTGTGCATTATCCATCAATAAGGGAAGGGCTTGAAGAAAAAGAAGTAGTAGTTGATGCACCTCCAGGAGAAGAAAAAGACAATTCAATGCCATTTATATTAACTATGGGTACATCAATTATTATGATGTCTTCATCATTTATGATGACTTACAATGTTTTTTATGGGTTTTCTCAAGGCCGAACTATTTGGAGTGTGCTTCCTCAAATGGTAATGGGTATATCTATGCTTATAGGTGGTTTAATTATGCCTCGGATTACCCAAGCATGGCAAAAAAAGCAAAGAAAGAAAAGAGAAGCATTAAGACAAGAAAAGTACAGTGAATATCTAACAGAAAAAGACAGAGAATTACAATTAATAATTAAAAATGAATTACAAGTATTAAATGATAATTATTTAAACGCTGACAATTGCATGATAGCACTTGATAAGAAAAACAAAAACTTTTGGTGGCGTGAATTAGAAGATGAGTCATTTTTATCAATTAGAGTAGGAAATGGTAAAATTGATTCTAAAGTTCAAGTTAAAGCACCAGAAAAACACTTTTCACTAGATGAAGATAATTTATTAGAAGAATCATACAAGATAAAAGATAAATATGATCATGTAGATGGAGCACCAGTTGTTGTATCACTTAAAAATAGTGATGTAACATCTTTAATATGTGAAGCAGAAAACAAAGACAAATTTATAAATGAATTAATATTACAATTAATAATATTACATAGCAGTCTTGATTTAAAAATAGTAATGTTTACAAAAGAAGAAAATGCTAGTCGTTATGAATTTATGAAATACATTCCTCACATATTTTCAGAAGATAAAAGTATTAGATTTTTTGGAGTTAATGAAAAAGAATGGAAGAATATATCTAATTATTTAGAAGAAGTATTAAAAGAAAGAAAACAAATTGATGAGGGAAAAAGTGAAAAAGGATATATAGGAATACCTTATTATTTAATAATTACAGATGATTATAAAAATACTAAAAACATTCAAATAATAGATGAATTAGTAAATAAAAATGGTGGATTATATAGTTTTTCATTATTAATATTAGAAGAAAGTATTAAATCTGTACCAACAAGCAGTAAAACATTTATTGAAGTAAGAGCAAGAGATGGAGTAGTAATTGAAAAACAAACAGGATTAAACAAACAATCAATATTTTATTTAGATAAAATAAATAATGATATAGATATGTTTTATGTTGCTAAAAAACTTGCTGATATACCTGTTATGTCTAAAGATGGACCATCAGTACTACCTACAAGTCTTAAATTTTTAGATATGTTTGGAGTATCAAAGATTGAACAACTAAACATAATAAATCGTTGGCAAATAAATAATCCCGTAGTAAGTCTTGATACAGTAATTGGTGTTCATCCTAATGGTGATAAATTTAAGTTAGACTTACATGAAAAATTTCAAGGACCACATGGTTTAATCGCTGGTTCAACAGGATCTGGTAAATCAGAATTTATCATAACTTACATATTATCAATGGCAATTAACTATCATCCATATGAAGTACAATTTGTTTTAATTGACTACAAAGGTGGTGGTTTAGCAGGAGCATTTGAAAACAAAGAAACAGGAATAAAAATCCCTCATTTAGCGGGAACAATAACAAACTTAGATACCCATGAATTAAATAGAAGTTTAGTATCTATTCAAAGTGAACTAACTAGAAGACAAAAAATATTTAATGAAGTAAGAGAATCGCTTGGTGAAGGTACAATAGACATATATAAGTATCAAAAACTATATCGTGAAGGTGTAGTAAAGATGCCACTATCACATTTATTTATCATATGTGATGAATTTGCAGAATTAAAGCAACAACAACCGGATTTTATGCAACAATTAATATCTACATCAAGAATAGGTCGTTCTTTAGGAATCCATTTAATTTTAGCAACTCAAAAACCAAGTGGGGTTGTAAATGATCAAATTTGGGCAAATAGCAGATTTAAAGTATGTTTAAGAGTACAAGAAAAATCTGATAGTATGGAGATGCTTAAACGTCCCGAAGCGGCATCAATTAAAGAAACAGGAAGATTTTATTTACAAGTTGGATATGATGAATTATTTGAAATAGGACAAAGTGGTTGGAGTGGTGCAAAATATACTCCGAGTGATAAAATTCAAAAGAAGATAGATGAATCAATAAATTACATAGACAATATTGGATATGTAATAAAGAGTGTAAAAGATATTGATCCAACAGAAAATAATGTAAAAGATTATGGCGATGAATTAACAAATATAGTTAAATATATTTATGAATTAGGAAACAAAGAAAACGTTAAAACGACAAAACTATGGCTTGATTCTATACCTAGTGAAATATTTATAAGTAATATTAAGAAAAAATACAATTATACACCAGAAAGTTATTATATTAACCCCGTTATTGGAGAATATGATGATCCAATAAATCAAAGACAAGGAATATTAAATGTCGATTTATCTAGAGTAGGTAATTTACTTATATATGGTATACCTGGTAGTGGTAAAGAAAATTTACTAACAAATATAATAAGATCAAGTATAGTTGAACACACACCAGATGAAGTAAATATTTACATATTAGATTGTGGATCTGAATCATTAAAAATATTTAATAACTTCCCACATGTAGGTGAAGTATTAACAATAGATAGTGAAGAAAAGATTAATGATTTAATATTAATGGTAAGTAACGAAATAGAAAAAAGAAAAGATTTATTTATGGAATATGCGGGTAGTTACAATGATTATATAAAAAATAGTGGTCAAAAAATGCCATTAATGTTAATAGTCATAAACAACTATGATGTATTTAGTGAAACATATCAAAATGAAGCAGATAAAATGCAAACATTATTTAGAGATGGATACAAATATGGGGTAGTATTTGTAGTAAGTTGTATAAGTACAACTGCTATAAAAACTAGAAGTGTATCATATTTCAACAACAAATTATGTTTAAAACTAAATGATACCATGGATTATCGTAGTATTTTAGGTGCTCCAAGAGATTTAGCACCAGCAGATTATTTTGGTAGAGGTTTAGCTCCAGTAAATGGTAGAATACTAGAATTTCAAACAGTATCGTTTGCTCCAAAAAAAGACTATACAAGTTCATTAAGAGAATTAGCAGAAACTCTAAACAAAGCATATACAACAAAAGCTAGTCCAATTCCATCAATACCTGATGTAGTAGATATTAATAATTTAATTAATAAAGTAGAAAGCAAATTATTAATTCCAATTGGTTATAATATAAGCAATAAAGCAATAAATTATTATAATTTTAAGATTAATAATATTATACCTATAACATTTACTAATACAGACAATATTAAATTATCATTTGTTAAATCATTAGTAAAAATAATAGGAAAAGTAACAAAAATATATGTTTTAGATTTAGCAAATACATTTAAAGATAGTGAAGAAAATGAAATAATAATTAAAAAAGATAATAGTCAAGAATTTGTAGATAAGTTAAAAGAAGAAGTAGAAATAGACACATATTATTTAATAATAGGACTTGCTAATATTCAAAACAATTTAGATAAAGAAGTATATAACACATTAATTGAATTACTTAACAATCAACAAAATTATCCTTTAAAGCACATCATTATAGTAGGATCTATTGAAGTAATAAAAACACTTAAAATGGAAGGTTGGTTTAAAAATAATGTCAGTGAAAAAAATTATATTTGGTTAGGTGATGATATATCTAATCAATACACTTTAAATCCACCGAATATTTCATATGAAGATAAAAAGATTAGTTTTGATTACATGGGTTATTCAATATATAAAGGCAAATATGAAATTATTAAATTTGTTGTAAATACAGGTGATTTAGATGAACAATAAAATTTTAGTGCAAATATTAATACCCGAAATAGATGAAGTATATGACTTATTTATTCCAATAAATATAAGGATAGGGATGGTTATAAAACTTTTAAATGAATCATTAGTAGAGGTATCAAATGGTCTTTATGTAACAAAAAGAAATCGTAAATTATACAATGTAGATGATGCGAATCCTTATCCTTTTAATAAATTAGTTAGAGAGACAAACATTAGAAATGGAAGTAAAATAGTTTTTATGTAGTTGACTAATAAGAATATATTTGATATATTTATTAAGAATAGGAGTGATCATATGGGGAAACTCGAAGTAGGAAATACCGAATTTGTCAAAAGTAATATGTCTGATTTAATTCAGATAAATCAAAGTATT
>CALVKC010000054.1 GCA_944332505.1 uncultured Bacilli bacterium
GTTTGTGAATTAATTCTAGCATCAAAACTACCATTTTCATTCACAATAAATATATACATATACTCCATATCAGAATCACCAGATATAGACCACTCTTGAAAATTAGCATACATCCAATTTGAATTAACTGACAAATTATAATTACTTAAATATGTAGTCCAATATGTATTACTTGCTGCATAAGCATAATCACTTACATACATAAGACCTATCTTTAAGTCTTTATTAAATGCATAATTACTGATTGGCCATGTATTAGTTGTTGATTTTTTATAAGTTCCATCATCTTGTTCTAACATTAAAGTTAAAAACCCATTTGTATTTACATTTGGTTTGGGTTCTTTATACTCTTGATTATCTTTTTTAAAAACAAAAACGCATATTATTACTCCAATTACTAATATTATAAATGGTATTACTTTTTTTAACTTCATATAACTACACTTCCATAACACGGTATCCTTACCATGTTTTTATTTTAACACGGTTTGTGTGTCGTGTAAATATAAAATACGGTATATTCACCGTGGTTAGCGTGCCGTTATTATGAAATAATTAAATTGAGGTATAGTTATGTTTAAAAAATATCGTATTGAACTAAAATTAACACAAGAAGCATTGGCTGATAAAAGTAATTTAAATACTAGAACTATTCAAAGGATTGAAAATGGTGAGGAAGTGCCAAGTGTTGAAACACTAGCTAAATTAGTTATTGCTTTAAATATTAAAGATAAAGATTTAGTAAATTATATTAAAGAATTTAATTATAAAAAATAAAGTGTCGTTATTGACACTTTTTTAAAAACCACGACCTCCACCGCCGCCGCCGCCGAAGCCACCGCCGCCGGAGAATCCACCACCAAAGCCATTAGATCCAGATGAACTACTAGCTGTTATTCTATTTATAGTTACTTGTGATGAATTTATAGCTGAATGCATTGATGATGAAATGATGGATGCCATATGGATATTGTATAAGTTGTTATACATATAAAAATCCATACTATCAACATTTTCAAATTCTTTAATTTTTACATTCATTGCTTTTTCAACTTTATCAGCTAAACCAAATACAGTTGCATATACTAAATATCTTTCCCATAATATTATTTCTGGTAGTTCTTTAACACTAAAATTACCAAAATCATTTAAAAAGTTTTTGAATGCTTTCCATTTAGAATAATGCTCTATTCCTTTTTTAGTTTTCTTTGTGCATGTTAAACTATATACTAAAAATAATATTGCAAATATTACACCAAAAAATGCTATTGGTAATTCTATATTATTACTTGATATATAATATTGTAAAATAATAGAATAAAATAGTAATAAAAATGGTAGCCATATATAGTTTTTTCTATTTTCAAAAAACTCTTGATTTTGACCATCTTTTATAACTTTGTTTTTCCAATTTGTGTAACTACTCATAAATCTTTGACATGTTACTGTACTACTTGCATAACTTTTTAATTTTTCAGTTGTAAATGTTGTGCCATCACCAACAGTTGTAAATAAAAAATCTACTAAACTGTTTTCTGTTTCATTTAAATTGTCTCTATTTAATAATGTAAATGTATAACTATCTTTCTTATCTGCTATTGCTTCTGCTTTAATGTTTTTCTTGTATATTAAATTCATAATTGATGCACTTAATGCATTTTCTGTTATTTTATGATTCATTAAATAATCTACTACTTCTACATTATAATCATCTATAAATTCTCGATTGTATTTTAAAGTAAACTGCGATTTTCTTTCTTTATCATATTTAATATAAATATATATAAAGCCAGATACTAAAAATATGTAAAAAACTATTGTGCCCCCTAAAGCAATGTTCCATTTTCTTTTAACTTCTTTTCTTAAAACTTCATTTTCTTCATATAGTTTTTGTTCATATTCAAATATATCATCTAATGTTTGACTACTGTATTTTTGTATCTCACTACTATTAACTAAACTTTTATCAAAAGTAATTCTTACATCTAATGCTTCATATTTAGGATTTTCAGCAATTTCAGCTAAAACTTTTGTTGTTTCTTCATTTAGTGCACTTGATTCACCCGTAAAATAACCATGAACCCAATGATAAAAATATTGGCTGTCATCTTTTCCAGGTAAACTTACTAAAATTTGAACATCTTTTAAAGTATCTTCAAATTCATTACCAATAAAATTCCAATATATTTCAGCAAAGTCATTATGCATAATTACTACATCTTTTAAAGTATAGGTTATTAAAAATGCTGTTTTTGAGTTATTTGTTTCATAATACATTCTTAATCTATATCCACCACTTATTGTGCTCGTAATATATTTTCCTTTATCACCATTGTTGGCATAACTTACATTTTGAAATTCTGTAAATTCTTCATTAAATGTATCAAACGTTATACTATTAGTGGATTTAGCATATACTTTTATGTCTGTTAAATTACTTGCATTTAAGTTGCTGTCTGCATAACTGTTAAAATATTTAATGTCTCTTTCATATCCATTAAAAGTACCATCTAAAAGAATTAGTTCCGATACTTTCATATCACCATTTTCTTGTACTTCAGCATTTATATAAAATTGTTCTATATCATAATCTACTGCAGCAGAAAATAAGGGAAATATTAAAAACATTATTAATATAAATATTATTTTTTTCATAATTCACCTACTTTTAAAAAAAGGCGTTTAGCACGCCTTAAAATTTAACTTGAACATTTTCTCTTTCAGCTTCTGCTGCTTCAAAGAATGTTTCTTTTTTAAATTTAAATATGCTAGCTACTATGTTACTTGGAACCATTTCTACTTTGTTATTATAAAGTAAAACTGTGTCATTATAAAATTGTCTAGCACTTGCAATTTTGCTTTCTGTTTCTGTTAGTTCTTGTTGTAAATGTTGAAAATTTGTATTAGCTTTTAAATCTGGATAACTTTCTGTTAAAGCAAATAATTTTGAAATTGCTTTTTCCAAATCACCATCTGCTTTCATTTGAGCTTCTGGTGTAGTTGCTGATACATAAGTATTTCTTGCTTGTATTACTGCTTCTAGAGTTTCAGATTCATGTTTAGCATAACCTTTAACTGTTTCAACTAAATTTGGAATTAAATCAAATCTTCTTTTTAATTGAACATCAATTTGGGCCCATTGATCTTTTACTCTGTTTCTTAATCCTACTAAAGAGTTATAAGTTGAAAATACCCATGCAACTAATAAAACTACTACTATTATTACAATAATCCACCACATAATATCATCCTCCTACAATAATTTTATCACATATTCTAAAATTATTGTACTATTTTTTATTTATATTTGTTAAATTTGTAAAGGGCTTAAATCTATATCTAAATAACTATCTTTTATACTTGTAAATAAATTATCTAATTCTTTTAAAACTTTGATTAATTTATCATCATATTTGTATTTGATAATTATTTGCATCCGATATTCATTTTTAAACTTTAGTACTGCTGCTGTTGTTGGACCTAATACTATAGTTTCTTTATTTAAATTATTTACTAAATAATTTTTGACTTTTTTAGCATTTTCTAATGTTTTTTCATATTCTTTACCTATTACTTTTAAACTTACTAAATAACAGTATGGAGGATATTTTAACTTTTTTCGAAAAGCCATTTCTTGTAAATAAAATGAATCATAATCGTTATCTAAAACACATTTTAAACAAAAATGATCAGGATTGTAAGTTTGTATTACTACTTCTCCTAAAATGTCACTTCTTCCTGCCCTTCCTGCAACTTGATTTAATAAAGCAAATGTATTTTCACTACTTCGATAATCTGGAATATTTAAGGTGGTATCAGCATTTATTACTCCTACTAGTGATACTTTTGGAAAATCTAGTCCCTTACTAATCATTTGTGTTCCTAATAATAAATCATATTTATTTTCTTTAAATTCTTTTATTATTTTTTCATGCATTCCTTTATTTCTAGTAGTGTCTTGATCCATTCTTATTACTCTTATCTCTGGGTATAATTCTTTTATTTTTTCTTCTAATTTTTCAGTTCCCAGCCCATAATAATTTAAACTATCTTCTTGACATTTTGGACATCTACTCGCTTTTTTTATTTGATAACCACAATAATGACATATTAAATTATTAGTCGTTTTATGATATGTTAATGTAATATCACAATTTGGACATTTATAAGTATATCCACAATTACTACAAGTTATAAATGTTGCAAAACCCCTTCTATTAAGAAGTAGTATTATTTGTTCTTTTTTTAATAGTTTTTCTTTAATCTTTTCTTGTAATAAATCACTAAAAATCGTATTTCTTTTTTTTATCTCATCTTCCATGTTTACTAAATAAATCTTAGGTATTTGAGCTTTTCCTACCCTAGTTGTTAATTTTAATAAATTATATACTTTTTTATCTGCTCTAGCTTTACTTTCTAAACTTGGAGTAGCACTACCTAATACCAATGGTATGTTGTTATAATTACACCTATATTTAGCAATTTCTCTAGCATGATACTTTGGAGTATTGTCTTGTTTGTAACTGTTACTATCTTCTTCATCTATTATAATTATACCAATATCTTTTAATGGTGCAAATATGGCACTTCTTGTTCCTACTACTATTTTTACTTTTCCTTGCATTATTTTTATATATTCATCATATCTTTCCCCTTGAGATAAGGAACTGTGTAATATCGCTACATCATTACCAAAAGCCTCATAAAAACGAATCGCTATTTGTGTCGTTAAACCAATCTCCGGAACTAACATAATCGCTGTTTTTCCCATATTTATTACTTTTTCTATCCATTTAATATATACTTCTGTTTTACCACTGCCTGTTATTCCATATAATAAATAAGTGTTGTACTTGTTAAATTCTACTTGATTAAATACTATGCTTTGTTCTTGCGTTAATTCCTTTTTTATAATATTTTTATTATCTATGTTTATACGATATTTTTTTACTCTTTCTATTTTAATTAAATTGTTTTCTTTTAGTGCTTTTAATATATTACTATTAATCTCTTTTTTATTAATTGTTTCATTCATTAATCTTTCTAATACTATTATTTGTTTTTTCCTATTAGGATATCTATTTATATATTCTTTTGCTAAAGATATATCATTTATTGAAATAAATTCATCATATAAATCATAATTACTCGTTTGCTTTTTTATTTTTAAACTACTTGGTAACATTGTCTGATATGCCGTTATTAAATTACATAATGCACTATCTGCAAGGTACTTTCCTATATCTAATAATTCTTTACTTAATACTAATTCAGGATTTTCTATTCTAATAATATCTTTTATTTCATATTCAACATCTATTTCTTTTACTATATCTATTACAATACCAAAAACCTCTTTATGGTTAAAGGGGACATAAACTTTCATTCCTACTTCTATCTTTGTTTCTAAATATTTAGGAATTTTATAAATAAACATTTTGTTTAAAGATTTTACCGGATATTCAATTATTACTTTTGCATACATAAATTTATTTTATCAAAACAAAAAATAAAAAACAATACTATTTTTTTGTATTGTTCTTTTTGTCTTCCATTACTTCTTTTAATGCTGTTCCAAATGTTGCAACTCCTGATAGGTCTGCAGGAACTATAATTTTAGTTGATTTCCCATTTGCTAAGTTTTCTAATGCTTCATAACTTTTTAATCTAAGTACTGATTCATCTGCTCCAGCTTCTCTTAAAAGTTTTATTCCTTCCGCTTCGGCTTTTTTTATTTTTAATAAGGCTTCTGCTTCCCCTTCAGCAACTTTTATTTGACTCATCATTTGAGCTTCTGCTCTTAATATTGCACTTTCTTTTTCACCTTCAGCTATTAAAATGCTAGATTTCTTTTCACCTTCGGCTTGTAAAATCTTTTCTCTTCTTTCTCTTTCAGCTCGCATTTGTTTTTCCATAGTATCTTGTATGTCTCTCGGAGGTAAGATGTTTTTTACTTCTACTCTATTTACCTTAATTCCCCATGGATCTGTTGCTTCATCTAATATAGAACGCATTTTGGTATTTATTATATCTCTACTTGTTAATGTTTGATCAAGTTCAAGTTCACCAATTATGTTACGTAGAGTTGTTGCTGTTAAATTTTCTATTGCATTAATTGGATATTCTACTCCATATGTGTATAGTTTTGGATCTGTTATTTGAAAATATACTACGGTATCTATTTGCATTGTAACATTATCTTTTGTAATTACTGGTTGTGGTGCAAAATCTTTTACTTGTTCTTTTAATGATACTTTATTGGCTATGTTGTCAATAAATGGTATCTTGAAATGTAGACCATTTTGCCATGTTACATAATATGAACCTAGTCTTTCTATTACATAACTCTTGGCTTGTGGTACTATTTTTATATTTGGTATTATTAATATACATATTATTACTAAAATTGCAATTATTATTTCTGGCATTATTTATCACCCTTTCTTACTACTAATTTAACACCTTCAATGGCATCAATTATTACTTCTTCACCAACTTCAATTTTTTTGTTACTTATTGCACTCCATTTTTTACCATCAACTTTTACTTCTCCAATAACGTTTTTCTTAATTTCTTCAGTAACTATCCCTTTCATACCTATGACTCTATCTATATTAGTTCTTTCTCTTTGTGTCGGTAGATATTTTTTTAATATTGGTCTCGTTGTAATTAATAAAATTATTCCTAATACTGCAAATATTGTAGATACTATTGCTACATCTTCAATGAAAAATGATAATATTAAAGCTACTATACCACTTATTACAAACCATATCGTTAATAAATTTACTGTGGCTACTTCAATAATCGTTAATACTATAACTAATATTAACCAAAAAATCCAATCCATAAAACTTCAACTCCATGTACTTATTATATAATAATTTTATATGAAAAAAAAGTGCTAAATAGCACTATTGTTTTCTTGCATATCTAATTTGATTGTAAATAAATTTACTAACTTACCTAATGTTTCTTCATCAGCTATTCTAATTACATATTGTTCATCATTTTCAATGTGTTCTTTTAATACTACATATTCATCACTAGGTTCTTCATCTTCATTTAAAACAACTGCTAGAAAATATTTTTCATTTGCTAAAGTTGCTTCTTCAAGTAATAAACAATTTACATCATTTTCTAAAGTAATCACAGTATCAACCTTCATATTTATCTCCCTCTACCAACAGCAGCTGCTACTTCTTCATTTAAATCATTTAAGTCGTCTTCTACTTTATTTCTTTTCATATTCATGGCTTTTTTAAATCCATTTTGAAATGCTGGAATAACTTTTTTTAATCCTTGCCATGTCTCAGGCATATTTTCTTCTTCTAACATTGGTTCAACTATACCTGATGCTTTTATATTGTCACGATATTCTTTAGAAATTAATCTTTTAATTACTAAGGCACTTCCACCCAATGTAGCTAAAGCTACTGATGATAATGCTAGACCTGAAGCAATTCCTACTACAGCACTAGCTGTAAGTAATTTTTTAACTCCTTGAGCCATTTTAGCTCTTCTTGTTTTTGTAACTTTAGTCTTTTTATTAGCAGGTATTCTTGAAGCAGTATTTTGTACATCTTCGGTATTAATTACAAAATCAGGAACACCTAAATCATTTTTATATTCAGGGTAATCTGGATCATTTTCAAATTCTGATAAATCCATCGTTTCTGTAATAGGTGTTTCTCTTATTTGATCAAAATCATTTTCAGGTAACACCACAGGTGGTTTAGGTAATGAATCCTCTAATTTGTTAGGTTTTACTTCTTCTGGTA
>CALVKC010000055.1 GCA_944332505.1 uncultured Bacilli bacterium
GGAATAACTCAAAGAAATTATAGTTACTTTGAAACAAGTCAAACTATGCTTACTGCTGATATATTAATAAAATTAGCGGATTTTTATAATACTAATATCGACTACTTGTTGTATAGAACTGATGTTAAACAAGCATATCCTAAATCAATAGTTGATAAAGAGTATATTGAAGTATAAAAAAAGATTTAAAACATAATTAAAGGTTTTAAATCTTTTTTATCTACTTCATATATTGCTATATCTTTATTTTTATATGTAAATATAACTCTATTATCTATATTAAATATATTATTAATTCTATTACCATTTAATACTTTATTAATTAGATTATTTGGTAGTTCTATAACTTTATAATCTAAAAATTCTTTTATATTTAGTAATTTATAATTATTATTTTTTATATCTTCTATTTTATATGATTCTTCTATAGTAAAATTTCCTTGTTTTATTCTTATTAAATTATTCATTGTACCATCTATATTTAGTTTATTACATATATCTTTTATTAAAGATCGTATATATGTTCCTTTAGATACTTTTACTTTAAAAGTAATTATATCATTATTAAAAGATATTAGTTCTAAATTATAAATTGTTACTTTTCTTTTAGGTAATTTTACTTTTTCATTATTTCTAGCATAATTATATAATCTTTTACCATTTACATGAACTGAAGAATAAAGTGGTACTTCTTGTAAATAACTTTTTGTATAATATTTAAATACTTTTAATATATCATTTTTAGTAATATCTACTATACTAGTAGATATTACATTACCAGTTATATCTAAAGTATCAGTTGATATACCAAGTTTTATTTCTGCAATATATTCTTTAGTATCATTTACTAATATATTTACTAGTTTTGTGTATTTACCTATAACACAAACTAAAACTCCACTAGCTATTGGATCAAGAGTTCCAGTATGACCTATTTTTTTAGTACCTAATATAATATTTAGTTCATTAACTATATCTCTACTGGTTTTCCCTTTTTCTTTGTTTACTACTATTAGCCCGTTCATTATCTTTTTTTAATATATCCATATATAAAACTAGAGTTTGAAATTGTGCTGTTGTTTGAGGATGTTCGGGAATATATTGAAAACCATAAGTTAATAAACTATTTATTACTGCTATATCATTTTTAGGTACTTCAAATTCTAATCTTTCAAATTCATTGGCCTCAGCATAACTTTGCATTTTACCTATTATTTCACTAATTATTGGCATTTTTTCTTCTAAACTTAAATTAGATAAAAATATTATCTCTGGTATATGTAATATACTTCCATCTTTTTTTACTCTAAATATACTAATAAGTTCTATATCACTATAGTATAAACCAAAAGAAATATCTTCTTGTTCTATTGAATTTATTGCATTTATTGCTCTACTTACAAATTCATCATTTAAATCCCTTGGTTTTAAATTAGATATTTCTTTAGGTTTATTTTTTATTCTATCAAGAAATAAACCATATAAATTTAGAAAAAATTGATAATAACCATAATATATTATATCTTTACTAGTCTTTGGCAAAGAATTTTCAGCAAATATAATCATTTTTATCCCCCTTACTTTAAATTACTTAATATATTATCTATTTTACTTCCATATTCGATTGATTTATCATAAATAAATTTTAATTCTGGTGTGTGTCTTATTTCTATTTTTTCACTAAGTTTTCCTCTTATAAACTTAGCTGCTTCATTTACTTCTTTTTCTTGATTTGCTTCATCTAAATCTAATAGGGATGTAAAATATACTTTGCAATAACTTAAATCATTTGTTAAGTCTACTCCCGTAATAGTTACACTTTTTAAAAGTTCATCATTTGTTTCATTAATTATTATATCACTTATATATCTAAGGATATCTGATTCAATTCTTTTTATCCTACGATTTTTCATGAGGCACCTCAATCATTTCATAGGCTTCAATTGTATCCCCTTCTTTAAAATCATTGAATTTTTCTAAAGTAATACCACATTCAAAGCCTTTTTTTACTTCCTTAACACTATCTTTTCCTCTTTGTAGTGTAGATACTTTATCATCACTAGCTATTATTATTCCATCTCTTATTACTCTAGCTAATGCATTGTGTTTGATTAATCCATCAGTTATATATGATCCTGCAATATTACCAATTTTTGAAAATTTAAATATTTTTCTAATTTCTGCTGCCCCAATTACTTTTTCTTCATATACTGGATCAAGTAATCCATTTATTGCATCTTCCATATCTTCAACTAGTTTATAAATTATAGTATATAATCTTATTTCTATATTTTTATCTTTAGCAAGTTCTTTTGCAGCATTACTTGCTACTACATTAAAACCTATTATTATAGCATCAGAAGCACTAGCAAGAATTACATCAGATTCACTTACTGCTCCAATACCACTACGTATGACATTTATTTTTATACCCCCAGCAGTTATCTTTTCAAGTGATGATTTAACCGCTTCTTCAGAGCCCCTTACATCGGCTTTAAGTAAAACGTTTATTTCTTTTTCACCAGCATTGATACTGTTAAATAAATCATCTAATGATTTACCTTTTTGCTTTCCTTCATTCATTTTGGCTAAGGTTTCTCTTTTTTCAGCAATGCTTTTTGCTTCTGCTTCAGTTTCAAAAGCCATGAATTTGTCTCCAGCTGATGGGTTTTTAGTTAATCCTGTTACTTCAACTGGTGTTGATGGTCCTGCTTCTACAATGGATTCTCCACGATCATTTTTCATTGTCCTTACTTTTGCATAACTCGTGCCAACTACTATTGGATCTCCTATTCTTAAAGTTCCATTTTGTATTAAAAATGATGCTACTCCCCCAACATTTTTATCAACTCTTGATTCAATTACTGCTCCAACAGCATATCGGTTAGGATTAGCTCTTAAATTTTGCATTTGAGCTACTGCTAATATCGTTTCTAAAAGTAAATCTATTCCTTCTCCAGTATGAGCTGATATGTTTATAAATGGAACATCACCACCCCATGCTTCAGGTGTAATCCCCGCTTCATTCATTTCCGTAAGTACTCTATCTATATTAGCATCTTTTTTATCTATCTTGTTTACTGCTACTATTATTGGTACATTTGCTGCTTTAGCATGATCTATTGCTTCTTTTGTCTGAGGCATTACTCCATCATCAGCAGCAACAATAATTATAACTATGTCAGTTACACTAGCACCTCTTGCTCGCATTTCTGTAAATGCCGCATGACCAGGAGTATCTATAAATGTTATAAGTTCATCATTATACATCGTTTGATATGCCCCAATATGTTGAGTAATACCACCAAATTCTTGATTTACTACATGAGTGTGTCTTATGTAATCAAGTAAAGTAGTTTTACCATGATCTACATGCCCCATAATTGTTACTATTGGTGGTCTTTTAACTAAATCACTTTCATTATCTATAATTTCATATTCTTCAAAATTAGCAACATCTTGAGTTTCTTCTCTTTTTAATGTCTTACCATAATCAAGTGCTATTATCTCTGCATTTTCAAATTCTAAAGGTTCATTGATACTAACCATTAAACCCATACCAATTAGTTTTTTAATTATATCAGTGCTACTTACATTTAAACTATTTGCTAGTTCACCAACTGTCATATTGTTTTTGTATAATACTATATTTTCATCAGTTGTATTACTCATTAATTTATTTTTATGCTTATACATTTCTTTTTTCAGCATATTAAATTCATTTGTTTCGTTTTTATTATCTTTTTTCTTTAATTTTTCTTTGGTAACACTTTCTTTTAATTCTCTATCAAATGAACTTGATGTAAGTATTTCATCTACTTTATCTTCAATTACTTCATCTTCTTCAAATGTAGTTTCTTCATCGGTACTTATTAAATTAATTAAATTATCAAGCATTATTATATCATCATCATTTAAGTAATCATCTGCATTATGTACTGCTATATTTAATTCTTGACATTTCTTTAAGACTTCAGCAACTGATAAATTAACATCTTTGGCATATTCTTTAACTGTCATATTATCACCCTTTCTTTTTTATTTTAACATATTTTCTAATTCCTCATAAATATTATTTGGTATTTCTACCCCTAATACTTTGTCTAATACTTTATCTTTTTTAGCCTTTCTTATTATTTCTATATCTTTTTTTAAGTATGCTCCCCTACCATTAGATTTTCCTGTTTCATCTATAATTATATTATCAAATTTATCTTTTACTACCCTAATTAATTCTTTTTTTGGTAGTTTTTCTCTAGTTATAATACAGCTACGTAAAGGTATCTTTTTATTCATTACTATTTCCTTTTTTATTTATTTCTTCCATAGTTGTAAGTTCTAATAAATATTTTGTTAATTTACTAGCTAGTTTTATATTACTACCACCTTTACCAATAGCAAGTTTCTTTTCTTCTTCTGATACTATAACTAATGCTTCCCTTTTTTCAGGATCAGGTATGCTAACTATTACATTTTTGGCAGGTGTCATTGCACTTTTAATAAATTCTACTGGATCTTCACTATATAGTACTACATCTACTTTTTCACCATTTAATTCTTTTAATATACCCGCAATACGACTTCCTTTTTCACCTATACATGATCCTATTGGATCTATTCTTTCATTGGTTGATGATACTGCAACTTTTGAACGAATACCTGCTTCTCTTACTACTCTATTTATTATAATTGTACCATTTGCAATTTCTGGTATTTCATGTTCAAATAATCTTTTTACAAACCCAAAGTTATTTCTTGATAATTTAATTACTGGCCCTTTAGGTCCATTTATTACTTTTGTTACATATACCCTAATATTTGAACCCATTACTATTTTTTCTCCCGGTATTATTTCACTTTTTGGAAGTATTCCTCTAGTTCTTCCTAAATCTATATAGTAATTTTTTTGATCTTCTAATGCTACCATTCCTAACATTAATTCATCTTGTTTATCCGCAAATTCATCAATTATACTAGTTTTTTCTGCTTCTCTTATTTTTTGCATTACTACTTGTTTAGCGGTTCCTGCGGCAACTCGTCCAAAATCTGCTGGTGTTACTTCTTGTTCAATCGTTTCACCAACTTTAATACTAGGTACTATTTTTTTGGCATCTTCAAGTAATATTTGAGCATCCCTATTAATTGTAGGTTCTACCTTTTTAACATTTCCTTCTTCATCTACTTCTTCATGTCCTTCATCATATTCATCTACTACTATTAAATAAGAATATACTTTTATTTCTCCCGTATCTCTATTGATGTCAACTTTAACATTAGTCTTTGAATTAAAGTTTTTCTTGTATGCCGTTTGAAGAGCAAGTTGTAATGCTTCAAATACAACATCGGGACTAATGTTTTTTTCCGCAACTAAATTGTCTAATGCTTTAATTAATTCTTTACTATTCATTTTTTAACCTCTTTCCTTACTTACTACATCCATTATGTAGCTGTCATTAGTTATGTTGGCTTTATCTACTATTTTATCAACTTTTTTAGTAGCCTCCACTATTGTTTCTAAATCTATTCCTCCGATTTTATCTAAAGTTATCGTTAGAAAGTTGTATTTACCCTTTTTTTCATATGTTATGTCATCTACTATAATTTCTTCTTTTTCTAGTACTTTTTGTAATTCATTTTTTAATTTAGTTAATTTTTCTTGCATATTACCTCCATAACTAATAATAAAAGTGGGATTTTCTGCCCACTTAAAATTGCAAATTTATTATAACATACTTTATTCTTAAAAAAAACCCCTAAATTAAAAAAAATAATATAGTGTTTATATTATTTTCAGGTTGGTGTATTACCCCCAGATACTGGTAAACTGTTGCTGGCTTTACCAGTTATTTCAACAGTCTTTTCACCAGTTGCTTGATGGGCTAATATTAATGTTTCTAATGTATTTTTATATTCTTCTAATACTGGAGTTATTATATCGTTCATATCTACTAAACATTTATGTATTTCTATTAAACTACTTGCTATGTCAGTATTAGAATCATCAGTTACTTCCCAGTTATTTTTAATCGTATTAAATATGTATTCTATACTGTTACTATTATTTTTTAAATTGCCAGTATCTGCTGATAATTTTTCTAATTCTGCTTTTGCCATTTCTGGACTAATATTTATATCATATACAGCCATCTTTTCACCATCCTATATACTTGTTGCATCACTACTTATTGCTTCTAAATCACTTTGTAATGCTGTAAATTCTTTTTCGGAATCTATATTTGCTGCATCATATGCATTTATTTGTCTTTGTAAAAATGTAGAAACCGTTTCTAAATTAGTTTGTAACCTTACCCCTACATCTTCAAAATATGTTTTAAATTTCTCGTTTGCAGAACTTAAACCACTAGATTGTATTAAATTACAAATATCTGTAAGTTCTGTATTTAAATTATTAAATGTTATTTTAATTTCTTCCATTATTTTTTTATTTCTAGATAATAATCTATTAACTTCATTTATTTCTATTCTCATATGCTTCCACCCGCCGTTTTTACAGTTTCTATTATATAGGTATTCATTGTATCTATAAATTGTGTTATTACCGGTTCTATATTGGTTTCAAATTCATTTTGTAATGTTTTTAAACTATTAATTGTACTTTCATAATCATTTGCATCACTAATCCAAGCATTACTAAATTTTGTACATACTTCACTAATCTTTAACATTTCATTATACATTTGTTGATTGTATGTTGCTATTTGGCCTAATGCTTCATTTACCGCTTCGACATTATTTACTACTATATTTGCCATTTTTCCTCCTTAACTATTAGCTTCTAGAGATTTAGTATAATAATAGTAATATACTCCTTCACCTAGATTAGCTGCTATATTGTTTGGTAAAGCTACTCCACTACCTTGATGATAAATTGCAAATTTCATTTCTGCACCTTCAACTGTTGTAGTTTTATTCATTTCATCAAGTACTGATGTTATTCCACCACCACATGGTGCTCCTTGTAATCCTTCCCATAAATGATCAAGTTGCCCTTCTAAAGACCAGTCAGTTGGCCATACCGGTTCTAACCATTGACATAATCCTGAAGCCGATGAATTAGGATTCTTTGCATCTAAATTATATCCACTTGTATATATTAAATATCCACATATCGCAGCATTTTGTTCTTCTGTTAAACCTTTTTCTCTTAAATAATCATGGACTTGATCCATAATTGCAAATTTATCTTCTGGTAACATTTTTAATACCAATTCTTCATAATTTACTTTTCCAGCACTTAGTCCAACTTTATCAGTAAATTCCGATGGCCTAGCAATTTTAGTATAAGAATCATTAAGTACATCAGCACTAGATTCATATATAAAACCAGTTTCAACTATGCTTAATTTTGAATTGATAAGATTTAATAGTTTTAAAACTGCATGTTCAGCGTCTTCAGTTGATGCACTATATTCTTCTATTTGACTATCAACAAAGGTTGATATTGTACTTAAATTTGTTAGTAACGAATTAATACATAATGAATTTTTTTCTTTTAATTTTTCAATTTTAGTTGATAATACACTTTCACCAGATTCACTATCAACTAAGTTGTTTGAACAATATGTTATATTAGCATTTAATAATTTGGAAATGGACTCTAATTGACTTTTAATATTTTCTATATC
>CALVKC010000056.1 GCA_944332505.1 uncultured Bacilli bacterium
TGATATAATATATTTGGGTGATTTTCTATGGATAAAGATAAATATAAAGTAAAAATATCAACTGAGGCATCACACGAAACAAAAAAGGGTATATATAAAAAATATATTATTGCTGGAATAATTATATTATCAATAATAATAGGAACAATAATTTATTTTTATAGGGATAATAAATATAAAGAAGCAATTAATTACATTAATAATCATGAATATGATAAAGCATATAAGATTTTAGAAGATTTAGGAGGTTCTAAGGCAACTAAAAAATTAAAAGAAAATAAATATGCAAGAGCAAAAGAATATTTAGAAAAAGATGACCAAGTATCTGCAATAATTTTATTCAATGAGATTAAAGGTTATGAAGATAGTAAAAAACTAATTGATGAAATAGTAAAAGAAAAAGAATATTTAAAAGTATTTGTATCTGAAATAAATGATGAGGTTATAATTGGTGAATATGAGCAAGATAACAATTTAGAAAATGGAAAAGAACCAATAGAATGGATCATTATTGACAAAGATGATGATAAATATACATTAATTAGTAAATATGTATTAGATGTTAAAAAGTATGGCTATGAGGATAAATATGATCAACTTGTTTATTGGATAAAATCAAATTTTGCTCAAAATAGTTTTAATGAAAAAGAATTAAAAATAATATATGATGTTAAATTATTATCAAGTTATGATGTTAATCATGCAGTAAGTAATGGATTTAATGCTAATTATTTAAAGACAAATTTAACTAACTATGCTTTATCAAAAGAAATATATAAAATATATACGAATGATGGTATTTATACATGGTGGCTAGAGGATAAAGATGCATATAGTGATGCAAAGCAGTATTACACAAATACAGATACTCCTTATTATGTTAATACTGGATTAAGTAAAATGAGTTGTGGTAGGGCAGTAATGAACGGTGTAAGACCTGTAATTATACTTTCTAAAGATGGCAATTATATAATTAAAGAATATAGTATTAATTCTGATAAATTAGAAGAAATTGAAACAAAATCTTCAACAAGTTCGCAATCTAGTTCATCATCATCTAGAACTAGAGATAATAGTTATAATGGTTATTCGTATGAGGAAAGAAAAAATCAATGTAGTAAAACATGGGGAAATAGTTGGAGATGCACAATCCAAAAAAGATATAATTGCACAGGAATTGGATATTCTGGATATTCTGGGTGTTAGGAGGTTTTTATGGATAAGAACAAATATCAGGTAGATGAAAACATATCTAAAAAACAATTATCAACTAAAAGAAAATCAAAATTTCTAAAATTAGGTGTTATTTTTGTAATATTTTTAGTAATTATTGGAACTATATTCTTAAATAACTTGAGTATTAATAACAAAATAAAACAAGCAGATGATTATATTGAAAATAATGAATGCAATAAAGCTAGTGAGATATATAAAGAAATAAATAAAGAATCAAAATATCTAAGCAAAGTTCAAGAATGCAATTACAAAAATGCAAAAACATTTTTAGAAAATAAAGATTATGAAAATGCATACAAATTATTCTTAGAGATTAAAGACTATAAAGATTCAGATAAGTATTATCTAGAGGCATATTATGATCAAGCAAAATTATTTATTGAAAATAAAGAATATTATAAAGCTATAAATATGTTATTTAATATTACGGATTATGAAGATAGTAGGACATTATTAAATGATTCAAAATATAATCTTCTAAAAAATGCTAATGTTGGAGATATTGTATATTTAGGTGAATATGAGCAAGATAACAATTTAGAAAATGGAAAAGAACCAATAGAATGGATTGTTTTAGGAAAAGACAATGATGATTTATTATTAATTTCACGATATATATTGAAAAAGATGAGATTTGGTAGCACTTATTTATGGGAAAAGAGTGAAGTAAGAGAATGGCTTAATAATGAATTCTATAATGAATCTTTTAATGAAAAAGAACTTAAATATATTCAAAAAATGATTACATCGAATAATACTCAAGATATGGTTTTTTGTTTAAGTTCCGAAGAAGCTAGATTGTTTTTTGAATCAGACAAAGATAGGATTGCAGAACCTACACAAAAATTGATTGATGATGGATTTAAATTATCTTCTAATAATGCTGGAAATTGGTGGACAAGATCTGTTAGTAGAGCAAGTAATGGTAAGGGTGTTGTTCCAGTAGAAAGTAATGGTAATGTTAGAAGTGCTGGAACAAATGAATTAGCACCAGCAGAATATACATATGTAGATATTGGTGTTAGGCCATCAATCTCAATTAATATAAATTCAACATCATCAGAAGCAAAAAATATGGTTATCTATGGTCATGATTCAAATACAGGACTTGATAATGAACCAAATGTAAGAAGTAGTAATAGTGGTTCTTCTAGTTCATCATCAGGAACAAATACAAGAAAATCATGTAATGGAGGAGTTGGATGTAGATCAGGTTGGCATCCATGTAATCCTAATTCAAGAACTGGATATTGTGCAAGTTGTTGTAAAAATTAAATAAAGTAATAGGAGGTATAATATGACTATAATTGCAATGTTATTAATGATATTTGGTATTGGCTTGTTTGTATATGAATTTGGTGCCAAAAAAGGCAAAAGTAAAAATTTTATAAATCTTTTGGTTGGCGGATTGTTACTTATTGGTTCAATGTTAATTGGAATAGGAGGAAATCCTGCTTCTGATATGCCAAATGGAAGCAAAGAAATGGTTATATTTGGTTTTGCTTTATCAATAATTGGAATAATAATACTATCCTTGAAAACTAACTTTAAAAATAAAATATACTATATGATTCCATTATCTATAATAATTGTATTGGTTATAATATGCTTTCTTGTAATTAGAAATTGGAATGTTCATCCGACTTCAAGCAGTTCTACAGGTAATGGCTGTTACCCAAATAGACCATATTATGTTTGTAAAGACGTAAAAAGAAGAGATGGCACTACTTACCAACAATGTAGATGCCAAGCGTGGAGGGATTAAATGAAAGATTTAGATGAAAGAATATATGAATTATTAGAGAGTAAAAAAGGAAGTCTATCAATTAATGAAATATCAGAATCTATTTCTGATTCAACAAAACAAGATATTACTAGAAAATTATTAGAAATGAACAGACAAGGAATTGTTTACAAAAAAATTAAAGAAGGAAAAGCATATTATTCCATAAATTCAAAAGATGGTGAAGGTAGAAATGCTTCTCAAGAAAATATAAATAATATTAATAAAGTATTTGCTGCATTTGGAAATAAACAAGCTTTGAATGATATGGGAGTATTTAATAAAATAGAAAATGAATTAGGAATAGATGAAAATTCTAACATACTGGAAGATGTTGAAGTTTTTAATAAATTAAAAATTGATTTTATAGATTTTGATTTATCAAAATTAGAATATAAAAAAAATATATTTTTTGAAAATGAAACATATAAAATGAGTATTCCAGATTCATTCAAATATTTACCTAATGAGGAAGATAGAGATTTTATTGCTTATTTACCTAAAACTGGATTGTTTGAAAAAATGCCATACAATGAAGGTGGAGCAAATATTATTATTTATTCATCGACTTTAATTCCTTTTTCTGATAATAAGGCAAGAATTGAAGAAACAAAAAGAATGTTGTATGATATAGTTTTTTGGAATGGCGGTTACATCATGTTTGAAAGATATGGTGGTAAACCAGAATATAAAGCAGTAGATTTAAAAAGTGGTCGAACAGGTGTTATCTACATGAAATTTGATACAGCTCACAATTTTTATTTTACTTGTTGTTTAAAAAATGGATTTAAACAAATGAGAATTGTAATTGATGGAATAAATGGATCAAAGGAAGACCTTGAACAAATAGCAATATCTTTAATGAATAAATTTGAAGTAAAAGAAGATTTGAGTGATTTTAAAGAATTAAATGATGAAATGTATTTATCAAATAGTATTGATAATAAATTAATAGAAAAATGGGTAACAAACATTAAAGGAATACACTCTAGTTTAAATGAATACTTCAAAATATTTACTAAATTAGAATCATTAAAAATTAATGTTATGAATTCAAAAGGAACTTTTAATATTGTTAAATTTAAAAGTGAAATAAGAGAAGAATTAAAAAAATATTCATTAATGATAGATAAACATATTAAAAATGGAGAGGAATTTATTAATCATATTGAAAATTTAGATGTTGATAAAAAAATATTAATTCCGGCTTATTATAGTTATTATAAATTCTTAGATCAAAAAGAATTTACTATTAATCTTGATGATGGATCTGCTATTACTCAAAAAGTAGATTTAGCTGAGAAAACACAAAATAAAATATTTAATAAAGAAATCTTAAAGATGATATCAAATTATAGTGATAAAGATTATAAAGAATCAGATGAAAATGATGATAACATTGATGAAGTAAACAATGAATTAAAGGAATATTGTGATGATTTTATAAAACAAGCAAGAAAGAATTTAAAAAGATTAAGAAGTGATTGGGAATTTACTGAAGATGAATATCAAAAAGGATTAAATAGTAAAGTAATAGAATCAGAATATGAATTAAAATGGGAAATAAAAAATATAAAGCAAGCCGCTCGTGCTTTTGGACATAAATATGATGATTTTTTAACTGAACTAGATGTAGAAGGTAAGAAATTGTTGAAACAAGGTGCTGATTATTTATTTATTGATGAAATTAATAAAATAATAAAAGATGTTTTTGATGCTTTTTCTGATCTTCATCTATCTTTTAATACACATGGCTCTGCATATTGGGATTTAGGAACATTTGATTATGATATTCCAGATGAATTAAATGATATTAAATATTGGTGGAAAAGAGAGTATGAGAAAAACCCAACAGTAATTAAAATGAAAGAAAAAGAACTAAAAGCTAGGGAAGAAAAAGAATTACGAAAAAAAGAAAAAAATGATGAATTATTATCAATTTTATCAAGTGATTTGCAAAAAGAAAAAAATAAATATAAAAAAGAAATCACAGAAATACAAGATGAATTGAATTCTGCCAAACAAGAAATAAAACTAGAAATAGAGGAACAACAAAAGAAAGAAATTAAACAATTAACTGATGATAAAAATGATATAATTAGTGATTTAAAAAAGAATCTTGAATTATTAAAGAAAGAAAATAAACAAAAAGAAGAAGAATTATCAACTTTAGGTTTTATGAAGTTTATGCAAAAAGATAAATTAAAAACTGAAATTGATATAAATAATCAAAATATTGAAAAATATAATGAACAAATAAAAAATGTTGACAAAGATTTTAATAAAGAATATGAAAATATAGTTAATAAATTTGAAAAAGATAGTTCAAATAGAATAGAATTACTAGAAAAAACTTTTAAAATGCCACTTGAACCAGAAAAAGTTATTGAAAAGGTATCAAATATATTATCATCATCTTCTAAATTACCAACTGATAATAGTCCATATATTACTTCTATTCAAAAAGAAAATAATAGAATTATGGAAATTATTTATGAACAAATTGTTGATTTTGCTAGACCAGTAACAATTCCTGAATTAATGAATAGTAATGATGATTTAGGAAATTGTTCTAATCAAAAAATTAGTGCATTATTAAAAAGAATGACAGATTCTAAATGCCTTATTAAAGTAATTGACAAAGGAAAGAGTTATTTTAGTGTAGGTGAAGAAGATTTTAATAATTCTTTTATAGATAATAAAACTTCAAGTGATGGATTGATAGATAAAAATAATAAAAATTCATATTCGAAGGATAGATATAAAATTTATAAATTATTAGAATCTGAAGAAAATATTGATCCATTGAAATTTGAAAAAAATAAAGAATTGAGTAAATTGCGATTATATCAACTATTATTTTCTTTGGAGTCTGATGGATTAGCATTAAAAAGAATAACTGATAGTGGAATTATTTTTTATAAAAGGTAGGTGAAATATATGAAATCGGTTGTTGAATTAAAAAATGACTTGTTTCGCCTTGGAAACGACTTAAATTCCGATTGGTATTATTTAGAAACTAAAGATAAAATTGGTAAAAAATTTTATTCATATGATTCTTCAACTAATACTATGATATTACTAGTTGAAGTTCAAGGAACTCAGTATGAAGGAAGAAATACAAGAATAGAAGATTTATTAATTAATGATAAAGTGACAATAAAAAGAGAACCAAATAATGAATATAACAGTTTAAATTTAGCAGTAGAAAATAAAGACAATAAATCATTAGGAAATTTATCTGCTGATATTTGCGATGTATTAAGTCCATTGATTGATAAAGATATTATTATAATTGATGATGCAAGTGTTGAATTTGTTGAACCATTATCAAAACGAAGTGCAAAATGTAAAAAATCTTTATTGACTATAAAACTAATACTTCATTTTAAAGAACAAATTATAAATTCAGAGCATAGTTCATTAATATGTTTATTGGGTGGAGATCAAACAAGAACTTGGGCTCAAGAATTGTCTATAATTAAATGTTCAATTCCATTAAATGAAGCTAAACTTTTATTTGAAATATATAATAGATATTGTGATGAATATAATAACGATAGTTTGAACTATTTTGGATTAGATAATTTAGCTGATGAAGTTATTTATGCTCGACAAAAAATGAAAAATGAAAAAATTACTGGATTATCATATGACAGATTATATGATGCTGATAATTTAATTGATTATATGAAAATAATTATTGATAAAGAAGCTGAAAGATATGGCCAATTAAAAAACTATATTCCTTGTGATGAGGAAGTATATGATGATTATTATTCTCTAAAAGATTTAATATATGCAAACGCTATAGATGAAAATAAATATTATTGGTTTGATCAATGTAGAGTTGATAAAGATGAATATGAATATCATACTGGTTGTGAATTTAATCATTGGTATGAAATTGTTGAATTATATGATCCTAGTCAAGAATTACCATTTGATTTATCAGATGAGGATATAGTATCTATATTTGGATTTAAAAAATTTGAATCATTTGGAGATTTGTCATATGGATGTTAATAGTCTTGATTTAAAAAAACTAAGAAAAGACTTGGATGATTATTTTACATCGGCATATTTTATGGTTTCAAAATTTGCTCTAATGGATATGGTTGATGTTCAAACAGCATCTAATGAAAAACTTATTGAAATAGCTAAAAAAAACAAATTTGATTTAAATAAGTATAAATTAAAAGAAGAAAAAAAATTGATATCTAAATCAAATAATTCTAAAAAAGATGATTGGTTTAATAATCCACTTATATAAAATAAATATTATTGATTTTATTTTAAAGATAGAGGTAAG
>CALVKC010000057.1 GCA_944332505.1 uncultured Bacilli bacterium
TAACAGTCGACGAATTAATGTATGCCGGATTTGCCACCGGATATATGAATCGCTTAACTTATCTCTACCAAAATGGCAATTATTGGTCCATGTCGCCGTCCTATTTCCACGTTGGCGCTTCGTCTGCTTATGGGTTCGTTCAGTACGCGGCTGGCATTGCTGACGGCTACGACTATGTGACCGTCGTCTTTGGCTTGCGTCCGGTAATCAATCTGCAATCTAATGGCACAATAATTTGTTAAGTTATTTTAATAAAACTATGACTTTTTGGCTTGAAATAATTATGACATTTTATCTTGAAATTTAAATTTATATAAAAATAATTGTACATTTTTGGTACATTCTTATTTTATAATTAATCTTCAATTGCAAAAGTCATCAAATTGTTTGCCACCGGATATATGAATCGCTTAACTTATCTCTACCAAAATGGCTATTATTGGTCCATGTCGCCGAGCTATTTCGGCTCTGGCGGCTCTTCTGCTGGCGGGTTCATTCAGAGCGCGACTGGTCACGCTGCCGACTACTGGGTGACCGACGGCTATGGCTTGCGTCCGGTAATCAATCTGCAATCTGATACTGTCATTGATTTTAATAAACAAAAAAAACTGCTTATTATTAGCAGTTAATTAAGCTCTACTAGAATATTTACCATCTTTAGTAGATACAATAATATGTTCTCCTTGAGATATAAACATAGGCACTTTTAAAGTATAACCAGTTTCAATAGTAGCATCTTTTTGAGCATTATTAGTAGTATTACCTTTAGTAGCATCAGTAGTTTCTACTACTTCAAACTCAATTTTTTCCGGAAGTTCAATACCAATTATTTCTCCCTCATAAAAATCAATAGAGATTTCTAAATTTTCTTTTAAGAATTTCTTTTCATCTTCTAATTTAGATTCTGGTATTTCTACTTGCTCATATGTATTAGTATCCATAAATACATAAGTATCACCAGTGTTATATAAATATTGCATTGGTTTTCTATCAACATGAGCTTTTTCTACTTTTATATTAGTATTATAAGTATCTTCAACAATTGAACCAGTCTTTAAATTCTTTAACTTCATCTTAACAAATGCAGCACCCTTACCAGGTTTAACATGTTGAAATTCTACTATTTGGCATAATTTACCGTCCATAATAATAGTCATTCCATTTTTAATGTCATTGATATTAATATTCATAATTTAAGCCCTTTCTCTTATTTTTTTTCTTTATGTATTGTATGTTTACCACAATTTGGGCAAGCTTTCTTAATACCTAATTTTTCTTGTGTATTTTTTTTATTTTTACTTGTAGTATAATTTTCATGTTTACATTCACTACATACTAAAGTAACATAATTTCTATTTTCATTCTTTGCCATAAGCTATCCTCCTTTTTCTCATATGGTATTTTACCATATCTCATAATAATTTGACAAGATTTATTACACTTCTTGAATAACCGCAATTATCATTGGTTTACATTCTGTTTCTTCATATAAATACTTGCCTAATTCTTCTCTTATCTCTGTTTTAATCTTATTATATTCAATATAAGAATCAGTTATATTTCTTTCAATTATAGCAGTAGAAATATTTTTTATTTCCTTAATCATTTCTTTAGAATCTTTAATATAAATAAATCCTCTTGTAGTCACTTCTGGTCCTACTAATAATTCACGTGTTTTTTTAGATATCGTAGCACTTATTAAAACAATACCATTTTCTGATAACATTTCACGATCTTTAATAACAAGTTCACCAACATCTTCACTACTCTTACCATCTATTAAAATATCATTTACTTTAATAGATTTAAAATTATCTTGTAAAACTCCATCATCTATTTCAACAATATCCCCATTTCCTTTAAGAATAATATTTTCTTTAGGAATACCTAATAAAGAAGCAACATTAGCATTATTAACCATGTAACGATATTCACCTTTAACAGGCATATAATATTTAGGATTTAATAATTTAATCATTAACATTAAATCTTCTTGCGAAGCATGATGTAAAATACATTTATCCTTAGGAACAGATACAATATTACATCCTAATTCAGCTAAATCATTTTCTAATTTAACTAATACTTTTTCACTCGAATCATATCTTGGTTCGGCAAATACAATTGTATCATTACTCTTTAAAGATACAAACTTATCATATCCTCCTAATACTTTAGATAATACAGCATAAGGATTTTCTTTACTATCAGCCATAATAAGTACAGAATCTTTATCATCGATATTAGATAAATCACCTAATAAACCATCTTGAATATTTAAATAACCATACTTTAAACTTATATCTAAAATAGATTGTAATTGTTTACCCATAAGAACAACTTTACGATGTGTATTTTTTAAAGAATCAAATATTTCTTGAATAGTATATAAATGATTTGGTAGTACTAAAAATATTACTCTTCCTTCAGCATGATTAACAGCATATTTAAAATTCTTTACTAAACGATGATCTGGTGATGTATGTCCTGGTCTTTCAGAAAAACTTGATTCACTTAATAAAGCTAATACACCCTTTTTTCCAACATAAGCTATTTTACCTAAATCCATATCATATGCACCACGCATACTAGGATCAATTAAAAAATCACCGGTATAACAAATCGCACCATCTTTAGTATTTAAACAATACATTACAGCATCAGGAACAGAATGGGATACACTTATAGGAAATATACTAACTTCACCAAAATTTAACTTCTTATGAGGCTTTATTTCGATAATATTTTTAGGATTTACACCATTTTCTTCTAAGACAAACTTCGTATATCTAGTAGCATAAACTTTCAAATTAGGAATTAACTTTAATAAATCATTAGTAGCACCCATATTTTCATAATGCCCATGGGTTAAAAATAATCCTTTAATCCTTCTTTTATTTTTTACTAAATATTCAAAATCCGGAATAATATAATCAATCCCATATAAATTTTCAGTAGCATATTTTAAACCACAATCAAATATATATATAAAATTATCTACTTCAACAATATAGGTATTTTTACCAGTTTCATTAAGGCCACCTAGGCCCATTATCTTTATCTTACTCATTTTAATCCTTCTTTCATATAAATACAAGTTCCTTTGTATGAACATTATAGCAAATAATTTTTTTAATTGCAAACCATTTATTTTTAGAACAAAAAATGGAGCCTTTCGGCTCCTTCAGGGGGAAATATTATTATCAGTTCGTAACAATTTATTAATTGATTAAAGTCTTACAAAACAAGGCTTTTTCTTCTATCAAAATTTATCAAAGTTTATTAAAATAACTTTATTTTTGTCATTTAGTATCTGATTTTGGTATCTAGAAAAATAATAATAAATCATATTAATATAATTTTTATTTATCACACATTAAAATTAAAACACTAATTTTCTTCAACTATTTCATAACCCAATTTTTCGTATGTTTTTTTTCTTTTCAGAAACATATTACGAGTTTTTGAAAAATTATCATCTATATAATCATAAATTAATATTTCTTTTTTATTACTATCTTGCCTATGTAATCTTCCAGCATATTGTGTTACTCTAGTTTGACCAGAAATAGGCATTGTTAAAAATAATACATCAAGCTTTGAATCATCAAACCCTTCACCAATATACGACCCAGTAGCTACTATAATTTTATTATCTTCGTTTTCATTTATTTGATTATTTAATTCCATATAGCTTTTAAGAACTTTTTTGCCGATTCCACCATAATATTTAAAAATATTATTTGTATATTTTGATAATTTGTCATAAATGTAGTTCATTAATTCTAATCTTTCTGTTAAAACTAATATATTTTTTTCATTATCATATTCCTTCTTAATATCTTTAATAATATTTTCACTACGTATAATATCTTTTGCTATCAAATCATTAATTTCATTTAATTCATAATTATCAATATTTTGATTTGTAAAATTTAAATGACTTTTCTTCGCAATTACTTTCATGGGGATATTCAATTTTTTATTAAATTTTAGACTATCTACTTTATACCTAATATCACCGCATTGCATTTTTATGATTGGAGTATGTCCATTTTCTCTTTCTGGTGTTGCAGATATTCCATAAACATATCTAGCATTTCCTGTATTAATTGCTTGCTCAAAAGTATATGCTGCAGTATGATGACATTCATCAATTATAATCATTCCATAGTTTTTTGCAATGTCTAAAACATTTCCATTATTCCATAATGATTTTATACTTACAACATCAATAACATTAGTAATATTCTTTTTCTTACTACTTATCTCACCAACTTCTTTTACATCTAAAAATTCTTTTATTCTATCTTTCCATTGATTAAGCAATTGAATTTTATTTACCAATATTAGTGTATTCACTTTTCTTTCTGCTATAAGTTTACATCCAATTACTGTTTTTCCGAATCCTGTCGGAGCACATAATATTCCATTATCATATTTTAACATATGGTCTATTGCTATTTGTTGTTCTTCTCTTAAACTACCATTGAATTTAACTTCTATTTTATTTCCAACAAATCTCTCATCTTTACTAATAATTTCAATGTTATTAACATTACATAGACTCTCTAAATAATTATATGTTCCTCTTGGCAATTTTAAATACTTTTCATCTTCTTTACTACAATCAATTACCATAGGAACATTGTAAACGGACATTCTTAATTTTTGTTTTTTATAAAATTCAGGATTAGCAAAGGTAGCAAGTCTTCTAAAACTATTTTTTACTACTCCATCAAGATTAGCTTTATCAATATATACCATATCCTTTAAAATTACTTTAATACTTTTAGGATAATCTATATTATTTTTACTCTTTACTTTTACTTCATTTTGCATATCAATTATTTCATGACTGATATCAATAGTTTCATTAGATAATTGTTTTATTTTTTCAAAAACTTCTATTTCAGTTAACTTACGAATAGAACTTAAATATTGCATTTGATTTTTTATTAAAATAAAATTTCTATCAATAAACAATGTATTTCCATATTTAGATGGTTCATTTTGAAATGGTAGTGCTATTAAATTACCATATCCACCTTTTGGTAATATATCTTGATTAGGAAACATTCTATCAAAAGAGGAAATTGAAATATTTGATATTTCCATAGTTTTAGATAATAACAAACTACCTAATTTTCTTGCTGTTATTGCTTTTATATTTGTATCAAAGAACATCCATATGTGTATTCCATTACCTGATCTACTACGTTCTATAGCAATAGGTACTTCATATTTATCGCAAACACTCGCAAAAGCTAATACATCACTTTTAATATCTTTTTTCGAATCTTTATCATCAAAATCTAATGACAGAAAAAAACAAGTATCATTTTCTAAAAGAGGATAAATACCTATTGGATAATTTCCATACATATGCTTATAGATAGTTTCTTTTGATATTGGTTTATTTTCCCTATATTGACAATTTTTACATTTTTTTCCCATTGTTTTATTACATATACCATTTTTCCATTCATTTGCACATGCAGGTATATAATATTTAACATTTGGATTATTTTTATCAATAGATAAATAAGGATATACATCATTTCTTCCTTTAAAATAATTCATAAATATTTTAACTGAATCTTCACGACTTGAAATATCTTCTGATGAATTTGTTGTTATTTCGTTAAATTGTTTCTTCAATTTATCTATTTCTAATTGTAATTTTTTTATTTCTAGTTCTTTAACTTTTATTAATTTTAATATTTCACTATTATTCATAGTATTATACCTCGACTAATTCCAACGAAGATATGAAGTTTAAAATTGAATTAACAGTATCATCTATAGACAATTCAAGCCAATTGTTTTTTGCCATATTAACCATGGATTTAAATCTCTTATTTGATAATGTATATTTTAAATTATTTTGTAACTCTGTTATATTACTTTCTTCAATTAATTCGTTTCTAAAAATTAATTTATCTAAGTAATTTAAAAAACGTCGCTTATCAAAATCACTTTTATTTATCAAATAATAGATATCAAAGATGTCTTTGTATCTAGTTGATGTAATACCAAATTTTAATAATGACTTTATTTTTTCTACACATATTTGTTCTTTTGAATTAGCAAGTAAAGTAACACTATTAGAATCTATACCTAAATCAAAACATAATTCATCTTGATCTATATCAATATCTTTATGCACACCAACATCTAATTTAGTAGAAAATACATTACCAAAATTATCAGATATATCTATAAAAACTCTTTTACCATCATAATCTTGATGATGAAGTCTTTTTATTGGTGAAGTAATTTTTATTTTAATATCTTTATCATTTAATTTTTCTATAAATGTTTCTATTGCTGAATCATCTAAAGAATATCTTATAAAATCTATATCTAAATCTTGTGTTGCTCTTCTTATGTCTTTAGAAATAGCCATCATTACAACTCCACCCTTAATTGTTACATTTTTATTTAAGCTAGAATTGCTTATTTGAGCTAAAATAATATCTTGGCAAGTTTTCGAAATAGCATTTAAATTTGAATATCCATTTGCTAAATAATTATTAAATATTGTATTTATATTCATTAAAACACCTCTTTCATAATAACATCATACAAGTGATTTTCTATTGCAAAATTACTTATATATTCAGCTATTTTTTTTGTATTAAGTGTTTCTTTAATTTCTCTATAATTTGCAATTATCTCTTTATAATAATCAAAACCTATTGATTTTCTATTTCTTATTAGTTCTATTAGCATTCTTTCTTTGTCATACACTTTAACTTCAACACCATTTATATTTAAAGTTGATTTACCAATATCAAAAAATTTATCTTGATAATATACAACTTTAATCCTACTATCACTAATTTTAGTGCTATCTCTTTTTAATGCAAGATGTTCTTTTTCAGGAATGACATCTGTTAAATTATGGTAATAAAATGCACTATCCATAGTAAATATTGCATTAGGATATTTTTTTGATATTATTTCTAAATAATTTACATCTTTTTTATCACTATAAATTCCCTTTTCAATTTTAAATATTTTTCCTTCTTGAATTAATTTTTTTATTTCATAATCACTTTTATATTTTTCAATAAGTTCTTTATGTAGTAATATCATTTTACTCACCTCTTGATACAATTTTAAAGTATTTTGCCACAAAAGTCAATCTATTGTGG
>CALVKC010000058.1 GCA_944332505.1 uncultured Bacilli bacterium
GAAGATTTAATTGATAATCATCGAAATGATTTTTTATCTACTGTTGACGCATTGAAAAACTGTAAATCAAAAGATTTGATTACTAGATTATCTATATTCTTTAAGATTTTTGATGTTGATAAAGTTGAGCCAATTATGAGAAGACTTAGATTTGATTGTAACGCCATTAAGAAAGTTAAAGAACTAGTTGATTTTAAATGCCCATATAAATTTGAGCATCCATGTATTTTACAGAATGAAGTAAGCATCAAAATATATCTTATGCTTTTAGGTGTAGAACAGTTTAAAAGATTAATAGTATTATATGAATCTTATGGAATCGAATCTAATTATGATGGTATAAGAAGAAACTTAAATAAAGTTATATCTAGTAAAGAATGTTATTTAATGAAAGACCTTGCTATAAACGGAGATGATTTGATAGCAAATGGATTTACCCCAGGAAAAGATATTGGAGAAATTCTAAATGAATTATTATTAATTGTAATGTGTAATAATAATTTGAATACTAAAGAAGAACTATTAATATTGGCACAAGAATTAAAGAAAGAAAGGAATGAGATAGTATGATTTTTTCAAATATGTTACCAGAAACTAATTGTAATATCCCAATGCCTCCAGTTAATAATCCAGTAGATATGCGAGATTGCGAACATTGTAGTAAAAAGAACGTGTGTAAATATAAAGAACGTATGAAAGAAGCAATTGATTATTTAAATAATCTTGATCATAATGATGAAAGATTTGTTAATCTTCCTTTAATTATTGATATTAAATGTAAAGAATTTAGCATGGGTTATACAGGAGTGAGATAGTATAAAAGAATGAATGAAATGAAATGTATAAAAGCAGAAATATATTATGAGAATGGTGTTCCATTCGTTGATTGGTATGGAACAACTGTTTTCAATAACAGTGTAATACAAATACATATCCCTAAAATTAGTTTGGATTTTAACTATATTGAAAATAAAACCGAAATTGAACATGATTTAATGTCTGGCGAGATCAAACATTTAAAACAAATATATGCCGTGAGAGAATTTGATGAAGATAAGTTTTTTTATAATAACTGTTGAATGAAAGGAGTGAGATGATATGAAAAACACAAAAATCATTAGCGCATTTCCGGCATGTGGTAAGACGTATGTGTTTGAAAAATTTAAGGATAAAGTTATTCTTGATAGTGATAGCAGCAAATTTAGTTGGGTTATGGTAGGTAATCAAAAAGTACGTCATCCAGATTTTCCTCAAAATTATATTAATCATATCAAAGAAAACATTGGTAAAGCAGATTACATATTAGTTTCTACACATGAAAATGTTAGAAGAACATTAGAAGATGCTGGTATTGACTTTTATTTAGTTTATCCTGAGAGAAATCTTAAAGAAGAATGGATAGGCAGATGTTTTCTTAGAGGTTCTGGTGAAAAGTTTTGTCAACTGATTGCTGATAATTGGGATAATTGGATTGATCAGTTAGAAGAAGATTCAAAAAGGCATAAAGGTATGAAATTAAAATCTGGAGAACATCTGTCTAATGTAATTAGATTTTTAGATGAATATTATGAGAGTAAATAAAATTATAAAAGGTGATAAATATGAATAAACCAAATTTAATAATTATGATTGGTATAAGTTCATCTGGTAAAAGCACAATAGCAAAACAGATAGCAGAAAGAGACAATTGTATTATTGTCTCTTCAGATGCTATTCGTGGTGAAATTTGTGAAGGTGGAGTATCTGATCAGTCTAAAAATGAAGAAGTATTTCAGATATTCCATAGAAGAATTAGAGAGAATTTATTAAAAGGTAATGATGTCATTGCAGACGCTACGAATATCACATTAAAGTCACGTAGAGCTATCTTTAATGCAGTAAGAGGAATTGATTGTTACAAGATTGGATATCTTGTAGTTAAAAGTATAGAAGACTGTATTAAAGATAATAAGAATGATGATAGAGTGGCGGTGCCTGATGAGGTAATTTATAAACAGATTAAGAAGTTTCAAATTCCATTCTACAATGAAGGATTCGATGATATTATTATTGAAGATTTAACTCCTCATAGTTTATCAGACCAATTATATGTTACTAAGGATATGAATAGGTATTTGCAAATGCTAAAATTTGATCAAAAAACTCCATATCATAATCAAACTTTAGGAGATCATTGCAATTTTGTAAGTACAAAGTTTAATAAATATCATTATCCAGAATATTATGAATTTGCAGCAAAACGACATGATATGGGCAAACTATATACACAAACATTTGATGAAGATGGTATAGCACATTATCTAGGCCACGAAAATTACGGGGCGTACATTTTATTAACTGATTATGCTGACCTTTATTGTGGAGAAAAATATTCAAAGGATGAAATTTTAGATATCTTATTTTTAGTTAATTATCATATGCTTCCTATGAATTGGAATACAGATAAAGCTAAAGAAAAGTGGAGAAATATTTTTGGTGATTATAGATACCAGTTACTCATAGATTTTAATAAGTGTGACAAAATGCGTCCAGATAATAAAAATAAATTATCTGAATTGTAAAAATTTTATGACTAGTTAAAATAAAACTATTAAAATTCAGACTTGACTTTTTGATAAAAGTGTGGTATAATATATTCGTACTATTTTCAAATGAGTATTTTTAGTTTTACTTTAACTAGTTAAAATTATAGAAAGGACAAAGTAATGAAAAAAATTATTTGTAATTTAATTATTATTATTGGAGTTGTTCTTGGACTATATGTTGGTGGTTGGTTAATGTTTATCAAACCCATCTTAGATGCGACTAAAGCCTTTGATAAAGGAACTCTTACTGGTTTAATGATTATTTGCACTATAATTAAATGCTTTTTTGCAGAATTAGTTGGCTTATTTATTGCTTATGTTTTTTGCAAAATTGCTGATTTTTGTAAAAGGTGGTGAACATATACTATAAATGAAATATTTAATTGAGAATATCACATATAAAAATGGACAGACACGTACTGATGGAAAATATCCTAATAGAATTGGTAGTACTGTTGAATTAAATAAAGATCCTATTGTTGGCTTACCATTATATTTTAGATATATTAAATATAACAATGGTGAAATTGTTGAAGATCATGTTACACGTACTAGTTGTGTAAATGATTTTGATTCATATAGTATGCCAGGATATTTATTAATTTTTACAAGAAATAGCATTTATTATTTTAAAGAATTGGAGGATTAATATTATGATACTTTGTCCTAAATGTGGAAAAAGAATGAATAGAGTAATGCATTTTGAAAAAAATGATAATTATCAATTCGACAAGTGTTCTAATAATAAATGTAATTTTACAACAAGAAAAAGGAATTTGATTTTATCTTTATTAAAATAAAAATAATTTAGTGATATTAAAGATACGAAAGGGGATATTATGAAAAAATTATTTTTTGGAGGACTGTTAATCTCGACATGTATTTTTGGTTTTAGTATTATTATATCAGAAGCAGAAACTCAAACAAATAATGAAAATATCATAGTAGAATCTGAAACTATTGAACCATTGAATATTGATAAAATAAACAATATTAATGATACTATGATTGTTGCTCAAAATAATATTGTATCAAAAATTATAAGTGAAACAGAAGCAATTAAAGTATCAGAAGAAGATATTTACGAAATTAAAAATAAAGAAGCATTAGAAAAACAAGAACAATTAAAATCTATTACAGATAATAAAGAAAGATTTATTGCTTATAAAAATCTTATTAATGAATATGCTGAATGGATAGATCCACCTGAATCTATATATGATGTTTTTACAGATGATGAAATTTATCTCATGCAGAGATGTATTGAAACAGAAACTTTTGAACAAGATTTTGATTCTAAGGTAAATGTGGCCTCTGTTATTTTAAATCGTATTGAAAGTGATAAATTTAGTGATAATGTACATAACATAATTGTTCCTGGGCAATTCGCATTCGGAAGAAAAAATATTAGCGAAGATACTAAATTAGCCTTAGAATATGCTTATATGTTTGGTGACACTACAGATGGAGCATTATATTTTCATAGTTTATCATACAGATCTAAATTTAATGGTGCAAATTATATTTTTACTGATGATGCAGGGCATCATTTTTATAAGTAAATTTATAATATAATAAAAACAAAAAAAATAAATAAATAGAAGGAGGGTATTGCTATGAATTATAATAATTCTTTATTGATTAAAATTAATGATATTGAAGATATTCGTAAATTTGCAAATATTGTTATAACATTTGATAGTGACATAAATATTTATTATAACAAAAATAAATATTATGATGCTAAAAGTATTTTAGCAATTATGGCATTAGATATATCCAAACCAAAATATATAGAAATTATTTCTAATAATAAAGATGAAATTATTAGATTTAAAGAATGTATGAAAGAATTTGAATATAAAGAAAGTTAATTTTTATTTATATAATTGAAACTAGTTAAAATAAAAGGGTGATGTTTTGAAAGTAGAATTATTAAATAAAGAAGAAGTAAAAGATTTATTTAAACATTTTGGAAGAACGGCTTGTGTTTGTTATGATACAAAAACTAATACTCCTGAAAAGGTTGGTAAACATTGTATGAATAGCAAACATTTTAGCGGTTCACGCTCAAGATATTTTGAGTTTTTAATTACAGATATACCTCGTTTTTGCGTTGACCAGGCAGTACGTCATGAAGTAGGAGTATGTAAAAATGTGCAAAGTTTTAGATATGTAAATAAAACTAGTTTTGCTTATGAAATTCCTATCGAGATTACAGATAATAAAGAATTGTTAAACAAATATAATCAACATATGAAAGATACGATTGATTTATATTCTAAAATTCAATCATATGTCTTAAATAAAACTGAATCTAAAGAAAGAGCAAATGAACAAGCTAGATATGTATTACCAATGGCAACTCATAGTGCATTTGTGTTTTGTCTTGATATTGAAGCATTAATTCACTTAATGCATAAAAGACTTTGTACAAGAACAGAAGATATATTTAGATCATTAGCTCTAGCAATGAAAAAAGAAGTTATTGAAGTACTTCCTGAGTTAAAAGACGTATTGGTTCCTCAATGTGTTGATTTATTATGGTGCCCTGAAAGCAATAGCTGTGGAGCTTATCCTAAGAAAAAAGAATTAAAGAAAATGTTACAAGAGGTAAATAATAATGAATAGTAAAAAGCCAACAGTAATCTTATTATCCGCAAAATCAGGCCATGGTAAGGATCATATTGCTAATATTATGAAACAACAATTTGAAGAGAATGACAATAAGGTTCTTGTTACTCATTATGCTGATTTACTTAAATATATCTTAAAGACATTCTTTAATTGGGACGGTCAAAAAGATGAAAAAGGAAGAGCATTACTTCAGCGTGTAGGAACAGATGTAATTAGAAAAAAGATACCAGATTATTGGGTTAATTTTATTAGCGAATTAATTAGTTTGTTTCCTAATGAATGGAATTATATTTTAATTCCTGATGCAAGATTCCCAAATGAAATTGAAGTAATGAAAAAAAATCCAAATGTAAATGTTATAACAATGAGAATTAATAGAATAAATTATGAATCTAAACTTACACCAGAACAACAACAACATCCTAGTGAAACGTCATTAGATGAATATGATTTTGATTATTATATTACAAATAATGGTACTGAAGAAGTAAATAATGCCGTCAAAGAGTTTGTAAATTATATCAATATTAATAAAAAGAAGCCTACGGCCTTTATAGACTTAGATTGTGTAACTTTAGAGACAGTTCAATGCGTGGTTTCTATGTATGACGAAGATTTTAATGATAAGCCAGAATATAAAAAGGTTGATTGGACAAAAATTGATAGCTGGGATTTCTTGGAATTATCTTTAGCAGACAAAGAAACTATTGACGGGTATTTTAATCAACGGAGATTCTTTGATAGAGTCGAAATGGTTCATGAAGCTAAAGAATCAATTGATTATTTAAGTAATTTTTATAATATTGTTTTTGTTAGTCATGGAGAAGATCTAAATCTTCATTTGAAAAAGAAATATATCAAGAAACATTTTCCTTATGCAAAATTTATTGGTGTTAAATTAAGTGAGCATCATGATAAATCTTGTGTAAATATGTCTGGTAAAGATAATGTGTTTATTGATGATATGCCTAAAAACATTCTAGGTTCTAATGCAGATATTAGAATTTGCTTTGGCAAAGATTATGAATGGAATAAAGATTTTGAGAGTGATTTAGATAATGGTATTTATAGATTATATGATTGGAATAGTGTTATTAAACTATTGAAAATTATTTAAAGAGGTATCAAATGATTGATTGTGTTTCTATTGTTAATGAATTAAAAGAAGATATTAAAAAAGAAATATCTGAATTTGAAAGATCACCTTGTCTTGCGATTATTCAAGTTGGAGACAATTCTGCAAGCAATAATTATATTAAAGGTAAATTAAAAGATTGTGAAGAAGTTGGAATTAAGACTGAATTAATTAAGCTGCCTGAAAATACAGGATATGCTACTATCAGAAACAAAATACTTAATTTAAATATATATAATTCTATTGATGGAATTATTCTACAACTTCCATTGCCAGATTGTATTAAAGAATTTGAGCATGGTTTAACTCATTTAATTGATACTAATAAAGATGTTGATGGATTTAAACAAGATAGCTCTTTTATTCCTTGTACACCTTTAGGAGTACTTACTTTATTAGATAAGCTAAATGTAAATCTAAAAGGTAAAAGAGTAACATTGGTTGGATATGGTAATTTGGTTAATAAACCTTTATTTAATCTAATCTCTGATAAAGGTGCAACAGTTACAGTTTGTAGAAGTCATACATCTAAAGAAGATAGAGATTTCTATTGTAGAAACTCTGATATTATTATTACAGCTACAGGTAAACGTAATTTAATTACCAGAGATTCTTTATGTTTATATAAAAATCAAATTATTATTGATTGTGGAATTACTGTAGAAGACGGGAAACAGTATGGCGATTGTGCTGAAGAAGTATATAATGTTGTAAACTTATGTACTCCTAGAATTAAAGGTATGGG
>CALVKC010000059.1 GCA_944332505.1 uncultured Bacilli bacterium
CCTAAAGCTAAGCCACCATGTGGTGGAGTTCCATATTTTAAAGCATTAACAAAGAAACCAAATTTTTCATTTATATCTTCTTTTGTAAGTTCTAATGCTTCAAACATTTTTTCTTGTATATCTTCTTGGTGAATACGTATTGAACCTCCACCAACTTCATAACCATTAATAACTATATCATATGCTTTAGAATAGCAATGTTCTTTATCATTTAATAATTTATCTACATCTTCATCTTTTGGTGCTGTAAATGGATGATGCATTGCCATAAATCTATTTTCTTCATCACTCCATTCAAAAGAAGGAAAATCAGTCACCCATAATAATTGATAATCATTAGTATTTATTAAATCTAAATCATGACCTAATTTTAAACGAAGAGCTCCAAGTGAGACTTTAACAATATTTTTCTTACCACTAATAATAAATATGATATCATTATTTTCAAGATTTAAGTCTTTAACTAAACTATTTTTTTCTTCTTCACTTAATAACTTAGCAATTGAACCATTTAATTCATCTTCCATTTTTAAATATGCTAAACCACTTGCTTTATAAGTTTTTACATAATCAGTTAATTTATCAATATCTTTTCTTGAAAACTGACTAGCTTTATTTTTTACAACAATTGTATTTATTAAAACATTTTGTAAAAATTCAATATTAGTATTACTAAAAATATTAGTTATATCAATAATAGGCATATCAAATCTTAAATCAGGTTTATCAGATCCATATTTATTCATTGCATCATCCCACTTCATTTTTAAAAGTGGTAATTTAATATCTATACCTTTTATATCTTTAAAAATTTTAGCTATTAATTTTTCAGTAACATCCATTATCTCAAATTCATCAGCAAAACTCATTTCCATATCAATTTGAGTAAATTCCGGCTGGCGATCAGCTCTTAAATCTTCATCACGAAAACACTTTGTTATTTGAAAATACTTTTCAATTCCCCCGACCATTAATAATTGTTTAAATAATTGTGGTGATTGAGGAAGTGCATAAAATTTACCTTTATTTACCCTAGATGGAACTAAATAATCTCTTGCTCCTTCTGGAGTGCTTTTACAAAGCATTGGCGTTTCTACTTCTATAAAGCCTAAAGAATCAAAATAATTTCTAGTAGCCATCATTATTTTATGCCTTAAAATTAAATTTTTATTTAAAGCATTTCTTCTTAAATCTAAATATCTATATTTTAATCTAGTATCTTCTAAAGCTGTTGTATCATCAGTTAAAGAAAATGGTACATCTAAAGATTTATTTAATATCTCTAAATTTTGTACTTCTACTTCAATTTCTCCAGTTTCTAAATTTTTATTTATACTTTCTCTTTTAACAATTATTCCTTCTACTTTAATTACATATTCATTATGAAGTGTACTTGCTAAACCATAAAAAGCATTATCGGGCTTTACAACAAGTTGAATTATACCGGATCTATCTCTTAAATCAATAAATAATACTCCACCTAGATTTCTTATTTTAGCAACCCAACCATTTAATATTACTTCTTCACCTACATTATTAATATCATAATCAGTATTAAATTTCATAAAATTCACCCTTTCAAAAAACAAAAAGACTCTATTAACTTAAGGACGGATTATCCGCGGTGCCACCTTAATTCATAGAATCTATGCTCTTTTAAATGATAACGCTATATAGCGAATTATTTATATGTTTATTTATCTTCAATAGCCATAATTACAAGTTTTCACCAGCCACTTGTTCTCTATAAATTATTTAACTAAATACTAGGATAAACAAATAATTTACAATATAAATATATAATAGTTTTTAATTATTGTCAATATTTTCCCTTGTTCTATTTAAAGCACCAGGTAAAACAAATGTTGCATGATCATGTAATAATTTCATTCTATATTCTTCATCTTTAATCATTAATATAAGATCATCAATATATTTTTTATTATTAGGATTACTTATTCTATTTAATATATCTGTATTTTTTCTTCCCATAATACATACTCCAATTACCAAATATATACCAGGATATAGTTCTAAAAATAATATTTGAACTTCTTTATTAAATACTTGAAATACATTATAATTATCTATAGGTATTTTATTAAATGTTTTTGCATTTTCAACTTTTATTCTATTTAATAAATTATATGACCTTTTTCTAATACCTTTATCCAATGACATTACATCTTCAGAAAAATAACAAACTCCATTTTTATCAGTTAAAAAGACTAAATTATTATCATTAATTTTTTCTTCTTTTTCTTCTAATAATTCTGCTAATTTATCAAATAAAGTTGCTAATTCTTCTCGCAAATATAATTTATCTTCATTATCATTTGTTTCTAAATATAATGTTTTAATTGATTTTATTTCTTTTAAAATTTCTAATAGTTGCATTCTAATCGTATCATAATGTCTTAATTCTTGAACTTTTAAATAAGCTTTTTGCCATAGTTCTAAATCAAATCCTTCAATCAATTCTTTTATAGTTTTATTATCAATTTCAGTTGTTTCTTCTGTACCTGATAAACAAAAACTTTCATTTATTGGAATGTCTTTTATACTCTCTATTGGTTTAGCAATATAGTTGGCACAATATTCTTGATACAAATTATCTAATTTTTGTGAAGCTTCTAAAACTTTTTCAAAATGTTCTAAATTTATTACAAAAGCAGTATTTTCAAACATAGCTCTAAATAAATTATTAAAAGCATCTAAATAACTATCATCAGCCCCAAAAAGGAATTCACCTTTAATATTATAAAATTTAGCTAATCTTACAGCTGCTTCTTCTAAAGCAACAGGGTTTTCATTTCTCTTTTTACTTGCTAAATGAATAGATGAACCTAAAACAATATTAAAATCTTCTAAAGTTAATAAATTTGTACTATAAAAAGTAAACAAAGCATTTAAAATATCATACAATTTGTCATTTACATTAATGGCTTTTTCGTTATCAAAAGAACTAACTAAACACTTAAGTCTATAAAGTATAAATTTAGTTTTTTCAACATTTTCCATTATACAATCATATTCACCAAGCAATTTATCACATGCCTTCAATACTTTTTGCTCTATTTTTTTTCTTTTTCCATGAATAATAATTTCAAGACTATCACCATTTAATTTTACCCCTATTACGTATGGCTCATTTTCAACAGATTTTGTAATTTTTTGATAAATATCTTGTCTTTTTACTAATAATTCATTTAAGAATTCTTCTTCAATACTTATCCGTCTTCTTATAATATCTTTGAACTTTTCAAAAGAACTTTTTTCCATATAAAACAACTCCTTTTAATAAAAAGTTATTTTAAAACAAAAAATATCTTATGTCAACTATAATTCAAGTATTATTGTAACAGGACCTGAATTAGTAATATTTACTTGCATATCAGCACCAAAAATCCCAGGATATGTTTTAATATATTTATTTAACTCTTCATTAAATTTATCATATAAAATTATTGCTTTATCACCACTTAATGCATTAATATAAGAAGGTCTATTACCTTTTTTAGTATCAGCATATAAAGTAAATTGAGATATGGATAAAATCTCTCCACCAACATCTAAAATGGATTTATTCATTACTCCATTCTCATCATCAAAAATTCGGAGATTGACTATTTTTTTAGCCATAGTTACTAATTTACTTTCATCATCACCTTCAGTAAATCCCACTAATAAAACTAAACCACTATCGATTTTATTTATAAGTTTATTATTTACTGAAACACTACTTTCTTTACTTCTTTGTACTATTACTTTCATTATCTAATTCCTTTAATAAAATATTTTTTACTTCTAACCAATTATTAGCCCTAATAATCCCATTTTCTTTTAAAAATTCACCATCTAAATCTTTATTATGATATGATGTAAATAATATTTTGATATCAGCATTTACTAAATTATCAATTTTATCATCAATTTTAATATCACAATTTATTATAGATTTATTATTTACAAATGCATAATTATTTACTGGAATAAATGGTAATTTTTCACATAAATAATTATGTTTGTATAACAAAAGAATACCACATTCTTTAGGAATTTCTTTAATAATATAAGATGAACAAATGTATATATCATAATAATCTTTTAAAATATTTAATACTTCTACTACATCAGGTATTAATATACCATAATCATATTGATTTTTTGTTATATAATACTTAAAAAAAGCATCTTTATCAGAAATTAAATCCTGCATATAGTATCCTTTAACATCATCTTTTGTATAATTTGTTCCTGCAAATTCATTTATTAGATGAAGAAATCCTCCTTCAGTAATTACTTCATCCATATCTACCATTACTGTTTTTTTCATAAATACTCCTTAATGTAAAACATTACTTACATCTACTACACCATTAAGTTTCAATATAGCATTTTTTATTTTTTCTAATTCATTTGTATCTTTTATTCTAATATTTAATTCATAAATTAATTTATCATCATTATCTATTGTCTTACATGACCTTACTAAAGAATCCTTTTTACCTATTTCAGTTATTACTTCTGCTAAAATATCTTTCGTATCTTTTATAGATACATAAATATTTGTATAATAATAATTTACACTATCCATATTCCAAGATACATTAATTAATCTATTAGAATTATTAGCAACATTTGGACAATCTTTTTTATGAACACTTATACCTTGTCCTTTAGTAATAAAACCAATTATTTCATCACCTTTAACAGGCATACAACATTTAGCAATATTAACCATTATATTACCTATACCTTCAACTAATATATCACTCTTATAATTAATCTTAGGCATTACTCTTTTCTTTTCAATTAATATATCATCAACTTGCTTTTCTTCATCACTACATAAATTAATAATATATCCTGCCGTATATCTTAAAGAACCAACTCCTAAATATAATTCTTCTAAATCTTTTAGTTTTAATTCTTTTAAAATCTTTTCTATATTTTCATTATTTAAAACGTCATTAAATGCTAATTTTCTCTTTCTTAATTCTTTTTCTAATATTTCTTTACCCTTACTAATGTATAATTCCTTATCTTGTTTACTAAAATATGCCTTAATTTTATTTTTAGCTTGATTAGTTTTAGCAATATTTAACCAATCTTTATTTGGAGTAGCATTAGGATTAGTTTTTATACTTACTACATCTTCATTTTGTAAAGTATATGAAAGAGGTACTATTTGATCATTTACTATGGCTCCAACTGTTGTATCTCCCACTTGAGAATGAATTCGATAAGCAAAATCTATCGGAGTTGAGCCCATAGGAAGTTCTACTACATCACCTTTTGGTGTATATGTATATATTAAATCTGTAAATAAATCTGTATTTATAGATTGTTCAAAATCAATGTCATTTTCTTCTTGACTAGATTCAATAATATTACGAAACATTTCTAATTTTTGTTCCATAATATTTTGAATTTTTTTAGTTCCTTTTTCTTTATATGACCAATGACTTGCTAAACCTTTTTCAGCAATTTCATCCATTTCATAAGTTCTAACTTGAATTTCAAATACTTGACCTTCTACCCCAAAAACAGTTGTATGTAAAGATTGATACATGTTTTCTTTAGGGCTAGCAATATAATCTTTAAATCTCTTAGGCATTGGTCTAAAACGGGAATGAATTAAACCTATAACTTGATAACATTCTGCTTCTGTATTTACAAATACTCTTAAAGCTAAAATATCATAGATATTATCCCATTTCTTACCATTTTGTAATTTATTATAGATACTATATACACTTTTAACTCGTCCTTTTATTTCAAACTTTAATCCTGCATCAGTAAGTAACTCTATAATACTTTCTTTCATTTCTTCTAAATAGTCATTTAATTCAGATACAGTATTATTTAATTTTTCTAATATATCATTATAAACTTCTGGTTTTAAATAATAAAGTGATAAATTTTCTAATTCACTTTTTATCGAATTAATACCAAGACGATGGGCAATTGGCACTAAAACAGTCATTGTTTCATTTGCCTTTTGCTTTTGTTTTAAAGGATTAATCGCCCAATTGGTACGCATGTTATGTAATCTATCTGCAAGTTTTATGTATAAAACACGTACATCTTCTGCAAGTCCTACTAATATTTTACGAAGATATATAACTGAAGATTCATTATTATCAGGTAGTTCTAATTTATTTATCTTAGATACTGAATTAACAATCATTGCTACTTCTTCTCCAAAATCTTCTTTTAAATCTTCATATGTTTTATTACCATTATTAATTACTTCATGTAATAATGAAGCAATAATAGTTGTATCATCAACATTTAAATCAAGTAGTATCTTGGTAACTTCTAAAGGATGTGTAATAAAATCATCACCAGTAAGTCTTTTCATACCACTATGTTCTTTTAAAGCATATTCATATGCTCTTTTTATTTCATCATAGTTTTCTCTTTTTTTTAGTCTACTTTCTAACTGTTCAAATGTTATTGCTTTTTCCAATGTATTCACCTCTTATAAATTTTATTTAAAGTAATTATAAATAAACTCATATACTTATTATATAACAAAATAATTAATAATTAAAGGAGATTAGATGAAAAACAATTTATTTGTAAAATCAACGTTAATACTTATTATAAGTGGTTTTCTAACTAAAATATTAGGTTTTATTATAAGAATTGTTTTTACTAGAATTATTGGGCCTTATGGTATTAGTCTATATACTATTGCTACACCCACATATTCCCTACTTTTAACCATATCAACATTAGCTATACCTATTTCAATATCAAAATTAGTTGCTGAAAATAAAGGACGTAGTATTCGCATTCTAACTAGTGCCGCAGCTTTAATATTAATTATTAATTTTATATTAATTTTTATAATTTTATTAACTCATGACTTTATTGCTATAAATTTATTAAAAGAACCAAAAGCAGGACCTATACTTGTTGCTATGGCTTTAACTTTACCATTTGTTTCAATATCAAGTGTTTTAAAAGGATATTTCGCCGGCAAGCAAAATATGATACC
>CALVKC010000060.1 GCA_944332505.1 uncultured Bacilli bacterium
TTTGGCTGTGATAATGAAGTAGATAGATTAGAAGATAAAGTAGATTTATTAGAAGATAAAATTGATGCTTTGCTTGATCAAAACAATATAAATTCTTCTAATGATTCTGTTATTAATAATGGCGAGGGTACTACAACTGTTGATACTTCTAATATCGAAAATACTATTAAAGATTATGAAAATAAAGCTAATGATTTACTTGATAGTATAAATAAATTAAGTACTCCAAGTAATAGAAGTGATGCTATTAATTTATTCTGGGAATGGAAAGTAGAAATAGAAAAATTGGATAATGAAATAGATACTTATGAAGATGAATTAGAAAGAATGTATAGAAATAATACTTTATCTTATAATGATTTTAGAAATTATGATTATGACTTGGAAAGTATTGAAGATATTTTAGATAAAGCCGAAGATAAATTGGAATTTATAACTAATTATGATGACTAAATAGCGTAAAGCTATTTTTTTTGGAAAAATTTAGCAAACAAATTTTCGTATTTTGTGTTATAATATTAATGGTGATATTTATGACATTGATGGAAAAGTTAACTATATTAGCTGATAGCGCTAAGTATGATGCTTCTTGTTCTTCTAGTGGTAGTAAAAGAAAAAATAATAATGGTTTAGGTAATGCTGCCTTTGGGGGTATATGTCACTCTTTTGCAAATGACGGAAGATGTATTTCGCTTTTAAAAATATTAATGACTAATTGTTGTATGTATGATTGTAAATATTGTATTAATAGAAGAAGTAATAATGTTGCTAGAGCAATCTTTACGCCAGAAGAAATTTGTGAAATAACGATAAATTTTTATAAAAGAAATTATATTGAAGGATTATTTTTGAGTTCTGCTATTATTAAAAATCCTGATTATACAATGGAAAAATTAATTGAAACGATATATCTTCTTAGAAATAAATATAAGTTTAATGGTTATATTCATGCTAAAGCAATTCCTGGTGCTAGTGAATATTTAATTAAAAAATTGGGTAGTTTAGTTGATAGATTAAGTACAAATATTGAACTTCCTACTGATGATAGTTTAAAAATGCTTGCTCCAGATAAAAAAAGTAATGAAATTTCTAATAGCATGCTTACTATTAGAAATAATATTAGTTCAAAATTTGCTCCAGCTGGTAGTAGTACTCAAATGATAATTGGGGCTACTAAAGATAGTGATTATACAATTATGAAAAAAAGTAACGATATGTATCATACTTATCATTTAAAAAGAGTTTTTTATTCGGCATATGTACCAATTAATAAAGATAAATTGTTGCCATCGATAAGTATGCCTCCCCTACTTCGGGAAAATCGTCTTTACCAAGCAGATTGGCTTCTTAGGTATTATAAGTTTAAAGTTGATGAACTCTTTGATAATAATACTAGTTTTAATTATTTGGTGGACCCTAAAACTGATTGGGCTTTAAGACATTTAGAATACTTTCCTAAAGAAATTAATAAAGCAACTTATAATGAATTAATAAGAATACCTGGAATTGGGTTAAAATCCGCAAAAAAAATAATTAGTGCTAGAAAAGTCTTTACTATAGATTTTAAAGATTTAACTAAAATGGGAATAAGTATTAAAAAGGCTAAGTATTTTATTACTTGTAATAATAAATTTTATAATAATTTAAATTACCTAAATAAAGAATTAATCGCTATTAATTTAATTAGTAATAAAAATAATAATGTTCAGTTGAGTTTGTTTGATTAATGAATTATGTTATTTTATATGATGGTAGTTTAAATAATTTATTAGCAACTATTAAATACTTATTTAAAGAAAAAATAAAACCAATAAATATTGTAGATGAAAACTTGTATGTACCTAACCTTTTAGATTATTCATTAAAACCCAATATTAATGATGATTTATTAGAAATTAATAATAAATCAGTTTTTAAAATTATTTATTATGTTTATTTAAGTAATTATGAGAAAAAAGAATTATTAATATATTATTTTTTGTTAAATTATTACATTTATAAAAATAATATTTTTAATTATCGTAATTTATCTTGTGTTAATAAAGCAATTGAAATAGAACATAAAGTATCTAGAGAAAGTCATTTGTTAAAAGGTTTTATTAGATTTAAGTTAATTAATGATAAGTTTTTGTATACTAAAATAAATCCCGACAACAATATTATTGAATTATTATCTATTCATTTTGCTAAAAGATTAAAAAATGAATATTGGATTATTGAAGATGCTAGTCATAATATTGTTAGTATTTATGATAAAAAGAAATATTATCTTATTGATAAAAATGATATTGAAATAAATTTTGATGATAATGATGTTTATTGGGGAGATTTGTGGAAACAGTTTTTTAAAACTATTGCTATTAAAGAAAGAGAAAATAGAAGATGTCAAATGAATTTTATGCCTAAAAAATATTGGAAAAATATGTTAGAAATGGATGATGAGTTATGAAAAAAATTATAAAAAGTGAAGAATTATATAAATATTTAGAAGAAAGTGTAAAACTAATCGGAGATGCTGTTAAAACTACTATTGGACCAAGTGGCTCTAATGTTATTATAAATGATGCTTCGTTATCTCCATTTATAACTAATGATGGAGTTACTATTGCAAATGCAGTTGATTCAGATGACCTAGTTATAAGTGCTATATTATCAATTATTAAAGAAGCTTCTTTAAAAACTAATAATAATGTTGGTGATGGTACTACTACAACTATATGCTTGCTAGAAAGTATTTTTCTTAATGGATTGGAAGTTATTAAAAAAGGGTATGATCCTATTAAATTAAAAAATGAATTACAAAAAGTTATTGATAATGTTGTTTTAATGCTAGATGATTTAACTATTAATACAACTGATGAACATCTAAAACTATTGGCAAGTATTTCAGCAAATGATGAAGAAATTGGTAACCTTATTACTGAATTTTATTTGAGTTTAAAAAAATGTAAAAATATAAAAATAATGGAAAATACTAAAGATAATAAGGATACTACAGAAATTATGCCTGGATATTTTATTGATACTTCCTTGGCTTCACCATATTTTTTAAAAAATAAACAAAGTATAACTATTAATAACCCTAATTTAGTTATATTTGATACCCCAGTTATTGATATAGATGTACTAGATAATTATATAAATGATTCTTTAAATAAAAATGAATGTTTATTTGTTTTAGCAGATAGTTATAGTGATACCGTTATTAATGAGGCTCTTGCACTAAATTATGAAAAAGAAAATATTATTCTTTTAAATAATTATGAATATGGTGTTAAAAAATTTAGTATAATTGACGATTTGATATCTTTGTTAAATACTAATAATAATTATGGTAAGTTAGAAAAAATTATTATTGATAATAATACTACTACATTTATTCAATCTAAATCATCAAAAATTATGGAAAGAATTGAAAAATTAAAAGAAGAAATTAAAAATGAGGAAAAAGAATATGAGTTAGAAATATTAAAAGATAGATTAAGCAAACTTGAAAATAATTATGGAATAATTTATGTTGGGGGTAATACTAGTATCGAAAGAAGAGAAAGGAAAATGCGTTTTGAAGATGCTTTAAATGCTTTGTATTCTGCTGATGATGGTGTTTTATTAGGGGGTGGTATTCCTTTACTATATATTGGTAATAGTTTATCTATTAATAATGAAGCAAATAATATTATTAGTAAATCTTTGTTAACCCCATTTAAACAAATATTAATTAATAATGGAGAAAATTATGAAAATATTTTGGAATATATAAAAAATAATAATTATAATGTTGTTTATAATGTTAAAAAGAAAGTTTTTGAAAATAAAACTAATACTACTGTTATTGATAGTAAAAATGTTTTAAAAGAAGCAATAATTAATGCTAATTCAATTGCTAGTTTATTACTTACTACTACTCATTTAATTATTAATGAGCAAAATAAAACCATTAATAACTCTATTAATGATTTTAATGAATTTTAATCTGTATCGTTTAGATCCACTCCTTCAGCAGTTATTAAATCTGCAAAAGTAGTTTTGAATCTTTCTATTTCTTTTTTCTTAGCATCTTCATATATGTTTTTAGCATTGCAAACTGCTTTATAAAAATGTTTAATTGTTACAATTTTTTGATTATCATAGAGGGCATAGGTAAAAGCATTAGCAACAATAGTTAAACATATATCGGGATACCTACTTGCAACTTCATATACTCTTTTGTATTCATCAGTCATTTCAACTATAAAAGCCATTATCTTTTCTGTAACAAATGGTTGATAATTAAGTTTTACTCCAATTTGTTTTTCTAATTTAGGTATTGTTCCCATTAATATTTTTACTACTGTTGGTTTGTCCGCTTCTAAAACATCAATTTTTTGAAATCTTCTTAAAAAAGCTCTATCTCTAAGAATGTATTGTTCATATTCTTCTGTGGTTGTGGCTCCAATCATTTTAATTGTACCACGGTCTAAACCAGCTTTTAACATGTTTGCAAAATCTAGTCCACCAGATTTATTAACTAATAAGTGAGTTTCATCTATAAATATAATAGTGTTTATTCTTTCCCCAAGTTCTCTTACTAATAAGTCAATTCTATTTTCTATTTGGCCTTCACTGTTGGTTGAACCAATTAAACTTGTAATGTTTACCTTAATTAATGCCCAACCTTTTAGGGCATCTGGTATCATTCCTCTTTGAATACGATATGCTAATCCTTCAACTATGGCTGTTTTACCTATACCTGGTTTACCTACTAATAAGGCACTTTTTTCTGGAGTTAATAGTGTTAATATTACTTGTTTGATTTCTTCATCTCTAGCAATGGCTGGGTCTGTTATATATTCCTTTGCAGTTAAATCAACACCATATCTTTCTAACATGCTTATTTTTTCTTCATTCATTATTAATCACTCCCATATTTTTCTTTAACATATTTTACTAAATCAGCTGCACTATTTTTATTAATGTATTTTTTTTGATTTTCTATTATTAAATTTTGAAGATTGACATCATTTAATAAACGATTTATTTCTGTTACTAAATTGTTAACATTATTTACTCTAATGCTCATATAATTACTTGCAAAAAAAGTGGCATTGTAATCTTCTACTCCAGGAATAGGATTTATATGAATTAATGGCTTGTTTATTGCTGCAACTTCAGTTGTTGTTAATCCTCCTGGTTTGCTTATTACTATCTTGCTTGATTTTATAAGTTCATTCATGTTGTTAACAAATCCTCTTACTATTAAATTAGGGTTTGTTATTTGACTTAATTCATTTTTTAAAGTTTCATTATTTCCACAGACAACAAGTACATATACATTGTTTATTTGGGCTAAAATATTTAATACCACTTCTTTTATGTTGCCAAAACCCATACTTCCTGATGCTATTAATATTATGTCTTTATCTTTTGGCAATTCTTTACACTCTGTAGCATTAATAAAATTTGTTGATACCGGTATACCTATTGGTAATAGCGTTTCTTCTTTAAATCCTTTTTTTATAAATTCTTGTTTTAATAATACACTTGGTATTACAAATGCATCAGGATTGGTTTCTTCCCAAAAAGGTATACATTCATAATCAGTTGCTACATTTATAAAATGTATTGGTTCTTCTTTTTTTAATTTTGTAAGTGCTAAGCAAGGAAATAGATGAGTTCCTATCGCTAAAGTGTAATTGTTTTCTTTTAAATAATTCTTTAATTTGTCTTTAACTAACATATTTAGTCCATATACAGGACTTGGTATATTTGTTTTACTATATAATTCTCCAAGTTTGTATACCCCACCAAAGATACTTCCCTTCCCTTTGGTTGTATCTAAATATAGTTTTTCAGCCATTCCCGATGCTTTGTCATTAACTAATTCAAAATAGTCTTTGACATCACACTCAATACCATTTAAAATAAATTCTTCTTTTATGTATTTGGCACAAGCATTGTGTCCACCACCTGTACTACATGTAAAAACTACTATTTTCATTTTTATTCACCCCAATTATTGTTAAACATATTTTGTAAATACTCTTTATTAAATGTTTTATCTAATAATTCTTCAAATTGATTGCTTGGTGGAATACCCTTGTTTTCTGCTCGTGACCTTTGCAAAGCTGCTCCAGTTAGTATACCATCAAATACTAAAAAAACTATTAAAACATAAGCAATCTTTTTACCAAGATTATAATCCATTTTCTTAATAAATTTTAATAAATTTTCTAAAATTAATTTTGCCCATACTACCGCTAATAAACCCCAACAAATAGAATATAAAAGGCTTACTCGACCATTTAAATTCCAAAATTTAGATGAATAGTTCCAGGCTGTAAAACCCAAAGTTAGTTCCATACCAAAACTCATTATGTATTCAAGTATTGTTCCACTAATAAATCCTATTAAAAATAACTTTAATAAATTATCTTTTCTTCTTTTATATAGTAAAAAAGTTAAAATTATCGCTCCAAGACCATATGCCATTCCAAAAGGTCCAATCACCACAGATGAGTGATTTATTAAAACTCCTTTTTTAAAAAATGTCCATAGTCCTTCTATAAAATAACCTAATACTGATGCTATTATAAATATCCAAAATATATTATAAATATTCTTTACTTCTCTTTCGATATCTTTCATTATAACATTCCTTTTATTAATTATATCATATATTTTTTATATTAAAAATATTTTAAAACAAAAAAACAAATCTAGATTAGTAGACTTGTTATTTTCTTATGGCGCCCAATGTAGGACTCGAACCTACGACCTAACGGTTAACAGCCGTGCGCTCTACCGACTGAGCTAATTGGGCATTACTCCAATAGTATATAAAAAATTATATTAAATGTCAATTGGTTTTCTATTTTTTTCTTGATTTTTCTTGATTTTATTGATTAT
>CALVKC010000061.1 GCA_944332505.1 uncultured Bacilli bacterium
AATATTATAACAAAAATTGAAAAAAAGTGTTGACAAAGTAGACAAAATCGGTTAGGATAATAATCACCAATTCACTTAAAGGCGAATTGGTGCTAGTATCACACTAGTCAACCCCTTTTTATTCTTTAAGAAGTTCTCGCAAGAGAACTTCGTATTATTTTTTAAAAAAATTTTTATATAAAAAACCTCATCTCTATTATACAGAAATGAGGTTTATTTAATTATTATTTATTTTCATTATTTTGTTCATCAAAATTAAATAATCCTTTTGTAGTTTTATCTTTTTTTATTGGAGCTTTAGTAGACTTATAACTATCAACCATTGCTAAATTAACAACTTCATCATCATTATTACCAACAGGTTTATTTAATGAATCCAATACTTCATCATCAATTTTTAAATCATTAATAGATTCTTTTTTACTCACATCTTGATTTGTTGAATTATTTTTCTTTTTAGTTTTATCGCTATTTTTCTTTATACCTTTAGGCATTTTACTTACATCAATTTTTCCTTTTTTCTTCATATAAGAAGATGCTATTAATAAGAAGACAACTACTAATAATAATCCTCCACCAATATAAATGTAATTCCATGGAATAGTATTAATTTTAAAATCTAAGATGAAATCTTTAGAAGTTAACTTAGTAAGATCCCAAGTTAAAGTTCTACCATCTTCAGAAACAGTTGTAGCATTATTTTGAATTGGTTCATCAGGCAATGTTATAATTAATTTAAAATCCATATAAGAATTTATTGATGATTCATCTTCTGAACCTTCATAATACATTTTTAAAGAATATACACCATCATTATTAGTAAACATTTTTATATCTTCTGTATTAGTTAATTTATTAAAGTTTAAATACGCATCATCACTTACTAAATCATCTATACTAGAAAATGTTTTAGTAAAAACCATGCCCTTATATTCATCAGTTTCATATTTTGATGAAACAAAACCACAATCTATAGGACTTTGACCATTTTCTTCTATAATAAGATTTTCTACCATTTCCCATCTTTGTTCATCGGTATAATCTTGTCCACTATTTCCATAAAGATCAATAAAATAATCTAACAATTGATCATCAAATGCAATAGTTATTCCAAAATTAACTTCTTTATTCTTTTTAATATCAACCTTATATTCTCCTTTAAAAGAACAACCACTTACCAACAATAACATTAAAATTAAACATATAAACTTCTTCATAACTCCTCCTACTTACTTATATTTATATAATACTCATATCTATTTTTAGCGTTTATTTTTTGTTCTTCCAGTATTTCTTTTGCAAATTCTGGATTTTTAAGTTTTAAAGCATTAAATCTAACTTCATTATTTAAGAAATCTTCATATTTTTCAAAATTAGGTTCATTAGAATCAATTTTTAATTTACCATCATAACGCATTAAAATATTATAGCCACATTCCACACTTAATTTTTCTTCATTAATACTTGTACCCATACCAGTCTTAATTCCATGCTCAATACATGGAGCATAAGCAATAATTATAGCAGGGCCATTATGTTCTTCTGCCTCTTTAAAAGCATTAATTGCTTGTTGCATATTAGCACCAAGAGCAATACTTGCAACATAGCAATTTGGTACACAAGTTGCAATTTTAAATAAATCTTTTTTATTTGTTCTTTTACCAAAATTAGCAAATTCTGCAACAGCACCAAGTTTAGTTGCTTTACTTGCTTGACCTCCAGTATTTGAATAAACTTCCGTATCAAGTACCAAGACTTTTACATTTTCATTAGCATGTAATACATGATCCAAGCCACCATAACCTATATCATATGCCCATCCATCACCTCCAATTGCCCAAATAGTTCTAGCAGGAACATAATCAAGTAAATCAATTAATTCTTTTGGAATAATTTTATCAACTAATTTATTTTTAATTTCCATAGTTTTATTAAAATCATATTTATTATTTAACCATTCATTAAATAAATCCTTAACTTCATCATCTACTGAATCTATTGCTTCTTTCATAATATGTTCAATTCTTTCTCTTTTTTGTTTATAAGAAATATGCATACCTAAAGCAAATTCAGCATTATCTTCAAATAAAGAATTAGCCCAAGGAATACTATAAGGTGTTGAAGGAACACTACCACCATAAATACTTGAACAACCTGTTGCATTAGCAACTATAAGCTTTTCACCAAATAATTGAGTTAATAACTTAATATAAGGAGTTTCTCCACATCCTGCACAAGCACCACTAAATTCAAATAATGGTTTTTCTAATTGAGAGCCTTTAATTGTAAATTTATTTAAAGGATTTTTTATATCATATTTAAACTCAACTTTATTTTTAGAACTTACTTCTTCCATAGTTAAAGCTTTATTACCCATTTTTCCAGGACAAACATTAGCACAAACACCACAACCTGTACAATCTTCTTCACTTATTTCAATGACATATCTTAAATTATCTTGACCAATAAAAGGTATTCCTTTACTTTCATCATCACTAGTAACACTTCTTATAACAGCATGAGGACAAGATAAGGCACACATACCACATTCTATACAATTTTCTTTATTCCATTTAGGAACTACATTAGATATATTTCTTTTTTCATTTTCTGTAGTAGCACCTTCAAAACGTCCATTTACATAATTCATAAGCTTACTAACAGCAATTTCATTTCCCATTCTTTTATTTATTAAATCCACTACATTTTCATCGTAAGTATCAATTACATTTGTATAATCATCATTAAATTCTATAGTTTTTAATTTATCTTCTGCTTCTTTCATAGCATTAATATTATTATTTATTACATCTTCACCTTTAGTAGCAAAACTTTTTTTAACACTATCTTCAATATATGAAAAAGCATTTTCAACATTTAATAATTTTAATGCTAATAGTTCAATTATTTTACTAATTTTACCTGGTATATGATTTTTAAATGCAATATCTTCCGCATCAATATAATATACTTTTATATTTCTTTTCTTAATAATATCTTTTACTTTATTAGGTATTAATTTATTTAACTCATCAGCATTTTTAATAGTATTAATTAATAATACTCCATTTTCTTTTAAATTACTAATCATATCAAACATTTTAAAATAAATATCTTTAGTAACAATTGTTATCTCAGGATTAGTAACATAATATGGTTCATCAATTACACTATCCGAATATCTTAAATTAGAAATTGTTACTCCTCCACTTTTCTTTGAATCGTATTGGAAATAACCCTGAACATATTTATTTAATGATTCATGAACTATTTTTAATATATCTTTACTAGCACTTACCATTCCATCAGATCCAAAACCATATATTTGAATTTCTTTATGAGGAGTATCAATATTTATAGGACATGGTTTAATACTTAAATTAGTAACATCATCATCAATTCCTATTGTAAAATTATGAACAGGGTTTTCTTTAAGCATTTTATATACACCACAAATATCACTAGGAGTAGTATTTTTACTTGATAAACCATATCTACCACCATAAACTTTAATATCAGTGTCTCTTAATGCACTACATATATCTAAATATAATGGTTCTCCAATAGAGCCACTATCCTTTGTTCTATCTAAAACTGCAATTTTTTTAACGGTTTTTGGTAAGACATTTAGTAAATATTTTGAACTAAAAGGACGATATAAATGAACTTCTATTAATCCAACATTATCAAGTTTTTTTACAACTTCTTTTATAGTTGAAGTAACACTACCCATGGCAACGATTACATTTTCAGCAACATCACTTCCATAGTAATTAAAAGGTTTATAATTAGTTTGCATTATATCATTAATTTTCATCATATAATCATTAACAATATCAGGCATTTGATTATAATATTTATTTCTACCTTCCATACATTGAAAATAAATATCTTCAGTTTGACTCATACCATATTGATATTTATTACCAACATTTAATGTTCTTTTTTTAAATTCATTTATTTTGTCATAATCAACCAATGCTATTAGTTTATCTTCAGGTATTTCTTCAATTGTGTTAAGTTCATGACTTGTTCTAAATCCATCAAAAAAATGCAAGAAAGGAAGACTTCCTTTAATCGCAGACAAATGAGCAACAGCTGCCAAATTTTGAGCATCTTGAACACTAGATGAAGCTAGCATACAAAAACCCGTTGAACGTGTTGCATAAATATCTTGATGATCACCAAAAATTGATAAAGCATGTGTTGCAAGACTACGTGAAGCAACATGTATTACACCTGGAAGCATTTCACCAGCCATTTTATACATATTAGGAATCATCAAAAGTAATCCTTGAGATGCTGTAAAAGTTGAAGCTAAACTTCCTGAAAGTAAGGCACCATGCATTGCTCCAGCTGCTCCCGCTTCTGACTGCATTTCTAATACTTTAGGTTTATCATTAAAAATATTTAATAAATCCGTTCCAGTCAAAGTATCAATATTTGCTGCCATAGGGCTTGATGGCGTTATAGGATATATACTACATACTTCACTAAAATAATAAGCTATTTTACTACAAGCAGTATTTCCATCTACTATTTTTTTCATTTAATCATCTCCATACTATAATAATTATACATTAAAAATATTTTTTTTAAAATATATCATATTAAAAAAGTTAGTCTTTTTTGATGTTTATTTTTAAATATTCACATCAATTATACTAACTATTTATTTTTGCTTAATTTTTCTTCAATTCGCATTAACCTATTATATTTAGCAATTCTTTCACCACGACACATAGATCCTGTTTTTATAAAAGGAATTTCCAGACCAACTGCTAAATCAGCAATAAATGTATCTTCTGTTTCTCCACTACGATGAGAAATTATTGTTTTATAATTATTCTTTTTAGCAAGTAATATAGTTTTTGTCATTTCCGTAATAGTACCAATTTGATTAGCCTTTAATAATATAGCATTACCTGCTTTCATATCAATACCTTTTTGTAAATATTTTTCATTAGTAACAAAATAATCATCACCAACAATCATTATTTTGTCTCCAGCTTCTGCCGTAAATTTTTGCAATGTATCAAAATCATCTTCAAAGAAAGGATCTTCAATACTTAATATTGGATATTTTTTAATTAAACCTTTATAGTATTCAATTAATTCATCACTAGATAATTTTTTACCATCAATACTATATTTTTGTGTTTCTTTATCATACATTTCACTAGCAGCAACATCTAATGCTATATAAACATCTTCTTTTGCCTTATAACCAGCCTTTTTAATTGCTTCAACAATAAACTCTAAAGCCATAGCATTATTATCTAAATTTGGAGCAAAACCACCTTCATCACCAACACCAACACTAAAATTATTTTTAACTAACAATTTTTTTAATTCATGAAATATTTCTGCACCCGCTCTTACTCTTTCTTTCATTGTTTTAACAACAGGAACAATCATAAATTCTTGAATATCAATATTATTTTCGGCATGTTTACCACCATTAATAATATTAATCATAGGTATGGGCATAGAAACATTTTTACTAGAAACATATTCAAATAATTCTTTCTTTTCAGATTCCGCCAAGCATTTAAGACAAGCTAAGGACACACCTAAAGTAGCATTAGCACCAAGTTTACTTTTATTTTCTGTTCCATCTAATTCAATTAATATTTTATCTACATTAGCTTGATTAGCTTTTTGACCAAGTAATGCTGGAGCAATAATTTTATTAACATTTTCTACTGCTTTTAAAACACCTTTACCATTATATCTAGATTTATCATTATCTCTCAGTTCTAATGCTTCTCTACTTCCAGTTGATGCACCACTAGGTACACTAGCAGTCTTTTTAATATTATTATCTAAGGTCATTTCTACTTCCACAGTAGGATTACCTCTACTATCTAAAATTTCTCTTGCTTTAATATCTTTTATTAACATTTATATCACCAATATAAGTATAGCACAAAATTAAAAAAACTGCACTTAAGCAGTTTATATTACCAAAATATTTCCATTATTTCTTTAGAAGCGACTTTAAATGTAATTGCATCACTTAAATTAATTACTCCTGAAATAATTAGAAAAGCACCAACTATTTGAGTTAAAGCATAAGATGTAAACGGATTAAATACCATCATAATTCCTAATACAGCTAAAAAGGCACCAGCAACTATAGTAATTAACCAAGCACCACATCCACCTCTTTTAAGCCACAAGCCATAATTAATTTTAGTAGCCCCATTTATTATTAAAAATAAGCCTAAACAAACAGTAACAAATTCAATTACACTGAAAGGAAATATAATAATAACTATTCCTAAAATCAAATATAAAACTCCAAATACAATATTAAGAGTATAAATTTTCGCTCCATCTCTTTTAAAATATTTATAAATAGATGTTAAACCGAACAATACAAATATAACACCAGTAATTATACCAACAACTTTATTTGTTAAATTTGGTAAAAATAATAATATTATCCCTACTATAATTGTAATAATTGCAGTAACAATAGAATATATTACCATCTTATTATAAATATTTTCTATACTTTTTTTAAATTGTGTTGCCATATCATCACGTATAATCAATCTTATAGAAATATTAATCTATTTGATTGATCCCTTTCTATTTATATTTTTTTTGATTTATT
>CALVKC010000062.1 GCA_944332505.1 uncultured Bacilli bacterium
CAAAAACTTGGAGGTGTTCATGTGTTGGATGTAACAAAAGATGATATAAAAAATTTAAATGATTCTGATTTAAGAAATTTGGTAGGAAAACTATGTGAAGCACAATTATATGAGATTGGAAATGATACATGTTGTGTTTCATATGGTGGAAACCAAGATGAAAAAGATAATGGTATTGATGTAAAAGTGAATGCTACTAAAGTAACTGACACGAGAAGTTTTATTCCCACGAATAGTACCATCTTTCAAGTAAAAAAACCTAAAATGTCTCCTAGTGAAATAAAACGAGAAATGAGAACTAAAAAAGGCTATTTAAGAGATTCCATTAAAAACTTAGCAGAGATAAAGGGTGCATATATTATTGTAAGTGGTATGGCTGATACAACAGATATTACGTATTCAAGCAGAATCAAGTGTATGAAAGATGTTTTGAAAGAAGAAAAACTAGAAAATACAATTTTGGTAGATTTTTATGATTCTAATAAAATTGCAACCTGGGTTAATAAATATCCTTCTTTAATATGTTGGGTTAATGATAAGAATGGTAAAAATACTAATGGTTGGAGGACATATTATAATTGGTCTAACAAAAGTGAAGTAGAGCAACCGTTTATAATGGATGAAGAATCGGTAATATATCGTAATGATTTTAGTAAGGAAAATCAGATACGTTTAGTAGATGGAATAAATGAAATAAGAAATACCTTGTTAATTCCGAAAAGTTCAATACGTTTAGCCGGGTTATCAGGTGTTGGTAAAACAAGATTGGCACAAGCATTATTTGATAATACAATAGGTAATAATCCACTTAATAAAGAAATGGTTATCTATGGTGATATAGGTGATAGTTTACAACCAGATCCTATAACATTTATTCAACGTTTACAAACACTTGATAAAAGAGTCATACTTATAGTGGACAATTGTGAAGCTACTATGCATAATAAGTTGACTGAATTATGTCAAAGACACAACAGTAAAATAAGCTTAATGACAATTGAGTATGATGTAAAGGAAGACGATAACGTAGATTCTAACAATTATTATTTAAGTACAACCTCTGACGGAGTGTTAAAACAATTAATTAAAAGGAAGTTTAAAAACATTTCAGATATTAATGTTGATACAATAGTTAAGTGCTCAGATGGTAATTTTAGAATTGCTTTATATCTATCTAAATCTATTTCAACTCAAAAAAATATAGGTGTATTAAATTATGATGAACTTTTTAATAGATTGTTTTTCCAGGGAAATGAAATTGATAAAGAGTTATTAAAAGTCGGAGAGGCATGTTCCTTATTCTATTCTTTTAACGTTTCGTATGATGCAGAAGACGAAAAAAATGAATTAAACATCATTTCAGACTTAATATCTGTTCCAACAATAAATGTGCTTAGTAAAGTAGAAGAGTTAAGATGTAGACAAATTGTTCAGAAAAGAGGATATGTTATGCGTGCTGTATTGCCACATGCATTAGCAAATAAACTAGCTATAGACTGTCTAAAAAAGATTCCCACTGAACATATAATGAACTTAATAAATAAAAGTGAAAGATTATGTATATCTTTTTTTAGAAGATTAAAATTTTTACATTCTTCAGATGAAGCACAGGTAATTGCAAAAAAGTATTTTTATTCATTAAGTGATGAAGATTTAATTGACGCAAAAGAAAATTTGATGGAAAAAATTAAGTGTATTACCATTTTAAATCCTGAATTAGTTTTGCAAAGAATAGAAAATATAACGGAACCATCATTTTTCACAAGAAATAACAAACAATTTTACGAATGGGTAAGAATATTTGGTTATATTGCCTTTGATGAAAAAACATTTAAAAGAGCGATAGAATTGATAATAAAAATCGCACAAACAGAGAAAACTAATGAAAATTATAATTCTGTTAGAGATGTTTTATATAACTTTTTTCATATATATTTATCTTCTACACATGCTAAATTAAGTGTTAGACTGGAAGTAATATCTGAGTTACTCCAATCTTCAAAAAAAGATAGGAAAGAAATAGGCTTAAAACTAATAGATGAAATTTTACATTATGGGAGTTTCTTTGCTTCTCCACTTTTAGATTGTGGTTCTCAAATAAGAGACTACGGACTTGAACCCAATGGTAAAGACTGGTATGAAGAAGCATTAAGTTATTGTAGACATCTTTTATGTCATAATATTTGTTATGAGGAGATAAAAGAAATTTTAGCACTTAATTTTAGAAACCTAGCCTCTATTGGCTTTTACGATATTTTAGAAACAATAGTAGAAGAAAATATAATTATTAAAAGTTGGCCAAGAATTTGGATTTCGCTACTCGCAATTAAGCACTTCGATTCAGAAAAAATTCCTAGTGAATTAATGAATCGTATTGATAAATTAATAGATAAAGTACAACCAGTTACTATTTCTGACAAAGTTACCGCTTTTTTTAATAAACATGCAAAAATCTATTTAGGATTAGAAGATATAACTGATAATGATAAACAAATTAATGATACAATTTATGATTTAGGAAAAGAAATAGGATTGGATAAAGAAAACTTTGAATCAAATATTTTATTATTTGATGACACTTGTTCATTATATCGAATTAGCTTTTTTGCTAAAGGATTATACGAAAATTTTAAAGATAAGGATGAATTAATATATATATTATTAGATAAAATTAACGAAAGTAATGAACATGTTTTTAAAGAAATATTGTCAAATTTTATTGGCTTATATCATAACGAAAATCAAGAAAAATGTTCCGATTTACTAGATAGAATAGTTGAAGTTCCAAAATATAACAAAAATTATTTGTATTTGCAATTATCTTATCAACTATCATCTATAGATATTAGCAGAATCATAAAAGCAATTGAACTAGGTGCATTTAATGAAAATGATTTAGGAAAAATTGAATGGTATTTAATAGAATTATCAACAGATGAAGTTACCAAATTTTTTGATACATTGCCTAATACAACTATCGTTCAGTCAACTGTTTTAATGAGTTTATTTGAAATTACAAGAAAGAATAAAGCTGATGAATTATTAATGTCTTATATTAGAAAAAGATTAGCTCTATTAGATTATAGTCAATTAGATAATGGCAGAAATATCCATGATGAATATATTATTTCAGAACTTATTAAATCTTCTTTTTCAAAAGAAGCTGGTGTAACAGAAGCAAGAATAATTTTTCAACATATTAACTCATTAATTTCTGAAAGACACATAATGTTTTATTCATACAAAGAGATATTAATACCATTAATTAAACTTTATCCTAAAGAATTTCTAAATATTTTTATTGATTATAAAGAAAAATCAAATTGGGAAAAGATTTACTTTTTTAGAAGGAGTCTTAACCTTAATCCTAACGTTTTGTCTTATATAGAAGACAATGAATTAATTGAGTGGATAGAAGAAAATAAAAGGATACAAAAACTATCGTATATTATGGAACCATATGTTTTCGATAAAGCAAAAGGCTGTTATGTATGGAGTGAGTTAGGTAAATATGTTATAGATAATTATTACAATAATGACATAGTAATGAAAAATATTATATCAAATGTATATCCAAACTCTTGGTCAGGAGATTATTCAGAAGTGTTGAAAGAAAGAGAAAATCTTTTCTTACAAATGGAAAATAATAATAATCCAATTATCGCCAACATGGGTAAGCAAGAACATTATATTATTTTGAAAAAGATAGATGTTTGTTGTATAAATGAAAAAAATGAGCGAGAAGAAAGATTTAATCGATTTGAATAAATATATATTTTCATTCACACTTAAATATGCTATAATTTAAGTGTGAAAGGAAAATATATATGGAGTATGAAAGTAAGATTTTAAAATTATTTAAAAATGGTTATTTGATTACCAAAGATGTTACTGATAATAATATTCCTAGAACTTATCTTACTAAACTTATTAAAAAAAATAAAATAGAAAGAGTAAGCCGTGGAGTATATATTAAAAAGAATGTTTTGGTAGATGAATTTGTAATTCTACAAAGTAAAAGTAAGTATGCAATCTATTCTAATGCAACAGCACTTTATTTGCACGGTTTATCTAATCGGATTCCCATTAGATATGATATTACAGTTAAAAGTGGTTACAAAGGATCTCTTCAAAAAGAAAAGAATGTTAATTTGTTTTATACGAAAAAAGAATTACTTGAATTGGGGGTCATTGACTATAAACTTGATTCGGGAAATATTATTAGAGTTTACGATTTAGATAAAACAATTTGTGATATTATTAAAAATAAAAAGAAAATAGATGCTGAAATTTTTAATAAGGCTGTTAGAGAGTACTTTTATAGTAAAAAGAAAAACACTTTAAAACTATATGAATATGCTAAAAAAATGAATATTTATAATAAAGTAAGAGATACTTTTGAGGTGTTTGGATGATAAAAAATAGAGATAGTCTAAAAGCAAAAGCATCTAATTTATCTAAGAAAACTAACATACCTAATAAATACTTAATTCAAAACTTTATGTTTGAAGCTTTATTAAAAAGAATATCAAAATCTAAATATAAAGATAAATTTATTATTAAAGGTGGACTTTTATTATCATCTATTTTTGGTGTTAATTTAAGAAGTACTATGGATTTAGATACTACTATAAAAGGTCTGCCACTTGATAGAGAAACGATTACTAAAGTTATTAATGAAATTATAAGGATTGATGTAGAAGATAATGTTAAACTTGAAATAGAAAACATTAAAGATATCAGAGAAGAAGAATTATATTCAGGATTTGAAGTTAATTTAAAAGCAGAATTTGATGGTTTAAAAACTAATTTAATGATTGATATAACTACTGGAGATGTTATCACTTATAAAGAAGTAGAATTTAAATATAGCACCTTATTCGATAATGAAACTATTAATATTATGACTTATAATTATGAAACTATTATTGCTGAAAAGTTTGAATCAATAATTAGTAGAAATATTGATAATACTAGAATGAAAGATTACTATGATTTATATATGTTTGTTAATTTAAAATGGAATGACATTAATAAAGACACTTTAAGAAAAGCAATTATTAATACTTCTAAAGCCCGTGAAACATTAGACTATATTGATAATGCTAGCAAATATATAGAATTAATTAGTGATGATTCAAGACTAAAATCATTATGGAATAGTTATCAAAATAATTATGAATATGCAAAAGATATAGAGTTTGGAGATACAATAAATGCTATTAAAGTAATTAATGAAATTATTGTACCAGTTGCAATTTAAAGTAGAAAGAAGTAAGAATGACTAACAGATAAATTAAAACAAGAGTTGTTATGATAAATTCTGCTTTATGGAAGATACTGGAAAAATTAGGTTTCATTAGACAAAATAAAACTAGTTTAATATATTTTTTAGATGTGCTAATTGAATGTTATTAATAGACTATTACTAAAGAACAATAGTTTACACTTTAAGAAATAATAAAAATATAGGAGATGATTTTATGCAATTAATACTTTGTGGTGGAGGTTCTGGTGATCAAAATACATTAGCAAATCAAAAGCTTAATGAAATCATTGATCATACAAGACCAATATTATATATACCACTTGCTATGAACGAAGAAGAGCATTCTTATGATAGTTGTTATGAGTGGATTCAAGGAGAGTTAGCAAATGTAGATATTCCATATATTGAAATGGTTAGAACATTTGAAGAACTTGCTTCTAAAGATTTTAAACATTATGCAGCATTATTTATTGGTGGTGGGAATACCTATAAATTATTATTAGGTTTAAAGCAAAGTGGAGCTTTTAATAATATTAGGAATTATATCAATAACGATGGGATAGTAATAGGTGGAAGTGCAGGTGCAGTTATATTTGGATATGATATAAATATTATTGCAAGTATGGATAGAAATGATGTTAATTTAACTGATACTAGAGGGTTTGATGTATTGTCAGGAATTTCTATTTTTCCACACTATACTAATAAAAAGTCTAAACTTACTGATGATGAAAATGAAGAAAGATTAAATAAATTTACAAATTCAATTATTAATTTTTCAAAATCAATAGGAAAAGTAATTGCTATACCAGAAGAAGATGCGATTTATGTAAATAATAATAGCGTTGAATTATTAGGAACTAGAGATTATTTTACATTTGAAAATGGATTGATAAATAAATTTGACATTGAAGATAACAAACAAATAAAAAGATGATGTAGAGCATTACTCAACCCACTCAACATTGTTTTTTTAGTAAAAAAATAATAAAATTATTAATAAATAATTAAAAATTTTATCCGACATGAAATAAGCGCAATATGACATGAATTAGACATGAAATAAACTTGACTCAGTTTTGTCAAGTGCTATAATATAGTAAAATATTAAAAAATTATGCAGAGAGGAACTAGATTCTTCTCTTTTTCCTTTGAAAGAAGGTGTTATATAAAATAAAACTAAAGGAAGCACATATTTTTAATGAATTAGTAATAAGTGGTCACTATTTATAAAAGTAGTAGCCACTTTTTT
>CALVKC010000063.1 GCA_944332505.1 uncultured Bacilli bacterium
AAAATGCGTTATCAATCTGAAAGAGACCAAACAATACAGGAAAGAATAAGACAAGATTATGAATCATTAGAGCAATTTATTCAAATGCTTGCAGCAACCCAAGCTCGAATTTTTGATTTCCAAATGCATTTAATGATAACAGCAGATAACAAAGAAGAATTAGAACTTAAAAAAATACAAGTTCGCAGTTATTTAGATGCAATGGGAATGAGAGCGGTTGCTTTAATGTTTGAACAAGAAAAAGCATTGAAGTCAATTTTGCCTATATTTCCACCACAAGATATTGAAAATAGGATAGGAACCCCAATCCCATCAGTAACAATTGCAGCAATGTATCCATTTGTATTTGATAGTATTAAAGATCCAGGTAGTTCCACACTTTTTGGTATGGATGAATCTGGGGGAGTAATTCTATTTAATCAATTTTTATATAAAATTCAAAAAGAAAATAATCGTAACAACGCCAATTTAATATTATTAGGAACATCAGGAAGTGGAAAATCAACTGCAGCTAAACTATTAATTCGAACTCATATTAGAAATGGCTTAAAAATAGTATGCGTTGATCCAGAAGGAGAATTAGAAGAAATGGCTAATTCTTTCGGAGGAGATTTTATTGATTTAGGTAAGGGTGGAGATTTTGGAATGATTAATCCACTAGAAATAGTAATTGATGCTGATGAAGAAGAAATTTCACAAGGATTAGGTTACACTGTATTAACAAGAACGATTCAACAAATTAAAGCTTTTATGAAATATTATTCACCTAGTATTGAAGAAGATGTATTATCTATGTTTAGTGAAGTAGTACAAGATACATACAAAAGATATAAAATAGATTTTGATACAGACTTTACAAAGCTAACTAGTGAAGACTATCCTACATTTGAAGATGTTTATGCAACGATAAAAGGAAGACTTTTATCAATGACAGATGCAACACATGAAAGAGATGTAATGGAAAGACTAGAGTTAAAAGTAAGACCATTAATTAATGAATTAAAATATTATTTTACAGGCCATACAACATTATCAATTGAAAGTGATTTTATAGTATTTAATATTAAAGAACTAATGAACAGTGATGAAAACATTAAAAATGCTTTGTTTTTTAACGTACTAAAATATGCATGGGGTTTATGTCTTGATAAAGATATAGATACAGTTATGATGGTAGATGAAGCACATGTTTTATTAGCTGGCCATAATGAATTAGGAGCAGAATTTTTAGCTCAAATGCAAAGAAGAAGTAGAAAGTATAATACAGGAACAATAATTATTACGCAACAACCTACTGATTTTGCAGCCCCAAACATTATAACCCATGGTAAAGCAATATTTGATAATGCAGCATATTATTTGGTTATGCAACTACGTAAACAAGCAGTTGATGATTTAGCTCAATTAATTGATTTAAATGAAGCAGAAAAAAATGCAATAAAATATTATAATCAAGGAGAAGGATTATTTGTTTGCGGAAACAAAAGAATGCAAATTAAAGTAATACTAACACAAGAAGAACTTGATTCATTTGGTTCTGGCGGAGGGTTTTAGGTAAGTGAATGAAGACAAAAATAACAAATTATTAGTTGATAATGAAGAAATAAAAAGAAAAAAAATTGAAAGACTATATCATAATCAAGATACAATAGATGAAGATGAAACTGATAACGATGAGTTAGAAGAAGAAAATGATGAAAATAATGAATTAGATGAAAATACTACTGAAGACGATCAAGAAGATTTAGAAGAAGATAATGAACAAGATAATAAAAATCAAAATAAACCAACAAATATTCAAAAAGTAGAGAATGTATATAATAAAGTAAAAAAAGCTAAGAATTTAGCAAAAGTTGGTGCTTTTATAATTGCACACTGGCCGATATTTCTTGCAGGTGGAGCAATTTTATTGTTTATAATTTTAATAGTAATTATTATAAGTGGTGGAGCGACAAGTTCAAAAAAATATAGTCAAATGATTGGCTTAAATGGATATGAATATTTAGAACTTGAAAACTTGTGTGAAGACATATACGTATATAACACAAAAAATGATAGTGATGGAACATACCCACTAGAAGAATATATTGCAGGTGTTGTTGCAGCTGAAGTCGGAATGATGAATGATTTAACAACATATGAAGTATTTGCTGTAGCAGCAAGAACATATGCTTTAAATCGTTTGAAAAATTCTGATTCTTGTAGTATTGAAGGAAATGAAAATGCTCAAGCTTTTAGACCAACGACTGATGAATTAATACTAGAAGCAGTAAGCAATACAAAAGGCTTAGTAATAACGAGAGATAAAGACTTATTTTCAACGATGTATGATGCATTTTGTTGGGAAGAAAAAGACGATTCATATTATTATTTATGCCAGGGAAATTATGAAACAGGTGAATCATTAAAAATACCAATAGAATGGGCAAATGAATATGTAGCAAAATGGAGTGATCAAGCATTTTTAGACAATCCCAAATATTTGTCACATGGTCAGGGTATGAGTCAACATGGAGTTTACTATTTATCAGCATCTGAGTCATGGACTAGAGATGAAATTTTAACCTATTTTTATGGTGATGATACAAAACTTATGTCGATTTATCAAACATTTATGTATAATGGTGAATATCCAATTAATCCAGATGATGAACTATATCAAGGATTACAATTTTTAGCAGGGACGAGTTTAGAAGAATTATTAACTTCTAGTGGTTCATCAGTAGAAGAATACAATTCATATTTAGCATCAGTAGTTGAAACTGAAGGTGTTGGAACAAGAGGAGCTGTAGTTGGTTCAGCAGTTACTTTAATAGGATCACTCGCCAACATGGGATATAAATTAACATATCAATGGGGTGGTAAATATTATTACATTGGTTCAAACCCTTCATGGGGATCTTTATCTAGTGATACAGACTATTGGTGTACTAATTATGCTCAACATTATCCTGAAAAAAGCACATGTACTACTAATTATCGATGGACAAGTTTTGACTGTAGTGGATTTGTCAATTGGGCAATAATTAATGGTTTTCAATTTAGCAATTTTGCTCAAATGGACGCGGCAGGAGCTTATCAATATACAGCGGATGGCTACTATACAGTTTATTTGAAAGCAAATGAAGCAGTATGCCTACCGGGAGACGTATTATATAATGATGGCCATATAATGCTAATAGTAGGTTTAGATGATGCAAATAAACGATACATAGTTGCTGAATCGACAGGTTCAAGATTAAATACAGGCTATGGAGGAGTAATATTAGATTATGAATCGTATGGTAATACCAAATATAAATGTCGTAGTTTAGAAAACATTTATAAAGAATATAGTGGAGGCCAAGATGAAGATTAAAATATTAATAATAATATTAGGTATATTTTTACTAACAGGTTGTACTGCAAACTATACAATGGAAATTACCAAAGATACATTTGATGAATCAATAACAATTGAAGCATACACAAATGATTTATATGATAAAAATAGTTTATATGCATCATTTAAAGAAGAGTATCCAGTATATATTGACCAAGAATTTATGTATTATGATCCAAACAATAAAAATGAAAACTATAGTTATTATACTAAAACATATCAAGAATTATCAAACGGCTACTTGTTTAATTATCGTTACAATTATAAATTAAAAGATATAAATAGAGCTAGAGCAATAAACATGGTTTACAAAACGATAAGTATTGGATATATAGATGAAGAAGACTTTTATTATATTTCATTAAAAGATCCAATAATATTTATAAATAATAATGAAATAACAAGTATAAGTATTAATTTAATATTTGAAGATGCAATAATTATAGAAAATAATGCTGATAATATAAATGGTTCTACTTATACTTGGAATTTAAACCCTACAGAATTAAAAGATATAAATATAAAATATAGATTTGAAGATGAGGAAGAAGAACCAACCCAAACTCCTGAAGAACCAAGTGAGGAAAAACCAAATAAAGAAGAAGGAAGTGAAGTAAGTAGTTGGGTTAATGAAAACAAGGTATTAATATACGTTGGAGTATTTAGTATATTAATAGTATTAATATTAGTAGTAGGGGTAATTAAATTTAAAAAATTATAATAATTTAATTGTTAAAATATAATTATTTATTGTATAATATAAAAAAGAAAGGAGGTAATTTATGAAATTTAAAATAGAGCCAAAAGATTTATTAATGTTTTGTATTTATTGTGTTTTATTATTATATTTATGTGCAATTGCAGTATTAAATGTAACTTCATTTGCTCAAGAAGGAAAATTTTATGGATTACTTCCATTTAAAGCTTTTACGGGTAGTTATTTACCTTTAACATTATTTTTATTTATAGCATCTCTTGTAGCAATCTTTGCCAGTGTATCATCATACATTTTCAAAAGAGAAAAAGGCAGTCATGGAATAGGATTAATTGTTAAAGAAAAATCTAGCGATGGATATTCTAAATGGTCAAGTGAAAAAGACATTAAAAACCAATCTAAAGTAGAAAAGGTTAGCCCTTTAAGTGATACTTTGGATGCTGCGGGAATACCTCTAATAAACAATGGTAAAGAAATGTGGGTAGATAATGGAGAATATCACAATTTAGTAATAGGTTCCACTGGTAGTGGTAAAACTGAATGTTTAGTTAAACCAATGGTAAACTTACTTGCTAAAAAAGGTGAAAGTATGATTATTACTGACCCTAAAGGTGAAATATATAAATATAGTGCCGCGTATCTACGTAGTAAAGGATACAATATAATAGTTTTAAATTTTCGTGAACCATTAAAAGGTAATTCATGGAATCCTCTAACATTGCCATATAAATACTATAAAAGTGGTAATCAAGACAAAGCAATAGAATTACTAGATGACGTAGCATTAAACATATTATATGATCCTAGTAACAAATCAGAATCAGATTTTTGGGAAAAATCTTCTGCGGACTATTTCTCTGGTTTAGCATTAGGTTTATTTAAAGATGCCAAAGAAGAAGAAGTTAACTTAAATAGTATTAACGCAATGAGTACAGTTGGTGAAGAAAGATATGCAACAAGCAATTATATTAAAGAATACTTTAATATGAAAGGTGAAACATCAAATGAATACATATTTGCTTCATCGGTAATAAATGCTCCAACAGATACAAAAGGTGGTCAACTTTCAACATTTAGGCAAAAAATAAGAAAATTTTCAACAGGTGAAGCATTAAGTGAAATGTTATCATATAGTGACTTTGACATGCGAAAAATTGGTGATGGTAAGACAGCGATATTTATGATAATTCACGATGAAAAGAAAACTTATCATAGTTTAATGACTATTTTTATTAAACAATGTTATGAAACATTAATTGATGCAGCACAAGAAAATGGTGGTAAATTACCAGTAAGAACAAATTTTATATTAGATGAATTCGCTAATATGCCACCACTTAAAGATGTAGATGCCATGGTATCAGCAGCAAGAAGTAGAGATATAAGATTTACATTTATTATTCAAAATTTTGCACAATTAAATGATGTTTATGGTGATAATGTTGCTGAAATTATTAAAGGTAATTGTGGAAATATAGTATATTTGATAAGCACAGAAATGAAAGCCTTAGAAGAAATAAGCAAGATGTGTGGTGAAGTAAAGGTAACTGATGAAAAAGATAAAAATGCAACAAGGCCTTTAATATCAATAACAGATTTACAAAAGATGAAGTTATTTGAAGCAATAATAATAAGACTTAGAATGAGCCCATTTAAGACTAAATTAGAACCAGATTTTAAAATGAACTGGGGAATAGAAAGAGAAGAGGAACCATATCCAAGCCGCAATCAAAGAAGAGTAGAAATATTTGATTTAAAAAAGTTTGTAACTGATGAAAAGAGCAAAAAAATGGCAAGTATGGCTGATAATCCTTTTAACAATGTCAATCCTTTCATGCCAAGACAAGAAATGAATCCATTCGGTGGTTTTTCATCAACTCCATATAAAAACAATAATTTTGGTAATATGGATATTGATGCATTAATGAAAGATTTGGATAATAAATTTAAAGAATTAGACAGAAAGGAAGCTGAACAAAAGCAAATTAATAAAAATAAATTCTTTGATATAGATGAAGAAATAGAAATGCCAAAAATAAATAAATCAAAAATTGAACAAGAAAATATAAATAAAATTGATCCATTTGCTTCATTTAATAAATTTAATACCAAACCATTTATAAAAGATAATGAGGATAAAAAGGATTCATTTACTTCAATTAATGATTTTAATACTAATCCATTTATAAAAGAAGAGATTTCCAAAGAAAAAGTTGAAACACCAAAAGAAGAAATAAAAACTGTAAATAATGAAAATAAACCAATAATAAATATAGACAGTGAAAGTAAAATAATAGATGACAACGTAATTAGTGACGATGAATTCTTTGATGATTTCTTTAATGATGAATAAAATTTATTTCTAAAAT
>CALVKC010000064.1 GCA_944332505.1 uncultured Bacilli bacterium
TAAGGTGCAAATACTCCTTCTGGAAGTCTTACTATTGTATGTAAATTAAATTCTTTTAATAATCTTGATTTAATATTGTTTTTAACTCCATCACCAAACAAAATACTATCTGGTAATACTATTCCTGCTCTTCCTTTATCAGATAGTTTTTCCATAAGTAATGCCATAAATAAATCAGCAGTTTCTTTTGTTTGATATTCTTTGGCAAAATTAGATGATACTCCATCTTCTTCTATTCCACCATAAGGGGGATTCGTTACAATGACATCAACTTGATTTTTATCACTAAATCCAGAAACTTCTCCTGTAAGTGAGTTTCTATGTTCTACATTTGGAATATCAATTCCATGTAATAGTAGATTCGTCATACATAGGGTATAAGGTAATTGTTTTTTTTCAATACCTTGAATATTTTTTTCAACACTTTCAACATCATCAGCAGTATTTATTTGACCAGTTTTTTCATAATGCTCAATAGTACAAGTTAGAAAGCCTCCTGTTCCACAGGCAAAATCGAGAACTCTTTCATTTACTTTTGGATCAACCATTTCAACTACGAATTCTGTAACTGGTCTTGGAGTATAAAATTCACCAGCAGATCCTGCACTTTGTAATTCAGATAACATACTTTCATAAATATCATTAAATTCATGTCTTTCGGTATTAATATTAAAATCTGTTTTATTTATCTCATTTATAACCTGTCTTAATAATGTTCCATTTTTCATATAGTTATGAGTATCGGCAAATACATCATGAACTATTTTATCTCTAACATTATTGACTGGTAGTTGTTTTAAATCTTTAAACATTTGCTCTACAAATTCAATTAATTCATCACCGGTCATTCCTCTTTCATCCAATGCCCAATTTTTCCATCTATATTTTTCTGGGATTGCACTTTCATAAGTTTTGTTTTGTAATCCGGCTTTTATCTCCCATTCATCTTCTTTAGAATCAAACAATTTCATAAAAATCATCCAAATGGTTTGCTCTAATCTTTGAGCATCACCATTTACACCATCATCTTTTCTCATTGTTTGTCTGATATTTTTCATATTAATTGCCATTTTTAAGCCTCCAAACTATATAAATTATGTTTCATTTCTGATAACGCTTTTTGAAAATTTTGTAATCCCATAAATATTACCATTATAATTTGATAAACTGTTCCAAATGATTCTAGTTCTGGAATATTTAAAATATTAGGGTTTTCTAATTCTTCTATTCCACCATCTACGTATTTATCAAGAATAATTGATAATACTTCTCTTGCTTGTTCTCCATATTTTTCAAAATAATCGCTTTGTTTAACTTGTCTTGCTCTTTGACTTCTAGTAAGGGCTTTTTTACCATAAGCAACATGAACTAATAAATCAAATGGATCATATTCCTCACCGACTTCTTCTTCAAGAATATTAAGATAAATGTCTTTTTCTTCTAATGCTTTGATAATAGTTTGTTTCATATCTTCTTTATCCCAATATTCTTTAAAAATGGAATAAGTTGCATAATCTTCTGTAATCTTATTTTTAACAAACTGAGTAAAGTTTTCTGTAATTAATTCTCCATGTTCATTAATTAATTTTTGCTGTCTATATAATTCTCTTACTTGTTCATTAGGTAAAACAATCTTTGGTTTTACTTTTCTTCTTTCAGCTGGTATTACATCATTTGGATCAACCGGTATTTTTTTATCTTCAATGCTATATGGATTTGTATCATTATCATCATCGGAAGTTGTTAATATAACAGGAGTTACTTCAATATCCCCATCAAATTTTGGATCTTTAAACAATTCAGTTGCCCCAGTAAAATCAATAATAGTAAATGCATATTTATCAAATTCTTCTGATATACGAGTTCCACGACCTATTATTTGTTTAAATTCAACCATACTTTTGATATTCGTATCTATAACTATTAATTTACAAGTTTTTGCATCTACTCCAGTTGTAAGAAGTTTAGAAGTAGTTACTATTGTTGGATATTTTTTTCTTGGATTAATAAAGTTATCTAGTTGCATTTTACCTATGGCATCTGATCCAGTAATTCTCATGATATATCTATCATCATGCTCTACCATATCAAGATTTTGGTTAATTAGTTCTCTTCTCATTCTATCGGCATGTTCTTCATCAACACAGAAGAAGATTGTTTTATCCATTCTTCTATTTGTATCTTTTAAATAATCTGTTACTATTTTTGCGACTAATTTATCTCTTTCTGGTAAAACTAATTTTTTATTAATGTCTGTTCCGCCATAAACGCCTTCTTCAACTTCTTCTCCATCAGTATTAAGAGTACCTTTTTTTACAATAATATCTTCTATATCTTTATCAAGACCTACTCTTAATACTCTATAAGGAGCTAAAAAGCCGTCTTCTATTCCTTGTTTTAATGAATAAGTGTAAACGGGTTCTCCAAAGTATTCATAATTATGAATTGTCTTTTCATTTTTAGGTGTTGCAGTTAAGCCTATTTGAGTAGCGGTTCCAAAGTACGATAATACTTCTCTCCATGAAGAATCTTCGGCAGCACTACCCCTATGACATTCATCAATAACAATTAAATCAAAGAAGTCTTGAGGAAATTTTTTATATAAATCTGGTCTACCATCAGAGCCTTTTAGTTGTTGATATAATCCTAAATATATTTCATATGAAGGATCATATTTACCTTTTATTTTTGTCATTGCTCCTTTAAAAGGTGCAAAGTCATTAACCATTGTTTGGTCAATCAAAATATTTCTATCAGCAAGAAATAAAATTCTTTTTTTTAGTTTAGATTTCCATAATCTATAAATTATTTGGAAGGCAGTAAATGTTTTTCCTGTTCCAGTTGCCATAACAAGCAATACTCTATTTTGACCTTTTGCAACTGCTTTAAGAGTTCTTTCAATAGCAATTTGTTGATAGTATCTTGGTGGATATTTTGAAGGATATAGCGGTTCTTTTATAATTCGTTCTTGTTCCTCAGTAATATTTGAGCAATTCATATACTCTTGCCATAATTCTTCTGGAGTAGGAAAATTATCTAATCCAATTTCTGTTTCCTTTCCGGTTAACATATTCTTTTTTATAAAGCCATCTCCATTTGAAGAAAAAGCAAATGGAACATCTAACATTTTGGCATATTCAATAGATTGTTGCATACCAAAACCAATAGCATGATTATTATCTTTGGCTTCAATAATAGCAATATAACTTGAATTATAGGTCAAAAGATAGTCAGTTCTTTTTCTAACTCCTCTTGAATATTGACCTTTACCCTCATCAATTACACGACCATCAGTAAAAGATTTTTCTTCGTGTATATTGTTATAACTCCATCCAGCTTTAACAAGTGCAGGAGTAATGTATCTAGTTCTTATTTCTGTTTCACTTAAACTTTTTTTATCATCCAACATAAACAACAAATCCTTCCAAACAAACTCACTAACATATATAATTATTTTACCATAAATTACTAAGTTTTGTTAAAGTTTGGTGACTTTTGACATGGTAAAAACAATATTCATTATGTTATCAACTTTTTTCTCTGTTTTTATTTTTTATATTTTGCTTTTAATTATGGGTCAACTCTACCATTTCTATATTTTAATTTAGATATATAAGCATATTCTATAACTTGATTATAATCATCTTTTGATTTTTCTTCTTCAAATTTAATAAATCCTTCTTTTTCTATATCACTTATTAGTATTAAATTGTCCCCTCTACCAATTCTTTATATAACTTAGTATTTAATAAAGCATTTTTTAAAGATGTCTTATTTAAATTTAAACCATTACTATCACATGCTCTTAAAACATTTGGAAATTCGGAAGCATTATTCTCTAAATAAGAGATTATGCTAGTACTTCCATCTATTCCACTTCCCATATGAGGTGTTGCTCCAAATATCACATCTGAATATCTATTACTAAACCTTAAATTATCAAAAGGATAATTAGTTGCCTCATCATAAGAAACATAAACTAATCTATCAGGCTCAATGCCAAGATTTTTACAAATTCCATTTATATCTTTTATCTTAATATTTAATTGACCAACAATTAATATCTGTGCATTCTTCATATCACAATATGAATAACTATCATCTTCATTTTTTAAAACAATATTATGCTTAGTTAGGAAGTTTTCCAGCTCTTCTTTGCTTGTTCTATTTGCCAATGTTAGTTCTTCTCTAAATTTGTCAATTATCTTTTCTAATTCAGTATAATCCAACATGTACTTCCCTCCTATTAAAACTCCTCGTTTGCAATATCCGTAAGGTTTTCTTTCAATTTCCTTAATTTATCTTTAACTATTTTTATTTCATCTGTTTTTGCTAAATATCTATTAACTACTTTAATTTGTTCTTCAAGAGGTGGAACTGGGATATTTATTGTTTTAAGCTGACTTAAATTAATAGCAGGCAATACTCCACCACTTTTAATTGAGTTAATGATAATTTTTCCTTTATTACTTTCAAAAAATATTTTTAAATAATACGGATTTATTATGTTTTTATCTAATCTTAATATTGTAAAATTACCACTTGGAACTAAATTTTCATCTTTCTTTAATTCTACTACTGCAAATTTTGATATTGTTCCCTTTGATGTAACTAATAAATCTTTATCATGTAAAACATATTTATTAAGTTTATCAGTATCAAGATAAATTTTAGTCAAATTAGAATCAATAACACCATCATTAATATTTGTAATATTAACGATTTGATATTCTTCACTACCATCAAAATTGATTGAGTATTGATTAATCTCATTTGAAGAAACTTGGTAACCTCTATAAATTTCCTTACATACATCATTTAATTTTTTAGGATTTTTAACTTCAATATTTTCTATTTCCATATAGTTTTGTACATATAAACTGTAATTATTATTTGCCACTTTATCATTACTAACAATTTTTGAATTTTTGGCATTGTTTAAAGAATTATATTCATTCATAATTTCTTCAACATTTAATTCATTAATATGTCTATGAAAAATTTGATTAGACAGCATTTTTTCTGCATTAATAAATTTAATACTTTTATTATTTTTACTTAAGATAAGTAATGTTATCGGAATGCCTGTATTGGCAAATAATCTTTCTGGTAATGAAATTACAGTTTCAACATAGCCATTTTCTACAAGTAATTTTCTATATTCTTGATCTGGTAGTTTAAATAAGTCTCCATTTGTCATAACAATTACTGCTCTACCATCTTTTGATAAAGAATTAATTACTGAATTAACAAAAGCCCAACATGAAGAAATCCTACTATTAAATTCATATTTTATTTCACTATTAAGATTATTAATCAAATTATAATCAGATTTATTTAATTTTAATCCAAAAGGAAAATTACAAAAAACTTTATCGAATTTCTTTTTGAAATCTTGTTTAAACACATTATCATTAATTAAATTATTATGTACTCTTAAAGCATTCATTTTTTCTTGGGCAATAACATTACTTCTAGCATTAATTTCTATACCAGTAAAATTATAGTTTTTATTCTTTCTAGCATAGTAAGTTAAGAAATTACCTGTAAACGAGCATATATCAAGTATTTCCTTATTATCATTACTTTCTAATATTTGATATGCTAATTCATTTATTGAATTAGGAGTTGAAATATTATATCTTGAATATATACTATAGTCTTCACAAATAATATCTATAATCTTTTCTTCTGATAAATTATTCAAATAGTTAAAAATGTTATATAAATTTGATTCAACCATACATGGTCTAATGCTATTATAAATGTTCCATAAAAAATCATTGCTGTCTTTTTTTCCTTGTAATAGATAAGATTCAATACTATCTATGTTTGCTAAATCTAATTTAGATTTTTCTAAATACTTTTTGTTCCAAAATAAATATGTAATGCTTGTTATGGCTTCTTGAATATCATTGATTGCAATGTATCCTTTAATATTGTTTTTAAATAAATTAATTACTTCTTGTCTTTCTTTGTCTGACATACAATCCCTTCTTTCTTATTTGGGGTGGTACCACCTCTTTTGCTTGATGAACATAATATATCATTATCTTGAAGAGCTGTCAACCCCTTTTTTAAATTTTGTTAAAAAACAAGATTTTACTTTTTGTTTGAGCATTAAACATAATAGTTTTCTTTCAAAACCTTTTAATAAATAAAATTAAGAGTAGCCACTTTTGCTATTTTTGATACATTTTTCATAGTAAAAACACTACATATTTTTAATGGGCATAAGGACAACGACACCACAAATTTATTTATCCTTGATAAAATAAGGATGAAATAGTGGTGTCTTACTATTTTTGTACTTGCAAAAATGACTACTTTTATAAGTAGAAGTGGCTACTCATATATAAAAGTTCTTTTAATACTAATTAAAAAAGTGGCTACTACTTTTATAAATAGTGACCACTTATTACTAATTCATT
>CALVKC010000065.1 GCA_944332505.1 uncultured Bacilli bacterium
TAATCACTTACATACATTAATCCTATTTTTGCACTATATGTTGTTCCACTACTTTCTGCATTATACCATGTTTTTGGGGTTGCACTATATGTTGAATATCCTCCTACATACCATGTATGCGTTGCTATTTTATTACTCCATGTTGCACTTAATCCACTTAAGTATGTTCTATTTAATGTTCCTGTATTCAATGTGCTACTACTCCATGTATTACTCTGATTTGAACTTGAACCACTCCAATAGTAATTTCCATAACTTGTTGATTTGATTAGTTTTACTTCACTACCAAATACTCCGATGATTCGGTATAAGTTATCAATTGGGCATGTGCTTGCATCACTTCCAAAGCATACATAGTTATTTGGATTTGCTCCGGCATATCTATATGAATTATCTGCTGCACTATTTGCTAAACTACTTGTGTGATAATATAAACCATTTGAACCTTGAGAAGTATATTGATTTTTTATACATGTTGCTAAATTTGTCCCTGTTGTACATATATATGTTAAACTTTCTGTTTCAGCACTTGTTGTTTTTACACTTGAATCTACTCCGTTTGTATCTTTTACATATACTTTTATTGTGTATGTTGTCCCTTTACTTAATCCTGTAAATGTTTTGGTATTACTGCTACTACTTGAGTATGCTCCATTATTTATTGAATAGTAATATGTTGCTACACTATTTGTTCCTCCACTTGCACTTACTCTTATACTTATTGAATTTGTTGTTGTATCTGTTACTGTTACATTATTTACTGTTGGATTTACATAAGCATTTGTTGTTACTTCTATACTTTCTTCATTTGTTTCATATCCTAATGTATCTTTGGCATATACTTTAAATTTGTATGTTGTTCCATAATTTAAGTTACTAAATGTATAAGTATTACTTGTACTTTCTTCATATGATTGTCCATCATCTTTACTAAAGTAATATTTTTCTATTGGGTTTTCTCCAGCATCTGTTGTTACTGTTAAAGTTACACTATTTGTTGTTTTAGTATTTGTTACATTAGTTATCTTTGCTACATTATATTTATCAAAATAAACATAACATTTATCTGATCCACTACTTATTAATTTTACTATATTTGTTTCTCTATCATATACTAATTCTCCACCTCTTTCACAACCGGATAGTTCATTATTAAAAGCATAACCATCCCCCGGCCATGTACTAGCAGAAGATTTTTTATAAGTTCCATCATCTTGTTCTAACATTAAAGTTAAAAACCCATTTGTATTTACATTTGGTTTTGTTTTATCATCTACTTCTTCTTTTGTTTTTGGTATTAATAAATATACTCCTACTACTATTACTAATAATGTACTAAATGTTATTAAATTTCTTTTTTTATTTTTCATATTAATCACCAATTATATTTTATAATTATTAATAATTAAATAATTATTTTTACATCTAATAAGAAGTAAATGCATTACATTTAATTAGATGTATAAGAAAATATGTTTAGTGATTAATAATGTATATAAATAGATTAAAAGAAATAAGAGAAGATAAATCTTTAACTCAAAGTGATATTGCTAAAGTATTAAATACTACTCAACAACAATATTCTAAATATGAATTAGGTATACAAATTATTCCCTTAGAAAAGATTAATATTTTAGCAAACTTTTATAATACTTCAATTGATTATTTAGTTGGAAGGACAGATATTAGGAAACCATATCCTAAATCAATATTAAATTAATATATGACATTTTGTCATGTATTTTGTTAATTCCGCCAAAAAAGGCCATTTTTGTCTGAATTTTTTTAATATCGTCAAAAATTCTGTTTTTTGACGATATTTTAATCTAAAAACAAAAAGGAAGAATTAATCGTCTTCCTTTTAAAAAGTGTGAGTTTTGAGTTTATATGTTAATTGTGTATAGTTTGTAATATTGTATTACTTTTTTCTAACTTATTGGCATCCCTCCTTTATTACATTTTAATCATACTAAAGGATTATGAAGTTTTTGTGTTGGATGTATGAAATAATTATATTTTAATTTTAAAATAGAATGTTGAGCCTTTTTTTAACACTGATTTGACACCATATTCAAAGTCATGTAATTCTAATATTTGTTTTACTATTGATAATCCTAATCCTGTGGATACAACATTTCTTTGATGTTTTTTATCACTTTTATAATATTTATCCCATATATATGGTATTTCTTCTTCTTTTATTCCCTTTCCAGTATCAATTATTTCTACTAAATAACTTCTTTTTTGTTTGGTGACTCTAATTGTAACTTGTTTGTCATCTCCAGTATAGTTTATTGCATTGTTAATTAAATTATATATAACTTGATTAATTTTTTTCTTGTCTGCTTTTATCCATATCTCTTCAGGCATTTCAACATTAAATGTGTATTGTTCTGTTTCTTTTATTATTTGATATCTATTTATAATTGATTTTATTTCTTCCGCTAAGTTAAATTTTTCTAATTTTAATGTATCAGCATTAGATTGCATTTTTGATAAATCTAATATATCATTAACTAATACTGTAAGTCTATCTGTTTCATCTACTATAATATCTAAGTGTTCATTCATTTTCTTTCTATCTTTATATGAAATATCTTTAATCATTTCAGCATAAGCTTTAATCATTGTTAATGGGGTTTTTAAATCATGTGAAACATTAGCCATTAAATCTCTTCTAAGTTCATCCGTTTTAGCCATTTCTTTTTGAGCCTGAGTTAGCGTTTGAGCAAGTTCATCTATTTCTTTAATTCCTGATTCTTTAAATTCAACATTGTAATTGCCATTTCCTAATTTTTTTGCTTTTTTAGTTATTTCTGCAATTGGATCTGTTAGTTTAGTAGATAAAAATATTGATATTGTTACTGCTACAAAAATACCTAAAAAACATACATACATAAGTTGTTGTTTAATTATTAATGTAAAATCAGATATATCTTCTAGATTGGAATATAAAAATGTATATTGATTGTTGTTTTTTAAACCATATAATAATGCCGCAACTTGTTTGTCATCATTAACAAATTGATATGCTTTAAAATCAGCATCAGCATTAATAAAATTAACCATTAATTCTTGCACTTTAGTGTTTTCGTTCTTTAAAGCACAACCTTTCATATTTGTATTATAACTACTATATTTACCATAGTCATCTATTACTAATATGCATACTTCATTTTGATATGATATGTCTTGTAATAAACTATCTAATTCATTTTCATTAGCATCTTTTATTGATGCTACAATATTGTCCATATTTGATATTTGTTCTTTTTCATAATAAAAATCGAATATCCATGCTTGACATATCCATAATAGTAAAATTATTACAACATTAAAAACAAGCAAATATATTAATGTCTTTGCTTGAATACTAGTCTTTCTTTTTTTCTTCATATTCAAACTTATATCCCATTCCCCGAACCGTTACTATCATATTTTTATACTTTCCTAAATGCTTTCTCAAAGTTTTTACATGTGTATCTATAGTTCTATCATCACCATAAAAATCATAACCCCATATGTTACTTAATAAATTTTCACGTGATAATGCTATGTTCTTGTTATCAATAAAATATTTTAATAAATCGTATTCTTTGGGTGTTAAATAAATCTTTTTGTTATCTATGTATACATCATGAGCAATGTTATCTAATTTTATTCCTGCAATTTGATATATATCTTCTTTGGTTTCTTTTCTTTTAGTTATTGCTTTAATTCTTGCTACTAATTCTTTTGGACTAAATGGTTTTGTAACATAATCATCTATTCCTAAATCAAATCCTATTAATTTGTCGTATTCTTCTCCCCTAGCAGATAGCATAATAAATGGTACATCTTTTATCTTTTTTATTTCTCGACATGCTGTATAACCATCCATTTTAGGCATCATAATATCCATAATAATTATATCAAAATCATTATTTTTTACTTTTTCAATAGCATCTTCACCATTTTCGGCTTCAATAACTTTCATTTTTTCTAATAATAGATATTCTTTTATAACATCTCTTATTAGCTTTTCATCATCTACTACTAAAACATTCATAACATCACCAAATCTTATTATATATTCTAATTGTGAAATTGATATGAAATTTATCTACTTACTTTTTCAGTATTAAATAAAGCAATACTTTTTATTGCTACTGGATTTTTTCCCATTTTACATATATTTGTTATATCACTTTCATTTAATATATATTTATCAATTGAATAGATACTTTCATTATAACCATTCATTAATATAGTATATATTTCTGTATTTATATCATCAATTGTTTCTATTTCCGAAGAAAATGTAAGTGTTTTACTATCTACAGCTAGCATTCCTCTTGCTATTATTTTTCCTTCTCTATCTTTTCTAAATGATATTGTTATTATTTCACCATTTTGTAATATGTTTAAATTACTAATTAAATACTTATAATAATCTTCTTCATGTTGATCTAACATATAATATGAGTTGTTCTGCTCACCTATTTTTTTTGCGTCCATTTAAATTTTCTCACCTGTATTAATTATATCAAATTATTCATTTTTATTCAATTTAAAAAGGCTCCATAATCGGAGTCTTATTCTTCTTCTAGTTTATCAACTATTTTCTTTAATGCATTTGCTGTTGTTTCTTTTAATTCCTTAGTTGTTTTTTCTAATACCGGTGTTCCTTTTTCAACTGCTAATTTATATAGATCTTCAGCCTTTTTTTGGATTTTCTTAGCTTTTTGTTTAGCTATTTTTAGTACTTTTTCTTTATCTAAGTCTTTTAGTTCTTTTTGTATTTCATCTACTTTTTTTAGTATCATTTTTTTTACATCTTCAGCTTTTAATGTCTTTGCTTGTTCAATAATTTCATCTAACTTTTTCTTAATGTCTGCTCTTGTTTCTTTACCAGACTTTGGAGCAAATAAAACTCCTAGTCCTGCTCCAACTAAAGCCCCCGCCACAAATTTAGAAATACCACTATTTTTCTTCATAATCATCCTTCTTTCTATTTTTTCTAAATAATAATTTACTAACTACTGAACCAACTACATCAACTACTCTATCTGTAAATGCTGCAATCTTATCAGTTGTAAAATCTATTAAGTTAAATACATTGTTTAATGATTCTACTTTTTCATTTACATTGTCAACTACTTTTTCAACTTTGTTCATTGTTATTATAGTTTTTATTCCTAAAATTATGCCTACTACTAATAATATTATTAACAATATATAAATAACTAATGGTAAAAAAGTTAACCAAAATTCCACTAGTAATCACCATCCTCTCTGTTGTCATACATTGAATCGATCAAATCAAATAGATCATTTTCTAATGTATCATCATCTTCCTCTTCTTGTTCTTTATTTTTCTCTGGCATTATTTCTTCTAATTCTTCATCTATTTTATTATAATCATCTAATTCATCAGAAGATTTGTCTTCTTTTTTATCCATCTTTATTTCAATATCTGCTGTATCTTCTAGTAATTCATCAATTGTTTTTACTTTCTTTTGTTTTTCTGCTTCATTTTCTTTTAATTTTACTGTTACTGTTTCTTCATATACTGTTTCTTTTGGTTCTTCAAGTATTTCTACTTCTCCAAAAGCCTTTTTTCTAACACTTTCTATATCTAAGTTGTTTTGTCTATTTTCTTCAGTTACGTCTTTGATGTCTTCTACTTTGTAATCTTCATTTAATATTCCATATACCGGAGATATTATTGGAGAAGGTTTAAATTTTTTCCTTTCTACTACTTCTTTTGTTTCTGTTCTTTCATATCTACCAAAATCATATCTCTTTTCTAGTTTTTTCTTCTTTTCATATTCTAATACATTAGTTGGTGAACTCTTTTTTTGTTGATAATTCATTGTAGTTGAAAATTCTTCTTCATCAAAATCAGGAAATGGAAATGTGTTTTCTGATTTAAATAAATCTCTTTCATTTAAAGTATCATAGTTAGGTGTTTCCCTAGTTACTTTTGGTTGTTCTCTTGTTACTTCTCTTTCCTTTGGTTCTTCAACTTTAGTATGAGTTTCTGTTTTTGGTATTTCAATCTTTTCTGCTATCGGCTTTTTGTCTTCTTTTCTTTCTTCTTTTATTTTTAAAGTGTCATTTTCTTCTACTTCTTCATCTTCAAATAATATATCTTTAATCTTATTAAATAATCCCATATTATTCACCTTTCTTAATTTATTAAATCTGTGTCCGGTACTGTTTCTTCTACTGGATTGTAATCGTCCGGATCTATTAATATCGTTTCATTATCTTTTCCATTGGTATTAAATATATCCATCTCTTCTTCTGCATAATTTAATACGTCATCTTCTAATAAATTGGCTATTATATTATTATTATACTCAATGCTCCGAAGGATGCTTATAGCAGATATCATACTTAATTTAATATCTTGTTTATCTACTATCACTTCTATTTTAGCATAA
>CALVKC010000066.1 GCA_944332505.1 uncultured Bacilli bacterium
CCTTTTGCAATAAAACCATGTTTAGTCAAAAATGTTTCTAATTCTTTTCTTAATTTTTTATCATCTTCTACTATTAAAATTCTTTGCATGATTTTAACCTCCAGAATAATTATATCACATTTTTCTGTTCATTAACTTACATTTTTGTAAGATAGCAAAAGAAAATAAGAGGATAGCATCTGCTACCCTCCCTTTAAAAATCACACAAATCTCAAATTGATGTTTTAAAATTCCAAAATTTCATTGTTACTTTTTAAATGATTCTTGCCCCAAATGGTGCTAAAGCAAGTTTTGCAATCTTAAAAAATTGAAGTCCAAAAGGTATTCCAACAATCGTAATGCACCAAATACAACCAAATATGAAATTCTCTATTGCCATAGGAATACCAAAGAAGATAATCCAAATTATATTGGCAAATAATGATGGAACTCCTCCTCCATATTCAATCTCCTTTCCAAAGGGTGCAAACGACATTGATGCAAATTTAAAGCATTGTAAACCATATGGAATTCCAACAATTGTTATACACCAAATAATCCCTGATAACACCCATGAAATTCCACTAAATAAGCCTCCAAAAATAAACCATAAGATGTTTCCTATTAAGCTCATAACTCATTCTCCTTTTCCATAAGCATCAATTAATTTCTGTGCGATTTCTTGCATAGTTATTTAACTTTTACAAGTAAATATAATTAGTATATAGTTATATTAACTATTGCCTTGATTTAATTAATACCTAAATAAAGTATTTTCTATATTATATCATTTTACTATCTATCTTGCTATTATTTTACCTTACAATCTTCTTACATTTTTGTAATTTAAAAGATTAGTCATAAAACTAACCTTTTAAATCCTTATTTTAGCTTATATATATTTTCTTCCTTTTTCTTTTTTATTTTCTTTACTATAAAAACAATTGCAATTACCAATATTATTCCAATTATCCAGCCTAATAACGGAAGCCAAAAGTCTGTTATGCTTTGTATTACTCCATTCCAATTAATATTCTCTGGCATTTCTGTTCTCCTTTATAATATTCTTACTAGATAAATAAGTTATTAAGAAATATCCTCCATAAAATACTACTATAAATATTGCTGTCATAATAATTGATGGTAATAGCTGTTCGTTTCCAAATGTTTCTATTATATAACTACAAAATGTTATTCCAAAGATTGAATGAATAATTGCTATTAACAATGGGAACATAAAGAATATTGCAATTTGTCTAAATAATGATTTATTTATCATCTTTTCATCTGCCCCTAATTTTCGTAGCATATTATATCTTTCTTTATTATCTGTACTTTCTGTTAGTTCTTTTAAAGCAAGGATTGCAACACTTGCTATTAAAAATACGATTCCTAGATATAGTCCTAAAAATGTTACTAATGCTCCTATTCCTATACTTGCCTCACTTATATCAACTTTACTATTTATTGAAGGCAAGTTATATTCTAATGAAATTGGATTATTTACTAAATTTTTAATTTGTTCTTGAATCTCTCTTTGTTCATCTAATGAATCTGTATAGTAATTTCCAATTATAGAGTTATAAACAATATAATTATCATCTACTATATCATCTGGAACTATTATAATTCCTGAATTTATATGATTACTTGCCATTTCTACAAAGCCATATTGACATTCATTATATTTTGGTTTTAATGTATGTCCAAAAACAGTTATTTCTTGATTATCTTTTAACGCTACATTTCTTATTTCAATCATTGAGTCATAATCTGCAACAATTATATATTCATCTTCATTTATTGTATACTCTTCATTCCCATAAAATTTAGCAACTTTATTATAATCGCTTATTGTCATAATATCATCTGCTACATTATAAGGGATTAGTGAAGTATAAGTATTTTTTATTGTTTCCCAATTATCTCCTAATGTATCTCCAAATGTTAATTCTTCTGTTTGATAAAGATTGTATTCTACACTTTCTTCTAAATAAGAATCTATGTTAAAATCAAACTTTTCTAATATTTCTCTAATACTTAATTTAGAATTTTTTATTTGTTCTTCATTATACCCTTGATCTAGCCAATCTTCATTTAATACTCTTTTTTCTAATTGAATATCTGCTGGTGCTAGTTCATCTAAATTTGCAGTCATTGAATTTTTAAGTGATAAAGCACTTGATAACACACAAATCGTTACAAATAACATTAAAGAAATTATTGTCATTGAAAATACTGTTGTGTTTATCTTACTACTTAATTGTCTAAATGTAAAAGTATTTAATCCTTTTACATACAAATTTTTCATACTTGTTACTATTTTTAAAATTAGCCCTGATAAAGACCAGAATATAAAAAATGTAGATACTGCTCCAATTACAATTGGCTTAAATATATCTTCTGGAGTCTTAATTGTTTCATTTATTCCACCTGTTACCATATAATAAGCATATCCTAGAGCTATGGCTGATATGATAAATACTATGGTACAAAGCATTGGATTTTTCATTTTTACTTTTTCAGACTTTTTATTTGTTTGTATTAAATCAATTAATTTACATTTTCCAATATTTACTGTATTAAATAACATTACAATGACGTACATTATTCCAAAATATATTATTGTTTTAATACATGCTTGACTTGAAAAAATAAATTCATATTTTGTCATATCTGCTTCAAACATATTTGCAACTAACATACTCATAAGTTGTGAAAGCAATACTCCAAGTCCTAACCCAACAGCTAATGATATAATACCAATTAAGATTGTTTCAAAGAATAGTATCATAGATATTTTTCTTTTACTCATACCTAAAAGCATATATATACCAAATTCTTTATTTCTTCTTTTTATTAAAAATCTACTTGCATATATTATTAGAAATCCTAGAATAAATGCCACAAATACACTTGCTCCTGATAACATATTCGTCATCAAATCTATAACTTCATGTGTGCTATTTGTTACATCTAATAGTACAGTTTGACTTTCTATACTGTTAAATACATAAAATATCGCAACACCTAATATTAAAGTAAAGAAATATATTGCATAATCTTTAAAACTCTTTTTTATATTTCTAAAAGACAATTTAATAGTTGTCATTTTCCTCACCTCCAAGCAAGGTTACAACATCTATAATCTTGTCAAAGAAATCCTTTCTTGAACTGTTACCTTTTATGATTTCATTAAATACTTTACCATCTTTTATAAATGTTACTCTACTTGCATAAGAAGCACAGAAACTATCATGTGTAACCATCAAAATTGTTGTGTTTAATTTTTCATTTAGGTAATCAAAACTTTCTAGTAACATTCTTGATGACTTGCTGTCTAATGCCCCTGTTGGTTCATCAGCTAAAACGATTTGTGGATCTGTTATAATAGCTCTTGCTGATGCAACTCTTTGTTTTTGCCCTCCTGACATTTGATAAGGATACTTTTGTAATACGTCTTTTATTCCTAATTTAGTTGCTACATCATTTACCCTTTTTTCAATTTCTTTTGCACTTTTATTTTGAATAGAAAGTGCTAATGATATATTTTCATAAGCAGTTAATGTATCTAATAAATTAAAATCTTGGAATATAAATCCTAATTTTTCTCTCCTAAATTTATTTAAGTTATTTCCTTTTAATTTTGTAATATCTTCTCCTCCAACGAAAATGTGTCCTGATGTTACTTTGTCAATTGTAGATATGCAGTTTAAAAGTGTTGTTTTACCACTTCCTGATGCTCCCATAATTGCAACAAATTCACCTTTATCTACTTCAAATGATAAATTGTCTAAAGCCTTTGTTAAACTTGACTTACTACCATAATATTTTTCTACTTTATCAATTTTTAAAATGTTTGACATCTTTCATCTCTCCTTTCATTTTCATTATAGAGGATTTGTTTTTATTTGTCCTTCTTCTAAAATTACTAAACATTACAATTTTGTAATGTTATTTTGCTACATTCAAAAAATCGTTTTTATTAAATAATATAGACACTTCTGTATATTCATTTTCTTTGGAATCTACTGTAATTTTGTGTCCTAATTTTTTGCATAATTGTTTTGAGATATACAAGCCCATGCCTGTTGATGTTTCAATTTTTCTTCCATTATTTCCTGTAAATGTTTTATCAAATACTTTTGGAATATCACTCTTTGAAATTCCAATTCCATTATCATATATCTTTAAAATAACATTTTTATTGTTTTCTTCAGTTGTTATTTTTATCAAATGCTCCACATCATTTCTTATGTATTTAATACTATTACTTACAATTTGATTTACTATAAATTCAAGCCATTTTGAATCTGTTAGAACTTTTGTATTTCCCACTTCTACTTCAAAATCAATATTATTTTCCAACAATATATCTTTATTTTTTATAGCAACATTTGAAATAACTTTTGCTATCTCTGTTTCTTTAATTAAATAATCTTTTTCAGCATTTTCACTTCTTACATAATATAAAACCTGCTCAATATCATCATCTAACCTTTTTAATTGCTCTGTTATTTTTTTGTCTGACAATTCTTTGTGGTTATGTACTATTAAATTTAAAGAAGCAAGTGGAAGTTTTGCTTCATGTATCCACATTTCTATATATTCCTTAAAATCTTGTATATTTAAGCTGTATTCTTTTATTTTTTCTGCCATAGATTTATCTATTTCGTATAAAGCATCATATAGGATTTCGCCCTCATAGAAATTTGGCTTTTCTATCATTTCTGTAATTAAATATTTTTTATCTAATAAGTCTAAATCATTTATGAATTTATCATAAAACTTTTTTCTTCTATAAAAATCATAAATTAGATATAAGATAAATCCTAAAACTGCTGTAACTGTTACTCCAACTATTGCCTGATTATTTGTCTTAAAACTTATTAGCATTAAATCTATAATTGCAATGATTACAATAAATAGTAATATTATTAAATAATTATTTTTTAAATACTTACTAAATCTCATTTTCCGTTCCTTTCAAAATTTATTTTAAGATATATCCTTGACCTTTTCTTGTTTCTATTGCATCCTCATAACCAAAGTCAGTTAATTTTGTTCTTAATCTGCTTATATTTACATTTAAAGCATTGTCATTAATATATGAATCGTTATTCCATAAATCAGTCATTAAATCATCTCTTGTTACAATATTTCCTCTATTTGCTAACAAAAATGTAAATATAATCATTTCATTTTTTGTTAAAATTAGTTCTTCTTTATCATTTTTAATAATTCCTTTTTTTGGATCAACAGTTAAATCATTATAAGTTAATATGTCGTTTTTGTTTTCTATTCTTTTGAACAAATTATTTATTCTTAACAATAAAATTGTTGGATTATATGGCTTTGTTATATAATCATTTGCACCATAACTTAATGATAATACTTCATCTGTTTCCGTATTTTTGCTAGTAACCATTATAATTGGTACATTACTTTCTTTTCTTATTTTTTGTAATAGCATTTCTCCATTCAATTTTGGTATATTTATATCAAGTAATATCAAATCTGGATTTTCTCTTTTTATTTCTTCATAAGAGTTTTCAAAGTCTTTTAAAATTACTCCATTATATCCTGCGTTATCTAATAGATTTTTTAATTCTTCACTTATACTTGTATCATCTTCCACAATTAATATTTTTTTCATATCTTCGCACCTCATTTTTATTTATTCTGTATTATTATAGCATATTTGATAATTATTCTCATTAATTAGCAAAAAAATATTCTATACTTATTGCTAAATATAGAATATTTTATAAATTTTATCCTGTAACTTTATCCCAGAATTTAGAATTTCTAAATGCAAATGCAATCCAGTACATTACTGATAAAGTTGTTGTTATTTCTAAAGGTGTATAGTTTCTTGTAAATTCAAATAAATTTAATATTGTTAATATTTGAACTATTGAGAATATAAAGCACAATGCTAATATTAATATAAATGCAATAGCAAATACTTTTCTTGAACCTTTAGAATCTTTTTTTGTATATATGCTACTAAAAGCAAGTGTCAATATTATAAATATTATTTCTATTATTATATCCATTTTAAAATTCCTTTCTATTTTGCGAATAATACTTTTTCTGATTTATATTGTTTTATAATATGTGCAAATACTAAACTTATATAAATAATTGTAGATATTGCCATTAAACCAATATTTAATAAATTAATTGTTCCATTGTTTATATCTGTAAATATCAATGTAAAGTTTAAAAATGGTACTATTGAAAGTATTGGTGTTGTTGTTATTCCCATCATAAATGCTATCATACCAGGAAAGAATGATATAAATGTTA
>CALVKC010000067.1 GCA_944332505.1 uncultured Bacilli bacterium
AGAATAAAAACTGATAAAGTATTATTTTTCTTAAGTGTTTTAATAATTGGTACTTTTTTAGTTTTAATAATAAGAATTACTTATTCTTATTTAGCAGCAAGTATTAATGAAGCTGGAAATAATGTAACTATGGGTAGTGATACTACTGATGAATTTAGATTTATTGATGGAGAAGATTTAGTTATTAATGCAACACCTACAACATTACCAGAAGGTGGTGCTAATTATGTAGATAGTACTACATATAGCGCATCACTAAAAGCAAATTCAACAAATAATACTGCTAATTATACATATTATGTTTATTTTAATATAACAAATAATACTTTAAATTATATTGTAGATAATTCACCAGAAGTAATACTAACTATAAGACAAGGTGATAATACTATAACTAATATATCTGGATTAACTTATGGTACATATAATGGAGTTGCAGGTTTTGATATAACGAATAAAACGGGATTATTTACTGTTGCTAGTAGTTATGCTATAAGTTCTACTTCAACTACTAATGCAACTTTACAAAATTGGACTTTTACTTTAACTTATCTAAATCAAGGTTATGATCAATCCGCTAATTATGGTAAAAGTATGAACGTTAAAGTGATTTTAAGTAAAAATGCCCAATAAATTAGTTAATTGAAAGGATTTGATGTAATGAAAGTTTTATGTATAGGACATACAAGTTGGGATATGACTGTTCCAGTTGATGATTATCCTACTGAAAATAGTAAATATCGTTTTAGTGAAAAATATTCATCTGGTGGAGGTCCAGCTTCTAATGCTGCATATGTGCTTGGAAAGTGGGGAGTAGATACAGTTATTGCTACCAATGTTGGTAGTGATGATTATGGAACTAAAATTAAAAAAGAGTTTCAAGATGTAAGAGTAAATACTGATTATATAGAGACTAGTTATGATAAAGATACATCATTTTCTTTTATTATGGTTAATAAGAAAAATGGTTTAAGAACTGTATTTAATGTAGCAACTGAACACCCACCATTAAAAAAATATAATTATGAATTTGTTCCAGATATAATTCTTACTGATGGTCATGATTATGGTGCTAGTCAAAATGCTATAACTAAATTTCCAGAAGCAATTACAATAATTGATGCTGGAAGAGTAACTCAAGAATTATTGGAGCTATGTAAATATATTAAATATATAGTTTGTTCTAAAGGCTTTGCCGAAACAGTAACAGGATTAAAATTTGATTATACAAAACCCCAAAGTTTAGTAAATATTTATAATAAATTACAAAATAAATATCCAAATTCAACTATTGTTGTAACTTTAGAAGAACATGGGGCATTGTATCAAGCAGGAAATCAAATTAAAATAATGCCAGGATTAAAAGTTAATGCTGTAGATACTACAGGAGCAGGGGATATATTCCATGGAGCATTTACTTATGGTATTGCTAATGGTTTTGATATGGAAAAGACTATAATGATTGCAAATATTGCTGGTGGTTTATCAGTTCAAAAAATGGGCTCTAGATTATCAATTCCTAGTTTATCAGAAGTTCTTGATTATTATGCTAAGAAAATGGGTGGAAGTGTAAGTAGTCAAACACAAAGTGGATCACAACCTCAAGTTCAAGTGCAGCCTCAAACACAAGCACAAGTTCAAGCACAAACTCAAGTTCAAAATCCAACTGAACAAGTAAATAGTCCAGTAGATTCAAATACTAGTGTTAACCAATGATTACAAGTAGTACCCCTAAATTAGATCTACATGGCGAAGTTGTTGCAATGCTAGAAGTATTAGTTAATGAATTTATAAATAATAATGTTTTATTAAAAAATGAATATATAATTATTATTCATGGCAAAAGTACTAATATACTTACAAAAGAAGTACATAAAGTTTTAAAAGATAATAAGTATGTTGAAGAATTTAAATTAAATAATTGGAACTTAGGTGAAACAATCGTAAAACTCAGAATTTAACATAAATATTTAACGTAAATATTTGACATATTTACTTTTTTTTGGTATAATGTAGTTCCATCGTGGAAATACTATGAATGATATGAAAAATTTACACAAATTTGACAAAAAAAGTAGTTTGTGGTATAATGATATTGTTCGAGTAATTAGGGGGTATGGAAAAATGAAAGGATATGTTTTAGAATACGTTTGTGAAAACGAATTTAAGAAGTTGGAAAGGGCATTAAAAAAATATAATATGCTTGCTTTCAAAAAATTAAATTTTGATTATTATCCAGCTTTAAGAAATGGAAAATTTGTTGGTGAACTAGTTTCTGTTAATAAGAAAAATGGTACAGAAACATATGAACTTAAATTACCAAGTGACAAGATGTTTGCACAAATACATGGTGATGTTAAGTTAATATATACTGTTCATAAAAAAGATGAAGTAGTGGTGCTTGAAACTATTACACCATCAGATATCTTATTAGAAGGACACCGTAGTGAACTTACAACTTATAAAGGTATAATGATATCAAAAGCAAATGCATCTAAAGATATGTTTAAAATAGATTTATTAAATATGTTACAAGATAAATAATTGTGAAAAGATTTAAGATTTAAGGGGGTTTCTTAAATCTTTTATTTTTTTTAAAATTTTAAAAAAATTACTTGCAACATACTATTTATTGTGATATTATTAATGTACATGGACCTCTAGCTCAGTTGGTTAGAGCATCCGGCTCATAACCGGGCGGTCGAAGGTTCGAGTCCTTCGAGGTCCACCATTTTTTTATTTGCAGGTATGGCGGAATTGGCAGACGCGATAGACTTAGGATCTATTGGATTCATCCGTGGGGGTTCAAGTCCCTTTACCTGCACCAAAGGAACAAAAAAATCAAAAATCATTTTGATTTGTTTTTATATATAATTATATTTTAATATTTTGGAGAGTTAATGATGGATGAAGGTTTTAATTTAAAATGTGGAATTTTAAATAGTGTTGTAGTTGAAAAAGGATCTGATGGTGATATTTGGTTTCATGCATTAGATGATACAGAATTACTAATTAGTTATTCATCTAGAAATTGTATTGAATGGCAATGCTTTGCAGTATTTGAACAATTAATGAAATCAATTTTTGGCAAGTTTGTTTTAGATGGCGAATTCAATTTAGAATATAATAGACTACCAAGAGATTTTATAGATATTGAAAATAAAACCATTACTTGGCATTTGGATATTAATTTAAATGATTATTTGCAATTAACTTATGTAGATGATGGTATAGTCGTTTCAATATTTAGAATTAAAAATGATAGAACTAAAAATGTAGATAATTCTATACGTGTTAGAATAAGAACTAATGGTTCAGAATATCGCCAATATTATAAAGAATTTGAAAAATTTTTTGTAGAATTATTAAAACTAGCAACACGGTATAAAACAGATAGTGAAGTTATTAATAAAAAAAATAATACGATTTGTCAAAAATTATCTTTATTTAGAAAATAGTTTTTAATTTTAATAACTATGAGGTGCAAGAAAATGGAATTATTTGAAGAAAAGAAAAATGCTAATATTTATGATAAAAAAGTGGTAGAATATCAAGAAGAATTGTTAACTTATAGTTCTATTGCATCAATGAACCAATTTGTAATTTCTTCTGTTGATAAACCAATAGTTGGAACAACAGCACTTGCAACATGTTATGGAATAGTTTTTTATGATAAGAGATTAAAAAAAGCGTATGTCGGTCATGCATCACCAACTAATTATATGACTTTGTTGTATCAAATGATTTCTGCTCTTGAACCTAGTTCGAAAATTATTGAATACAAGATTATTCCCGGATGGGATAATTGCAACCCAGGCTTTGAGAGTGCAAGTAGATATCAAAATATATTTGATGATAGAAATCCTTATTATTATATGAAAAAATGTTTACAAAATAATTCTGATTTTCAATTTATACCGCTTAGTTTTTCTATTGATATTCAAACTAATTATAATTATATTGATCCTTTTTATGAATTTGCATTTGATGCAAATACTCGTGAAAGTGTAACAAAATATTTATTTTATGAAAATGTTGATGATATTAATAGAAAGATTAATATGTAATATATTTTGGGGGATATTATGATTAATTCGGTTATAAAATTATTATTTAATAAATTTGTTTTAAGAAAAAATAATGGTGAAGTTGTAAAAGAATTTGTTCAAGAAAATGGTATAGTATACATAAAATTAGCCCAAATGCTTGCAACACAAAATTATGGTAATATATTTACCGATGAAGATAGAATATTATTATCAAGTGTATGTGATAATTGTAATCCAATTCCTTATGAAGAAATTGAAAAAATTTTAAAAAGGGAATATGGTGATGATTTAAATAGTATATTTAGTTATATCGATGAAGTTCCATTAGGTTCAGCATCTATTTCACAAGTCCATCGAGCAATATTAAAAGATGGTAGTGAAGTTGTTTTAAAAGTTAAAAGACAAGATATTGTTGATTCCATAAATTCAGATATATGTTTTATTAGAAAGATAATGCAAAGATTTGGGAAATTAGTAAATTTTAAAAATTTTACTGGGGGTAATCATGCATTAGATTTGTATTTGAAATGGATAAATGAAGAAATTGATTTTATTAATGAAGTTGAAAATATTAAAAAATATCAAAAATTTGCTAATAATGTAAACGGGAGAATCAATGGTACAAGAAAAATAATTATACCTAGTATTTATGAAGATTATTGTACAGAAAATATAATTGTAATGGAATATATCCCATTACCTACAATTAACCAAACTGTTTTAACTGCTGAAAATAAAAAAGTAATAGCAGATGCTATAAATAATTATTTTAGACTAAGTTTTTGGGCATTATTTAATGATTAAGAAATTGTGTTTCATGGAGATCCTCATAGTGGTAATATTTGTGTAGATGAAAATGCCAACATATACTTTTTAGACATGGGATTATTATGCGTTTTAAATGATGAAGATGCAATATTATGTCGAGAATTTTTCTTAGCTGTGTATAATGGCGATTATGAAAAAATCAGTAATATGATATTAAAATATAGCAATATGGATGATGAATCTATAATATCTTTTAAAAAAGATTGTAAATTATATTGTGAAGGAATTAAAGATAAGAATATAACTTATTATTTTATGGATATGGTAAATATTTGTTTAAAGTATGAAATAAATCCTCCGAATTTTTTATTTAGTATGACTAAAGCATTTTTTTGTTTAAATGGCATTTGTAATTTTGTTGGTAATGACTTTACAGCAATAAAATTATTAAATGACCAAGTAATTGAATTTTTCCTTAAAAGAAGTTTTGCTGATTGTAAAAAGTGTGTAAAAAGGGCATATAGTTTAATTCCTTCATATATTGACAATGTTAGAAAAAATGGTTTAGAAGATACAATTACTAAAATTATTACTGAAGAAGATTTAATTCGAGATATTAAAAGAAGCATTATCAATTTACAAGAAGTTTTATCTTATATGAAAAAAGAACACGATAGTTTACAAAGAAAGTTAAAATTATAAGATTAAGATACATTATTATTCAAAATTATTTCAATAAGTTTTTTAGTACTAAAGCATGGAATGTTATTTTTAGCAAGAGCAATACCTACATATCTTGAAGGTATTTTTTCTTTTATATTTAACTCAAATAATTCTTGACTTTCCAATTCATTTTTTATATATTCTTTTGTTGCATAACCAATACCAAGACCAATTTTAGAAAATTCAACGACTAAAGTATAACTAGCTAGCTCAATATTTGGCTTAAGTACTACATTATAATTTTTAGCATAATTATCTAAAAATTCTCTGGTATTTGATCCTTTTGCTTGCAAAATTAAAGGGTAACTATTTAAATCTTTTAGAGATATTTCTTTATCAATTAAATCATTATATTTATCGTTTACTACAAAACAATCATTTACCTTTCTACATTTAATAATATCAATATCATTACCATAGTTTTTACCATTTAAATTTAATATTACAATATCAATTAATCCATTTCTTAGTTTTGGTATTAACTCAGAAGTTAAATTTGTCATTATTTGAATGTCTATTTTAGGATATAATGAATGAAATTTTTCTAAATAGGGAAGTAAAAACTCTTTTGTTAATGTTGTGCTAATGCCAATTTTAATACATCCTGTTTCTAAATTTATTAAATCTGCAAATTTATTTTCAGCATTATTAATATATTCTATTGC
>CALVKC010000068.1 GCA_944332505.1 uncultured Bacilli bacterium
ACAGTAAATGCCACTCCCGGAAGTAATGAAATAGTAAAATAGTAAAATATATGTATAGCAAAGATAATGGGGATAGTTGGGAAGAAAGTACAAGTAATAGTTATACATTTAGTGGATTAACCCCAAATACAACATTTTATATCAAAGTATATGTCACAGATGATAATAAAAGAGTAAGTGGAGAATATAGTATTGCTGTCACCACTTCATTAGAAAATTTAGCTAATGTATGTACAAGTGGCAGTAATTTAGCTGATTGTATAACATTATATTATAATACCTATGGAGAATCTTATGGTGGCTTATATTATCATGATGGTTTAGGTACCTATATTAATGCCAATCAAGAAGCTGGAGACAATTCATATAGATATAGTGGGGCTAATCCTGACAATTTCATTTGCTTTGGAAGCGATGAAGCAACTTGTCCAACAGATAATCTATATCGTATAATCGGAGTTTTTGATAATAAAATAAAATTAATTAAATATGATTACGCTGGAAGTGATATGTTAGGAACAAATGGAGATTCTTATGGATTATCATATGCAGGACTTTATGGAAATTCTGTAAATTATCGAGGCAATAAAAATCAAGGAGAAATACCAACTTTTAATTGGAATAAATCTGCAGCTAATATTTGGAGTCAAAGTAATTTAAACAAAACTAACCTTAATGTAAATTTTATAAATTACTTGAACAATGTTAATTCAAAATGGGTAAATATGATTGAAACAAGTACTTGGTATGTAGGGGGAATTTCAACGTATAACAACGTATCAAATAATACAATCAAAAATGTTTATAACTTAGAAGTAGGACCAAATAAAATAAATACGACTTATAGAGATGAAATTGGATTGATGTATGTGAGTGATTATGGCTATGCAGCAAGCCCAGAAAATTGGTTAACCGCATTAGGAAAATATAATAATTCTACTAATATGAATAATAATTGGATGTTTATGGGATTAGTTGAGTGGACTATAACAAGAGATTCAAGCTTATATAATAGTATTTTTCTAGCGGATTTTGCTGCTTATATAAGTTATGGTAATACTACTTACGCTTATGCTGTTAGACTCACATTCTATTTAAAGTCAACAACAAAATATATTAGCGGAACAGGCACTCAAGATAATCCATATAGAATAGTTTAGTTAATATTAATAAGTCACTAATATGTAGTGGCTTTCTTTATTAATAAAATTCGATTGAAATTTGTCTAAAATACTTGTAAAAATGCATAATATTTGGTAGAATTGAAATTGCTGTAAATGCAAAAAAATAAACATCAATATGGATTATTTTTACAAGTGCCGTTATGGTGTAAAAATAAGTAGAAGTATTGAGAAGTAAAACGAAGGAGGGAATTTATTTATGGCAGTAGTTTCTATGAGTTACTTATTAGAAGCTGGAGTTCATTTTGGACATCAAACAAAAAGATGGAATCCAAAAATGAAAGAGTATATTTTTACTTCAAGAGATGATATATACATCATCGATTTAGAAAAGACAAAGGATTGTTTAGAAAAGGCATATGCTGAAATCAAAACAATTGCTGAAAATGGTGGAAAATTTTTATTTATTGGTACAAGAAAACAAGCACAAGATGTTTGTAAAGAAGAAGCGATAAGAAGTAAGTCATTCTATGTAACAGAAAGATGGTTAGGTGGAACACTTACAAACTTTAGAACAATAAGAAGAAGAGTAAAAAGATTAGAAGAAATTGAAAATATGGAAAAAGAAGGTATTTTTGATTTATTACCTAAAAAAGAAGTTATTGGTCTAAAGAAAGAATATGACAAATTAAACAAAGTATTATGTGGAATAAGAGAAATGGAAAAACTACCACAAGCAATAATTGTAGTAGATCCTAAGAAAGAAATCAATGCCATTAGAGAAGCAAGAAAACTAAATATTCCAGTATTTGGAGTAGTAGATACAAATTGTGATCCAGATGATGTAGATTTTGTTATTCCAGGAAATGATGATGCTGTTCGTTCAATCAAAGTAATGTTAGGAGTATTAAATAATGCTATATGTGAAGCTAACAATTTAGAAATAGTTGATTACATTACAGAAGATGAAAGAAAAGACGATACCAATAAAGAAGAAGGCCAAAAAGAAGAAGCAACAAAAGAAGAAAAAGAAGAAGTAAAAGTAGATGAAACTGTTTTAGAAGAAATCAAGGAAATGGAAAAAATTGATGAATTAGAAGCAAAAACTTTAACAGAATTAAAGAAAATAGCTAAAGAAAACAAGATTAAAGGATATTCATCAATGAAAAAAGATGAATTAATACAAATATTAAGTAAATAAGGAGGATAAAAATGGAAGTTACAGCAAGTATGGTAAAAGATTTGCGTGAAGCAACAGGAGCAGGCATGATGGATTGCAAAAAAGCTCTAGCAGAAACTAATGGTAACATGGAAGAAGCAATTAATTACTTACGTGAAAAGGGAATTGCTAAATCTGCTAAAAAAGAATCTAGAATTGCTGCTGAAGGCTTAGCAAATATTTACATAGATAACAATAAAGCTGTTATAATCGAAGTAAATAGTGAAACAGACTTTGTAAGCAAAAATGAAGAATTTACAAGTATGATTGATACTATTGGAAAAACAATTTTAAAAAGTGATGCAAAAGATATAGATAGTGCCAAATCATTAGTTACAGATGAAGGAACAATCAATGATTTAATAATTAGTAAAACAGCAAAAATTGGTGAAAAACTATCTTTAAGAAGATTTGCAATAGTAAATAAAAATGATGATGAACATTTTGGCTCATACATTCACATGGGAGGAAAGATTGCAGCATTAACAGTAGTTAAAGGAGCAAATGCCGAAGTAGCAAAAGACGTTGCAATGCAAGCAGCAGCAATGAAGCCACTTTATTGTTTCCCAAGTGAAGTACCAGCAGATGTATTAGACAATGAAAAATCAATATTAAAAGAACAAGCAATAAATGAAGGAAAACCTGCAGACATTGCTGAAAAAATGGTTGAAGGTAGAATTAAGAAATTTTATAAAGAAATATGTCTTTCAGAACAACCATTTATTAAAGATGGTGATTTATCAGTAGAAAAATATGTAACTAACAATGGTGGAGAAATAAAAAGTATGATTCGTTATGAAGTTGGTGAAGGTATGGAAAAAAGAAATGATAACTTTGCTGAAGAAGTAATGAATCAAGTGAAAGGTAATTAAATCAAGAGAAATCTTGATTTTTTTTGACTATAATTTGACAAACATATAATAAATTTCTTTATTAAAAATAGTAAAAGATGGTATAATAAAAAGGGAAGAAATTATGAAAGAAAAAATAAAAGTAAAACATGAAAATTGATTTAAAAATAAAAGTCAAATGGTAATATAACCGATAATATTTTGTCTTTTAATTTGGGCATTTATATACATAGGGATGCAAGATTACAATCCAAAGATACCTGATAATGAAAGATTTGCAGCAGATTTTAATTTAGTAAGTGAAGACAATGTATTTGAATACATTAATGCATCAAAAGCATTACTTATTGCAAGTGGGACAAAAGGCATAGTATTATTTGGTAGCAAAAACAATGAATGGGTAAATTATTATGCAAACATAGTTAATGACATAGCTAAAGAAGTAGGAATAGATAAAATATATTATTATGATTTTTTCAAAAATAGAGAAGATAACAATGGAACATACCAAGCTATAGTAGAAAAATTAAGTGAATATGTAACATACAATGATTATGGAATAGCAGATATATATGCACCATCATTATTAGTAGTATGTAATGATGAAGTACTATTATTTGATACAGAAACAACATTTAGAGTAGGTAATATCGAACCAAGTAAATACTGGAATACATTTAACATTAATAGTAAAAAATCAGAATTACGAATAATATTTAAAGAATATAAAGAAAGTTGAGGATTTTATGGATAATACCAAAAATATAGTTGGCTTAATATTTTTTATAATAATATTATGTATCTTTATAGTTGGTGGTTACTTTTTCATGGAATATATTTTAGATAATTATGAAAGTAAAGAAAAAGGAAACGTAGTAGAAATAAAAGAAATAAGAATAGATGCACAAAAAGACTATGTATATTTAGAAAATACGGAAGAAATAATTCCAGAAGAAAACATCAGTTTATCAGATGTTGTAATAAATATTAAAGGTTTTGAAGATATAAATAATACTTTACATAATGAATTAGAACAAATAAAAACTGAAAAAGTAAGTTTAGACAGTATAACATTAGAAGAAGGTCAAACATGTTCTAATGAAGCTAAATTATACAGTTTAACATATCGTGAATATAATACTAATATATATCGCAATTATATAAATTTAGTAATAAATGATTATGATTACAATTGTGTAAATGGTAATGCAATAAAAAATATTAAAAGTTATGTAATTAACAAAGAAAATGGAGTAGCTTATACTGAAGAAGAATTATTAAGCATATTTAATGTAACAGAAGAAATGATAATTGAAAAAGTTACTGAACGTTTACATGATACTCAAGTATTAGATGGTGATACCCAAGTAATTGATGTTGATAAGACAATTGACAGTATAAAAAATGGCAAATATGGTGAAAACAAAGCTTTAAGTGTAAGCAAAACTGGTAAATTAGAATTAAATTTTATTGTAATATCTAATAGAATCAATTATAATGATACTATAACAATTAGTTAAAAAGGAGAAATTATGGATATAGCACAGAAAAAAATGGATCAGACTATAACAAGTCTAAAAGAAAAATTAATAACAATTAGAGCAGGAAGAGCAAATCCTGCGATGCTTAATGGAATAATAGTTAATTATTATGGAATACCAACACCAATAGGGAGTGTTGCTAACATTACAGTGCCTGAAGCTAAGCAATTATTTATTAAGCCATATGATAAGTCTACTTTAAAAGAAATAGAAAAAGCAATTAATGAAGCAAATATAGGAATTACTCCAACAAATAATGGTGAAATAATTATTTTAACAATTCCAGATTTAACAGAAGACAGAAGAAGAGATTATGTAAAACAAGCTAAAGCTATTGGTGAAGAAGCTAAGGTAGCACTTAGAAACATAAGACAAGATGCTAATAATCAAATAAAAAAAGAAGAATATCCAGAGGATGAAGAAAAACTATATTTAGAAGAAATTCAAGAGTTAATAAATAAATATAATAAAATAGTTGATGAAGAAATAAGAAAAAAAGAAGAAGAGTTAATGCAAGTATAATTAACTCTTTATTTTTTGGAAAAAATGTGTTAACATATTAACCCAAGGGGGTTTTTTTATGCCTAAAGAAATGATGGAAATAATATGTAATGTGGATTCTAGTTGGACTAAAGATCAAATAATTAGATATTTATATATTAAATTAGCACCTTTTTTTAGAAGAGATATAGAATATTTCTTAAAAAGTCCAAAAGAACAAATAGAAATTTTTAAAAATGGTTTTTCATTTAATTATAAAGATATAGTATGTGTAACACTTTGTCAATTTTATGCTGATTTATTTAAAGCATTTAATATAGATTCAGTAATAGTACCAGTAACTAAAGCTAATCCTCCATTACATGCTTTATTAGTTAATGGCAATAGTGGTTGGTATTATCTAGATCCACTAAGTGATTTATTTTATAATCAATATGGATTAAGACCTGCATATTTTGGAGTATTAGTATCTTCATATAGTGAAAACTTTTTAAAAATAGCAAATCAATATTCATTAAAACAATTAGACAAAAAGTATTTAGAAGAATTAGACCAAAATTTTGGTTTTGAATATTTAAATACATATTTTACTCAATTACATGGAATTTTTAGTGTTAGAAACAATGCTTTTCAATTTTTTGGTTTAGATAAAAAAGACAAAATGGGTTTATTAGAAAGAAAAGTAGAATTTTTTGATGATAAACTAATAAATTTAGGTAATGTAAATGGGATATTAGAAAGATGTCGATTATATTTATATCTTATTGGTAAACTATTTGATAAATCCGAAAAAAAGTATACAGAAGTATGTTGTGAAGATAAACAAAATATAATACTTAAAGTAGGAGTAGCACATGAAGGAGACATATTAACTAGAGAATATCAAGAAATAAATGATGGAGAGTATCATTTAAAAAGAATAAAATAATTAGAAAAAAATTTAATAATTTGATGTAATA
>CALVKC010000069.1 GCA_944332505.1 uncultured Bacilli bacterium
AATAAAAAGAGATGTACTTCCAGATCCAATATATAATTCTAAGGTTGTTACTAAATTAGTTAATCAAATTATGACTAGTGGTAAAAAAGGAACAGCTCAAAAGATTTTATATGAAGCTTTTGAAATAGTCGAAAAGCAAACTGGTAAACCAGCTATGGAAGTATATAATGCTGCTTTAGAAAATATAAAACCAGCATTAGAAGTTAAATCACGTCGTGTGGGTGGGTCTAATTATCAAGTGCCAGTAGAAGTAAAAGATGATAGGGCTCAAACTTTAGCACTACGTTGGTTAGTTAATTATGCAAGATTAAGAAATGGAAAGGGTATGGCCATTAATTTAGCAAATGAAATTATTGATGCTGCAAATGGCACAGGTGGTGCTGTTAAAAAGCGTGAAGATACACATAGAATGGCCGAAGCAAACAAAGCCTTTGCTCATTATAGGTGGTAAGCTTTATGGCAAGAGATGTATCATTAGATAAAATTAGAAATATAGGTATCATGGCTCATATCGATGCCGGAAAGACAACTACAACAGAAAGAATTTTATTTCACACAGGTAAAATTCATAAAATAGGTGAAACTCATGATGGAGAATCACAAATGGACTGGATGGAACAAGAAAAAGAAAGAGGTATTACTATAACTAGTGCAGCAACTACTGCTCATTGGAAAGGATATCGTCTTAATATAATAGATACTCCAGGCCATGTTGATTTTACTGTTGAAGTTTCAAGAAGTTTAAGAGTGCTTGATGGTGCAGTTGCGCTTTTAGATGCTCAAGCAGGTGTTGAACCTCAAACTGAAACTGTATGGCGTCAAGCAGATACATTTAAAGTTCCAAGAATGATTATGTGTAATAAAATGGCAAAATTGGGAGCTAACTTTGAATATAGTTTAGAAACTATTAAAAAGAGATTGGGGGTTAATGCTAAACCTATCGAATGGCCTATTGGAGCTGAATCTGAATTTAAAGGTATTATAGATTTAGTTAATTTAAAAGCTTATGAATATGATGGTAAAGAAGCAGAAGATGCTAAAGAAATACCTATTCCTGAAGATTTAGTAGAATTAGCAAATACAAAAAGAGCTGAATTAATTGAAGCTGTTGTTGAATTTGATGATAATTTAATGGAAAAATATTTAAATGGTGAAGAATTATCTGTTGATGAAATTAAATCATTAATAAGAAAAGGTACACTTGAAGTTAAATTTTTCCCAGTATTATGCGGTGATGCTTTATCAAATAAAGGAATAAAATTATTGTTAGATGCAATAGTTGATTATATGCCTGCACCAACTGATGTTGCAGCAATTGAATGTATGGATAAAGATGGTAAAGATATTTTAAGACATCCAAACGATTCTGAACCTTTTACAGCTTTAGCATTTAAAATTGCAACAGATCCATATGTAGGTAGACTTGCATTCTTTAGAGTTTATTCAGGTCATTTACAAAGTGGTTCTTATGTACTTTGTACAAATGCTGCTGGTAAAAAAGAAAAAGAAAGAATTGGAAGAATTCTACAAATGCATGCTAACCATCGTCAAGAAATTACCGATGTATATTGTGGTGAAATAGCAGCTGCAGTTGGTTTAAAATCTACTACGACAGCAGATACATTATGTGATGAAAAAAATCCATGCATAATGAAAGGAATGGAATTCCCACTTCCTGTTATTGATGAAGCTATTGAACCAAAATCAAAAGCTGACCAAGAAAAAATGGCTATAGCATTACAAAAATTAGCTGAAGAAGATCCAACTTTTAAATATAAGACAGATCCTGAAACTGGTCAAACAGTTATTAGTGGTATGGGAGAACTTCATCTAGATATACAAGTAGATAGAATGCGTCGTGAATTTAATGTTGAAGCAAATATTGGTCGTCCACAAGTTGCTTATCGTGAAACAATTACACAAGCGGCTGAATGTGAAGGAAAATATATTAAACAATCTGGTGGTCGTGGACAATATGGTCATGTTTGGGTTAAATTTGAACCAAATCCTGAAAAAGGATATGAATTTGTTGATGCAATAGTTGGTGGTGTAGTTCCAAGAGAATATATACCAGTAACTGATAAAGGATTACAAGAAGCAATGGCTGGTGGCATTCTTGCTGGATACCCAATGGTTGATGTTAAAGCAACATTGTTTGATGGTTCTTATCATGATGTTGACTCATCAGAAATGGCCTTTAAAATTGCAGCTTCTATGGCTTTAAAAGAAGCTAAGAATAAATGTAAACCTGTATTACTTGAACCAATTATGAAGGTTGAAGTAGTAATACCTGATGAATATATGGGTAATGTTATGGGTGATTTAACAAGTAGACGTGGTAAACCAATGGGTAATGAATCACGTGGTAATGCTTTATCAATTAATGCAATGGTGCCACTTGCTGAAATGTTTGGTTATGCTACAAGTCTTCGTTCAAATACTCAAGGTCGTGGAAACTTCACTATGACATTAGATCATTATGAAGAAGTCCCTAAAGGAATTGCTGAAGAAATTATTAAGAAAAACAGCATAAATTAAGAATAATACTTGAAAAATTTTCAAGCATTAGATAAAATATAATAGTAATAGAAAAAAGGAGGAATATTATTATGGCAAGAGAAAAATTTGATCGTTCAAAAGAACATGTTAATATTGGTACAATTGGTCACGTTGACCATGGTAAAACAACATTAACTGCTGCGATCACTAAATATTTTGGAACATTTGTTGATTATGCTGATATCGATAAAGCTCCAGAAGAAAGAGAAAGAGGTATAACAATCAACACTGCACACGTTGAATATGAAACTGATAAACGTCACTATGCACATGTTGACTGTCCAGGACATGCCGATTATGTTAAAAACATGATTACAGGTGCAGCTCAAATGGATGGAGCAATTCTTGTTGTATCTGCTGCTGATGGTCCAATGCCACAAACTAGAGAACATATTTTATTATCTCGTCAAGTTGGTGTGCCTAAGATCGTGGTTTACATGAATAAATGTGACCAAGTTGATGATCCAGAATTACTAGATTTAGTAGAAATGGAAATAAGAGAATTATTAGGAGAATATCAATTCGATTCAGATTGTCCTATAATTCGTGGTAGTGCTTTAAAAGCTCTAGAAGGTGATGAAGCAGCTGCTCAAAGTATTCGTGATTTAATGGCTGCAGTTGATTCTTATATCGATGCTCCCGTTCGTGATACTGACAAACCATTCTTAATGAGTATTGAAGATGTATTCACAATTTCTGGACGTGGTACAGTTGTTACTGGTCGTGTTGAAAGAGGAAAAGTTATCCTTAATGAAGAAGTTGAAATTGTTGGTTTAAAACCTACAAAGAAAACAGTTGTTACTGGTATTGAAATGTTTAGAAAATCACTTGATTTTGCTCAAGCAGGTGACAATGCCGGAGTTTTACTTCGTGGTATTGCTCGTGATGAAGTAGAACGTGGACAAGTTTTAGCTAAACCAGGAAGTGTTACACCTCATACTAAATTTAAAGCTGGTGTATATGTACTTTCTAAAGAAGAAGGCGGAAGACATACTCCATTCTTCTCAAACTATAGACCACAATTCTATTTCAGAACAACTGATGTTACTGGTGTAATTGAACTTCCAGAAGGTGTAGAAATGGTTATGCCTGGAGATAATGTAGACATGACTGTTGAATTAATTGCTCCAGTTGCTCTTGAAAACGGTACTAAATTCTCTATCCGTGAAGGTGGAAGAACTGTTGGTGCTGGTGTAGTATCTGAAATTATAAAATAATTTAAAGATATAAAAAAAACTATTGGTTTTTGCCAATAGTTTTTTTGTGTTTTATTTTTTTTCTAATATTGATTTAGGATATGATTTATAAACATCTGTTTTTCCCACTAAATAATCAATAGATGTGTTATAAAATGTGGCTAGTTCATATAAATAATTAATTGGAATTAGCCTTTTACCTATTTCATATTCACTGTATTTTTGTTGTTTTATACCTAGTGCTTTTGCTACATCAATTTGTTTTAAATCTTTATCTTCTCTAATTTCTTTTAATCTTTGTATATTCATTTTACTCTCCTAAATATATTTTGCCAAACAAAACATATATTGTATTGACATTACAAAACATCTTTTTAAAATTATATTGTATACAAAATATGTTTTGTATTAAAGAAGAATTTTATGTATAAAAAAATTTTTTTAATTAGCAGTATTTGTACTGTTATATTAATAATTGGTTTAACTTTTATTATTATGGATAAAAAAGAAGAAAAAATTAATAATAATGATACAAATGTTGAAATAAAAAAAGCATCGAGTTTTTTAACACTTATGCTTCAACAAGATGATGGTACTTATCAAAAATCAACAAGCAATACATGGCCAAATGAAGACTATGCATTTAATGAAAAATTAAGTCAATGTGAAAATGGGGGTGAGTTGTATTGGGATACTAAAAATCTTATAGTAAAATTAATACCCAATAAGTCCGATAAATGTTACATTTATTTTGACAAAAGTTTTATTTATCCATAAATAATTGATTATGCTAAATCAGTAACATTATTTAAAGGGGATAAATTATATTTTAATGAAGACACTTTAAGCTATGTTTCTTCATATCCTATAGAGAAAATAGAGATAAGTATTAATGGAGTGTATTATTATCGGCCTTATCCGGATTCATTTACAGTTAATTTAAATCCAGGAAGTTATGGGTTGAGTTTGTATTTTTGCGATAATAATAATCAATGTGAAGGTGCATCTTATTCAATAATTGTTGTATAAATTCTAGTTTTTATTAAATTCTTTTGCAAGCAATCCACTTTTTAATAAATGATTATATTTAGATTCATCAATTATTAAATCAAATTCCCCTATATATTCATATATATCAGGATTAAAGCCATTCTTAAAACGATTTAAGCCATGATATGGGTTATCTATACTATCTATGGTTACACCATTTAAATCAGCATATTTATAGTGTTCTTTATAAAATTCTAATATAGCATAATATAGAAAATAATTAGATGGGTATCTTTTTAAATTTTTGTCATACCCACTGATATGAATAGTTATTCTATTATTATATTTTATAATCATAGCACCTGCAACATATATAGTATCATTTGTATTTATATATTTAGATGCTTCAGTAATATCGTTTTTATATGATAATAAGTTTTTATCAGAATTCATTTTAGCATTAATTATACTGGCATTATTATTATTTACTATTTTTTGAGCAAATAAATTATTTTTCTTTAATTCATAATTATAATAATTTTGAGAATTTATTAAATAATATTTATAATCAACTTTTACTAAGAAAAAATCTATATCATTTTGTTTACTAAATACATTATATAAATCATTATAGTGATAAGCATTTTTTCCAATTTTATCTTTAATAAAATTATAAAATATATTGATCTTTGATACATCAGCTTTTTCTAATACTAATCCTTTTCTAATTCCTTTTTTAACTTTATTTCTTGTATTTTTATTTAAATTATTAATATCAAATTCATCTAAATTAACAATAGCATTTATTCTTGGTAATAAAGCTTCAAAATTTGAATTGCTTTTTAATTTTTTGTATCCACAATTAATTAATATATTAATTATATTATAATTTGAATTATATTCAAAATTATTATTTTTTTTATTTAATTTTCCGATTGCTATTTCAGGATTTATTTTTATAAATACAAAATTTTTCTTTTTATAATATTCTTTTATTTCTCTAGTAAAAGTTTCTAAAACAAATTTATTTGAATAATCTATTAAAAATCCCCTTGGAGAATAACCATAGTAATAATTACCTATCTTTTTATATAAGATTAATGCTGCTGCTACAATCTCATTGTCACTTATTAAACCAATAAATTCATAATCATATCCTTCTTCAGCTTTTAACATTGCATAACTTGATGTTTGATATGCATTACCAATTATGTTTTCTCTAACAAATGAATTAAAATCTTCTAATGATAGTTCTTTTAAGTACATATTATTCTCCCTTCAATTAAGAATAAATTATATCATAAATAAATATTATTGACAACTTTTAAATAAATGTTAAAATTATATTAGGTGACTAACTATTAAAAGTCAAGTACTTTTTAATAGAAAGTTATAGAATGGAAAAGATTCCATGCCAAAAAG
>CALVKC010000070.1 GCA_944332505.1 uncultured Bacilli bacterium
AAAATAACTGCTATATCAATTTCATAAAAGTAGGTTAATTGTCTATTTCTTTCTGTAAAAACATTTGTTATATCATACCTGCTAATCAATATTATTTTAGTATCATTGATGTCTAATTTCGAGGATATAAACATATATTTATTACTTTCAATATCATCTATAATATATGTTATATTTTCAGCATTTTTTAATTTTTCAAAAGTTGTATTATCTATTTCCATATTAGAATATACTTCTTCATCTTCTATATAAATACAAAATTTTCTTGAATTTTCAAGATATGAATTTAAATTTCGTGCATAGCTATTAACTTCCGTTTTTGATATTTCCCCATTTTCATCAATTTTACTATCTATATTATTCTTTAAGCCATATCTTTCTAATTTATAAGAATCTATATTTTGGCTTAATGTTTGCTCAAACGAATGTTCAAAATTGCTATTTATTATTGCCATTCCTGCAATAGAAAATATTATTGAAATAATTGCCATAACAGATAGTATAATTTTTAGTGTAAACTTCATCCTACTTTTCCGTTTCCTCTCCATTAAAAATATAACCAACTCCATGAATCGTTTTAATTCTGTCCTTTAAATCTAATTTCTTTCTTATCCTTTGTATGTGTAATGTAAGTGTTGTTGTATCTAATTCTTCATCTCCCCATACTCTTTCATAGATATTTTCTCTTTTTAATGCTTTATTCTGATTTTCATATAAATATATAAATAAGTCAAATTCTTTAGGTGTTAGTTTTACTTCTTTTCCACCCTTCTTTACATTTCTGCTTTCTAAATTTATTTCAATATCTGCTATATTTACTTTTTTATGACATCTTCTAATTACTGCTTCTACTCTTGCTAGTAGCTCATCAATTTCAAATGGTTTTACTATATAGTCATCTGCTCCTAAACTTAAACCTTTTACCTTATCTTTTAATTGTCCTTTTGCAGTTATAAATATAACTGGTGTTTCCATTGTTTTTGCATATTCTAATAGTTCATAGCCATTAAATTTTGGTAGCATTATATCCAACAAAACTAAATCATACCTACCTGTTTCTATTAAATTTGCTCCATTCTCTCCGTCTAACGCATAGTCAACTTTATATCCATTATGACTTAATGCAATTTTTATTAAATCTACTATTGGAAATTCATCTTCTACTACCAAAATTTTATTCATAGCTAAACCTCTCATTTACCAAAATTCTTACATAAACTCTTATAAAAACATCCTCCTAATACAATTGGAATTATTAAATATAACCAATATAAATTCTGACCTGAAAGTAATATTTTGCTTACATTTAGCATTTGACTTACACTTATTACATTTGCAAACTCAAATTTAAGTTGTGTTAATATTATTGGAATCAGTAATATGCTACTTGTTGCTAAAATAGTATAGGTTGTATTTTTAAGTTTAAAAGAAATCCATAATATAAATAATATAATACTGTCAAATACAATAAATCTAATCATATACATTATTACTATATACTCCAAAATACTTATAGTGGTTGGCAGATTTGAAAATTCAGACATACTTGTTATACTAGCTGTAATGTTACTAAATCCGTATATTTCTCCAATTTTTATTATTTCTGGAACAATGCTAATAGCAAATATAATTAAACTTGCTAACAAGCATACCTTTATTTTATTTTTCGCTGTATTTTTTTTCCCTTTTGGTGTGGTATTCAATATTTTAATCATTCCAGTTCTATATTCCATTATGAATATTCCTGTAAAGCACATAATACTAACCATTATTATATAAATATCACTCTCTAAAAACGAGTTTTTATTTACTCTTAGTAAATCTTTATACCCAGTATCATAAACAAATTCAGCTTTTGGGTTGTTTTTAATATATTGATATTGATTATATACCTTTAAAAATACTTCTTGTGTAGAAAGTATTTGATTGTAAGGCTCTTTATATCTTTCTGCTTCTTCTTGTGTGATTTCTCCATTCATTACTTTTTTATCTATATTTGTTATTGATATTTGTGCTTGTTCATATTTTTCTTCTTCTGCTTGAATAAATTTTTCCTTATCTACTGTAAGTTCTCCTTCTAGTGATGTCATATAGTTTTTATATATGTTCTCGTTAAAAGAAATATTCTTGTTTATATGATTTAAGCAATATATCTGAAATACTACAAATAAGATAAGAACAATTATTACTTTGTTTGTTACAAATATTTTAAATGCTTCATTTGCAAATATACTATGGTTTATATGTGTTTTAAAAAATTTAATTTTTCCTAATTTCTTAAAAAGATAATTTTCTCTTATTTGTAGGTCTTTCTTTGTATTAAAAATATATACATTTGCTGTTCCTGATGTTAACAACAATATTATAGCAAAAAATATACTTAAAGTTAATATATTTTGCATATTTCCTAATATATTTAAGTTAGTATATGTTTTAAATATTCCATTTACTTCTATCAGATTTATAATATTCACAACTCTGAATACATTGAAATTTGATATAGGATCAATTGTAATATATAAAATATAACTTATTCCAAATATTCCAATTAGAGTTATATAACTAGATATATTATTTCTTGAAACACTTGAGATTAAGAGTATCATTAGCGATATAATGAAAAGCATTATTATTTTTGTAATTATAAATAATACTAAATATTGCCATATATTTATTTGTAATGTGCAATAAATAAATGTATTTATAGACTGTATACTAGCATTCAAGTTTCCATAGCCAATACTTATTCCATAATATATAAAATTTATGCCATACATAATTATTGAGATGGCTATAATGTAAAGAAACATTACTATTATCTTTGAAAAAATAGTCTTACTTCTTCCATTTTTTGTACTTTTAATAAGGATCAATAAGTTTTTTTCTCGTTCTTCATATATAATGATTACAGCAATTACAAATATCAATAAAATAACAAATATATCTGTTACTCCCATTTGTGTAAATGTGTTTATTCCTTTGGAAGGTGTAAAAGTTACTTCTGTATTTTGCATTTTTTCATATTCTTTGGCAGTATCTTTTATATTTTTACTAGAAAAATCATCTTGTGAATCTTTAAAAATGGATATTGTTTCTAGGTTTTCTGCTTTGTCTAATATATCTTTTACAATTTGCGTATAATTTTTGCTTTCTCCATACTCGTTTTTTATTTCTTCCCAAAAAGAAAATTCTTTTCCTATATCACCTGTATATTTATATGTAGCATTTTCAAAATCATCTATATATTTTTCATAAAGATTTATATTTTCTTGTTTAATACTTTCAGAGTATTCTCTCATATAGTCATTTTCACTATTTTCTAAATTTTTAATATTATTAATTATATTATAAGCATAATTTTTTTCATATTCACTTTCTATTAAATCGCCTTTTTCTTCTTCAGATAAATCTTTTATTTCCATATTTAAAAGTTTATATGCAGAATTAGGTATCTCATTTTCATTCAATTTATTTGTGATATGAATTATAATAATATTTGCTAAAATTAGAGCTAATATGGTAAATATAAACAGTTTATTTGTGAATATTTTGAGGAACTCAAACTTAATTATTTTTTTCAAAACTATTCTCCTCCTTATTCTCAAAAATATTCATATAAACATCTTCTAAATCTCCATTTGGTGCATACTTTTCTATTAACTTTTCAGGAGTGTTTTTTTCTATTAAAACACCCTCTTTTAATATTACAATTTCCTTTGCAATATTCTCAATATCTGGTACTATATGTGTTGCAATTATGACGATACTTTTACTAGAAAGCTCTTGCATTAGTTTTTTTACCCTTACTCTTTCTTTAGGATCTAATCCTGCTGTAGGCTCATCAAAAATGATAAGTTTTGGATTACCTAAAATGCAACTTGCAATAAGTAATCGTTGTTTCATTCCTCCAGAATACATATTTATCTTTTTATCTAATTCATTTTGTAAATTTACTTTTTTAGCTGATTCTTCTATTTGTAATAATATTTCTTTTTTAGGTATATCTTTTAATACTGCAATATAATTTAAGAATCTCTTTCCAGTAAAACCATTATAAAGACCTTGTTGTTGTGGCATATATCCTAATATTTCTCTATATTTCACACCTAATTTCTGATAATCCATTCCATTCCATAATATTTCTCCATTATCTGCCTTCAAATTGTCTGTAATAATATTCATAAGAGTTGACTTTCCTGCACCATTCGGTCCTAGCAAACCATATAGCCCATTGTCAAATTTTAAATTTATATTATTAAGAGCCACTTTTTTACCATAGCTTTTACTTAAATTTCTAATCTCTAACATATTTTTCCCTCTCAATATTTTTTAATCTGTATTTTGCATATCTATATATTCAGCTTTTGAGTTCCAGTAATCCACTTTTTTTATTAAAGCATAATTTGTTTTTTCTATATCTTGTTGAGTCGTTCCAGCCCAAGAAGTGTATTCATCTCCCATTTCATACCCAGTTTTTACAAAATAGTAATCATTATTTTCAGATAATATTTCTACTAGATAATCATTTCCATCTACTAATTTGAAATTTTTATTTTCTTTTGTCGCTAAATCTATATAATATGCACTATCTACTTTTCCTGTATTTCCAGAATAATAAACATATTGTAATTTATTATCATATATACCTTGAATACTTGCTCCTGTTTTTGGCAATTCATACAATGTTTCTTTTTGCTTAGTTTGTAAATCTAGGCACTCTAATTTAGTACTGTTTATTCCTATAAAATAAACTTTTCCATTGTTACAACTTATCTCAGACATATTTTTATAAACATCTTTATAAATTTCTGTTTCTTCTAAATTTGATAAATTAAACAGTTTTATTACCTTTGTGGAATTATTTAAGTTGTTAATATAGCCTGTATCATCAGTTAAAAAATTTTCAGGATCTTGTTTGTAGTCTATTTCTTCCAATACTATATTATTATTATACACTCCTAATATTTCTCTATTATTACCGTTAAATAGCTCGTCATATTTCCCTGTTTCTAAATTTATTTTTACTAATATTCTTTCTGTTTCAACGGATGTATAAGAGTTACTACCTGTTTCTATACTTTTACTTTTAATAAAAAATGTATATAAATCATTTCCGTTCAAAATATATGTTGTATCTATTTGAACACCTGATGGACATTCAAATACTTTTGTTTTATTTGTTCCATCTAAATTCATTTTATAAATAACTGGTGTTTCTGCTCCTGAACTTTCGTTTATTCCTTCATCTGTTATGACCAAACTATTTCCTCCTGCATTTCCACTTGAAGATACTAAATATAAATTATTATTGTATACAAATATATTTCCCATATCTGCAATATCTAAATATGAACTACATTCTGAAGTATTATGTTTACAGTTTGGCTTGTTGCATAAATAAATTTCTTTTCTAGTTGCATAATCAAAATATTTTATATTTCTATTGGTCTCTCCATCTGCTATGTAATAATATCCTTTATCATAATAATTTGTCTTTCCGTTTTGTACTAAACAAAATTCATCTGATAAATTATTTTTTTCATCACTCTCATTTGTTGTGCTAGATATTACATCTCCTATCTTTTGTTTTTCCTCTTTAGGAATTAAAAAGAAAATTACACTTCCTAAAATAAGTACAATTAAGATTATTAAAATTATTTTTTTTAACATACTTTACCTCCTAAATTTAAAATCAGCAAAAAAAATTTCAATGCTAGTTTTATTCTAACATTGAAATATATCTAAAATATATCTAAGTATGTTTTTAATCTATAATTCGGAATAATATTTTTTATTCATTACAATTATTAACTAAAATTGTAATTTTTAATGCTTTCTTGTTCTTAATTTATCAATAATATAAAAAATAATATCTAAAAATATTCCAAGCATTATACCAAATATGATTTCTTCATTTTTTTCTCCCTGTGCTACTTTTAATATCCTACATAAAAATACTGCAATAATTGGAATAACTATATAAAATAAATATTTTAAATATTTTTTCATAAATCCTCCTCCTACAAATTACTATAACTCTCTCAAATTACAAAATTGTAATTTAGTGAATAGTAACTTAATTTTCTTTTTTATTAAACATATGGCGTACTTTATCTATTCGATTATTTGGTCTACGT
>CALVKC010000071.1 GCA_944332505.1 uncultured Bacilli bacterium
TTTGGTATGGTTCTTTTCCTATGCCTTTGGTATCATTATTAGAAAGACTTGATTTTAATGATAAAATTATAAAACCTTTTGTTACTCATGAAGGAAGTAAACAAGCTAATTCTATTAATGACTTAAACGAACTATGTAAAGGTGCAACTATAATGGATGCTTTAGTTATTAAGGGAAGCGATGTTTTAAATACTGATGATATTATAAGTAATTGGATAAATGTAAGTGGTGAAAATGAATAAAGAAATAGAAATTTTAAATGAAGCAAACTTTTGCATCCATTGTTTAGCTAAGCCCTGTCAAGAAGGGTGTCCATTAAATAATGACACTGAAGGATTTATAGATTTAATAAGAGAAAAGAAATATAAAGATGCTTATGATTTATTGTTAGAAACAACAGTATTACCTTCGGTTTGTGGACGAGTTTGTCCTCATGAAAATCAATGTGAAGGAAAATGTGTTAAGAAAATTGCTTCAAGATCGGTGAAAATTGGTATGTTAGAAGCTTTTATTGGGGATCAAGCAATTGAAAATAATTGGTCAATAAAAAGTAATATTGTTGATAAAGATAAAAAGGTTGCTGTAGTTGGAGGTGGACCATCAGGACTTTCCTGTGCGGCTTTTTTAAGAAAAAAAGGTTATAAAGTTACTATTTTTGAAAAATATAACTCTTTAGGTGGATTACTTTCATATGGTATACCTGATTTTAGATTAGATAAAAATATTTTGAAACAAACAATAAATAATATTTTAAATATGGGTATAGAAGTAAAATATAATAAATGTTTAGGTATAGATTTTACTTTAGATGATTTAAAAAATAATTATGATGCTATATTCTTAGGAATAGGTACTAATATTTCTAAAAAATTAAATATTTCAGGAGAAAATTTAAATGGTGTATATGGGGGAAATGAATTATTAGAGCATAAGAACTATCCAGATTTTACTAATAAAAAAGTTGTAATATATGGTTGTGGAAATGTTGCAATGGATTTATCAAGAACAATTATAAGAATGAATGCGAGCGAAGTATATGTAATATATCGTAGAGATGAAAATAATGCTCCAGCTTTAAAAAGTGAAATCGAAAATGCCAAAAGTGAAGGAGTTAAATTCATTTTTTTAAGTAGTATTGTTGCAATAAAAGGTACTGATAAAGTAGAAAGCATCGAATTAATTAAAAATGAATTAGTTAATGATGATGATAATGTAGGTATTAAAAGTATTATAAATAGTAATTATGAAATAAATTGTGATTATGTTATTAAAGCAATAGGTTCTATGCCTGATTTAAATTTAGTTAATTCTTTAAATTTAGATTTACTAGATAATGGTAAAATTAAAATTAATAATTTTCAAACCAGTGATGAAAAAGTATTTGCAGGTGGAGATGTTGCAGGTATTAAAAGTACTGTTGCATTTGCTGCTAGATCAGGGATTGATGCAGCAGAAAGTATCAATAAATATTTAGAAGGGAAGAATTAATAATGTTAGATAATGTAAAATTTGTAAAACATAGTTCTATTAAAATTTGTGATAATTTAGTTATTTATTTTGATCCATTTAAAATAGATAAATTTTATAATGATGCTGATATAATTTTTATTACCCATAATCATTATGATCATTATTCGGAAGAAGATATTAAAAAAGTAATGAAAGATGATAGTTTTATCGTAATACCTTATGATTTAGAAGAAAACGTTTTAAATTTAGGTTTTAAAATAAATAATGTTATCATGGTAAAACCTAACAAACAATATGAAGTTTTAAATATAGTATTTAATACTATTCCCGCATATAACATAGATAAAAATTTTCATTTAAGAAGTTATGATTGGATAGGTTATATTATCAATATAAATAATTTTACTTATTATATTGCTGGTGATACTGATAAAACACCTGAAAATAGTAGTGTTGTATGTGATGTTGCATTTGTTCCTATCGGAGGAACTTATACAATGAATTATTTAGAAGCTGCAGAGTTAATAAATGAAATTAAACCAAAAATGGTTGTGCCAATTCATTATGGAGTAATTGTTGGTTCAAGAGAAGATGCTATTAAATTTAAAAATTTAATTAATAAAGATATAATATGTAAGATATATGATAATTAAAAAGGTGGAATTAATTTGAATAAAATTGATTTAGAAAAAGTAAAAAATGAAGTATTTGAAATCTTAAAAAATGATGATACTGGTCATGATATTAATCATATAAATAGAGTACTTAATTTAGCAATGAAATTTCAAAAAAATACTGATGCTAATAGTGATATAGTTGCTTTAATTGCTTTATTACACGATGTTGATGATTATAAACTTTTTGGAGAATCTAATGCAAATAATTTAACTAATGCTAAAAAAATATTGCATAAATATAAAATAAGTAAGAATTATGAAAAACAAGTTTTAAAAGGTCTATCGGAGATAGGTTTTAGTAAAAGAATGCAAGGTATAGTTCCTTGCACTATAGAAAGTAAAATTGTATCTGATGCTGATATGTGTGATCTTTTGGGAGTTAATGGTATATTAAGAACTTATAATTATAGTAAAAAATATAATCAACCTTTTTTTGATAAAAATGTATTTCCTAATATAAATATTACTAGTGAAGAATATAAGCAAAATTGTTCTAATAGTGTTTGTCATATATTTGAAAAAGTTTTGAAATTAAAGTATTTAATGTTGACTCCTGAAGGAAAAAAAGAAGCTAATAAAAGATATCAATTTATTGTTAATTTTTTATATACCTTATTTGAAGAAGAAGGGGCAATAGATTGGATAAATTATTTAAATGAATATTTAGAAAATTTAAAAAAAATTAATTATGAATTATCCACTCAATAATTAATTTTTTTATTTCATAATATTCATCTTCTTCAAATTGCATATTACATATACAAAATCTTTTTGCTGCTATATGGCTACAAAATATACATTCATATAAATTAAAGCAGTCTTGGATAAATAAAGAATTACTTATTTTATCAGAACATATAACATTATAACTATTACTACAGTTAATTGAATCATCAGTTCTAATGCAAAAGTTACAATTGCTAGATCTTTGTGATGCTAATAAGAATTCACTATTTGCACATGAATCACAAAATATTAAGTTTTTTGAATCATTGCAACTTGTGCAACGATATACATTTTCACATCGATAAATAGTATCGCTTTTTATAACATTTATTGAATCATTTACTCTTTCAGTTGTAGTTAAATTAATAGTATTCCAAATGTCAATTAATTCTTTTAAGTTATTAATTTCTTGCTTAGGTAACATCCATCCTTTTTCATTGTCAATTTTTTGCATGTTTTCTTTTGTAATAAACTTGTTGCTACTAATTGAATCTGCCCAAGTAATTTCATTTGTAGTAGAATCATTAACTTGTTTTGGTAATTTAATGTCAAAAGCAAATTTTTCTAATATTTCATTTAATGGGAAATTATTTTTTGCAGAAAATGTAGCCATAAATATCTTATTAACTATTTCTAATGCAATATTATCATTCATTGTTATTAACTCCTTTCTTATTTGTTGAATTTTGAATTAATATATCTTTTAAACTAATGTTACTAATTTGAAAATTAGTTTTAGTTTTTTTGTTAAAAAATTTATTAGTTATTTCTTTAGGTTTTTGCTCATTTATTCTTGGAATACTAGAAAAATCTATTGTCTTAGACTTAAATGCTGGTATTAATAGATTATGAGCACTTATTCTTGTAATACATTCTCGATCGTTTAATTCAGTTAGTAATTTTATTTTTGTTTCTTTTGTATCATCCGAAGGTATTTTCATATTAAAATTGTCTACTAAAAGAGTTGCATCTAATTTTGATACCCTAAATATATAATAATTTATTACATTGGCAAATATGGCGTTTTTTAAATCTTCATTTATTTGATTAAAATATTGTCCTGCCAGAATTAATGAAAGATTGTATTTTCTAGATTCTGACAAATATTTAGTTAATATAGGGTTTTCAATAATTGATACCTCATCAATAATAAATATAATATGTTCATCAATATTCTTACTTTGAATGATATTTAATAATTGTTGCATTATTAATCCGGAGATTGTTTTGGTTATTTTGTTACCAAATTTAGTTCTATCTAATGAGAATAATGTTAAAAAGTTATTTTTAATCGTATCTTCTAAATTATTTTTATTATTATCTAAATTGAATACCGGCAACATTTCCATCTCATCAATAAAACTAATTATTGGTGATATAGCTTCATTGTATGATCTTGTTCTTAATTCATTAAAATCAGTTAAGAAAAATTCTTCAACACTTATTGGAAGATTGCTTTTATAATCTTGTAATAATTTATTACGATATTCTAAGTTTAATAATAGTTTTCTTAAACTATTAAAATTGAAGTTTTGTGATGCCAGTAATAAATGAATTGAATAACGTAATACTCTTTCTATTTTAGAATTATATTCATCACTTATTAATGATTTAAATAAGTCTAATAAAACTTCTGTGTTTGAAATAATATTGCTATCGTTATTTATAAATAAATCAATAGTGTTTGTATCAGTATTAAAATCAATTACTTTTCCTAAGCCCCCAATATCATTTTCTAATGCTGCATGAGGGTCAATTACTACTACTTTGTAATTTTTATTTAAATAATTATTCTTAGCTATATTTTTTATTAATGAACTTATAAATTTTGATTTTCCACTTCCAGATGAACCAATTATTATTGAATGCTTATCAAAATCAAAGTTTGTTTGGCTTAAATAGAAATCTCCTTGAATGTATGGAAATGTATCTATTTTTAATAAAGCGTTTTGTATATCAGTATTAAATAGATGTAAGGATTTACTAATATCTAAATATTTTGGTGATTTTTTATAAAAATATCTTTTGTTACCATCAAAATCAATTGCTAAGATATTATTAGGTATGGTAATTAATATATTGTATTTAATTATTTTATTGTTTTTCCTAATATAATAGTAAGCGTTTGATTTGATTTTATCTTCAAATAGTTTAAGGAAGTTTATTTCTAAATAAAATAGATCACCTTTATCTTTAACTTCATAATGATTTACTAAATCTATGAAATTGCTTTCTAATTTTGGAATAGTTAAACTATAATAATTATATTTAGGTTTACTAATATCACCCACTGGTTTAATTAAAAATGAGTCTAAATTATTTATTGTTGCTGGTAAATTGCATTTAGTTTTAAGATAATATCTTATTTCATTTAAATTTTTATATATTATTATAGACCATTTTTTTAGAGTACCATTATAATTGGAAATCATTTTAATGAATTTACTCCAATCATCTTTAGAAATATTTTTTTTATTTAAATATATTTCATATGTCATTTTTTTCACCCCTTGAAAACATTATAGACTATATAGAAATAAAAAAACTGACTTTTTAATAAATAAATTTGTCAGTTAGTAAATTGCTATTAAAAATTCTGTAATGTTATCATGATAGTATTCTAATTCCGGTAGTTTCTTTAAATTAAATTGACAAGATGGTAAAAATTCTTTGTAAAACTTTTGTGATATTTCTCTTATGTCTTTGGAATTTTGAGAATTAATGGTAAATTTTAACCATTTGCTTTTAGGAATATTAATATTTTCAAATTCTTTTATTTTAAAATCATATAAACAGTAGTATTTTTGAACTTGCTCTCTAATATCATCATAAGTAATCATTCCATATTTTATTTCCCCATATTTTTTTATATATGTTTTTTCAATTTTACTAAAAAATGCCGGAGCATCATACTCAATTTTTTGATTGCTTGTTTTTATTCCTAAACCATATAAATCTAATTCATTTAAAGTAATTATTTCATAATTTAATTCAGTTGTAATATTTATTGTTTCATCAAAGGTAATCATAGGAAATATTTTTAATTTAGTATTTTTATTTACTTGACTCGGTTTAACTCCATGAAATTTTTCAAATGCTCTGGAAAACGAAGTTGCATTATCATATTGATATTTTAATGCTAAATCTATTATTTTAGTATTGTTTTCATATAAATCAAA
>CALVKC010000072.1 GCA_944332505.1 uncultured Bacilli bacterium
TTACTAAACACAATATCGCCTCTATTCCTATCATATTAATTTTAACATAATATTTATTTTTTTTCACTATTTTTAAAAAACTAATAAAAAAAATTGAAGAATTGTCTTCAACTTTTTAATTATTAATACTACTCATTAAAATATTTTTATAAACATTACGTTCTTCTTCTGATAATACTGATAATAAATTTTCATCTAATAAATCATTTAATGTTATATTTGGCTTATAGCTATTTAACATTAATATTTGTTTTAAAATATTATTAAACATCTTATGTTCATTTAAAGTATAATTACATACACTTGCTGGCTCGTTATTATTAGATGGAACTTCTATTTCTGGAACAGTATTATTATTTATTTCAACACTAGTAGTTGGCATAGCTTCATCTTTTAACTCTTCTATACTATCTGAAACTCTACTATTAACTACACGTGTGTTTTTATAACGAATGTATTCGTATATTGAATTACTTATACTATTTATAGTTAGCATAATTAACCATAATACAAACATTAATAAGTTTAATTGTAAAACAGTAATTACCGATGTATTAGTATACAAACTATTACTATCAAAAACGTTAATACCATTTGTAAAGACTAAATACATAAATGTAATAAACAAATAAGTAAAAGCAAAAAATGATATTAAATTAATTATTTTATAACTTTTTTTCATTCTAAAATGCACTATTGATGCTATAAAAGCTATAATCATAATTCCAAATACAAACATATATACTCCAAATGATGGAAAATAAATATTTTTAAAAATTAAGTCTATTAATTCATCTTTTATTGCTACTACACTATCAGTATGTTTTAATACCAGAATTGAAATAGCCACTGTTTCTATTAAAATATTACATAAGACTAATTTCTTTTTACTTATCTGTTTTCCCATATATAATAATACTGTTAATATCATTGCAACAATTACACCTACAAGTAATTGTGATGATGTTATTAAATTTAATAACATTTCTAATTTATCAATTATATTTGTATAACTCATTTTTTGCCCCCCTTTTTACACTCTTTCTAATATATAAATGGTTTGTGTTGTCTCATCATCTTTAGTACAAGTAATTAATGTAAGAACACTCTTATTAGGATTTCTTTTAATAAGTACGTCGCCATCTTTAGCTTCTGTATATATATTAACTATTTTATACTCGTATTTAATGTTTTTATAATTGATATATGCAACGTCTCCAATTGAAAGTTTCCATAAATTTCCAAAATAACTATTGAAATAATTTCCTGAATGTCCTGCAATAATTACATTACCATTATCTTCATCTGGATAAGATGACTCATTTAACATCTTAATATTAGTATATAATTTATTCAAGCTAGAACTTTTATCATAAAATCCTCTAGAAAAATCTATTTTGGGAATTTCTAAAGTTGCAATATAATATTCATAAACTTGACTATTATCAATATTTGTTTGATTTTCTTCTTCTATACTCGTACTTGTTTCTTCTTCATCTGCCTCTTCATCAACAAAATCAATATTAACATTTTCACTTTCCTCTTTATTCTTTAATATACTCATATTAATTTCACTATAGACTTGATCTCTCTCATCATTAATGAAATTATTTAAGAGAAAGCCAATGCCCACTATTATAAGCATGACACTGGCTACAATATTCATCTTTAAATTATTTTGCATTTGCTTTAGAATTTTTAAATATTAATATTGATCCTAAAGAAATTACTAATAATCCTATAATACTTGTTGTCATTGTAGCAAATGATGAAGTTGGTTCAACCGGAACTTCTACTACGCTTTCAACTTCGTTGTACATAACTACTTTTTGATTAACACCATACTCTTTTAATTCAAAAGTTATAGTCTCTTGACTTAATGTATAACCTTCAGGTGCTTTTTCTTCAGTTAAAGTATATATACCAAGTTCAAGATTAGTAATTATATGTGGTTCATTTGTAGAAACCCATTTATCTATAACTTCTCCTTTTTCATTTTTCAATGTAAGAGTTGCGCCTGGTAATTCCTTTTTAGTAGCAAGATCTTGCTTACTAATTTCAACTGTTACTCCTTCTTTTGGTGGAATTTCAGGTTCTTCAGGTTTTTCAATTGTTAATCTCATACTTATTGAATCATTTAATGTTTTTGTTTCAACTACTGGATAAGCAACTGGTTGATATCCTTTAACTTCAGGATTATATATATATGTTTTTGTAGTTGTGGCAGTACCATTTACATTTAATTTAAGATTAATGGTTTCACCTGGTTCAACACTACTTGCTAAAACTTTTACATATACTCCGCCATTTCCTTCTTCAACAATAACTTTAGAATTAGCATTTTCTAATTTAACATTATAGTCTATATTTGAATTAATTTTAATTAAATTAGATACATAGTATTCTTCATTTGAATCTAATGAGAAAGAAACATTAGATGTAACAATTGATAAACTGCCTTCATCATTACTAGTAGATGTTGCCTTTTTAGCTTCGCTTACTAAATTTCTAATTTTAGTAGCAACACTATTACTATTATTTTGTGAACTATATACAGCAGTTCTTAAATTTTTAAGTGCATTATCTACGTCATTTTTCATAGCTCCAATATCTTCTAAATATAACCAAAGAGCTGATTGTGTAATGAAATAATCATTAGTGTTTGCATTATTTACTCCTGAATTAACGATATATGCAACACCTTTATCTTTTGTTTCAGATACTTTAACATAATTAGTATTAGCAGGTCTTAATAATGTAATATCCATACAATATACAAATTTACCATCAGAAGTTTTCTTATATGAATAATTATTTGCAATATTTAACGGATTTACCTTATATCCCATCGATGTAGAATTAACTTTAATTTTTTCTGGAACACTAGTTGCTGCATTTACTACTAAAGTACCTGTTAAAAAGATAGCAAATACTAGAACTAGAGTTTTTAAAATACTTGTTCTTTTCATTTTAACATCTCCCCCTTTGAAAAGCAATTATAATATACCATATTTTAAGGCTTTTGTCAAGTTTTTACAAACATTTGTACTTTAAAAAGATAATTAAATAAATTTTATTCGCATAATGTCATCTTTGTATACTTCTTTATTTAACTTAAATCGAATGATTTGTTCAGGATGATTAGCAACTTCCAATAAATTACCTTCTTCATCATATATATCAGGAATAATAAAAGAAAAAGCATTAATATTAGGGCCAAACATTTCTACTTCTAACCCTTTTTTAAAATAATTTTTTTGAATTAAACTAACCATTTGGGTATTCATATCATAATCTAAGACAATTCCAAGAAAATCTTGATTAGATACTTCTTGCCTTCCTAAAAAGTATTGTCCTTCTACGCCTGGAAATTTATTAAAAAATTGGTCTGTACTTTCCCTATTAGCTACTCTATTCAATATTTTACTATAATATTCTATTTTATCTTTTGTTAAATTATTGTTATAATACTCATCTATTGCTTCTCTATAAGTGCTAATCACTGTAGCAATATAATAGTTAGATCTCATTCTTCCTTCTACTTTTAAGCTAGCAATACCTATATCTATCATTTCTCCAATATATTTAATTAAAGATAAATCTTTAGTTGACATTGTAAATTCGGTATCAGATTCTACTTTCTTTTTATCTTTATCATATAACGGGAAAGTCCATCTGCATATTTGAGCGCACCCTCCACGATTAGCATCTCTTCCTGTAAAGTAATTAGATAATACGCATCTTCCAGAATAAGAAGAACACATTGCACCATGAACAAAACATTCTATATCTATACCTGTTTTATCAATTATTTCTTTTATCTCTTCTTTAGAAGTCTCTCTTCCTAACACTACTCTTTCGCATCCCATATTTTTCCAAAATAATACGTCCTCATAATTTAGAGAAGATATTTGTGTAGACATATGAATAGCAATATTAATATTATTTTTTTTAACTATATCTATTACAAGTGGATCAGATACTATTATTGCATCAACTCCACACTCTTCTAAATTTATTAAATATTCTTTTAAGTTATTTACATCTTCATTATGAAAAGCTATATTAACTGTTACATGCACTTTTTTACCTAAACTATGAGCATAAGTGCAAGCATCTGCAATTTCCTCAATACTAAAATTAGTAGCATTAGCTCTTAAAGAAAAATTACGACCGCCAATATAACAAGCATCTGCGCCATATAAAAATGCTATTTTTAATTTTTCTAAATTCCCGGCTGGGCTTAATAATTCAATTCTTTTATTCATTATTCTTCACCTTATATATTGTTTTAGTATTAAAAAATCCTATATATTCTTCTTTATTAGATTTTGTTTTATTAATAAAGCTATTTAAAACATTCATAAATTCACTATTATCTATATTAAAGCTATCTATAACGATGTAATCAATACTTCTTAATTCGTCTATTTTATTTATTAAATTTACAGGTTTACTTGTATAGATGATACTTCCATTATTACTTTCTAAAACTGGATATTCTTCATCATTATGTTTCATATAATATAAATTATCTTCCTTATTTTTATTAATATAATTAAAATAATTAGTTAATAAATACCTTCTTGAATAAAATATTGGTAAATATCCATAGCCCATAAACATTATTTCCATATTAGTATTATTTTTTATATCAAGTAATTCTTCTTTTGTAATATCAGAAGAGATAAAAGAGCCTTTAACTCCACTATTATAATAAAAATTATTACTATAAATACTTGTATTTAAATGTTCTTGCATTATAACTAAATCTTTTGTTATTCCAAGCCTTTTAGCAATATTTATTACTCCAACATTATAAAATAAAATCTTACTAATATTTAGTTTATTAAGTTCCATTAAAACTTCTTCTAAATAGGGAATATCTTTATTATGAATCATTTTATTAACTGATACTATTATTTCCTTATCAGTAGATTTAATTATCTTTTTTAAATTATTTATATCTACTTGCAAACTAGGAAATACTGATAAATTTTTTATACCTACAATTATTCCATCTATATTAGTTTTTAATACTTCTTCTAAATTATCGTTAGTGGGGCATACTACTAACTTATTATCTTTTCTTTTAGATATCGAAATAGTATCACCTAGAGGTATATATGTAGTTATAAATTCTTTATTATTATTTAAAAACTCAATATACTCTTTTATATGTCTAACAATTCCTCTTTGATTTTTAGTTTTTATTAATGTTTCGTCTTCAACTAGTCCATGGAAAGACAAATTATCAGTAATAATTACTCCATTAGGATTTAAATTATCTTTAAATTTATTAAAGAATTTAATATTAGCACTTTTAGATGCATCTATAAATATTAAGTCATAACTACCACTGACTGAAACATTTAAAGCATCATCATTTACAATTAATATTCTATCTAATAAATTAAACTTTCTTATATTATCTACTGCGATATTATATCTATCTGTATCTTTTTCTATAGTAGTTATCTTTATATCATCACTAACACTAGCCATTTTAATTGCTGAGTATCCAATAGCACTACCTATTTCTAATATACTTTTAATATTATGTTCTTTTATATAATTACATAAGTATTCTATACCATCAGGTAGCATTATTGGTATATTATGTTCTTTTGCATAGTTCTCTATTTTTTCTATCATACTATCCCTTCTTCTTGCCATATTATAGCATATGGCAGACTACGTCCGCAACCTAACAAGAAGAAAACATAAAAAAAGCAAACCTCCACTTGAAATAGTTTGCCAAATCAGTATAATAACTGTTACGTGATCTAAGTCACAATCTAATCAAACGGTCTATGCCGTAATGTAGTCTATGCTACCAATATCGGAACCTCAAGATAAACTTTTGTTCCATGTTTACAATATGCATAACTACTCAAGGAGGTTTGCAATGAATATAATAGAACAAAATAAAGAAAAAATCAATGGTATTTTAGAAACTTTTGATAGAATGATAATAAATGGGTATTTACTAAACTTATGTAATTATAGACATTTTCTATATTA
>CALVKC010000073.1 GCA_944332505.1 uncultured Bacilli bacterium
TTGTATTCTGCTTTTAAAAAAACAAATATTCCTACATATGTCGATATACATTATATAATTTTATCTTTTTTGTTAGAAAAAATATATAGTAAGCCTTTTGATAAATTATTGTTAGAAAAAATCTCTATTCCGTTAAATTTAGCAAGTGTTACATTTTTTCCTGATAAAAGTTTATGTGCTGCAAATGAAATTTTAATTGATAATGGTGTATGTATTGGTGAAGTTCACGATAAAAAAGCTAGAAAAGCAAAAGAATTGGGATTTTGTGTTGGTCATGCGGGATTATTTTGTAATGGCAATGATCTTTTAAAATTTTTGCTTTCTTTTTTTAATTATACATTGTTAAACAAAGAAACTATAAAATTAATGTTGGAACATAATGATATTGAAAAATATAATTTAAAAATATTAGAAGATTTAACAAATAAGAAAGGTGATATTAATTCTCTATATTGTGAAGTTATAAAAAAGTCAAAAGATTTATATATACCTTTAAACTATAATTGTATGGGAGCAAGATATAAAAATAAAATTATTGCTTTAAATGATGTTGTTATGCCTAGTGATAATTCTATTTGTTTTTCAGGTTTTACTGGTCCAATGTATCAAATTGATTTTGAAAAGAAAATTATAGTTGTAGTAATGTGTAATTTATTATATTATACAAAGTTAAATAGAAAAGAAAGAAAAGATAAAACAGTTGAAATTATAACAGATATTGTTAAACAAATTTGTTGATTTTTTGTAAAAATATGTAAATTTATTTATTTTTTTATTTTTTATTAATTGCTTCTTAATTTTTGACATGATATTTTAATAATATAAGGAGTGTTGATTTTTGATGTTTTGTCCAAATTGTGGAAAAGAATTAACAGGAGAATATTGTAGTAATTGTGGCCATAAATTTGTAAATAATAATGAAAACAATGATGTTAATAATTGTAGCAGAGATGAATTATTAAAAGCCTTTGCAGGGAAAAATGCTGAAAAAATTTATAACCGAAGTTGGAATTGGAGTGCCTTTTTCTTTGGCCCTGTTTATTATTTGTATCGTAAATTGTGGTTAGAAGGTGCTTTATTATTTATAATTAATATCATTATAGGTACAGTTTTAAATAATATTGTTAGTTTAGGTATTAATGTAGCGGTAGCCATTTTATTTAGTAGATTATATACTAATAATGCTAATAAAAAAATAGATACCATATTATCTTATAATTTAACTAAAGAACAAACTATTTTAGAATGTCAAAGAGCAGGTGGAACTGCAACTTGGGTTGCAGCTGTGTTTGGAGTATTTTATGGTATAGTAGTTGTAATAATAATTATTGCTATTTTGTTTTATAGTTTTACTTGGCCTGCTGTTAAAAATAATATAACTGTGAACACCTGTAAATATATTTGTCCTAATGGTGATGTATATTCTATAACGGAATCAGGAAATTGTATTTGTGATGATGGTTCTATAATAGACCCAGATTAATAATTATTAAAATCGCATCTCTTTAGATGCTTTTTTGTTGCTAAAGTTTTCACATATTATTCACTTTATTTATTTGGTATATTTTGTTATACTAATCTCGAGGGATAAATATGGAAAAAAATGAATTATTAGAAAAATTAAATCAATTAAAAAATAAAATTAATGAACTTGCGAGGTATCTTTGACTTAAATTCTAAAAAAAGAGAATTAAAGAATTTAGAAGATAAATTAAACGAAGATAATTTTTGGCAAGATGTTGATAATGCAAATGTTATTAACAAAAAAATAAGCCATTTGAAAAAAGAAATTAATTTATATGAAGAATTAGATAAAGAAATAAATGAATCTATTGAAATTGTTAATACTGATGATACTGAACTAATTGACTTAATAACAGAAAATATTAAAGCTTTAGATCAAAAGATAAGTGAATTAGAAATAACAACATTATTAAATGGTGAATTTGATGAATATAATTGTTTTTTAGAAATTCATCCTGGTGCTGGTGGTACTGAATCGTGTGATTGGGCAAGCATGCTTGCTAGAATGTATGAAAAATTTTGTGAAAAAGAAGGATTTAATTGGGAAGTAATTGATGAGGCAAAAGGTGATGAAGCAGGATTAAAAAGTATAATGATAAGAATTACTGGTGATTTTGCTTTTGGATATTTAAAGTTTGAATCCGGGGTTCATCGTTTAGTTAGAATTTCTCCATTTGATTCTGGAGCTAGAAGACATACATCATTTGCATCAGTTACAGTATTTCCAGAAATAAAGAAAAATATAAATATTGAAATTAGAGAAGAAGATTTAAAAATAGATGTATATCATTCAAGTGGTGCTGGTGGTCAATCTGTTAATACAAGTAATTCTGCAGTTAGAATAACCCACTTACCAAGTAAAATAGTAGTTACCTGTCAGAACGAAAGAAGTCAATTAAAAAATAAAGAACAAGCATTAAATATATTAAAAAATAAGTTATATATGCTGGAATATCAAAGAGAACAAGAAAAAATTAATGCATTAAAAGATACTAATCAAAGTATTAATTTTGGTAGTCAAATAAGGAGTTATATTTTAGAACCATATAAATTAATTAAAGATCATCGAACAAATTATGAAAATGGTGATCCTGAAAAGATTTTAAATGGTTTTATAATGGATATGTTAATTTATAATTTGAAAAATATGAATAAGGGAGTAAAATGAATAAAGTAATAGAATTTTTAGATAAAGTTATTGAAGTTAATTCTACTATAGTTATTGCTTGTAGTGGTGGGCCTGATTCAATGTGCTTATTAAATCTATTAATTAGTATTGGGAGTAAAAAAGAACTAAATTTAATTGTTGCTCATGTAAATCATAAAATTAGAAAAGAAAGTGATGATGAAGCCTTACTAGTTAAAAAGTTTTGTGAAGAAAATGGGGTAATATTTGAATATAAAGAATTAAATAAATATAAAAACGAAAAATTTAGTGAAGAAGATGCTCATAAAAAAAGATATGATTTTTTTAAGGAAGTAGCAAATAAGTATATGGCTAAATATTTAGTAACTGCCCATCATGGTGATGATTTGATAGAAACAATTTTAATGCGTATTAGTAGAGGTAGTAACTTAAGTGGCTATGCAGGAATAAATAGAATAAAAGAAAATTTAGATTATATTACTTTAAGACCATTATTATTTGTTAGTAAAGAAGAAATTATTAAATATAATAAAGAACACTCTATAAATTATGTAATAGATAAAAGTAATGATTCTTTGGATTATACAAGAAATAGATATAGACATGTAATATTACCTTTTTTAAAAAAAGAAGATAAAAATATTCATTTAAAATATTTAAAATTTAGTAAAGAATTAGAAGAAGTAGATGAATTTATTAATAATTATATATATGATAAAAAAATAATTGTGGATAATGCTATAGTTATTAACAAGTTAGCCAAAGAAAAAGATATAATTAAAAGAAAAAGTATTGAATTATTAGTAAAAGAAATTCAAAAAGAAGATTATTTTGATATTTCAGATAGTCAAATGAATGAATTGATAAAATTATTAAACAATACAAATAAATGTATTGATTTAAATAATAATTATCAAGGAATTAATGAATATGGTGTATTAAAGATAATAAAGAAAAAAAGTAGTGAATATCAAGAAGTAGTTTTTGATAAAGATATAGTATTTAATGATTTTAAATTTTATTATGATGTTAAAAGTGGTGATAAAAGTAATAATACTATATATATTAATAATGAAGAGGTAGTTTTTCCATTAAAGTTAAGAAATAGATTAGATGGTGATAAAATCATGGTTAAGAACTTAAATGGTAGTAAAAAAGTTAAAGACATTTTTATTGATGAAAAGATTAATAAAGAAAAAAGAGATAGATATCCTATATTAGTAGATGCAAATAATAAGATAATTTGGATACCTGGATTAAAAAAATCACAATTTTGTAAAGACAAATTGGAAAAATATGATATAATAATTAAATGTGAGGCAAGGTGAATAATAAATGAATGTAAAACAAAAACAAAATGATGGTTTTAAAAATTTATTACCATATGTAGTTTTAGCTGTAGTAATACTTGTGGTTATTTCAGCATTAGGATTACAAGGCTCTACTGTAAATGAACTTTCAACTGGAGAATTAATAACTGAGTTAAAAGAAAATAATGTTACAGAAATATCAATTACTCCGAAGAGTGATGAAAGTGTATATTATATTGAAGGTAAATTAGAAGGATATAAAGAAACTGAATCATTTAGTACTAAAGTTGTTGCTAGTGAATTAGATAATGTACTTACTTTAATAAATGAAAATAAAATAGAAGAATATGATACTAATTCAGATCCTGGTAGTAGTGTATTTTTATATATTTTAGTTAATGTATTACCTTTAGTTTTATTAGTAGCAGCAATGTATTTCTTATTTATGAAATTGGCAAATTCTAATAAAAATTCTATGGATTTTGGTAGAAGTAAAGCTCGTTTAAGTAATGATAATGATAAGAAAAGTTTTAAAGATGTAGCTGGCTTAAAAGAAGAAAAAGAAGAAGTGGCAGAATTAATAGATTTTTTGAAGAATCCTAAAAAGTTTGAAAAATTAGGAGCAAGAATTCCTAAGGGTGTATTATTAGTTGGTCCTCCAGGAACAGGTAAAACATTACTTGCTAAGGCAATTGCAGGTGAAGCTAATGTACCATTTTTCTTTATAAGTGGTTCTGATTTTGTTGAACTATTTGTTGGTGTTGGTGCTAGTCGTGTTCGTGATATGTTTAAAGAAGCCAAAAGAAATGCACCATGTTTAATATTTATTGATGAAATAGATGCTGTAGGTCGCCAAAGAGGAACTGGTCTTGGCGGGGGCCATGATGAAAGAGAACAAACTTTAAATCAATTGCTTACAGAAATGGATGGCTTTGGTGAAAACGAAGGTATTATTATTATTGCAGCAACTAATAGACCAGATGTATTAGACCCAGCATTACTTCGTCCAGGTAGATTTGATAGACAAGTTACTGTTAGCTTACCAGATGCAAATGAAAGAGAAGCAATTTTAAAAGTTCATGCTAAAAATAAAATTTTTGATAAAGATGTAAATTTAGCAAATTTAAGTTTAAGAACTCCAGGTTTTAGTGGAGCAGATTTAGAAAATCTTTTAAATGAAGCTGCTTTACTTGCGGTTCGTCGTAATAAAAACTCTATTTCAATGGATGAAATTGATGAAGCAACTGATAGAGTTTTGCTAGGACCTGCTAAAACGACAAGAAAAATTACAGATAAAGAAAAGAAGCTTGTTTCTATCCATGAAGCGGGTCATGCAGTAATAGGTTTGAAACTTGAAGATGCTCAAGAAGTTCATAAGATTACAATTATTCCTAGAGGTATGGCTGGTGGTTATACTATGATGTTACCAAAGGAAGAAAAGATTGCTGTTCATACTAAAGCTGAATTGCTTGCTCAAATAACTGGATTACTTGGGGGTAGAGTTAGTGAAGAAATGTTTTTAGGAGAAATTTCTACTGGAGCAAGTGATGATATTAAAAGAGCAACTAAAATAGCTAGAAGTATGGTTACTGAGTATGGTATGAGTGATTTAGGCCCAATTCAATATGAAGAAAAAAGTGAAGGAGTGTTTTTGGGAAGAGATTATGCTAAATCTAAAAATTTCTCTGATCAAGTTGCTTTAGAAATAGATGAACAAACAAGAAAAATTATTGAAGAATGCTATGAAAAAGCTAAGAAAATAGTTGGTGAAAATAAAGATTTAATTTTCCAACTTAGTGATGCTTTAATGCAATATGAAACAATCACTAAAGAACAAATTGAATCTATTGTTAAAACTGGTAAAATTAAACCGGTTGAAGAATTAGAAGAAAATAAAGAGGAAAAGGAAACTAAAAAAACTAGAAAAACAAAATCTAGTGAAAATGAAGAATAGGAGGTAATAAAATGTTAGAAAATATTTTGTTAGTAATTTCAATACTTTTAATAGCTATTGTATT
>CALVKC010000074.1 GCA_944332505.1 uncultured Bacilli bacterium
ATATAAATTTTGACACATATAATAAATCCATGATTCAATTCCACCTATATCATAAACATATCCAACATATATAATTATATTTTTTTGTTTAATATCTTTATCCTTTTCATCCATATTATTTTAATCCTTTCAATTTGTATATTTTGTAATTTTTTTATTTGCATATAAATTACACAAATTATCATCTCTACATAAACAATACATATAAAGAACATCTTCTATAATTTCATAATTACAATTTGGATCATGACTGTATCCACCACAAACTTCTCTAATAAATTTTTCATCTTCAGAAACATTCATATTTTCAGGGAATCTTACATCTCCAATATATTCACGACTCCAAACTCTTGTCCATACACACCAATTAAATTTAGGTGGCGTGTCTTTTATTATATACGTTTCTCTATATCTTCCTACAATTCTCCAACTATAATAGCAACAATCAAATCCTTTAGATGATTTTATTTTATTTAATATGGCGGATAAAAAATTATCAGATACTTGGTCATCACTATCAATAAATACTATATACTTACCAGTAGTATGATCAATCCCATAATTCCTAGAAGCAGCCGCAGTATCGTTTATTTTCTTATAATATGTTACTGGATAATTTTTATAATATTCTGTATAGTCTTCATTAGATCCATCTATAATCATTATTTCAACTTCTTCAGGATTAGATAATCTCTTTAATTGATATGATAAGTGTATTATCAAATTACATAAATATCTTTGTGTATTATATGCTGGTATAATAATTGATAGGAGAGGAGTAGTATTATTGTTTTCTATGTTATCTTTATTCAAATAAATCCCTCATTATTTTCTCATTCTTTTTCTTATGCCAACGCACAAGTTTATTATCTTTTAATTGTTCTTTCCATTTATCCCAATTAGAAGGAATAAATTCTTTCCATTTTAAATCTGGAAGAGTAATAGTTAAACTGTCTTTAGCTTTGTCATCTACATTTAAAGGTGGTTTCCATAAATTAATATAATATATTTCATATAAATTCATATTAGCTTCAGTAGATAACATTGTATATTCAATTTTAGTTACATTATGTATATCTATTATTTTATGCATTGGTTTACAAAACATATGTCCATGTATTCTTGATTGCAACGGCTGCTTAGTTCTTCCAACATAAGCAAGGCATTTACCATACCATATTCTATACACTATAAAACCTTTTGGACTTGCCATTATTTAATCACAACTTCCATTTCTGAATCTGTATTTAACCCAAATTTTAATTCTTTAATCTTACAATTTAAAAACGAATCGAATATTAATTCGACATAGTATACTTTAGCTGGATGAGAAATATCAACACACATTGCCATAACATAAATTTTATCTACCTTAAAATTATTTATATAACAATCATATAATTCAGTATCAAATAAGACATTCTTAAAATTAATAGTCTTTTTTGAAAAATCAAAATTAGATATATGTTTTAATATTATATTTTTTTTATTTTTACAATGAAGTCTTATATAAGAAACATGATCAAAAATTATTTTTTTATTCGTATCATCTGTTGGTGTTAATTCTCCAATTTCTTCATCATTACTTTCATAAAAATTAATTTCATTTAATTTAAACATAAACTTTATCCCTTTACTTAATTAATTAATTTATACCACCATATGCCCACACAAAGAAATAGTCATACCACCATCTTTAATTTCAATATCATCTATGTACATGATTGTTTGTTTTAATTCCACAATTTTGTTTTTCTTATCATCATACATACTATCCAAATCTTTCATATCAAGAAGTATAAATTCCATTTTAACATTTTTAATAATATGAGTTTTATCATTAAATATATTTAATAATTCACTTGACACAAAACCATTATCAAAACTTAAATTAACTTCTTTTAAATGAGGATTATTAATTACACTTTTAATGTCTAAATAAAAACTTTCTTTAATTATTTTATCTAATACAACTAAATGCTGCTTAAATCCATATTCAATTTTTAATTCAATTTCTTTTGGATCTAAAATAGTTTGAGTTCTATCATCATATCTTTCTAAACTGATCATTTTACCTTACTCCTTTTACTTGTAGATTTACTTTTAGAAGTTTTAGATTTCTTTTTACTTTTATTTTCATTTTCTAATTCTTCTTGTTTTAACTGATCTTCTTCAAGTATTTGTTTTTCTTTTTCTTCATGTATTCTTTTTTCGGCCAGTTCTTTTCTTAATTTATTACATACTTCATAAGATTTTGTATTAAATTGATTCTCCATTTCATTTATAACTTCTTCAAATGTTAATTTACTTCCATCAAACCATTCAGTTCCTTCAATTCTATATCTGCCAAATTTTTCATGGAATGCCTTTTCTGCACTTATTACATATGTTTTTTCGCTAACTCCAAGTTTAATTATATGATTACCTCCACCATTAGATCCTGATAAAGATTGTAAGCGTTGTACTATATTTGTTGTTTGTCCAATTTTAATATTTCCTGCTGGGTAATTAAGCATTACATAAATATATATACTACCATCATCTAATACTGGAACTTCTTTTAACTCTATAATATTTTTAGAATTATATATCTTCATATATATCATTTATCCTTTTAATCATTTTAAAATATTTTTATTATTACTACATAATAAATTTGAAAAATTTTTAAATATTTACATAATAAAAAGACCAGGAGAGGAGAATACCTTTCTTGGTCTTTTAATTATTTATTCTATTTAATTAAAAACAATTTCACTTATTTCATTTATTTCTGCAATTATTGGTGGAGTGGTAGTTGTTATTTTTGAGCATATTATTTTACCATATTTACAATCAATAATCCTATGAAATGACCAATAAATGTTCCGGTCAGGATAGATACAGCTAATAAACTATATAATTTTATCTCTCTTTTTGTCAATTTATACACCTCGCTTATATGTGTATTATTCTAATTTTAAAAACCACTATTTTATAACCAATGTAAGGCTATAAAATAGTGGTTTCTCGCTCATTTTCATTCAATTTCAACAATTTGTATTTTCAATATTTACTTTGCGAATTGAAAAAATCGCAGTACATATCTTGACATATTTTGCATATTGTGATATAATATAATTTTAATTATTCTAATTCATGTTTACACCATAAATCAAATACCTCTTTTGTTTCATCTCTTTTAAATACAAACACAATTAAAGCCTTATTAGTCTTGTAATCTCTTGAAGGATAAATATCTAATGGCTCAACATGATTATTCCAATATAATGCCGCTTGCTTTGGGTCTAGTATTCTTATTGCATCTTTTGCATAATATTCTTTATTTGAAAACTTTCCTTTAATCTTATCACTATCCATTCATTTGTTTCTCCTTTTACTCATCTATAAAATTATAATAAAAAAAGGGGAGATATACATAGTAAATGTATACCTCCCCTTAATCTATTATATGGTTTGTATTTATCATAAATAATCAATTTTAATTATAATTAAATATAATTCTTAACTTATATTTATGATTCTATTCTATAATTTACATTCACTATTTATTTTCTTCTTTATTTTCTTTAATTTTTGATTTAGAAACAATTTTTGTTTTTCTTGTCCTTGTCTTTTTATTTTCAGTAGACTCAACATTAACATTATCTTTAATGTTCTCAACAGTTTCAATGTTTTTTGTATTTTCTACCTTCATTTCATCTACATTTTTTATTTCACTTATATTTTCAGATTCATATGATATTATATTATTAAAATATTCTTTTAAAGATTCTCTTGCAAATTTTAAATTATTTACATCTATATTTAATTCATTAATCTTATTTTTCGCTTCTTCTGTAGTAATTTTTACAGTTCTATGAGCAGCTACTATATTATCTAAAGCTTTACATTGCTCACTACACCACATTGCATACCATGACGGTTTTTTAATATCATTTGGGCAAGTAGAGCAGTAGTGGTATTCTTTACCGCAGAAAAAACATTTTCTATTTGGTTTTGCCATCTAAAAGTTTCACCTTCTTTATTAATTAATTATTATAATAAAATTAAGCAGATCTATGTATGTTATCATCTATATCATTAGGTTTTAATATGTTTCCTTTTTTATATTCTTCTATACTAAAAGGTATATCAATTCCTAATTCTTTTCTTTTATTATTTATATATTCTTCTAATTGCTCTGGAGTGTTATTCGTTGTACTATATATATTATGAAATGAACCTTTGATTGTAGTATAATGACAATCTTTGCATAGAGTAATTCCATTATTAACATCGTATCTTAATTCTTCATTATCTGAAAAATTATAAAAATGATGCGCTTGTTTTTCTATATTTTTAGATTTTCCACAGCATTGACATGTGTACCAATCTTTTTTATATACTTCATTTCTCCATTTATTATATTTACCATTATTTCTAGCAATAATACGTTCTGGTGTTACTCCGCCTTTCCAATTAGGATGTCTTTCTCCAGAAGGATGTTCTAAACAACCACAAGACAAAGTTCTTCCTTTTGAAATATGAGTTCCAACAATACTCTTTAATTCAGGATTACCGCAATCACATTTACATAACCAATATGTTCTATTTTTGTTTTTTGTTTTTTCTTCATCTAAACATACTACAGTTAACATTCCAAATTTTTGACCAGTTAAATCTTTTCTTAACAATTCACTCATTCTTATGTTGGCGCATTTGGGACAACTAAAATCAGAATTAACCATTGAATATATTACTCTTTCAAAATCCTCATGTTTTCCATCTGGGCATTTCCACCAAACCTTTTTACTCGATTTTGGGTAATAATCAAATGGACTTTTTTCATTTTTATCAGACCATAACTGTGTGGATTTTGAATATAAATATCCTAATGACTCTTTATAAAATATTTTTTGATGACTACAATACGGACATTTTATCCCATCAATATAACGATAAAAATTTTGTTCATAAATATGTTCATGGTTATCTAAACAATTAAATAATGCCTTCTTATTACTTTTATAGGAAATTTCCCATGGATCTAAAACATTATTTTTATTCCATATTTTATTTAAATAACTTTCATCAAAATTATCTATAATATACTGTGCAAAACTATTACATTTTGTACATTTCATATCTTGCTGTTTACCTTCTGCAAAATATTGGATATTTTGCAATTGACTTTTATGTATATTTCGTGGGCATTTAAACCAATATTTTTTGTTACTTTTGTAACTAATTTTTGATGGTAATACATCATTCAATTCATAATCCCATCTATCTAATAAATCTTGTCTATTATTATTTTTACACCAATCTTCAAATGAATATTTTATTTGAGATTTTATTTTAGTTACTTCTTTCATCTTTTGTTCACTCCCTTTACAAACTCCCGACAAATAACAACAGAAGAGGAGTGGGAGTACTCCTCTTGTTAATAGGCTCATGACTTCCTATCTATCTGTAATTATATGATATCATAAAATTATATTTGTGTCAAATATAATTTTGAATAGTTTACTAGGCTATGACACCTAGCAAACCAAAAACGTGTAATTATTCCTCATTTGGAATAATAATGCGAAATAGGATTTTCTGTCTATCGCAATATGCCTGTTGTGCCTGAATAGTGACGTAATATTCATACAATTCGCAACATTGTACCGTTCTTTTAAGAACTGCATAATTTTTCAATTATGACTAGACTATATCACATTCCTAACATATTATATTAAAAGCATTAGGAATCTCACCATTTCGATTTAAGGGGTTCTCACCCACTACCATTTGCTTGTAGCCCTACTTCTATTGTATATTTCAATACCTACGGAATAGTCGTTGAACCTTCTAATTAAAACTTATTAATCATTATATTTAATTTTAATTAGTTTGGCTGCTGATTAACATATTATTTGGCAAAAATAACTTAGTATTCCAGCAATTAAATGAGTTATTCGAAATAGATC
>CALVKC010000075.1 GCA_944332505.1 uncultured Bacilli bacterium
GCACTACTAAACCAAGTATCTAAAACATCAGGATCTTGTACCCATTCATCACTTGGAGCACTATCTCCTACATAAACTTCATCACCTTTATACCATGCAGGAATTCTATGCCCCCACCAAAGTTGACGAGATATACACCAATCATATGTTATTTCCATCCAGTGATTCATTATCTTTTCAAATCTAGCTGGAACAAAATTAACTTTTGTATCTTTATTCTTTTGATTTTCTAATACCGCGTCTGCTAAAGGACGCATTTTAACAAACCATTGCTTTGATAAATATGGCTCTATCATAACTCCACTACGTTCACTATGACCTACATTATGAGTTATCTCCTTAACAGCGATTAATAGATTTTCTTTTTCTAAGTCCTTAACTAATTCTTCACGACATGCAAAACGGTCAAGTCCTTCATATTTTAAAGCATTAGCATTCATTGTTCCATCAGGATTCATTACTACTACTCTTTCTAAATCATGTCTATTTCCTACTTCAAAGTCATTTGGATCATGAGCAGGAGTAATTTTTACCACACCAGTACCAAATTCTGGATCGGCATGTTCATCTGCTATTATTGGTATTAATTTATTTACTATTGGTAATTTTACCATTTTACCAACTAATTTATTGTAACGATTATCGTTAGGATTTACTGCAACTGCTGTATCACCAAATATTGTTTCTGGTCTAGTTGTTGCTACTTCTAAATAATCATTTGTTCCTGCAATAAAATATTTAATATGATAAAATGCCCCTTTTATTTCTTTATAATTTACTTCTTCATTAGATAATGCTGTCATTGCTAAAGGATCCCAGTTTATTATTCTTTCACCACGATAAATTAATCCTTCCGCATAAAGAGTCTTAAATACATGATTTACGGCTTTATTTAAACCATCATCTAAAGTAAATCTTTCTTTAGAATAACATAACGATAAGCCTAATCTTGCCCATTGATTATGTATATTTTGAGCATATTCTTCTTTCCAATCCCATGCGTATTTTAACCATTCTTCTCTTGATAAACTACGAGGATTTATTCCCATATCTTTTAGTTTTGCATCTACTTTTGCTTGTGTAGCTATCCCGGCATGATCCATCCCCGGAAGCCACATTGCATTGTAACCTTGCATTCTTTTAAATCTTATAATTATATCTTGAAGTGTTGTATCCCACGCATGTCCTAAATGAAGTTTTCCTGTAACATTTGGTGGTGGAATAACTATAGCATATGGTTCTAATCCTTCTCTTTCTTCAAAATATTTTAACCATTTTTCATATTTTCCTTCTTCTACTATTTCATGATTATACTTTTTTTCTAACATAAAAACTCCTTTCTTAAAATAAAAAAAGGATGATACCAAGGAGTGCATTTTGCACGGTACCATCCTTACATTTACTTAATTGTTTTAACGCACTTCTGCAGTGTTTCTCCATTTGCAACCTTCAAATAACCTTAATTTTAGTTCTCACCAACCACTAAATCTCTTGAAATAAGTATTATTTTACTCCTCAAATATCAACAAAACACAAAACTATTTTATCAAATTATTTAATTGGGTGCAATAGTTTGATATAAATTTTTATCTAGCATTATTTTTATTCCTTCATCACTATTTGTAAAATCTATTTCTGTATATTCCGGTAGTGTCATTGTTTCATAATTTGTTATATCATTTTTTTTGTATATAAATAATATATTACCATTACTAACTATGAATAAATAATCTCCTACTGTTGCTACATTTTTTTTTGTTAAATTAGGCAATATTTCAGTGTTATTATAAGTTAATATTTGGTAACCATTATTATATACTATGTAATAATAATTATTAAAATCCACTATTTCATTTACACTAGTTATTACACTTTTATTATTTATTATATCTAATATTTCCCAGTTGTTATTCTTTCTAACTATTAATTTATCACTATTTAATATATTGTTTTCTATATGATTTGGTATTGCTACATAATCAAAACTATCTACTACAGCACTTTTAACTCCTTCTTCAGTTATCTCTATTATTTGCCACAAATTTGCTATTTTTCCAAAATATAGATTATTATTATTACTTATATTATATGTCTTTATTGCATCAAACTCCATAGTCTTCTTTTGGCTAACTATATTATAAAATTCTATTTTGTCTCCTTCAGTAAAGATTGCTAAAATGGAATTTTGTACTGTTTTTAATTCTTCAGTGCCGTATTTATAATAATTTGTATGATAATTTGTATCATCTATTATAGTTTCTGTCTTTTTACAATCTATACAAGAATATGTTCCTAATAATTCATTAGCATTGTAAAAATATACTTTGTTATTATAAAACGTTTCTTTATTGGGATTTTCATCTACTGCGTTTGGTATATCTTCTTTACGATTTAATAAACCTATTATACTTAAGGGTATAAATATTACCAATAAAACTATAATAATTTTTGATGTTAATTTATCATACATAAATAATCCCTCTATCCTATATATATTTCTACTACTTCTTTTTCATTATCCTTCGTATATGTTAATGTTAAAACATTACCACTCTTTAATCCATAACTTATTTCGTTAGCATAATCTTTGCCATCAATGTAAATATCTAAATTCTTTGCTATATCCTTATCACCATGAGCAAAAGTATATACTCCTACTTTATTGTCATTATCAACAGTTATATAATATGTGTCTTCTAATATTATATATTTACTACTCTTTATAACTGGGCCACTTAAATCATATATTGTATATTCTTCTGAACCTTTAACTAAAATGTAATTTTCTTTGTAATCAACTATTTCATTTTTAGTTTCAAATTTTTCTGTTATTTCTGTACCATTTGGTTTATATAGATGATATGTTCCATCACTTCTTTTAAATAAATAGTTTTCTCCAAGTTTTTTTACTGATACATTTGTATCTCCATTATCATCTTTAAAGGCTATTAATCCAACAACATTACTTGATTCAATATTAATAAGGCCATAAGAATCACTTGAATTCTTAGCAATAACTAGTGTTCCTGCAGTTTCTACAAAAGTTATTTTATTTTCATCACTATAAATACTTGCATCTACTTCTTTATAAGTAACAATTTTTTTACTTGTTTTTAAATCATATAATATTATGTTATTATTAGCATTTGGCCTAGATGTATCACTTATAAATACATAACGTTCATTATATATTGGTAAATATGATGTTTTAACATCATCACTTGTATTTAATACTTTTGTTTCTTTTGCTATAAAACAATTTTGTAATTCAGTTGATGAACTTGTAACATCATTTGCATAACTACAATTATAACTTCCTAATAGTTTTGTTTTTTCTTCATCGCTATAGAAATATAATTTGCCTTGATAATAACTTACATATGATAATTTCTTATTAAATGTACTTTCTGCTAGCTTTAAATCCGTGTACGCACCATTGTGTTCTATTCTTAAATTTCCATTACTTAAATATGCATTAAATGCCTCTTCTTTTCCTGTTTGCACAAGTTCATCATTAAATATTAATTTTGTATTATAATTACTACTTTCTATTCTTACTCCATCTAAATTTAATGGATATAATTCGCTATCAAAAGCATATAGTTTTTTACTATCTACTGCAATTACATAATTATCTACAAATCTTATATAATCATACTTGTCTTCTTTTTGACGTATTCCACTATAATCATATATATATACATCATTATCTATTTCTACACTTATATAGTTGTTATCAAAGTTTTTAATTTTTCCAGGTATATTACTAGTTAAACCTTTACCAACTAAATCTAATAATATGTAATTATTATTGTTTGCTCCAACTATTTTATTGCTGTTTAAAATATAACCTAAATAATCATATTTAAAACCTACTATTTCTTCTAAATCATTACTTAAATCTATAACTCCATATTGATCTTTAGTATTTTTTACTATGGCTTTCTTACCATCTATTTCTTTTACTAAACTATATTCCCCAACTACTTTGCTTTCTTCTAAATTGTATAAAACAATATTGCCATCTTCTTTGGTGGTTGCATCATATATAAATACATATTTATTAGCAAATATATCACTACGAAAATCAATTGGTACACCATTTTCATATACTTGTTTATCTATATCAAAATCATCTTCATTGCTGTAATATGCTACATAACATAAATCTTCATCTTTATTGCTACATTCATATGTTCCTAATTCTTTTTTGTCTTCATCAATTATTACTAAAAAACCATCTTCATATCTATAATTGTCTTTTTCTACTATTACAACAGGATTTTCAGGTCTCTTATCATTAGGATCTTTTTCTTTTAATACAAAGAAATATATTAATAAACCTGCTCCTATTAATACAATTAGTATTATACTTACAATTATTATTACTTTTGTTTTTTTAGGTAATAAAGTCCATTTATTTGGCTTTTTTACCTTTTTCTTTTTTCCTTTATCTTCTTCAATGTCCTTTAAATCATATTGTGTTTTGGTTATTTCTTCATTTTCTTCAATTTCTACAATTTCATTTGGATTATCATTTTCTTCTTTTGCTACTTCATCTAATATATCTTTGTCTAACATATTTTACCTCCATATATTATAGTAAAATTATAGCATATATTATTTTAATATTCAATTTAAAAAATTAGAATTTTGATATTCTAATTTTCAATTATTTGATATGGATTTTCTGATGTGCCATCTCCAGTTACTCTTGCTGTTTTTATAATGTTTATTACTGGTCTTATTCCTCTTAGTAATGTACCTGCTGTACTGCTTTCAATTTTTCCTTTGGTATTTATTATAAATGGATAATATGTATTACCATCTAATTTGGCACTACTCATTGTATAATAATCAGTCTTTATATCCGCATTGTATAAATAATAATTAGTGTTTTCTTCAGTTGATGCACCTGCAAGCATTACTTCATCTATTGTTAATAATCCAATCTTGGAATTTACTTTCGTTCCTAAGCATACATTGGTTGGTATCTTGTTTGTCATGATTCTATTATAAGCACTAAATGTCTTATTGTCCGTTTCTAAAACTGTGTCATTACAAAATTTATATGATGCTATATAATTATTGTAATTTGTTAATTCTGTATCATACCACCTATTAAGTACTTCTAAGGCATTGGAAGTAGCAAAATTGTAAGTTTCATCATAATAACTTCCTATTTCTTCAATTATGCCATTTAAAACTAGTTTTATTGAACCATCACCATTTATTCTTACTATCTTCCAGTTGTAACCTGCAAATGATATGTTATTATTTGTAACATCGCCCCGAAAGTAATAAGAGGTTCCTAAATCATCTTGCATTTCTAATAATCCTTCATCTAATGTGGCATTTTCACCTATTTCACTTAGTGTTGTTTCACTTACAGCATTATTCGTAAGTATTACATCTGCAAAAGTATTCTCTTCATTTGTTCTTACTCCAACATGAATTTTTCCACTATATTCTTCACTTTGATTGGTAGTAAATTTTAAAGTATATTTTACTGTTTCATTTGCTGCTATTACTCTTTGATTAATAATTATATCTGATTTTAATTTGTCTGTTTTATCAAAAGAATCAGAAGTTAATTCATATTCTACATCTGTTGCTAATACATCTGTAAATTGTATATAATAGTATTTTTCTTCATTGCTATTGTTTACAATAGAAAACGTAGTTGTTGCATCTTTATTATAACTAAACGAAGAGCCATCAAAATAATTTATCGTAAGATCTCCATCAACATATAAATCTGATGTATCAATAACGTTTTTATAAAATAAATATCCTACTCCTATTGCTATACAACTTATTAATAATAAAAATATGAAAACTAATACTGACTTAAATCGCATTCTCATAATAATCATCCTTTAATTTTCTTAAATTAATTATACTTGAGGATATTTTTAAAGTCAATAAATTTACATAATATTCATTTTAATTTAT
>CALVKC010000076.1 GCA_944332505.1 uncultured Bacilli bacterium
TTAATGGAATCATCTAAAAATTATCCTAAAAAGAAAAATTTAATTATTAAAATGGAAGAATTATATAAATTAATGATTTATGGTTCAACTGTTAAAACCGGAGATGTATTAAATAGTAATATTATGGTTGATTTTATTGACCCTAAATATATTGAAGAAAAAGGATATTTAGAAAAAGTAATAGAGTTTGTTTTTGATGTTATTCAAAATCCTAATGCAATAAACGAAGAATTTGATTTAAAACAATTTAATTTTATTAAAGAAAGATTAAAAAAAGAAATTAAAAGTATTAATGATAATCCATTTAAAGTAAGTGTTAAATCAGCATTAAATGCTATGGATGAAAATAGTAAATCGGCATATTCATTAATGGGTAGTATTGAAGAAGTAAATGAAATTACTCCAGCTTCACTATATAAATATTATAAAAAGTTATTTAAAGATAATGTTTGTGATATTTTTATAATTGGTAATATTGATGCTGATGATATGGTTGCTTTAATTAATAAATATTTTAAACATCGTTATTTAAATCAAAATAAATTATCTTTAATGGTTGATAATAAAGAAAAGAAAAAAGTAACTAATGCATCAGATGAATCTAAAAATATTCAAGCAAATTTAGTTATGATTTATAATGTTAATAATTTAGATGATGTAGAAAAACATATTAAGTTTCAAGTATTTAATTATATTTTTGGTAGTGGTGGTTTAACTTCTAAGTTGTATAAAAAAATTAGAGAAGAAAATAGTTTGTGTTATGGTATTAGTAGTATGTTTTTAAAATATGATCAATTATTAGTTATCCATATTTCTTTAGATAATAAAAATATTAAAAAAGCAATTAGTTTAGTTAAAAAATGTTTAAAAGAAATGGTAAATGGAATTTTTTTAGAAGAAGATTTAGCAGATGCTATTAAAAATATTAATTTAGCATTAGATTATACTTATGATAATAATAGTTCTTTATTAAATAATTACGTCTTTAATGTATTTGATAATTTGCCTTTAATTGAAGATAGAAAAAAAGAATTAACTAAAATAAAAAAAGAAGATGTTATAAATGTTGCTAAAAAGTTAAAATTAAATACCATATATGTACTTAATGGAAAGGATATGGAACAATGAAAGAAATAGAGTTAGAAGGATTAAATGAAAATATATATGTATATACAGCAAAATGTGGTTTAAAAGTATATATGTGGGTAAATGAAAAAGTAACAACAACTCTTATGAATCTATCAGTAAAATATGGCTCTATTCATAACAAATTTAAAGTTGGAAAAAAAGTATATGAAGTTCCTAATGGAATTGCTCACTTTTTAGAACATATTAAATTTAATATAGATGCCAATACTGTTGCTCATGATGAATTTTATAAATTAGGTGCTGATTCTAATGCTTTTACAACTTTTGAATATACTAGTTATTTATTTTATGCTAATAATCATTTAAATGAGTGTCTTAATTTATTATTGGATTATGTTTATACTCCATATTTTACTAAAAAAATGATTACTAAAGAAAAAGGAATTATTATTGAAGAAGCAAATATGTCTTTAGATGATCCATATAATGTTATGTTTTTTGATAATTTAAAGAGTGTTTTACAAAAATCAAATTTTCGAAATATTATTACTGGAGAAGTAGAGGATATTAAAGAAATATATTTAGATGATATAAAATTAGTTTATGATACTTTTTATCATCCTAAAAATATGTTTTTATCAATTACAGGTAATTTTAATCCCTATGAAATGATAAAAGTTATTGAAGATAATTTGGCTAAGAAAACTTTTAAAAAATTTGTTGAACCTGTGATAATTACTGAACAAGAACCTAAAAAAGTAAATAGTGAATATAAAGAAGAATTTTTAAATATTTCATATCCACAATTAAAATATTCGATTAAAATACCTTTAAATAAATTTAAAGATATTGATATTGTTGATTTAAAAATGATAATTAATTTAATTTTAAATATTAATTTTGGCTCTACTAGTGATTTTAAAGAAGAATTGATTGATAAAGAATTAATAACAAATTTAAGTTATTATGTAGATAAATATGATGAATATATAGTTATTACAATAAATGTTTATACTAATTATGTTGAAGAAGTAATAAAAAGAATTAAAGATAAGATAGATAATTTAGTTATTAATGAAAATGATATTATGAGAAAAAGAAATGCTGAAATTGCTACTTTAATTTTAAATTATGAAGATATTGAACAAGTTAATATGATGATTCAAAAAGATATCATAAATTGTGGAAAAATAATAACTGATATGAAACAAAGAGTTAATAATTTAACTAAAGATAATTTGGCAAAAGTAGTTAAATATATTAATAATGATAATGTGTCAGTAAGTGTTTTTTTAGCAAAAGAAAACCAAGAATCTTAAATCTAATTCTTGGTTATTTTTATCTGTTATAAAATTCAACAATTAGTTGTTCGTTGATTTCAGAATTTAATTCGCTTCTTTCAGGAATACGAATGTATTTACCAGATAATTTCTTTTTGTCCATTTCTAAATATGCAGGAACACTTGCATTTTGTTCTAATGCATCAATTATTGCTGGATGGTTTAAAGAGTTTTCTTTTACAGAAATTACATCTCCAACTTTTGTTGTGTAAGATGGAATATCAACTTTTTTACCATTTACTAAAATATGACCATGGTTAACGATTTGTCTAGCACTTCTTCTAGTTCTAGCCATTCCTAAACGATATACCATATTGTCTAGTCTAGATTCTAGTAATATTAATAAATTTTCCCCAGCTTTACCTTTCATCTTTGATGCTTTGTCAAAAGTCTTTCTAAATTGTTTTTCATTTAATCCATAAAGTGTTCTAACTTTTTGTTTTTCTTGCATTTGGATACCATATTCACTTAATTTGCGACGATGGTCTTTACCATGTTGACCTGGTGCATATGGTCTTCTAGCTAAATCTTTACCATTTTCAAGAGTTGAAAAACCAAGTCTTCTTGACTTCTTATTTGCTGGTCCAGTATATCTTGCCATAAAAATCTCCTTTCTTTATATTGCAGAGTATTTATGGATTGCACTAAAATTATAGGGAGTTTAAATTAATTTTTCTAGGGCAGTCCTAGATACTTTATTCCTTTTGGTTTAAACACATTATAATTTAGTACAACACTGCCTAAATAACTTGCGAATATATTATATAATAAGTATATAGTCTTGTCAAATAAATTATTAATTGTTAAATTAATTACTATTCTACAGTTACAGACTTGGCTAAATTTCTTGGCTTGTCAATGTCACATTTGTTGTTTTTAGCAACTTTATATGCTAAAAGTTGTAGTGGTATTATTGTAAGAATGCTTTGTAAAATAGGATGTACTTTTTCTATTTTAATAAAGTCATCATAAAATATATCTTTTGGGTTAATACTACTTACATATATTACATAAGCATTTCTTGCTTTTACTTCTTTAATATTACTTATAGTTTTATCTATTATTACTTCATCTGTTGCAATGGCAATTACTGGAGTTTTATTTTCTATTAATGAAATTGTGCCATGTTTTAATTCTCCAGCTTGGTATGCAACACTATTTATATATGATATTTCTTTTAATTTTAAAGCACCTTCCAAAGAATTTGCATAATCTAGGCCTCTTCCTATAAAAAATACTTGTTTGTTTTCATATATTTTATCAGCAATATTGTAATATATTTGATAATTGTTTATTTCTTTTTTAATTAGTCTTGGTAATTGTTTAATGTTTTTAATAATACTATCTATTTCTTTAGATGTTAAATGATTATTAATATATGCTAGATATAATGTAATAAGACTAAATACTGTAAGTTGAGCAAGATATGCTTTAGTGGTTGCAACTGCTATTTCAGGACCTGCTTTTGTATATAATACATAATCGGCTTCACGGGCAATACTACTATCTATTGCATTAACAATTGCTAGGGTTTTAACTTTATCATTTTTGGCTTTTCTTAATGCAGCAAGAGTATCAGCAGTTTCTCCAGATTGGGATACTAATATTACTAATGTATCTTTATCATAAAAGCATTTTTTATAACGATATTCACTGGCAACTTCTGTATGAACTATTATATTAGCGTAATTTTCTATTAAACTTTTAGCAATTACTCCGGTATGATACGCAGATCCACATGCAACAATATCAATCTTTTTATATTTTTTTAAGAAACCAAAATTTTCATTTAATGATTTTAAAGTCCCATCAAAATAACTATTAATAGTATTTTTAAATACTTTATCTTCTTCATTTATTTCTTTTAACATAAAATGTTCATAACTATTTTTTTGTACATTAGATTTTTCACCATTATAAGTGTGATAACTATGTTTTACTTCTTTTAAATCTTTATTATATATAGTAATCGTTTCTTTATTTATTTTAGCAATTTCTAAATCTTCTAAAATAATATATTTATTTGTATAATTTAATATTGCTGGTATATCTGATGCTAGAAAGTTACCATTTGTAAAACTTGCTAAAATTAATGGGGAAGAATATCTAAGAGCATAAATATTTTTAATATCATCACTACAAAGTATTCCTAATGCAAAAGAGCCAATTAATTCTTTTTTAGTTTTGTCTATAGTCTTTAATATATCTTTTTCTAATTTATAATTATAATCTAGTAGGGCACTAATTACTTCAGTATCAGTATCTGATTTAAATTTATAACCTTTTTTTGAAAGTTTATTTTTTAATTCAATATAATTTTCAATGATACCATTGTGAACAACTGTAAACTTACCAACTTGATGGGGATGAGCATTTGTTATATTAGCATTTCCATGAGTTGCCCATCTAGTATGACCAATAGCAATAGTACTATTTATATCAAAATCTAATTTCTTTTTTAAATTAATTAGTTTGCCTTTTTCTTTAATAATATTTATTTTATCATTATAAATATAAGCTATTCCAGCAGAGTCATAGCCACGATATTCTAATGCTTCAAGGCCACTATAAATTATAGGTATGCATTTTGTTTTTCCTGCAAACCCAACTATTCCACACATAAATTTCCTCCTTAATAAGTGATATATCTTTTGTTACAATTTTGATTTTGCTTTTTTTAATATATCTAACGATTCTTAAAACCGTAACTACACCCGCCGAATATTTCGATAGTAGTTATCCTCGTCACCCAAAGGCCTGGCGCTAAGTAAAAATATTACCTCCATCTATTTTTTACTTTGTTATATTATATTATAAAAAATTATGTCTTGTCAAAATTGCAAATTTTTTAATTTCATAATATAATGATAGCGGAGGATGTTATGAAGAAGAAAAAAGAAAAAGTTGAAGCGGTTTTAGAAAAGAAAAATGAAATTACTGAAGAAGAAATAAAACTAAATAAATATGATGATTTAAGTAGAACTTTAATTTTAGCATTATTTGGTTTAGTGTTATTGCTCTTGCCGGAGGAATTTAATAAAATAATTGGGTTAGTATTAGGTGCTATATTATTATTAATTGGTTTAGTTGGTATATATAGATATATTAAATTAAAAAAATATAATTTTACAGTTAATTTGATTTCAAGTATTTTATATGGTGCTTTAGGTATTATTGTAATATTTTATCCATTTTCTATTATTAATTTAATTACTATTTGCTTAGGTTTATATCTAGCAATTAATGGTATTGTTAAAATTTTATTTAGTTTTACTTTGAAAAAAGTAACTGAAAAATGGATTGGTACTTTAATAATGGGAATTATAACTATCGTTTTAGGTGGTCTTTTAATATTTAATCCTTTTGCGGGGATTGCTATAACTAAACTTGCTGGAGCATTTTTAGTAGTAGTTGCTGTATTTGATATTATAGATAATTATGTGATTGCAAAGTATTAATATATTATTTTAAAAACTTGCATATAGATAAGTTTTT
>CALVKC010000077.1 GCA_944332505.1 uncultured Bacilli bacterium
GAAAGTTTAGATTCTCCTTTTATGTCTTTGCCATTAAATAAATCCATTAATGATACTTCGCCAGTTGATTCGTTTGATTCATATAAACTCATTGGTCGCATTAATACTCTTGAGATTCTACCTGTTCCTGTATGCATTGTACTTCCTTCTATTGGTCTTGCTGAGCCTGTTAAAATATATTGACCTTTTAATCCCGTATGATCAACATCATTTCTAATAGCATCCCAAATTACTGGATACATTTGCCATTCATCAAACATTCTAGGTTTATCTCCATTTAAAAATAGCGATGGTTTAGTTTTATTTATTCGATCATATTCTTCTTTATAATTAGGATTTTGTAATTCAATTATACTCTTAGCATGTTGCATTCCTGTTGTTGATTTTCCACACCATTTACATCCTTCAATTAATACTCCTCCCATTATTTTTAACAAATCATCTATTTCTTTGTCAACTATCCTTGGAATATATTTTTTCATATTTTTCACCTCTATTTACATAAATATATTACCATATTTTACAAAATAAGTAAATATTATTTTACATTTTGAGTAAAAATAATTTTACAATTTGAGTAAATTTTACTTTACAAAAAAAGGAAATATTTAATTTCCTATTCTGGTTTTATAACTATATGTCTGTTAGGTTCTTCCCCTTCACTTTCAGTTTTTATTCCTTTAAAATCAGTTAATTTATTATGAATGATTCTTCTTTCATAACTAGTCATATTATCAAGTGCTACTGGCACTTTTGTTTTTACTACTTCTTTAGCAGTAGTTATTGCTAATCTTTCTAAATTTCTTTTTATTTTATCTTTGTAATTTGAAACATCTAAATTTATTTTATAATGTATACCTGTAATGTTTTGAATTTTTTGTTTAGCTAATATTTCTAATGCTTTTAATGTTTGACCATTTTTTCCTATTAATATAGGGTTATTATTTGAATACATTTTAATTGTTGTTCTTTCATCTTTAGTATTAATTTCAAAAGAAATTTCTAAACCCATGTTTTCAATTACTTCTTGTAAATATTTCTTTATTTCATTATTAATGTCTTCTTTTTTATATATTGTTACTTCTTTTAAGTTTCCTTGAAATAATTTTCCTTTTTTTTCACTTGTCGTATAAACTATTTCTTCTTTTGTTAAGTTGTTTTCATTAAGTATTTCATCTAGTATTACATCTATTTCTTTACCCTCTTTAATTATTTTTTCCATACTTCATACCTTCTTTCTTAACTAATTTATCTTTTATTTTTTCTTTATCTTTTTTCTTTTCTTCTTTATTTTTTTTATGTTTATTAGTTAAGGATCTATTATTTATCATGTTCATAACTATGTTTTGAATAGCAATAAATGCATATGTTACTACCCAATAAAATGCTAATGCTGTTGGTAAAGATAATGATGCATATACTACTATTACTATCATTACATATAACATTATTTTCATTTGTTTAGCTGCTTCAGGTGTTGCTTGACTAGTTTGACTCATTGTTTGTTTAAATGAGAAGAAAGTTGATACTATGATTAATAATATTAATAATATATATAAATAATTGCCGTTTTGTAGTCCTGTTATCGGAGTCATTCCTAAATCAAATCCAAAAAGTGTTTCAGTATATATTGATGGCGTTCTATAAATTGCTTGTAAAAATGCAAAGAATAATGGAATTTGAATAAAAGCCATTAAGCAACCTACCATTGGGCTTACTTTATATTTTTTATAGATTAACATCGTTTCTTGACTCTTCATCATTAATGATTCTTTATCTGTTCTATTACGATATTTTTTTTCTAATTTTTCTATCTCCGGTTGGGCTTTTTTCATATTAAATGATTGTTTTGAACTTTTAATTGTAAATGGTAATAATATTATTCTTATTGCTAAACCTATTAATATTAATGATATACCTATGTTTCCTATAACATTTCCTAATTTTAATATTAAATATGCTAATGGTTTAACAAATAAAAATTCCCATAATCCATTACTTTCAGTTGAAGATAATTTATATTCTTCACAACTTGGTAAATCTTCAAAATCATATGTTAATTGTTCTTTATTTTCTTCATAAAATTTATATAAATCACTATCTTCATTCGGTAAACATAATATATTTTTTTGAAGCATTTGACCTGTTGGTTCATATTCTACTATTTTGCCATCTTCATCTTTTATATAATTTGATGTTCCACACCCAGATGTTAATAATAATACAAATATTATTGCTATTATTTTTATCTTATTTTTCATTATTATCCTTTCTTAAAAGATTAATTAGATCATTTTCTAATTCTTTATAAGAAGCTAAAGTTGCTTCTTTCTTAATCATTATAATATAATTTTTATTATTTTTAAATAGTAACCTATTATTATCTATAATATTTCTTAATCTTCTTTTTAGTTTGTTTCTTAAAACTGCATTTCCTACTTTTTTACTAATTGCTAAGCCAAAATTAGGTTTTATGTAATTTTTATTTTGATAAAAAATTAGAAGATATTTTCCTTTTAATTTTGTACCACTATTTATTATATTACTAAATTCTTCATGTTTTTTTATCATTTCATATCTTTTCATAAAATTTACCCTTTAGGAAAAAAACCACATTAAAGTGGTTTTTACTTACATAAAACTTTACGGCCTTTTCTACGGCGACTATTTAAAATTTTAGATTCTTTTCTAGCAAAAAATCCATGTTTTTTTGCTTGTTTTCTTTTATTTGGTTGATATGTTCTTTTCATAATATAATTTCTCCTTTTCTTTAAGCGTATTTATTATAATATTAAATATAATGATAAGTCAAGAAAAATTAACTATATATTTAATATAATGTACTTATATCATAACATATTTTATTGATTTAACAAAATAATCTTTGATAAATTGATAGTTATCAACAATTTTGTTGATTTTGTTGATAATTTGTTAATAACTTATTTTTTTATTAACATAATTAACAACAATTTACTAACTTTTAATGTTAATAAGTTGTTGATTATTTTGTGTTTATATATTTTTTTTGTTAATTATGGGGATAACTCAATTTTTTGTCGAATTTTGCCTATGTTTTTTTTAATTATTTTTGTTGATAAGTAAGAAGTTATCAAAATTTTAAATTTACTCTTTTATTTTTTTTTAAAATGGTTTAAAATTGTTTTAGGAGATGTGTTTTAAGTGGGGTGAGGTTTTGAAAACAGATGAACTTTTTACCAAATTTTTAAATGATATACAAGAACAAGTTACCCAAAATGCTTTTACAATTTGGTTTTCAAAACTTGAACTTTTATCAATTCTTAATAATGTAATCACTATAAAAGTACCTATGGAAATACATAAACAAATGCTTAGTGAAACTTATAAAGATATTATTGACTCTGCATTTTTTGCCTTAACTGGTGTTAATTATACATTTAAATATATAACCGAAGATGAAGTAGATACTTTTACTCAACCACCAATGGATGATGTTGATGAAAATAAAGAAATAGAATGGAATACTAATTTAAATCCTAAATTTACTTTTGATAATTTTATTGTTGGTAATTCTAATCGTCTTGCTTTTGTTGCTGCTAGAGCTGTTGCAGAAGCTCCCGGTACTATTCATAATCCTTTATTTATCTATGGTAGAAGTGGTTTAGGAAAAACTCATTTGATGCAAGCAATTGGTAATTATATAAAGGATCACTCAAAATTAAAAGTATTGTATACAACTAGTAATGAATTTATGACTGAATTTACAGGTATTGTATCAATGGATAAAGGAAATAACTTAAATTCCGCAAATGAGTTTAAGAATAAATATCGTAATGTTGATGTTTTAATAATTGATGATATTCAATTTTTAGTTGGTGCTGAACGAACTCAACAAGAATTTTTTCACACATTTAATGCTTTGCATCAAGCAAATAAACAAATTATTATTAGTAGTGATAAAAGCCCTGATGATTTAAAGAAAATCGAAGAAAGACTTAGAAGTAGATTTATGTGGGGACTTCCTGTTGATATTTATCCGCCAGATTTTAATTTAAGAAAAGAAATTATTAAAGCAAAAGTAAAAAATACAAGTATTGAAAATAAATTAACTGATGATGCTATCGAATATATCGCAAATTCTTGTGTTAATGATGTAAGACATATCGAAGGAACTATTAATAGATTATTAGCTTATTCAGCAATGATGGTTCCTGATAAAATTACTTTGGACTTTGCAAATGAAGCTTTAAAGGATTATGTTAATACAAATATATACGTCAACAATTCAATTTCTTCAATCCAAAGTATTGTTGCAGATTATTTTAATATAACTGTTGAAGATTTAAAAAGTAAGAAAAGAACTAATAGTGTTGTTAGACCTAGACATATTGCAATGTATTTGTGCCGAGAGGAGACTGATGAAAATTTAGCAAAAATTGGCTTGGAATTCGGAGGAAGAGATCATTCAACTGTATCTACTGCAATTGATAAATTAAAAGAAGAATTAGAAACAAATGATAATCTTAATAACATGTTAAAAGAAATCAAAACTAAGTTACAATAATGTGGATAAATTTTATTAGAAAATGTCGAATTTATGGAAGAAATTTTAACAATATCAAAGTTATCAACATTAATAACACTATTAATATTATAATTAAAAAATATATAAGAAAGAAGGAGAGAAAAATATGAAATGGAGTATTGAAAAAAGTGTCATTTTAGAAGCTTTAAATAATGTTACTAAAGCTTTATCTCAAAGAACTACTATTCCTGTATTAAATGGTATTGTCTTTGATGTTAGTGAAAAGGGTATTGAATTATTAGCAAGTGATACAGAACTTACTATTAAAGTAATGATAGAAGAAAAAGATATTAAATTTTTAGAAGGCAAAGGAAAAATTGTTATTCAAAGTAAGTATTTTGTTGATATGATTAGAAAAATGCCTGCGGATGTTATTGATTTTGAAATAGAAGATAATTTAAAAATTAAAATATCAACTCCAAATAATCAATATCGTTTAAATTGTTATAATCCAATGGATTATCCAAATATAAGTATGGAAAAAAGTAGTGATGCTATTAATATATCTGCTAGTACTTTAAGAGAAATTATTAATCAAACTTCTTATGCTTTATCTACACAAGAAGTAAGACCTTTACTTACAGGTATTAATTTAAAAATTAATGGTGATATTTTAGAATGTATTGCAACAGATTCTTATCGTTTATCTAAGAAAAATATTAAATTAGCTACTCCAGTTGAAAAATTAATTAATATAGTTATTCCTGGAAGAAGTATAACTGAAGTTGAAAAAATTATAAGTGAAGGTGAAAATGTGGAAATCCATGTATTTACTAACAAAATTTTATTTATTTATAAAAATATAAGTATTCAAAGTAATTTATTAAGTGGATCATATCCTGAAACTTCTCATTTCATTCCAAATGATTATGCGTATATGATTAATCTTAATTTAAAAGATTTTTATGATGCTGTTGATAGGGCTGCTTTACTTGCTCAAAATAAAGAAAGAAATATTATTAAAATGCATATTGAAGATAAAGATATGATTATTACTTCATCATCAAGTGAATTGGGTATTGCTGAAGAAAAATTAAAGATTGATTGTAATAATAAAGAAAAAATAGAAATTTCATTTAGTTCTAAATTTATGATGGATGCTTTAAAAGTAATTAAAGAAGATAATATTTTATTATTAATTAATACTGATGATAAACCAATATTAATTAAACCAATTACTGATGAATCTTTATTAGAATTAATTTTACCAGTTAAAACTTATTAATAACCAATAGTGAACAAATTTAATAAATTTATATTTGTTCTTTTTTTTTCGACATTTTATTTATTTTATTTGTGTTAATATATTAAACCAAT
>CALVKC010000078.1 GCA_944332505.1 uncultured Bacilli bacterium
GCCTAAATCAAAACAATAGTTATCTTGTTCTATATCAAATAATTTATGAACTCCAATATCTAATTTGGTATTTATTATAAATTCATTAGAATCGATTAGTCTTATATTAACTCTCTTTCCATCATAGTCCTGATGGTGCAATTTTTCAATTTTACCTACTATTTCAATACTAATACCATCTTTTACTGCATTTAATTTTAATATAAAATTATGAATAGAGTTATCTTCTAAAGAGTATTTAATAAAATCCATATCTAAATCTCTAGTAGCTCTACGATTATCTCTAGATATAGAGTGCATTACAACTCCACCTTTGATGGTAATATACTCTGAAAAATTACTCTTTGATATTTTTAAAAGAATTATATCTTGCGCAACCTTAGATATAGCATCATCTTTTTTATATCCAATCTGGATATATTGTTCTACTGATTTACTTAAATTCATTAAAACACCTCATCTTGTAATATTCCAAGTATCTTATCACTATTTGAAAAATATTGTAAATATTCTTCTATTTTACTTACATCCAATTTATCAGCAATTTTTCTATAATTAAATATAATTTCTTTATATAAATCATATCCAATTTTATTTTTATTTCTTGCTAAATCAATTAATAAACGCTCTTTATCAAAAATATTTATAATTACTCCCTCATATATAATTTGAGTACTGCCTAATTTATAAAGATTGTCCCTCATACGAATTTGTTTAATGTCTTTATCATGTATTCTTGTATTAACATCACGTGTAGCTAAATATATTTTAGAAGGTATTATATCAGTAAAATTATAATAATAATATGCTGATTCTCCTGTAATAACTGCATAAGGATACTTTTTCATTAAAATTGCTAAATAATGCACTTCTGGATTATCTGAATAAATACCTTTTTCTATTTTATATATTTCTTTATTACTTATTGCTTTTCGTATTTGATAAGTTGTTTTATATTTATTTTTTATTTCGCTATGATTATATAACATTTTCATCACCAATATAATTTTAACCTAATTATACCATTTGGTCAACGCTTTTTGGTATAATTAGGTTAATTTTTATATTTTTAACCACCCACAATATTTAAACTAATTAGAACTAAATTAAACTTTTTTAAACTTTAGAAAACCTATAATAAATTATTATAAACTTAAACAAACAAAATGGAGCCATAAGGCTCCTTCAGGGGGGCCTGCTCTCTTCAGTTAGAAGAGACCAAATTACGTTAAACCCTTTAAATATGGGCCTTTTCATATTGGCATAAACCGTCATTTACCGTGGTTTTTTAGTATTTTTGTACCTAAATTGTACCTAAAAAAAGAAAAATCCAGATTAATTTCTGGATTTATTTCAAATAAATATAATTATATTATTTCTTTCTATTATACTATAATCAATAATTATAACATCATCAAATTTACTGCATATTTCTATATCATTTTTTAATTCTTGTATACTACTCTTCTGAATTATCAACAGTTTCTAAGTTGAAGTTGTAATAATTCTTTAATACATCAATAAATTCATTTGTATCATTCTTTTGACAAATACTTCTAACATAAATATTCATGCCATTAGCTTCAACCTTTGTATATGAATAATTATCAAGTAACTCATTTTTTTCATCAATTATTAATTCGTGAGAATACATTTTATAGTTTCTGATATCTTCAGGAATATCAATATATTTTTTTATTCCTTTATCAACAATGTAATCTTGAATTAGTGCTCTTACTAATTTTGCATTATCGTAGTAAACATTTTTATATAACCATTTAGACTTTCCAGTTTTGCCACCTGTAGATTCTTCTGGTAATTTTAAATTAATATCTTCTCTACTAATTTCTAACATCTCTTCTATTTTAGATATTAAATATTTTTTTCTTTCTAAAATTTGATTAATATTCCATGTTCTATTTCCTGAATCATAATATTCAATAATCTTTCTTGTAAATTCAAACGACGTGATTCCTGACTTATTGTTTCCTTCTTCGTCTTGACCTTTATATATTCTGATTTTTCTATCAAATCCACAATTAAGTGCTTCTTCATTCTTGATATCTTGAAGTAAGGCCATATTACCTAATCCATTTATTTCAGGTAATACTTCTTCGTCCTTAATATAATTCCATTCATCATTTTGCTTATAAGCTCTTGGTAAGATGTGATCCATATGTAATGTATTATCTAAGGAATAAAAGCTCTTGTCTGTTTTTTCTCGAATTTCATACTCTAAGGATAGCATTAATGGTTTCAAAAACTTTTCATTATAAACATCATTATCTAAAGCATCATATACTTTTGCATACATTCTTCTTGATATTATAGTTCTATTTAAATCTTCTTTTATCTCATCAATACTGTTTCCATTAACGATTGATTCAATTAATTTAAATGAAGTTTGTTTTATTTGGTTTAATGTGCATCCTGCAGTTAATGAGATATAGAAAAATCTTCTAATTTCTTTAAATAGTTTATCCTTTTCTGGATAATTTACTTGATATGCACTTGTTAATGCAGTCATAACATAGAATTTCCATGGTATATATCTTAAACTTAGTATTACTGAACTATTTGACTCATAGACTTTCTTTAATGATTCTGAGAAACTATGAAGTTCTGCTACTAATTCGTATACATCACTTCTTTGAATAATATCTCTTAATTCATCTACTACTTGTCTTTTAGGATTTGATTTCAATTTATAATATTCATAGAATACTACAAAGTCATCAATTTTAAATCCATATTGTTTGGATAAGTCTTCAATATTCTTCCAGTTATTGTTAAATATTTGCTTACCTGTTTCATCATCTTGCTCGTATTTACCTATTATATATGATTTTACAATATCAGATGGTGATAATTCTAATCCTCTATCATTTAATACTTGAAATAGTTTGATAGCAAATGATTGATTAGTGCATTCTATTTTAATGATGTTTGTAGAGTAGAATATATAATTTACAAATTCATCTAATTCAGTTTCATTTAATTCAGATAATTTTTTATAAAAGAATACTGCTGAATTAATATATTTATATTGTGGATCATCAAGTTTTAATTCTTTTTTAGTAGGTTCATCCATATCTGCAAATGATTCACAATTGATTATCAAATCATTAAATATGGAATCATATTTAGGATCAGTTTGTAATTGTAACCTATTCTTTCTTCCTTGAAATAAAATACAGTTTTGAATTTTATCTTTATCAGCGACAAATATTTCATCACTATTTTTATTGATTTCAGGGAAGTCCTTTACTAATACATTCATTAATATCATTAATGTTGTAATTCTTTGCTGTCCATCTATTAATTCAAAATATCCCTTTCCATCATTAACTACTACTATTGAACCCAAGAAATAGCAATCATTATCAACAGTTTTATTCTGATATGCTTCATATAAATCATCCCATAATGCCTCTAATTGATCATTAGTCCAACTGTATTGTCTTTGATAATTAGGTATTTTATAAATACCATCGCAAGAAAATATTTCACTTATTGTTTGATTAATTGGTTTAAATGTATCTACTGCCATTATTTCACCTCAACTTTTACTTACTTGTAATACTAAAGAATTTATCAAAGAATTCTAATAGTTTATCAATTACTTTATTTTTCTTTTCTTGACGTTCATTATTAGGAGTGAACATATTCATTGGAGGTAATATATTAGATACCTCTACTCCGTTTGTTTCTACTCTACCTTTATCAAATGACCTTTGAATAAAATTATATGTTTCATCTTTATTTAGTCCTTCATCAGCTATTATCTTATCTAATTCCTCTTTTTTCTTACTATTCATGAATGATTCAAAATCAACATACACGTTTGAGTCTTGATCTAAAGAATCAATGAATGCCATAATTAAATCCTTTTTATTTCTTAAATCTGGACTTGCCATAATAGCTTTTTGAATACTTACTAATATTTCTTTGTCTTTCATATTAGAATCGTGATATTTTTTAACTAATGTTAAGATATAGTCTATATTAACTTCAATTGATTTAATTAACTCCATTTCAAATACTACATCTTCTGTAACATCAGTTTTCTCTTGTTTAGCCTTATTTCTGAATTCATTATAAAGTTCAATATAAATGCTATGATAATCTTGTTTATCTCTTTCATTTATTAATTCTTCATCTTTAAATTCATCAAACGAAGATAATATGTTAGTTACTTTTAATATTGCGCCATATAGTTTTATAAACTCTTTTTGTTTTGCTTCACTTTGCATTAATTCTCCAGGTGCAAATTTTGAAGTTAGTTTTTCAACTAACGATTTATATCCTTCAAATGTTTTTCCATTATCATCTTCATATCCATAGTAATAATCTTTATATGGTTTTAATAACACAATGCCGTGTGCATTCTCATCACCGAACTTAGCTAATGCTTCATTTAGTCTATCCTCTAAATTTCTAAATGAGACAATATTTCCATATGTCTTAACACTATTTAAGATTCTATTAGTTCTTGAGAACGCTTGAATTAATCCGTGCCATTTAAGGTTCTTATCAACCCATAATGTATTTAATGTCTTAGCATCAAATCCTGTTAAGAACATGTTTGCTACGATTAATATATCTATTTCTCTATTCTTCATCCTTAGCGATACATCTTTATAGTAATTTTGGAATCTTTCTGATGAAGTATCATAACTGGTTCTAAACATATTATTATAATCTTTAATAGCATTTTCTAAGAATGTTCTATCATCGGTGCTTAATGCTTCAGTTGATTCAGAATTTTCATCAATTACTCCGTCTTCTCCATTAACACCATATGAATATATTAATGCTACTTTAAGATTACTATTCTTAAGAGCTAATTCTTTCTTAAATTCAGCATAATACTCTTTAGCCATTTTAATGCTTGATACAGCGAATATTGAATTGAAACCATTAATACTCTTCTTAGATTTAATTTCTTCTGTATTGTGTTTTTTGGCTACATCTATGACGTTATCTAACGTTGAGTAAACATAGCTTTCTGATGTTTTCGTTTTTGTACTAAAATGATCTATTATATAATTTGTAATTAAACTAATACGAATTTGATTATCAAATAATTTTTCTTCATCTATGTTATATACTTTTTCATCTTTTACATCATCTGATATATCCACTCTACCAATATATTCATATCTAAATGGTAATACATTTTTATCTGCTATAGCATTTACTATTGTATAAGTATGTAATCTTTCTCCAAAGATTTGTTCTGTTGTTTCTGATATACCTTTTATTGTTCTAGCATTCTCTGGGAATATTGGAGTTCCAGTAAATCCAAATAAATAGTATTTATTAAATTTCTTAATAATTGCTTTATGCATATCTCCAAATTGAGATCTATGACATTCGTCAAATATAAATACTACATGCTTATTAAATACATCACTATTCTCATTCTTTTTGATGAATTGAGATAACTTTTGTATTGTAGTTATTATTATCTTAGCATTAGGATCATTTAATTGCTCTTCTAATACCTTTGTTGATGTATTAGAATTAGCTGCACCCTCTTTAAATCTATCGTATTCTTTCATAGTTTGATAGTCTAAGTCTTTTCTATCAACTACAAATAATACTTTATCAATAAAATCTAATTTGCTAGCTAATTGTGAAGTTTTAAATGATGTTAATGTTTTACCTGATCCTGTTGTATGCCAAATGTATCCACCTGATCTAAGTGTTCCATAAAACTTGTTATTGTATGCAATTGTAATTCTATTTAAAATCTTCTCTGTTGCTACAATTTGATATGGACGCATTACTAATAAATCTTCTTCACTTGTAAATACACAATACTTAGTTAATACATTTAATAATGTATGCTT
>CALVKC010000079.1 GCA_944332505.1 uncultured Bacilli bacterium
TTGCTAAATATTGTTTTAATACTTGCTTTAGCTCTTATAATTTGTGGTAGTTTCATTTCACAAGTCAATATAGCAATGATTGTAATGGGATTTGGATTTTGCATGATTTTGTGGGCAAGAGACCCAATAATGAATTTCTTGAAGAATGCACTATTAGATAATTGTAGCAAAGAAAACCAACAAACTGCAATATTAAAATTTAATCTATCTAGAAGAATTGTTAAATGCATTTTATCTGCTTTGTTTAGCTTATTGTTACTTAAAGTTGATATTTTCTATGTTATGATTTTATTGCTAGTACTTGCATTAGTGTATTTGAATATTACAATGAAATTATATAAAATGATTTAAAACAGGAGGCATTATGAATATAGGAGTAGATATAGATAATGTTATATCAAATTTCAATGAAGTCTTATTAAAAGAATTTATAGCACATGACAAAGAATTAAGAAATTCTGGCATAGTAAATAAAAATGCATATATTACAAGAGGTATGTTTGATTGGACAAAGGAAGAATTTGATGATTTCTATTACAAGAATATTGAAAGAATTGCAAAAAGCTTAAACATTATTGAAGGAGCAGATTTTTATATAAAAAAGTTAAGGCAAGATGGGCATAAAATATATATTATTACCGGTAGAGATAATGGAGAATACTCAAATCCTTTTGAAATGACTTTAAATTGGTTGAAAAAATACAAAATAGAATATGATGAAATATTTTTTACTAATAATTTTAGGGATGATGAAAAAGCAAATGTTTGCTTGAAAAATAATGTTAAAATTATGATTGATGATTCCAAAAAGAATAGCTATTCAATAGCAAAAGCTGGCATTACAGCTCTTTTGATGGACACAGAATATAACAGAGATGCTAAAGATTTAATAAGAGTTCATAATTGGCAAGAGATATACGAATACATATCTAATTATAAAGAAGAAAATTAAAGAAAAGTGACTAATTAGAATATTAACAGATTTATTTAGAAAATAGGAGGTAAATAACAATGAATTTAAAAGAAACAATAGAAAAATATGCACCATATAATGAGCAAGAAGCCAAAGATAAAGAAACAATGCTAAAATATATAAATACATTTGATGATGTACTAACTAGAAATAATGAGTTTGCTTATTTTACAGCATCGTCATGGGTAGTAAATAAAGACAGAACAAAAGTTCTGATGATATATCATAACATATATAAATCTTGGTCATGGACAGGAGGCCATGCAGATGGTGACTCTGATTTATTAAATGTTGCTATAAGAGAGCTTAAAGAAGAAACTGGAGTAAAGAATGTTAAAGTTATTGGAGACAACCCATTATCTTTAGAAATAATGGGAGTAGATGGACATATTAAAAGAGGTAAATATGTTTCTTCTCATGAACATTTAAATGTTACATATTTGATGGAAGTGGATGAAAATGAAGTTACTAGAATAAAAGAAGATGAAAATAGTGGAGTTAGGTGGATTAATGTCGATGAAATAAAGGATGCTGTAACTGAAAAATGGGTTTTGGAAAAAATATATAATAAAGAAATCAATAAAGTAAAAGAATATCAGAAAAAGGCAAAATAAGAAGGAGAGAATTTATGAAGTATTTTGTATTTGATTTAGGTGGAGTACTTTCAGTACCAATGGTTTCAAAAAAACTATATGAACAAATAGAGTGGAAAGTATCATATGATAAATTTTTAGATAAATTTAATAATAGTGCAGAATCTATAAAAGTACATAAAGGAGAAATTAGTACAAAAGAATTTTTCGAATATTTAAAAAGATATATGAATGACAATATTACATTAGAAGAGTTCAAAAACATATATGTAAATAATAACGAATTTTTTAATGATACTATTGAGACAATAAAGAAACTAAAAAATTTAGGTTATAAAGTTTATCTTTTATCAAATTTGAAGGAAATAGACTATGAAAAATTTATAAAACATTTTGATGTTTCAATATTTGATGAGATGTTCTTATCTTTTAAGTTAGGTATGCTTAAACCTAATGATGATATTTACCAATATGTAATTAACAAATTGAATACGAAGCCAGAAAATATTTATTTTTTCGATGATAATAAAGAAAATGTAGATGGAGCAATTAGAAATGGCATAAATGCTTATCAAGTAACAGGAGAAACTGTAAAGAAAGTTGTAGAAGGAATATTAAATCAAATCTAAATTTTAAAAATGCAGAAGAAAATGAATAACATTTGCATATTTTACTAAAAGAAATATTCCATATAGGGTTCATGACGATATTTATGATAGTAAAGAAATAAATGAAAAATACAACGAAATTTAGGAGCAAAAAATGAAAGTAAGATTATTAGGAACAGGAGCAATATATTCAAAATATAATTGTGCAAGTGAATTAATAGATGACAAAATATTAGTCGATGTAGGAAATGGTGTACTAAAAGAACTAAGAAAAGTAAATTATGATTTATCAAAATTAAAAATGATAATTATAACACATCTTCATGCAGACCATTATGCAGATTTACCAGCACTAATACTGAATTTAGAAGTAGAGGAAAACTTAAAACCAATATATATTGTAGGACCAAAAGGATTAAAAGAAAACTTAATAGGGTTATGTCATATATACTATCAAGATTTTTTTGATAAGTTTTTTGAAGAAAAAATAAAGTTCATGGAAATATTACCTGAAACAAAATCAATAGAAATATTTAATGATTATGATATAATGGTTCAAAAAGTAAATCATTACAATATAGAAAGCTATGGATATATAATAAATAATAAAATAGGAATTACAGGAGATAGTTGTTTATGTGATGAGGTATTAAACATATTTAAAAATAGCGAAATTGTAATTACAGATATATCCCTGATTGAAGGAACTAAATATCACATGGGAATAGATAACATAGAAACAATAAGGAAAACATATAAAAATAAAATTATAGCTACTCATTTAAGAGATGATACAAGAGAAGAATTAAAGAAAAAGTGTTTAAAAGATGTAATCATAAAAGAAGACGGGGGTAGAAATGATAGTTTAATAAAAGGGAGTTCCAAGCATATTGGTTAATATTTTATTGTGCTATTGCTATTATACCAAGAATAATTTACCGTATTCTATTTTTTACATTTATAAAAATAAATAATTCAATAGGGAGAAACTAATTATGAAAATTGGAATCGATATAGATGGTGTTTTAACAGATGTTGAGCGTTGGCAATTAGATTATGGTAGTAAATTTTATTATGAAAGATATCAAAAAGAAATAGTGGATTTTGAAGGATATGATACAAACCAAATCTTTAATGTTGATGATAAATTAGATAAAGAGTTTTGGAGAGAATATTTTAAAGAATATTCTTTAAATGTGGAAGCAAGAAAATTTGCAAATGAAGTTATTGATAAATTAAAACAAGATAGGCACCAAATTTATATAATAACAGCAAGAGGAAGTTTCTTATCTCATTCAGCAGATGTAATGAGCATTGAAGAAAATCATCAAATAGTTTTAAACTGGCTAAAAAATAATCATATAAATTATGATAAAATAATATTTAGTCCAGAAGATAAGCTAGATATTTGCAAAGAAAGTAATATAGATTTAATGATTGAAGATAAGGTAGATAATATAAATAAAATATCAAAAATAATACCGGTAATTTGTTTTCATGCGGGATATAATAAAGATTGTGAAAATCCTAATATTATTAGATGTTATAGTTGGTACGATATATATAGTAAAATAAATAAACTTGCGAAACTGTGATAAAATATTCGAAAATGCTTGCAAAAGCGTGATAATTTATGATCAAATGCTTGCAAAAGCGTGATTTGATGATATAATATAAGTAACATTATATTATAAGAATGGAGATGATAAATTTGCAGAGATTTATTTCACAAGAATTAATAAAATGGAAAAATAGTCGATATAGAAAACCTTTAATATTAAAAGGTGCTAGACAAATTGGTAAAACATATATTTTAAGGGAATTTGGAAATGACAATTACGAAGACGTTGCCTATTTTAACTTTGACCATGATGAAGATTTATACAATCTATTTGAAAAGACCAAAGACCCTAAAAGAATTCTAGAACAATTATCATTTGTACATGGTAGAGCAATATTACCAGAAAAGACATTGATTATATTTGATGAAATCCAAGAATGTCCTAATGCATTAAATAGTTTAAAATATTTTAATGAAGAAGCAAATGACTATAATATAGCATGTGCAGGTAGTTTATTAGGAATAAGATTATCACATACTTCTTTTCCTGTTGGGAAAATAGAATTCTTAGATATGTATCCTATGACTTTTAGCGAATTTTTAATTGCTGATGGACTTGAAAACTTAGTAGATTATATGAAATCCGTTAATAAAATTGAAACTATACCTGATATATTTTTCAATATACTTGAAGAAAAGTTAAAAACATATTTTATTATTGGTGGAATGCCTGAAGCTGTAAGCGCTTGGGTAAATGAAAAAGATATTGATTTGGTAAATAATATTCAAGAAAACATTTTAAAGGCTTATGAAAATGACTTTTCAAAACATGTTCAAAATACGGAAGCCAATAAAATTTCTTTAATATGGAATAGTATTCCATCACAATTAGCTAAAGAAAATAAAAAGTTTTTATATCAAACAATAAAAGAAGGTGCACGAGCAAGAGAATATGAAGGAGCTTTAAATTGGCTAAATGATGCAAATCTGATATATAAAATATATAATGTAACTAAACCAGATTTTCCTTTAAAAGGATATAATGATTTAAGTTGTTTTAAAATTTATATGAATGATGTTGGACTATTAAGAAAAATGTCAAATCTAAATAGCCGAATTGTTTTAGATGGGAATAAGTTATTTGAAGAGTTTAAGGGCTCTTATACTGAGAATTTTGTTTTAAATATGCTATGCAAAATTACTGATGGTATTCCTAATTATTATACTTTTGACAGGCATGAAATAGATTTTATTATACAGCATGAAAATAAAATTATTCCAATAGAAGTAAAGTCAAATAAATCTACTAATAATGTTAGTTTAACTAGATACAATGAAAAATATAATAATGAACTTGCTATTAGATTTTCAATGAATAATTTAAGTAAAGATGGTAAAGTATTAAATATTCCTTTATTTATGATTGAATATTTAGAAAATTTGATTTGATAATATAATGAAATATTTTTTAAAATTAAGAAGAATAATTTTGGAGGCCTATATGAAACTTACAAGCAATGATGCTTTAAATATGCTTGAAGAAATAAGAAAAGAAGTAGAAAATGACCATTGGATAAACCATTCTATTTGTGTAGGAAACACAGCAGGAAAAATAGCTGAAAGTTTGAAACTTAATGTAGATTTTGCTAAAACTTTAGGTTATATTCATGATATAGGTAAAAAGATAAATGGTCCTAAAAATCACAGTGTTAATGGTTACTATTATATCAAAGAATTGGGATATGATGAAGAATATGCAAACATTTGCCTAACACATTCATTTTTAAATAATGATGTTAATTGTGTTGCAGGCGGAATACCTGAAGATATACCTTTTAGAACTCAATTCATAAAAGAGCATGAATATACAATTTATGAAAAGATAGTTAATTTATGTGATTTAATGTGTACTGATAAAGTAATGACAGTGGACAAGAGATTGATTGATTTAATTATAAGAAAGGGTGCTCATGAAAATACACAATATCATGTAAAAGAAACATATAAGTTAAAAGAATATTTTGACAGTAAATTAGGTTTTAATGTTTATGATTTGTTTCCAGAAATAAAGGATAATTTGTA
>CALVKC010000080.1 GCA_944332505.1 uncultured Bacilli bacterium
ACTGTTTGATTTCTTAATATTTTTTTTAATTTGTTTAATTTTTTATTAGTTATAACTTTAATACCCAAAGATTCATAATACTTAAATGTTGGAGCATATTCTTTTAATTCTTTTTTATTTAACAAATCTAATTTTGTTAATATTATTATTGGCTTAATATTATTTGCAATAACTAAAGTCAATAATTTATCAAGTAATGTATATGACAAATCCGGTTTTTTAAGACTTGTTACAATTAAAGAATAATCGATATTAGCTACAACAGGTCTTGTTAATATATTTTTTCTTGGTAATATCTCATTTATAACCAACTCATCAGAACTAAATTCTACTATATCACCAACAACAGGAGAAAGTTTTAAATTTCTAAACTTTCCCCTTGCATTACAAACATATTCTTCCTTTTTTACTGTTACTGTATATTGATTACTAATTTGTTTGGTAATTCTACCTTGCATTATTCTAATCCTTCACCAGTTGATGGATCATCTATATCAGAATTTGGTTCAGCAGCAACAGTTATGGTAAGTTTTGCTCCTTCAACAATTCGCGATCCTGCTGCTCTACTTTGTCTTATAATTGTTCCTGCTTCATATTCATCAGTTTGTTCATAAATAATAGATAAATTTATTTTATAATCTTCAGCAAATTCTTCAACTTCAGAAATACTATATTGATCTTCAACAAAATTAGGATATTTGTTTTCTAATTTTGGAACATATAGGATAATTCTATCTCCTTCAGATAATTTTTCTCCTGCTTTTACAGATTGACCAATTATTATTCCTTCTTCATAATCATTTGGATCTTCACCTTCATCCAATGCTTTTGGTTCAATATCAACTTGTAAATTTAATGCTTCTAATCTTCCCTTTACTTCTGATGAATTTTGGCCTACATAATCTTCAATTTCTACAGTTATGTCACCTAAAGAAATATAAAGAATAATTTCTGTTCCTTCTTTTCTAATAGCTCCTGCAGCAGGTGAAGTTTTAGTTACTCGTCCAGCATCTACAATTTCACTTGCTTCTTCTCTTTGTTCATCTGAAACTACAAAGCCAGCATCTTGCAAAACATTTATAGCTTCTGTAACTGTATATCCTGAAACATCAGGTATTTGTTCTTGTTTAGCACTTGTTAATTTTGGTATCAATAAAACAATTGCAGTTATACAAACAAATAAACCAACAAATATACTTGCTAAGATAATAATTATTTTGTTTTGAGAATCACTATCTCTTGATACTTTCTTTGCTATAATTTCCTCACCTTCTTTTATATCTTTATTTTCTTTTGCTTTTTCTTTCTTTTCACTTGCTTTAACTGCTTTTATTATTTTAGTATCATCATAATCACTTTCTGGATACTTAAACGTTATTTTAAGTTCATTTTTTCTTGAATCATCTAAACAAGTTTTTAAATCTTCATGCATCTCTCTAGCATCAGCATATCTATTCTTAGGATTCTTAGCCGTTGCTTTTAAAATTATATTTTCTACACTTTGAGGTATTTCTGGAATTTCATCTCTTATACTTGGCATTGGCTCTTTTAAATGTTTAAGAGCTATTTCTACAGCATTATCTCCTTTAAATGGTAATTTACCAGTTAATAATTCATACATGAGTATTCCAATTGAATAGATATCACTTTGTAGTGTTGCTCCTTTACCACTTGCTTGTTCTGGTGGTAAATAATGTACACTTCCCATTACTGAATTAGTTTGTGTAAGTTGTGTTGCATTCATTGCAACAGCAATTCCAAAATCAGTTATTTTAACTAACCCATTATCTAGTATGAGTATATTTTGTGGTTTTATGTCACGGTGAATTATATAAGAATCATGAGCAACACTTAAACCATTTGTAATTTGTAAAACTATATCTATAACTTCAGGAACTGTTAATTTTCCTCTTTTTTTAAGCAAATTTTTTAAATGTTTGCCTTCAACATATTCCATTACTATATAATATTCACCATTATCTTCTCCAACATCATAGACTTCTACAATATTAGGATTAGATAAACTACTTGCTGATAAAGCTTCTCTTTGAAAACGTCGAACAAATTTTTCGTCACTAGCTAAATCTCCCCGTAGAACTTTTACCGCAACATTGCGATCTAAAATAGTATCATATGCAAGGTAAACATTAGCCATTCCACCTTCACCAATTGATTTAATTATTTGGTATCTATCACTAATTTTTTGCCCCTTCATAATCATACTAAATCACCACTTTCTCGAACTAAATAAGCAATAGATATGTTATCAGTTCCCCCTCTAGCATTACATTTCTTTATTAATTTTATTACTTTTTCTTCTATTGTTAAATCTTCTAATAATACTTTTTCTATTTGTTCATCACTAAGCATTGATGTTAATCCATCACTACAAAGTAATACTTCATTACTATCATTATCAACGTCAAATATATCAGGGTCAGCTTTTTCTGATGCTCCAAGAGCTTTCATTAAAACATTCTTCTTAGGATGATTCTTTGCTTCTTCTTCTGTTAAATTCCCTGCATCAACTAATAAATTTACTAATGTATGTGGTTTTGTAACTCGATGAAGTTTTTTGTTTTTAACAACATAACCTGTTGAATCACCTATATTTGCAAATATTATAAATTCTTTAGTAATAATTGCTGCAACTACTGTTGTGCCTAAACCTTTAGAATTTTCATTTTCTTCACCATAAGTTAATATTTCTTTATTAATCTCTCCAATATTGTCATTTAACCAATTAACAGCATCACTTTTAGTACCAATTGATGCACTTTCACTAAATCTTTTTCCTAAGTGTGTTAAAGCAAGTGCTGATGCAACTTCACCTTTACGATGTCCACCCATTCCATCAGCAACTACCATTAAATATTCATCATTCATATTTTTTAAAATAGTTACACTATCTTCATTATGTTCTCTTACTTTTCCTGTATCTGTTAAATAAAAAGTTTTCGTATTAATCACTCTCACTTCTTAACTGCCCACAAGCGGCTTTAATATTTCCACCGAACTCGCGTCTTATTGTTACATTAATCTTCTTACTAACTAATATATTATAAAAATTAGTTATTCTTTCCTTGCTACTTTTACTAAATTCTATGTTTTTAGTTTCATTATAAGGAATTAAATTAACATAAACGTTTAAACCTTTTAAAAGTTCCGCTAAAGAATAAGCATCACTTTCTTTATCATTAACCATATTAAGCATAACATATTCTATAGTAACTCGTCTATTAGTTTTTGCAATATAATCTTTTATTGCTGTCAAGAGTTGGCTTAGACTATACACTTTGTTTACAGGCATTATTTTATCTCTAACTTCATCTGTTGAACCATGTAGTGATATTGCTAAATTAACCTGTAAATCTAAATTACTAAACTCATAAATCTTTGGAACTAAACCACATGTTGAAACTGTAATATGCCTTGAACCAATTGCTAATCCATGAGCATCATTTATTATTTTAATAAATTTTATTATATTATCATAATTATCAAAAGGTTCTCCAATTCCCATTAATACAACACTATCTATTCTTTTACCAATATACTCTTGAATTAGAATTATTTGTTCTACTATTTCATATGTCTCTAAATTTCTTACTTTTTTTAGTCTTCCACTTTCGCAAAATTTACAACCCATATTGCAACCAACTTGACTAGAAACACATACTGATAATCCATAGTTATGTTCCATTAATACAGCTTCTATTTTTTCTCCATCTAAAAGTCTAAATAAAAACTTTTTAACATCTTTACCTTCTAATACTTTTTCAATTTTAATAAAATCTGTACTAAAATGTTTTATTAAATTATCAATTATTTCCTTTTTTATATTAGAAAACAATTTAAAATCATAAATATTTTTCTTATATAACCAATCATATATTTGTATTGCTTTATATTTTTTTTGATCTATACTTAAAAAATATTCTTCTAACATTTCTCTTGTATATCCAAATATATTATTCACTTACTACTCCTATATTACATGTATCTACTACATTATAACTTAAATTATAAGTATTATTATCAACTACTATATTAATATTTGTAACATTATCTAAATTAGTTGTAACTTTTACTTGATACCCTTCTTTTTTATATGTAATAACTCTTGTATCTTCATTTTTTTCAATATTATATAAATATTCATTTAAATTATTAAATAATATATTTAAATCTAAATAATTAGTATCTATATTTTCATATAAATTTTCTATAGGTACTAAATCCTTTAATATAACTTGATATGTATTATCACTAATATAATATTTTACTATTCCCATATTACTTTCTTTATAACCTAATACTTCATTATTACATTTAGTTCCATTAAATAAATAATTATTATCATCAATAACAATATCATAATTAAATTCATAATTACTATTTAATAAACTATCAATCATTTCATCATATTTTTTAAATTCATATGTTTCTTTTTCTTCTATTTCTTTATTTTCATTATTTACAGTCTCATCATTTTTATTAGTATAAGCAAAAATAATTATAGCTAATATAAAAATTAACCATAATCCTAATTTAATCAATGATTTTCCTCTTTCTGTTTGCCAAAAACTATTTTTTTCCATTATTTAACCTCTTTTTCTAAAAAGTTTTTTTGATCAATACCATTTAAATAACTTTTAATATCCATTTCTTTTTTCCCCATTGGTTTAATCTTTTCTAAATATATTATTCCATCAAGGCAACTTATTCCTAAATTATTTTTATTAACTTCTACTATTTTCCCACTTACATTAACATCACATTTTTTATATCTTGCTTTAATTACTTTAATTTCTATATTATCTATTAATATATTAGCTAGTGGCCATGGACTTAATGCTCTTATTTTATTTATTATATTATTTCCAAAATCATTAAAATTAATATGTTCATCTTCTCTTTTAATCTTCGGAGCAATACTATAATTATCTCCTTGTTTTATTCTTTTATTTGTCTTGTTAAAAATACTTTCTAATGTACTTTCTAGTGTATTTTTACCTAAAATGCTTAATTTATCATGTAATGTGCCGACGTCATCGTTATTTTCAATAGGTATTTCTGAAATTTTAATAATATCTCCCGTATCCATACCTTCATCCATATACATAATTGTTATTCCTGTAGTTTTATCACCATTCATTATTGCCCGTTGAATTGGAGCAGAACCACGATATTTAGGTAAAATAGATGCATGAACATTAATAGATCCATACTTAGGCAAATCTAAAACTTCTTTTGGTAAAATTTGACCAAAAGCACAAGTTACTATTAAATCTATATCTAATTTTTTTAATGTATCATAATCTAATCTTATTTTATTTGGTTGAAATACTTTTATATTATTTTCTAATGCTACTTTTTTTATTGGACTATAAGCAAGTTCTTTTTTTCTTCCTACTTCTTTATCAGGTTGAGTTACTACTAAAACTACATTAGTTTTTTCAATTAACATTTCAAGTATTGGAACCGCAAAGTCAGGAGTTCCCATAAATACAACATTTTTATCTTTCACTTTAATCACCATTCGCATTTATTATATCAAATTTAAGATAATAATAAAAGCACATACATTATTACTTTAATTTATTTAATAAATAAAAAAAGAATATTTCTATTCCTCTAATTTGAATTCTTTTATTCTTTTTTTAACTTCTTCTTCGGTTAAATCTGTTGCAATTGCTATGGTCTTTATTGGCATCTTTATTTTTATTAAGTTTTGAATGGTATTATTTTTTTCTTCTTTTATTCCTTGTTTCATTCCTTCTTTTTTACCATCACTATA
>CALVKC010000081.1 GCA_944332505.1 uncultured Bacilli bacterium
AAATTTATTTATGAATATATTGATGATATATCTCCTGAACTTGCTGGAACAAAAGATATTCCTCAAAATATAATAGACAAATATAATTATGTTATGAATAATAAAAATACTTATGTAATTGTTACTGCTAGTGCTCTAGAAGAAGATGTAATTAAACATAGGGGTAAAACTAATTTAGCATCTTCTTCTAATGGAGTTGATTATGACTTTTTTAAACATTATGATAAAAATTATAAATATGAAAAAGATTTTCAAGAAATATTAAATATTAAGAAACCAATAATTATGTATTATGGTGCTTTAGCAAAATGGTTTGATTATGAATTAATTAAAAAGTTAGCAAAAACTGATAAATATAGTATTGTTTTGTTTGGTATTAAATATGATGAAGCGTATGATCAAAATATGAATAATGAAAAAAACATTTATTTTTTAGGTTCAAGAGATTATAAAGTTTTAAAAGAATATGCAAAACATGCTGATGTTTTGACTATACCTTTTTTAATCAATAATATTACATTAGCAACAAGTCCTGTAAAAATATATGAATATATGGCTTTACATAAACCAATAGTTACCACTGATATGCCAGAATGTCGTAAGTATAAAAGCGTATTGATAGGGAAAAATCATGATGAGTTTTTAAAACAAATAGAGAAGGCTTTAAAACTAAAAACTGATAAAAAATATATTGCTTTATTAGATAAAGAAGCTAAAGAAAATGATTGGGCAAGAAAGGCTAAAGATATAATTGATTTAATAAAAAAGGATGAAAAATAAATATGCAAAAATACTTAAAAAAAATATATAAGGATAGTAAAGATAAATATTTTAATGAGTTAGCAAAAGATTTAAATAGTAAAAAGAAGAGATTTATTATTACTGTTAATCCTGAAACTTTAATGATTAGTGAAAATGATAATGAACTTAAAGCAATATTAGATAGCAATTTTAGTTATGTTGCTGATGGCATTGCTGTAGTTAAAGCTTGTAAAAAATTAAACTTAGATGTAAAAGAAAGAATTACAGGAATAGATATTGCAGAGTATTTATTAAATGTTGCTAATGAAAATAGCTATTCACTTTATTTATTTGGTGCAAAAGAAGAAGTAATTAACTTATTAGTTGATAAAATAAAAAATGAATATCAAAATATTAAAATACTTGGATATAGTAATGGATATGTAGATGACTATGATAAAGTAATGAAGAAAATAGTTAAATTAAATCCAGATATATGTATGGTTGCTTTAGGTATTCCTCTACAAGAAAAATTAATATATAAATATTTTAAAGAAGTAAAAAAAGGTATATATATTGGAGTAGGTGGATCTTTTGATGTACTTAGTGGAAGTAAAAAAAGAGCACCAAAAATATTTGTTAAATTAAATTTAGAATGGTTATATAGAATAGTTAAAGAACCAAAAAGAATTAAAAGATTTTGGAATAATAATATTAAATTTATGTTAAAGATAAAGAAAAAATAGTCAATAAAATTACGATTTTTTCGTAAATTTATTGATTTTTTTTGGTATATATTATAAAAGAGGGGAAGATAATTATGTTAGTTAATTTTGGAATTAAAAATTTTAAAACTTTTAAAGAAAAAACTATTCTTTCATTTGAAAAAGGTAAAAAAAGAGAACTAAATCATCATATTATACATACTAATAATTATGAGTTATTACCAATAAAGGTAATATATGGTGGTAATGCTTGTGGTAAAAGTAATTTGTTGGAGGCATTGCATATGCAAAAAACTGTAGTTACATATCGAGGATGCGTGGAATGATTACAAGAAGTACTATATTTTAATCATCTTCAAAATTTAATTAATAATTGTGACAAGTTTAATAAACGAGTAAATTTTAATTTTAAAAATGCAAATGGTGGGTCAGCATCAAAAATAGTTCATAAAGCAAAATTATACTCAAGTACTGATAATATGAAAATTGCAGTTTTTGACCATGATTTTAAAGAAGAGGATTTTATTAAAGCAATATCTGATTGTGAAAAATATAAAATATTTCCGGCGTATTCTAATATTAGTTTTAATTTGTTTTTAATATTGCATAAAAAGAAGTATAATAAAAAAACTACACCAAATGATAATTATTTAAAAGATTTAAAAAATACTTATAAAATAGGTTCTAATGTAGATATAAAAAGTGAAGCTGGTTGTTTAAAAATAATAAATCAATAACTTTAGAAAATGTTGAAACAGCTATTATAAATGCTAAAAAGATAAATAGAGATTCAAAACAGTATAATAAAAAAATAATTAATAATGTCTATGAACAACCATATTTAAATATAAATAAATTTTTAGAATTAGTTTTTAAAGAGTTAAATGAATAATTGTATATATTGAAAAATATTAATGATTATTATATTATATTAATGGGGTGATTTTATGCTATCTGCTAAAGATGTTGCTAACTATTTTTTATCTAAAGATCCTGAACGAAAACTATTTAATAAAAACATAGTTGTTTATAATGGCAGAAAATCTTATGAAGGTAATATAAGAATTAATAAGTATTTGTTTTTAACTCAAGTTCTTTATTTAGCAGTATATGATAAAAGATTATTCAAAGATGATTTTAAAGCATATGAAAATGGACCAGTAATTGAAGATATATTAAAATCATATGGCCTTATATTAAATCAAAATAATGAAATAAAAATAAATGATTGTGATAAACAATTTTTAGATAAAGTATATATGTCTTTAGAAAATGCTACATTTGAAGACCTTATTGAAATAACTCATGAAGATCCAACATGGCAACAATTAAGTAATAATACATATAATGCACCGATTATGAATATTGAAGATAACATTGATGAATACAAAAAAAGGTATAAGGGATTAATTGAAGCATTAAAATTATGAATGATTTAAAAGTGGGGCAAGTATTGTGGTTGAAAGTAAGATATCAAATAGATCAAGTTGCTAATATTATTCACCCTATGTTAATTGCTGATATAAAAGATTCTTATATAGAAATAATAGCAATAGATAAAACTGCTGGGAAATTACATAATTTATATCATAAATATAATTATTATATTAATTCAGAAAATCCTAAAGAAACAGTAATTTTTGAAGATAGTTATGCTCAACTAAATACTAAATTAACAATAGAAAATTTTGCAATGTTATCAAATTTTAGAAAAACAGAAAATACATTATCATCTCAAAAACTTAATGATTTATTAAAAGAATATAATGATTATCAAAATAATAATATAATTAATGAAGAACGAATAGTTTATATGACTAAAGAAGAAATATTAGAGTTAAATAGCTAGTGAATCTAGCTTTTTTTAGTATTTATAAAAATTACTTGATTATTTTATAAATTAATTTTATAATTGAATTATAGATATAAATAAATTTAACAATTAAATTATATATATTCTATAGAAAGTTGAGGATTTAAAATGGATAATGTTTTAATTGCCATTTTAACTCTTGTTGTTGGAATTTTGCTTGGTGGTGTAATAGTATGGATAATTTTTACTGTGAAAGCATCACGAGCAGTTAAGAAAGCTAATAAATTTATTGAAGATGCTAAATTAGAAGCAGAAAAAAGCAAAAGAGATGCTTTATCTGAATTAAAGCAAGAATCTTTTCGTTTGAAACAAGAAACAGAAGCGGAAATAAAGGCTAAAAAGGCAGAAATTTTACAAAGTGAAGATAGATTATTAACTAGAGAAAATAATTTAGATAAAAGAGAAGAAATGCTTCAAAATAGGGATAATCTATTGCAAGATAAAGAAAATGATTTATTAGCAAAACAAAAAAATTTACAAGAAAAAGAGGATAAAATGGATATGCTACTTAAAGAAGAAGTAGCAAAACTAGAAAATATTGCTAAATATAGCAAAGAAAAAGCCAAAGCAGCAATAATGGAAAGAGTAGAACAAGATATGGAATTAGAAATTACTAATTACATTAAAGATGCTGAGGCAAAAGCAAAATTGGAAGCTCATGAAATAGCTAAACAATTAATTGTAAATAGTATGGAAAGGTATTCTGATGATGTAGTTGGATTACAAACAGTAAGTACTATTAGTTTACCTAATGATGATATGAAAGGAAGACTTATTGGTAGAGAAGGAAGAAATATTAGAACTATTGAATCAGTTACAGGAGTTGATTTGATAATTGATGATACACCTGAAGCTATAGTTATTTCTTCATTTGATCCATTAAGAAGAGAAATTGCTAAAATTACAATAGAATCATTAATTAAAGATGGTAGAATTCATCCTGGTAGAATTGAAGAAATTTATGATAAAACAGTAAATGATGTAAATGCTAAGATTACGCAAATTGGTAATCAAACAATTAATGATTTAGGGATAGTTAAAATGGATCCAGAATTAGTTACTTTAATTGGAAAGTTAAATTTTAGAACTAGTTATGGTCAAAATGCTTTAAAACATTCAATTGAAGTTGCTAACTTAGCAGGATTAATGGCTGCAGAACTTGGAGAAAATGTAACTCTTGCTAAAAGAGCAGGCTTACTTCATGATGTTGGTAAAGCAATAGATTATGAAGTTGAAGGAAGTCATGTTGATATAGGGTTAGAATTTGCTAAGAAACATCATGAACCAGAAGTAGTACTTGATGCTATTGCATCCCATCATGGTGATACTGAGGCAAAAACAACAATTGCAGTTTTAGTAGCAGTTGCTGATACTTTATCAGCAGCAAGACCTGGTGCAAGAAATGATACTTTAGAAAATTATATTAAAAGATTAGAACAACTTGAAGAAATTGGTAATTCTTATGATGGTGTTGAAAAAACATTTGCTATGCAAGCAGGTAGAGAACTTAGAGTTATTGTTAAACCACAAGAAATTGATGATGCTAAATCTTATAAACTTGCTCGAGATTTAAAAGAACAAATAGAAAAAGAAATGCAATATCCTGGAACTATTAAAATTACCGTTATTAGAGAAACAAGAGTTCAAGAAGAAGCAAAGTAGACAATAAGTCTACTTTTTTTAAAAATAAAAACCTCTAAAAGAGGCTTTATTTAACAAACACAATCTACAAATGTATCAGATAGACATCTTATACTGCATAAACAACTACAATCCATTGTGAAGAAAACATTAGTAGCAACATATGGATAAAGACTAGTTGAATCGCTATTTGGTGCTAATACTCTAAATGTACAGCAATTTCCTTCAACTTTTTCAACTCTAAATACATTTGAACAAGTTGAACTTGTTACGTCTCCTTGACAACTTGTTGTAGCATCTTTAGTTATTGGCATACTCCAAGGTACTCCATTTCCACAACAAGTATAAAGCATTACAGGTCTAGTATTACATACTATACAATTAGTTCCTCCACCAAGCACTGGTCTATCACAAGTTTGTAAACAGTTGTCTGGACATGCATTTTCTTGTAGTACTAATATAACGCAAAGTATTTCATTAATGCAATTTCCATTGCTGTTTGAATTTTGATTATTCATAAACTTTCACCCTTTCATGTACTTTCATTAATAATTTATGAATAATATAAAAATAAGTGTATACTAAAATAATTATTATTTGTTATTAAAATTTAGTTTTAAATATTTTGATTTGTCTTTTTAAATATAATGATATTTGGTATAATTAATATATAAGTAGTGGAGGCAATATGAATATATTAGATGGGTTAAATAAAGAACAAGTAGATG
>CALVKC010000082.1 GCA_944332505.1 uncultured Bacilli bacterium
TGAAGATGTTGTTGCTGGTATTAGAACACCACAACCTATTGCAACTTTAAAAGAAGTAATGCCGGAAGTTTATAATGAATTTATTAGTGTTGCTAAAAAATTAGAAAATCACTATAAAGATATGCAAGATATGGAATTTACTATTGAAAATGGTAAGTTATTCATGTTACAAACAAGAAATGGTAAGAGAACTGGTACTGCTGCTGTTAAAATTGCGGTTGATTTAGTAGATGAAGGGATGATTAGTAAAGAAGAAGCTTTATTAAAAGTAGAACCTAAACAATTGGATCAATTATTACATCCTACCTTTGCTGCTGATGATTTAAAGAAAGCTAAAAAAATTGCTAATGGTCTTGCAGCATCACCTGGTGCTGGATCAGGTAAAATATATTTTACAGCAGAAAGTGCTACTGCTCATGATAAAGATGGAGAAGATACTATTTTAGTACGTCTAGAAACTTCACCTGAAGATATCGAAGGTATGCAACATGCCAGAGGTATTTTAACTATTCGTGGAGGGATGACTTCTCATGCGGCTGTTGTCGCTCGTGGAATGGGTAGAGCTTGTGTATGTGGTTGTGGCGAATTAAAAATTGATGAAGATGCTAAAACATTAACTACTAAAGATGGTAATGTATATCATGAAGGTGATTATATTTCTATCGATGGTTCAACTGGTAATGTATATGCTGGTAAAATTAATATGGTTGAACCATCTATTTCAGGATATTTTGAAAGATTTATGAAATGGGCTGATGAATGTCGTCGTCTAAAAGTACGCACAAATGCTGATACTCCTAAAGATGCTTTAGTTGCTTGTAAATTTGGAGCAGAAGGTATTGGTTTATGTCGTACAGAACATATGTTTTTTGAAACTGAAAGAATTTTTAACTTCCGTAAAATGATTGTAGCAGATAGCGAAGAAGATAGAAAAAAAGCATTAGATTTAATATTACCATATCAAAGAAGTGATTTTGAAGGATTATATCGTGCTATGAAAGGTTATCCAGTTGTTATTCGTTATTTAGATCCTCCTTTACATGAATTCTTACCTCATACAAAAGAAGAAATTGAAGATTTAGCTAAAGATTTAGGTATTACATATGATAAGTTAAAAAGTAAAGTTGATTCTTTAAAAGAATTTAATCCAATGATGGGACATCGTGGTTGTCGTTTAGATATAACTTATCCAGAAATTGCAGTAATGCAAACTAAAGCTGTAATTGAAGCTGCTATTAATGTTTCTAAAGAAGGTATTAAAGTTAAACCAGAAATAATGATTCCTCTTGTATGTGATGTTAAAGAATTTAACTATGTTAAAAAAATTGTTTGTGATACAGCTGATGAAATTATGAAAAAAGAAAATATTAAATTAGAATATGAAGTTGGCACAATGATTGAAGTTCCTAGAGCGGCATTACTTGCTGATGAAATTGCTAAGGAAGCTAAATTCTTCTCATTTGGTACTAATGATTTATCACAATTAACATTTGGTTTTTCACGTGACGATGCTGGTAAATTCTTAAAAGATTACTATGCTAAGAATATATTTGAATCTGATCCATTTGCTAAACTAGATCAAAATGGTGTTGGCAAACTTGTAAGTATGGCAGTTAAAGCAGCTAGAAGTGTTAATCCAAATATTTCCTTAGGTATATGTGGTGAACATGGTGGTGAAGCATCAAGTATAGAATTCTGCCATAATAATGGCTTAGATTATGTATCTTGCTCACCATATCGTGTACCACTTGCTAGACTTGCTGCTGCTCAAGCCGCAATCAAGCGTGGAACGCAAAAATAGACTCAAATGTCGATGTGTTCTTAACCCGTATAATCATTACAAAAGATGATGTATCTAGATATAAAGATAAATTTTGTAAATATAATGATATAAAATTTAAAGAACCAATTATAGTAGATATTTATATATAAAAAAAGACTAAGATGACAATTATGTCGTATATCTTAGTCTTTTTTGTTATTAAGATTTTGATGTGCGATTATTGATATGGAGGGTAAAATATGCGACTTATTTATACAAAACCATTATTAAAAGACTTATCACAAGGTTCTAGAATTGCTTTTGTTAGGCAATTTCGTTTAATGACACAAGATGAAGTTTCTGATAAATTAGGATTAACTGGAGAGTGTAAAAGGCGAACTATGACAAGATATGAAAAGGGTAATAGAAACCCCAAAAATGATAGAACTATGGAGATAGCACAGATACTAAATGTGAATATTGCATCAATCAAAAAATATGATTATAAGAACGTGGAAGATATTATTTATACTTTAATGTGGTTAGAAGAATTGTTGTCAAATTATCATATAGATTTATCTGATGTCCCAAGTGTAAAAAATAATATAATACTTGAATTAAAAATGTTTTTAGATGAATGGAATATTATGAGAAATAAAAGAACGAAACGAGAAATATCCTATAATGATTATATAGATTGGAAATTAAATTATAAAATAAAGGAGGATAATTAAAATGAATTATTCAACTAAAATAAAATTGAATTTAATCGATAATTTTAAGAACCATCCATTTAAAGTAGAAAATAATGATTCATTAAAAGAACTTGCGAAAAGCATAAAACAAAATGGATTACCAAATCCAGTAATTGTTAGAAAAAAGGGTACTAGTAGATATGAAATGATTTCTGGTCATAGTAGAAAAAATGCAATGGAATTATTAGGCATAGAAGAAGTAGATGCAATTGTAAAAGAACTTACTGATGATGAAGCTGTAATATACATGGTAGATTCAAATATTTATCGTGAAAAGATATTACCATCAAAAAAGGCTTTTGCTTATAAAATGAAAATGAATGCAATTAAGCATCAAGGAAAAAACACTTCGGACACTGGGAGTCCGAAGTTGTCATCAGAAATTGTTGGTACTTTAATATGTTTAATAGTTTTAAAAATTACAAATACAACAGATAATTATATGAACATATTTATTGGATTTAGTATTATTATTTCTCTTTCAAGTGGAAGTATCATAATGCCTTGTAATTTTGTTTTACCAGAGGAGCAATCAATAATTGGAACAATACTAGCATATTCTTTAACATCAGGAATACTTGCATTATCAATATTTGGACTAAATCAAATATTTAATGTTAGAGAAAATATGAATATGACTTTAGTTATTTGTTGCATTATAAGTGCTGTTATATATATTATCTCTTGGATAGTATCATCACAGAAAATAAAAAATTTTAATTAAAGATAAATCGAAGGTATATAAGATCTATCTTTTTTCATGTATAATTATATATGTTAAAACTCTTTGACAAACTTCCAAAAGACTTATGTAGAAATGTTAAGTATATTTATTTTATAATTAGCATCGAAAGGAGAAATATATGAAACTCGGAGAAAATATTTTAAAGTTAAGAAAACAAAATGGATTATCACAAGAACAATTAGGAGAACAGGTTGGTGTAACAAGGCAGACAATTTCAAATTGGGAATTAAATGAAACAACTCCTAATCCAGAACAATTAAAATTATTATCAAAAGCATTAAATGTAAGTATTGATGAATTATTAGATAATGATGTTAAAAATGTAGTAATAGAAAAAGTATCTAATACAGAAAGATTAGCAGGAATAATTATAAAGATTTTAAAAGTGTTTGCTGTCTTTGGAATTATATATGTTATTTTAATTGTTTTAGGAATAATTTTATTTAAGGTTTTTCCAAATGAAAAAGTAACAACTGTTAATGAAATAAAGTCTGCTACATTAAATTGTTCTATTGAAGATAATAATTATACTATTACAATAGGAGATGATAATTATTTTGATTGCCCTGAATGTAATAAAGAAATGAATGTATATTTAAAAGATATAACTGATTGGGCAAACATTGACCACAGTATAGAAAATATTGAAAAATATTTTAAAGATAATGGTGGAACTTGCGAAGATTAATTTTGATTAATCTTTTTTTATGTCACTTACTTGTCATTCTGATTATATATAATGAATTTGTTACCAAAATGAAGGAGGTATTTATGAAAAAAGTTAGTAACACAGAGCAATTAGCTGAAACAATTAATAAAGGTATAAGAATATTCGGGAAAGTGTTTACAATATATGCTATATTAGTTGTAGTAGCACTTGTGGGTTTAATTGTATATGCTTTAGTCAGATAATATTTTATTTGAGATTGACTTTGGAAGTTAATCTTTTTTTATTTTTTTCAAAATGTCACTTACTTGTCATTTTGGTTATCATATAATTAAAACGACAAAGGAGGAAATTAGATGGAAATATTAAGAGTTGAAAATCTTTCTAAGGTATATGGAAAGGGAGAAAATAAAGTAGTTGCATTAGATAATGTGTCTTTTTCAGTAGAGAGAAGCAATCACCAATATTTTAAAAAATTGTATAGAACATTCAAAAGATGATTCTACTATTACAATAGATATAGACTCTAATAAAATATATAAACAAATTACTATTAAAGACAATGGAGAAGGTATTGATGAAAAGGATTTACCACATATCTTCGAGAGGTTTTATAAAGGAAAAAACTCTTCTAAAGATAGTGTAGGAATTGGTTTAGCACTTGCTAAAACTATTATTGAAAAAGATAATGGCTCTATTAACGTTGACTCTAAAAAAGGAAAGCAAACAACATTTGTTATCAAATATTATTAATAAATAAGCCTTGATTAGTTGGATTTTAAGAGAATATTTTATCTTTCGAAAATTGTATAATACGATTATAATTTGAATTCTACTTTTAAGTGGTATAAATATTGCTGATTAAATGGTATATTTGATTCATGAAAAGGAGATGATCTTATGGATCAAAAAAAGATTGGTAAATTTATCGCTGAACTTAGAACAGAAAAAGACTTAACACAAACAGAATTGGGAGAAATGTTAGGGGTTAGTTATAAGGCTGTTTCAAAATGGGAAAATGGAATTTGTTTGCCTGACGCATCACTATATGATGATATATGTAAAATATTCAAAATTACAAAGGATGAATTGTTTGCAGGCTGTAGGAGAGAAATTAATTATAAAAATAAAATGAACTATATTTTATTGATTTTGTGTTTAATATTGCTAGCTACTTGCTTGTTTATACCTGTGTTATCTAATAATATAATTGGTATGAGTATTATAGGAATAGTTGCTATTATAACATTAGCATTTTTTACTTCAAATATTTATAAATTAACTAATATAAGCAAAGATGATAGAAAAATTAAAGTAATAAAAATATTTAATTATTTACTTATCATAGCAATACCTATTTTGATAATATCCCAACATATATTTAATATAGAAAATTATAATAATGAAATTGTTATTATACTAATAATTTCATTAATTATAGCTAGTGGAACATTTTTTTATAAATTTCCTTATAATAAATATATTGGATTAAGGTTACCATGGACTGTTCGGGATGAATCTACTTGGAAAATAGCTCATCAAATTGTAGGAATTATTTCTTTACCAATATCTATTTTAACTTTTGTTTGTGCTTTGTTCTTCGATGTTGAAATATGTGCAACTATTGGAATAATTTTATGGATTTTAATACCAAG
>CALVKC010000083.1 GCA_944332505.1 uncultured Bacilli bacterium
ATTGAACTTGGAAATAAAAAATATTGGGATACTAAAGATAAAGAGTTTAAAAGAAAAATGACTAATGTTTTTATAAAACAAGTCAATGATTTAGAATTACTAGTCCCAAACTTTAAAATAGCAAGTGCAATTATCCATTATGATGAAACAAGTCCACATATGCACATAGTTGGAGTACCAATTAAATATAAAAATAAATATGGTCCATCTATACAAGTTGGTAAATCAGATGTCTTTACTAAAACTTCTCTTCGTAGATTACAAGATAAAATGAGAATACTTTGTATTGAATCATTTAACCAAGAGTATAATCAAAATAGTATTTTAAAAGATAAAAAGAAAGGTAGAAACAAAGATTTTTTAGTTTCTGAAATGGATAACTATCAAGAGATGGTAGAAGAATTAGACAAACACCAAGATAATCTAAACAAAGCTAATGAAAAATCTATTAAACTTGATAATAGTTCTAACGAGGTTAAAGATATGGTTGAAAATCTTAAAAACTCATTTGGCAGTAAAGATAAATATGTATTAACAAAAGAAGATAAAAATAAACTATTAAATTATATCGATAATGTTAATGATACAAATAATGATTACAAAAATATGAAAAGATTATCAAATACTCTCAACAATGTGGATAAAGAACTAAAAGAAAATCGTGATATTATTAATACTCTTACTGAAAATAATGAAGCATTAAATCTAAGAGTCAATACTTTAACTAATAAACTAACTGAAAAAGAAGAAGAAATTGATAATCTAACACGTGATAATAATTATTTAAAATCAGAACTAACTAAATGGAAAAATAAATTCTTAAAAATTATTAATTTTATAAAAAATAGATTATTAAGACCCAAGGATAAAGACAAATATAAGGAATTTACCATTGATTTATATACTCACAATGCCCTAGACCAAGAAACATTTGATGATATTAAAAACAACTATTCTAACGACAAAAGAAAAGATGATTTTGAGCGTTAACGCTTAGAATCATCTTTATATTTTTATTGATAATCACTTAAAAAGGGAAATTCAGCATAATTTTGAAGGTAATTATTTATTCCTTCTACTAAATAAATATAATTGTTATCTTCTTCTATATGTTTCTCTTTTAATAACTTTAAAAAATCTTTGTAAATCAATGTTACTATATTTTTACTTTCACAATTAACTAACATGATATTGTATAATCTATTTAGTTCATCATTAACAGTTTTATTTGAGGAAATTTTACCTTCTAACATTGCTGCTTCTTTTGCTTTTTCTATACTAATTTGTGGATATTTATCTGTTATTTCTTTAGCAACTAGATTTATTCTATCTTCTTCTAATAAATTACCATTGTATTCAAACATCATATTAAGCTCTTCCCTTTCTATTCATTGTTTGTCCACTGACTTTTACTACTATTTCAGAATCTAAATGTATAATTTGACTAGTGCCTCTTAATACTTCCTTAATAAAAGGTGTTCGTATATTATTCATAACAGTTTGTAAACTTCTAGCACCTGTATTCAATTCATATGCTTGATCTGCAATCATATCATAAACATCTTCATCAATTTCTAACTTTTTACCTCTTGATTCTATCCATTGTCTAAAACCTATCAAAGGACTAATAGTTGACTCTCTTAAAATTTTAATAAGATTTTCTCTACTATAATCATTTGTATGAAGATAAGTATTAAATCTACCAACAAGTTCTCTCTCAAGTCCAATCCCCATTAAATCTTGAGGTGTTATAGTATAATCTTGTTGTCCATCTTGCAGACTAGATTGACCAAAGCCAATTGATTGTTTTTTTTCTGTTTTCTGTGAACGCAAATCTGTTAATGCTCCAAGACAAACAAATGTTAATTTAGAGGTATCAAATTCAAATTCATTCATATCAAAGATACTACTTCCTACACGGATTGTATACTTTCCTCCCCCAAGAAAATCTAAAAGTTGTTGTTGAACCGCTCTTTTCATTTCTAGTCCACCGCTTCTAGAATATGCAATTTTATCAAATTCATCAAAGACAACAATTCCTCGTTGGGCTTTTTCTAAATCGCCATTTGCTTTTTTATATAACTCTTTTAAAACATCTGTAATATCCCCACCTACATAACCTGTTGATGAATAATTAGTAACAGATGTTGATGTAAATGGAATCCCTAATTTTTCTGTAATTTCCCTAGTGATAGCAGTTTTACCAGTTCCTGTTGGACCATCTAAAAATATAATCGAACGTTGCCCATCAGGTATTTCTTCCATTTGAGCTAATTGTTGGTTATTAACAATATTATAAAATAATCCTTCCGCAGCTACTTCTTGACCAATAAATTTCTTTTGTATATCATCTAATATTAACCAAACACTATCATTACCAAAATCTATAGATGTTAATTTTGCTTTTTTAGGTTGCTCTTTTGATTTAGGTATTGATTGTGTTTTGGGAGAAAAAGCAAACAAAGAAGATGAATTGCCTAAATTATTACCTTTTGAGAAATCTTTTTTACTTATACTGCCATTTATCAAATTATAATTTTCTAGTGCTTTAAATAGAGGATGTTCATGAAACCACATTACCTTAATACCAAATTTATTACCAAAATAATTAAGTATATCTGACCCATTAATTGTTACACCATCTAAACAACTCATAATTACCTCTGGTGTAATAAAGTTAATAATATGGAAAAGAGTTTTTTCTTTCATTATTCCGGCTAAATCTAATTGAAAATGTTTTTGATAAAAATTAGAGTATTCTTCATCTGATAATTTGTCGATTTTTTTTGTTCTAATATTAGCAAATGATAATAAATCTTGAAGTTTAATATCATCATATTCCCCAAGTATATCTTTTAAATTTCCATCAACCATAAACCCTGCAATAAAAAGTGATAATATTTTTTTATCTAATTTAGTAAATTGATAATTATTTTCTTCTCTTATATGTTTTACATTTTGAATTATATCCTTTTCTTTAATAATGGAATACAAATCCATAGCCATATTTATATAAATTTTAGTTTCTTCATTAAATTCATCATAATTCATATTATTGACCTCCCTTATTTATATATTAATTATACCATGTTTTAAAAGATTTTTAGACAAATATTACATTAATTTTACATATTTTGCTGATTTTTTATAAAATTTCAGGAAAATTGTGATATACTATTGTATGCAGGTTGATATTTTATATATCAAATCGTTAAGAAGTTAAAAGTTGTAGATATCTTCGACAACCGCTCCATTGAGAGAATTACTCACACCCTCGTGTGAGTTTTATTTTATAAAAATATCCTATATCACTTGTTGATATGGGATTTTTTCATGTTTGAAAGGAGGATTAACAAATGAAAATAACCATAGAACAATTAGAGTTTCCTATAAGTGTTAAAGATAAAATTACTAAAATACCTAATATATCTAAATTGGATATTAAGTTTATAAATGGTAAATATATTCGTTTTAATAAAACTAATATATCAATTAATGATCCACATAAAATTATTATTAGTAATAACTCATATTGTTTAATCTTGCTTTCTTATGATAATGATAATGATTTATACTTTTTGGGTTTCCCTTTTATTTTTTACTAAGTCTTCATGATAGAAGTAATTAATATAATTTATATTGTTCTTTTGACAATAATTGTTAATATTATTGGATAAACTAATCCAATATTCCTTTTTATTTTTTATATAAATATCAACATAACTATCGTAATATTTAGGATATTTATTTCTAATGTAATTCATTATATATGTTTTATATTGTCCTCTTAAATTTAAGTTTTCAAACCAATATTCATCTACATAATTTTTAGATTTTTCTATTATTTCCTTCCATTCCGTTATATAAGGAAATATTGGTGACATAAATAAAACTGTATATATGCCATTATCATGTAATTCTCTTAAAGTGTTCAATCTTTCTTCTATTGTACTAGCATTATCCATATCATTTCTAAAATTTTCATCAAGTGTGTTTATTGACATACTTACAGACAAATTTTTTATTTGTTTTAATAAATCTATATCTCTTAATATTAACTTTGATTTCGTAGAAATAGATAGATAACAATCAGAATCTACTATTTGTTCTAAAATATGTCTAGTTAATTTATATTTTTCTTCAAGTTGATTATAACAATCTGTTACTGACGATAAAAACACTGATTTTTTACTTATCTTATTTAAGTTAATTTTTTTGTCACATCTTTTAACATCTATAAAAGTTCCCCAGTCTTCTGTATGTCCTGTGAATCTTTTCATAAAAGAAGCATAGCAATATTTACAGCCGTGTGAACAACCTACATAAGGATTAATAACATAATCACTTGCAGGAAGATTTGACTTAGTTAAATAGTCATTTACTTTTATTTCTTTTACTATCATATTAATCTTTCCATTCTGTTTAATTTACATTTTCATTATTTCATATTTTAAAACATGTGCATTATCATCTAATAAATTTTTACTTTCAAATATCTCTGGTTTAAATAAATAAGGAGCAAAAATTTTATTTTGATCAAATTGTGGCAAAGTTTCTAAATCTTCAAATTTTATCCACTCCAAAGTACCTTCTTCTGAAACAGTAGTTAAATCACCTTCAAAATTTTCAGCAGTATAAACAAATATGATACCTTCATCTTTATCTTTCCAATAAGACATTCCTTGTAATCTTGGATTAATTAATGTTAAACCCGTTTCTTCATAAAATTCACGAATTATACAATCAAGTGGTGATTCTCCAATTTCAAACTTACCTCCAGGTGGAGCATAAACATGCCCCCATTTTTTTGTAAATTTAATCATTAATACTTTATTGTCTTTTTTTAGGTAACATGCTGTTGAATTAAGATGAGCCACTCTGTGTTTTTTTATAGAAAAGATTACACAACCATTTTCTTCAGATTCTTCTTTAGTATAATAACCACCTTCGTAAGTATCTTTTACTACTGCTTCAACATTTTCATATCTATCTTTAAAATCTTCATCATAATATTTAGAATAACAATCAAACCAATTATCAAAAGTTTCTATTCCTTTAACATCAACAACAAATTCTTCATCTAAATTAGGTAATTTTAAGAATCTAATAGTATCTCCAACTCTTACTAATTTTCTTTTTTCATCATTAAGTCTATATTCTCTTTTTTTCTTGCCAGATTTTAAATCTTCAAAATTAGATTCATAAAGTTTCATTATATGTTCCATCAGACACCACCAACTAATAAAATTATACCATGATTTCAACGATTTTTGTGTATAGTTATTGTTTTATACTAGATTTTACCATATAATTTATTTAACGAGTGAGGGTAATCCAATTTGAAAAAGAACTTTCAAAGTATCCTTGCACTAACAAATATTATTTTTCATAACTTGTTCTATTCCTAATTTATTAAATCAGTATAATATATAATTTCTTTATTTAATGATTTTGCAAAGTCTATTTCA
>CALVKC010000084.1 GCA_944332505.1 uncultured Bacilli bacterium
ATTATAAGGGATTAAGAAATTAGTCCTTTTTATTTTTAATAAAAATTGTTATAATTAATTGGAAAGAAGGTTGTATAAATGGATTTATTAATACCTGATATTTATCAAAAAAGTATATATTCAATTAATTATAAAAAATTAAAGAAAAATGGTATAAAATGTTTATTATTTGATTTAGACAATACCATAGTAACATACAAAGAAACTATGCCAGATAGCAAGTTAAAAGAATTATTTGCTCATTTAGAAGAAGATTTTAAAGTAATAATAATATCTAATAGTAATAAAAAAAGACTTACACCATTTAAAGAAAAATTAAATGTCGACGTAGCATTTAGTAGTAAAAAGCCATTAAAGAAAAAGTATAAAAAGATAATAGAGTTATATAAATTTAATGAAAGTGAAATAGCATGTATTGGAGATCAATTACTTACAGATGTTTTAGGGGCCAATAGAATGGGATTTACTAGTATACTAGTAAACAAAATTGCATCTCAAGAAGTAATAACTACTAGAATAAATCGTTTTTTTGAAAAGTTTTTTTTAAGGGAATTAGCCAAAAAGAACATTTTAATAATGGGTGAATATTATGACTAAGAAGTGTATTGGTTGTGGAATAGTTTTACAAGATAAAGATATTAATCAATTAGGTTATACTCCTAAAATAGAAAATGATTTATGTCAAAGATGCTTTAAATTAAAACATTATGGTGAAAAAATAGTTATTGAAAAAAAACAAAATAACAATGAATTAATTAATAAGATAAACAAAGAAAAAGTTATAGTTTTATATTTAGTAGACTTTTTAAATATAAATAATGAAACTATAGAATATTTTCATAAAATAAATAATTCTAAATATTTAGTAATAACGAAATCAGATATAATACCTAAAAATATAATAATAGATAGATTAATTACAAATATAAAAAAAGAATATAAGATTGAAGAAGAAATTATATTATGTAATGTATTTGATAAAAAAAATAGTAATAAATTAAAAGAAATCATTGAAAACAACAAAGTAATATTTTGTGGTATTACCAATATGGGAAAAAGTAGTTTAATAAATAAATTAACAAACAGTGATATAACAATAAGTAGTAAAGAAAATACAACGCAAGATTTTATTAAAATTAACAATATAATTGATGCACCAGGTTTTATATGCAATTATCAAGTAATTATACCAAAAAGTAAAATATTACCTAAAACATATCAATTAAAAAATAAATATTATTTAAATATTGCAGATATTATAATAAGTACAAAAGAAGATGCTAATTTAACGCTATATTTTGCTAATGAAATAAATATAGAAAAAAGAAAGAAGATAGAAGAATATAAATATTTAATTAAAATCAAAAAGAATCAAGATTTAGTAATTAAGGGTATGGGATTTATTAAATTTAGTACAGATACATCAATATATCTTAATACTACTAATTATGAAATTAGAAATTCAATAGTTGGAGATAGTTATGAAAATTAAGGTAATGAGTGAAAATTTAGCTAATAAAATTGCTGCAGGTGAAGTAGTAGAAAAGTGTGCATCGGTAGTAAAAGAACTAGTTGAAAATTCGATTGACGCTGGAGCAACTCACATAAAAATAAATTTAGAAGCTGGTGGCTTAAAGAAAATAGAAGTAATAGATGATGGCATTGGGATGGATAAAGAAGATGCCCAACTTGCATTTGCAAGACATGCAACTAGTAAAATATACAAAGATGATGATTTATATTTTATTGAAACATTAGGATTTCGTGGTGAAGCATTAGCAAGTATAGCAAGTGTTGCAGAAGTTAATTTAATAACTTGCAATAATGATATAGGAACACACGTTCATATTAAAGGTGGAAACATTGATTTAGTTGAAGCATACGGAGCAAGCATTGGGACAACTATCACAATAACTAATTTATTTTACAATACGCCCGCGCGACTTAAATATTTAAAAAGTGAGATAACGGAAGCAAACAATTGCATAAGATATATTGAAAAACTTGCTTTATCTAAAGAAAATATTGCCTTTACTTTAACAAATAATGATCGAGTAGTAGTCAAGACTAGTGGTAGTGGTAATTTGCTTAAATGTATTCATGAAATATATGGTTTAAGTGTATCAAGTAACATGTTAGAGATAAAAGCAAATACTGATGATTTTGAAATATCTGGTTATATTTCAAAACCTAGTGTTTTAAAGAAAAATAGAAATCATTTAAATACAATTGTTAATGGTAGAGTAATACGTAATAGTGATATAAATAGAGCAATAAATGATGCATATAACACTTATAAACATGAAGGTTTTTATCCAATAGTAGTAATAAACATAGTAACTGATCCAACATTAGTAGATGTAAATATTCATCCTACCAAACAAGATATTAAAATAAGTATGATTGAAAATTTAGAAAAACTATTATATAATACAATTAAGAAAGTGTTATATACTAACATATTAGTACCTAATGCTTTAATAGAAGATACATTTAGTAATAGCACACCAAATTTGGAAAATACTGAAGAAGAGTTTCAAACAATAATTCAGACAAAATTTGATTTTACAAATAATGCTGATAATAATGTAATATCAAAAAATGTAGAATTAAAGAAACTTGATTTATATCCAATAGGTCAAATTCATGGCACATACATTATAGCAGAAGATGAAGAATCGATGTATATAATTGATCAACATGCTGCACATGAAAGGATAAACTATGAAATGATTACTAAAAAGTATCGTGAAAGTAAAGTAGATATTACAAATTTACTAATACCATTATCGATTGAACTATCAACAAGTGAGTACAATACATTTTTAGAAAATAAAGAAGTACTTACAGATTTAGGATTTGTAATTGAAGAATTTGGAATCAACACAATTATAATTAAAGCCCATCCAACATGGATTAATAAAGGCTTTAAAAACGACGATTTAAAGTCAATAATTGACTTAGTAATTGAAAATGGCAAAAAATTTAACAAAGAAAGGTTTTTAGATAGCTTAGCAAAAATGGTATCATGTAAGATGAGTATTAAGGCTAATGAAAAACTTAGTTTTGAAGAAATGGATGCTTTATTAAAAGACTTAGTAAAATGTGATAATCCATATAATTGTTGTCATGGTAGACCATCAATTATAAAATTTACTAGTTATGAATTAGAAAAAATGTTTAAAAGGGTGATTTAGTATGCTACCAGAAGCAAAGAAAAAATTAATATTTACAATAGTTGCAATTGTAGGAGTAATAATTGTAATAATAATCATGTACAATTTAGCAAAATATATGAAAAACCATGGAGAAAGTCCCGAAGTAGTATATGATGATCCATATCCAACGGTATATAACTATTATGGAGTTGAATATAGTGATGAAGGAACATACAAACTTATTGGCTTTGATGAAAATTTTGTAAGAAATGATTTAAATTTAAGAATATTTTTTCCAATTAACACACTTTATTGGCGTAACAACCATTTAGCATTTTATTCAGATGCTACTAATGAACTTAGATACAATAAAGAAGAAGAAAAATATTATTTATATGAATTAGACACATTTTATAGCAACAATATTGATATAAAGATAGTAGATGATTATTTAATATTAATTGAAAACAACACATTAAGTTATAGAAAGATAGATTCAGATGAAGAAACAGAAATAACCAATCAACTTGTTAATAAAGATGTATTAACAAGGGACAATTACATATATTATGTAGTTAATGCTGGGGTATATGAATATGATTTAGAAACTGGTAGTTCTAAGTTAATAATGATTAAAGGATCTAATGATGAACAAAGGCTTGTTGCAATAAGTAATAAATTTTTAATTGTTCAATCAGTTGAAAAAATATATTCTTATGAATTTAAAAATGGTAGTTTAGTAACAATTAATAATAAACTAGATGAAGGGGAAGATACAAGTATTAAATTTGTAGGTTTAATTGGCACAACCCTTGTATATCAGATAGAAAAAGAAGGAGAATACATTTTAAGAACGTATAGTTTAGCCATAAATAGTAATACATATCAAGATCTTAATTTAGGATATGAACAAGTTGAATATTCTTATGGTATCAATGATAGATACATATATGCAGAATTAAAAATAAGTGATAAAGAAAGAAATGTGATAATTGATATGGATGATAAGAAAGTATCAAAAGAATTAGAAAATCGTTATAAACTAATATTAGAGGTAGAAGAAGATGAATGAAATAGATTTAAATATTTTACCAAAGCATTTAGATGAAGATATAAATTTTCCAAGTGATTACTATGAAAATACAGATATAGTAAGATTAGAAGATATTCACATAAATGGTGATATTTATTACAATTTATCAGATGAAATAGAAATTAATTTAAAAGTGGTAGGCAAAATGATTTTAAATGATGCTATAACATTAGAAGAAATTGCTCATCCAATTAATATAGATATTAATGAAGAACTTGATAAATGTGCAAAATATTACAAAAATGAGCAAAATACACTTGATAAACTCGAATTTTTGTGGGAAAATATTGTATTAGAGATTCCCATAAGTTTAACTAATAATTCAGGTGTTAACTTAAAAGGAGAAGGTTGGGAATTAAATCGGGAAGAACAAGAAGAAATTAATCCCGAATTAGCAAAATTAAAAGATATATTTAAAGGTGGTGAATAAAAATGGCAGTTCCATTTAGAAGAACGAGTAAAACCAAAAAAAGAATGCGTCGTACTCATTTAAAAAAGGAAGTTGGAGCACTAACAACTTGTTCAAAATGTGGAGCAACTTTAAGGCCACACAGAGCATGTACAAAATGTGGTTATTATAAAGGTGAAGAAGTTATTAAAGTTGAAAATAGTGATGCTGAATAAACCTAAAAATTAGGTTTATTTTTTGCTTAAAAGTATTGCAATCACCAATTAAATATGCTATTCTTATAATAGTGAGGGATTAAATATGAATGATGAAGTTTTTAATTTATTAGGAGAAAATGGTTTTGTTATAGATAAAACTGGGGAATTTTTAAAAGCTACAGAAAATGTTGATTTAAAAACAGTTGTAGAAGAATTAGTTGAATTAAAAAGCACATTAGATAAAAAGGCTAATGAAGAAGTTGATATTTTAACTGTAAGCAAAGACATTATGAACTCTGTAGAAAATATAGATTTTATAATTAAGGGAGATGACATAGTTAAGTCATCTAGTGCAGAAAGTCTAAAACAAATTACAGAAACCATGGCTAAATTTAAAGAAAGTTTTAAATTTATTGGTGAATACATTGCTTCAGAAAAAACTTTAAGACAAAGAGAAGAAGATTATTTAGCAGCAAAAAGCGATTTAGAAAATGCAATAAAAAACATTGACCAACGAACAGATTTAACACCAGCATTAAA
>CALVKC010000085.1 GCA_944332505.1 uncultured Bacilli bacterium
ATTATCTTATTAATTTAATAATATCAGTTTTTAAATATTTATTTAATGGAATATTAATAATTATATAAAAGTAAAATACTAAAACTAAAATAAATAATAATATATAAAAAACACTAATAAATAAATTAAAATCATATAATATTAATAAAACTAAACAAATAATTAAATAAAGAATAACTGATATAACTAAAGATATAATAAAGTCTTTAATATATCTTAAAGTCATAAATAAACTTATATCATCTTTACTATAATGAAATAATTGTAAATAACCTATTTCTTTTCTTTGATAAAATAGTTCCATACTAATTTGATTAATTAAGAAAATTAATGTTAATATTAAAACTACTACTACGATTAATAAACTAGTCTGCGTAATACTATTAACATTTGTACTTATACTACTAATTTCACTTTCATATTGTGAAAAAGCAAAACTATTAACTACCATACCCTCACTTACTAATTCATTATTATATAAATCTAGTATATACTCTGGCTTTATATTAATCATTATCTTATCATCTTTATCAATATAACCAAATGTTTCAAGTTCGCTACTATACATAAATATCGCTGGCATCATTCCAACAAAATTATTATATATTTCAATATAACTATAATTAACATTATAAATAAGTGGAAAATTATCAGCATTATTACTAATTATACCAACTATTTTATATTCTTTATCATTAATATTTATTGTTGTATTAAGCATTTCTTTTACATTTTTTCCCACTTTATTAGCATAAACATAATTTATTAATACTTCATTATTATTTTTAGGAAATTCCCCTAATTCTATATAATTTTTTAAATTAGTATTTTCATATTCATATAATGGGTATACATTTAAGTTATCATCTTTATAAACATAATTAACATAGTAATCACTAATATATTTTGAAAAATCATCTAAATATCTTTTTTCTATATCAATTATATTATATGGTACTTCTTTTAATTTTACTTTAATATATTCATTTTTAAACTTTAGATTAAAAGAAATTGCTAATAAAGAAGCCAATAAGAAAACAACTGCAAATATATTAAATATTATATTTTGTTTTTTTACTAATTTTAATCCTTTAAATATATCTTTTTTACCGATATATTTTTTAATTTTTAATTGACCTTTTTTTACTTCCTTATTTTTTATTATTGTAATTTTACCATAATTAATATTAACAATTACATTTGCTATATCATCATATAAATCTTCATGAGTAGAAATAATTACTATTTTATTACTTATATCTATTTTCTCTAAATATTTAACAAAATTTTTAGAATTATCTTTATCTAAATTAGCACTTGGTTCATCTAAAAGTAATATATTATTATCATTAAGTAATGCTCTTATTAAAGAGACTCTTTCTCTTTCCCCACCACTTATTTCATATGGATACTTATTAATAATATCTAGTATATTAAATTGCTTACATAATTCTATAATTTTATCCTTATTATTTTCAATTAATAATAAATTATCTAATACTGTAATATTTCGATATAATAGACAATTTTGTCTCATATATCCAATACTATTGTGATAATTCATTAAATCATCTTTTTTCATTTTTTTTAAGTCTTGATCATTTATATAAATATTTCCACTATATTCAAAATCTAAACCACTAATTAAATTTAATAAAGTTGTTTTACCAGAGCCACTTTTTCCTTTTAAAATATAAATATTTCCTGGATTAAAGTCTAAATTTATTTTATCTAACACTTTAAAATCAAATGATTTTTCTAAATTTACAAGCCTTATCATAATAAATCATCTTCCTTTTTAACCATATCAATCCAAGAATATTTTTTTAAATTAATATACTCAAATATTGAATAAAATATTGCAAATATTAAAACTACCATAACTATTATTCCTAAATATTTATAATCTACCATAAAAAGATCAAAGACACATACATTATAATATATTAATAATTTATTTAATATAACTGATAAAATAATTGATAAAATAAATGCAAATATACATAAGATAAAACTCCAAATCAATGTTATTAAAGTATTATTTATAAAAATATTTCTCCAACTATAACCTAAATATTTGTAAGTAGCTAATATATAACTATTATATTTACTTGTTATATATTTGGTTTGAAAATAAAACATTAATGCTACCAAAAATGCAAATATAACTAAAGGATAACCATAATATCTAGCTGTCTCAACTACTCTAACAAATTTTACAAATCCATAATTCATATTAATTGTAATTATATTAGGATTATTTGTTTTATAGAAACTATATAAATCTTTAACATTATTAAAATATGCAACTTGATATGCACTTCCTTCTAGTTCATTATAACCCAAAATTCCATCATAACGATATTTTTCAGTATATTTACTATTTAAATATTCTTGTTTATTATATTCAATTGATTCAAATAAAGATCTAAAATATACATCATCATTTAAATTTTTAAATATTCCAACTATTCTAAATGTTTCTTTTTTATCTTGCAATTTAATTACATAATCTTGACCTATTAATGTTTTTATATCATCTGTTAATGTTTGAGCAAGTTCAACTCCTAATATAATATCAAGTTCATCTTCATAATATGTTCCATATAACATATAATCATCAGCATTAGGTAGTAAAGATTTATCAAATGGTAATGTTTGAGCTAGAATATTATAATCCACTTGTTCAATCACTCCATCACTAATTATTTGACCTGTTACTACATTACTACTATAAGGAAACATATTATATATCACATTATATTCTTCTATTATACTTTCACAATAATCATTAGTATTAATATCACATCTATATTTTACAAAATTAATATTATACTTATTTAATAATCCTTGTTCTATTTTTTTATCATAATCAAAACATGCATAAATTATCAATAAAATTAAACTAAAAGCAATTATTAAATAAATACTTGATTTCTTTTCTCTTTTTTTATAAGTTAAACTTTTTAACATATATTTAAATAAACTACTTTTTTGTTCTTTTTCATTTTCTCTATTTATAATAGTCTTATTTTTTATAGTCTTGCTTTTTAAATTATTAAAATCTATTACTTCATCTGCAACTGATAAAAAATCACTATCATGAGTAGCACATATTATTAAACAATGTTCTTTTAATTTATTTAATAAATCAATTATTTTCTTACTATTATTATAATCTAAATTAGCTGTTGGTTCATCTAACAAAATTATTTTTTTATTTTGTAATAACGCCATTATAATAGCAATTCTCTGCCGTTCTCCACCCGACAATTCATTAGGATAACTTTTTATTTTTTCACTAACTTCAAAATCTTTTAAATATTTATTTATTTTAGCTATATCATTACTACATAATTTTAAATTATCTAATACCGTTAAATAATTAATAAAATATGTATTTTGAGTAATATAGGCTATTAAATTATTATTGCTATTAACTGCTTCTTTATATTTAGTATTATTTATATTAATTGTTCCTTTATCATAACTTATTGCTCCTGATATTAAATTTAATAAAGTAGTTTTACCAGAGCCACTTCTTCCAAATAATACATATAATCCATTTTCTAAAAAATCATAAGAAAAATCTTTTATTACATAATCAGCATCATATTTTTTACTAACTTTATCCAAACTTACTATTACTTTATTCATGTTTTATTTCTAATTTCTAACCTTTCATATAAATTTTATTAATCATCAAATGTTTCGATTATATCAAATAATCGATTGTATACATCTTTATTTAAATCAAATTCATCTCTTATATTCACTTCTTGATTTTCTACAATATATTCTTCTATTTCTTGGAAGTTCTTATATATTTCTTTTTGTTCATTAGATGCTTTCTTATTTTCTACTAATTCACTTAAATATGTTCCATCATTATATAATAAATCTATTCTAATAGCTCCAATACCTCTTCTTAAATGCATTACACCTATATTATATTTATATCCATCTTTTTCTTCATCACTTTGTATACTACATCCTTTTATACTAAATTTTGATATTGTTTTATCAAAATTACTATTATAAGTTTTATTAAATAAATCTACTATTAAACCTTTATCTAAATTGTATAATTTTAATTCATCTAAATCTTTAATAGTAATTTCTTTTTTAAATTGTTTTTGATCAAAATAATTATCTATTAAAAGTACTTCTTCTTCTTCAGTAACACCATTTGTACTTTTATCAGATATTGCTAAAGATGGATATTGATTATTATTTCCAATATTTTCATAACCTTCAATATCTTTAAATTTTGCATATTTTAAATTACAACCAGTAAAAAAATTTTGGGTATTTTCTCCATCATCAAATGAATTAATTAAAAATTGATAGTACCAAGCATTATCACCTTCAACAACTGCTATTTTTTCAGCATATTTTTCATAAGCTTCAGGATCAAATATCCCTTCGTTATTATCAATTACTTCATTATTATTTTGATTATTATTATCATTATTATTATTATTTTGATTACTATCTTTTTTAATTACAAACCAAATTGTTAATCCTCCAGCAATAATAAGGATTACAAAACCCATTATAATATAATTTCTTTTCATAAACACCACCCTTATAACTAAACTGTAACATTAAAATCTATTTAAGTAAAGCAAATAAAATAAAGTTTACAATTTTAATGTCAAGCATTTTAAAATAAATTTTATAAACAAAAAATGTAGATTACTCTACACTTTTAATTAATTCAGATAATTTATCTTGATCATAAGATATTCTATATTCTTTATCTTTATAAGTAATTACATTGCTTACTAAAGAAATAATAGTTTTATCATCTTTATCTAAAAATTCTAATGAATCAAAAGATACTCCATCATCAGTATACACTTCATAATTACTTTTTTTACTAATTTTAGAATTAATAATTATATTGATAATATCTTCTACTACTTCTTCATTAGTAATATATATTATTTTATCACTACTTTCTTCATCTTCAATATTACTAACAATAGGTACTACCTTAACAATATTTGTATCTTTAACATCTTCTTTAATATTATCAAAAACTATTTTTAAATCTTTAGCTTCTATACTTTTACTTACAATATATAAAATTATAAAACCTATAAATAATAATATTATTATAATAATAAATCTTTTTTGCCTTTTATCCATAATAACACCTATAAAATATTATTTAATGTTTTTTCTAATATTTTCTTAACATCTCTTTCATTAAATGGTTTAAGTAAAATATCTATAATAGGATATTTATATGCTTTTTCAATAGATTCCTTATCATCTACTCCTGTAATTATAGAAGTTGGATATTTTTTAAATAAATCATTACTTTTAAAATAATC
>CALVKC010000086.1 GCA_944332505.1 uncultured Bacilli bacterium
AATCTTTTTGGCATGGAATCTTTTCCATTCTATAACTTTCTATTAAAAAGTACTTGACTTTTAATAGTTAGTCACCTTAATAAAATAATAGCATTTTTTTTTATTATTTACAATAAAAAATCAAGATTTCTCTTGATTTAATTAACTATATTAACACATGTATAATTCTTTTGATTATAATAATCTTTTAATGCACTATATGTTCTATCAAATGTTCCACCAGATTCAGTATCTAATGTTGTACTACTTAAATCAGTTGCTATTTTTAAAGTATTTGTTTCATCATCATATTGAGCTAATCCACTTATATTGTTAAATGTTATTGTTTCTGATTTATCATTTACAACTTTTAAATAATCTTCATTATTACTAAATTTGTATGTATATATTCTTTGAGATATTCCTAAATATCCTAAACCATTGTCTGTTAAACCTAATACTAAATTATCAGTTGTTGTCATAGATCCAGAAAATCCTTCAATTTCACTATCTAAAGATGTACATGACCTTATTGCTGTTATTTCTACTGGTGAAACATAAAGTATTGCATTTACTTCTTTACTGTTGCTTTCATCATCAGTAAGTGTAATTCCTATATTATATGGTCCACCAGCTGTTTGTAAATAACCTTTAACTGTTTCTTCATTTGTAAAACTATATGCACAATTTGATGGATCTGTACATGATGTTACAAAATCATCAACTGCTATTGTATCAGTATTTAATACTTTATATACTGTTTTCAATTGGGCGGTTGGGGCTGTTTTATCTACTATATGTACTGTTCCACTGTAGACATCTTCACCACAGGTTATTGTAAAATTGTAATCTCCTAAAGCATTTGTATTTATGTTGTTAATATCTTTTTTACATGTTGCTGCTCCACCACCAGTAATTGTAGCATAATCATTTATATCATCTGATAAAGTTTCTCCTAAACCTAGAGTTACATCTTTTACTGTCACACTAACTTTGCTACTTCCTAAATTTAAATAGTAATATACCCCAAAAGCTACTGCACCAATAAGTAAAACAATAATTATTGTAAATAATACTTTGTTCATTGGTCTTTTTGGTTTTTCTTGTTTTGGTGGTACAGCACCAATGTCTTCTACTTTGGTTGGTTCAACAAAACCATTGTTATTTATGCTACCTAAAGATATTCCACCTGGATCTTGACCAATTGAACTTCCCATGTTATTTGGCATATTGTTGTTTTCAGTTCCAGGAATAGGTGTTGCTACCGGCGTATTTGTAGCATTATTTGAAACACTACTTGCTGGTGCTACCGTTTCTGGTGTATTGACTGTTTGTGTTACATTAGTTACCTCAGGACTCACCGTATTTACTTGTGGTTCATTAACAACTTGTGCTTGTCCTAATGCTTCTGGATTTGGACTTGTTGGTTGTTCATTTAAATTATTACTTAGGTTTTGTCCTATGTTATTAAAATTTTGCTCATTCATATTATCAGCCCCTTATTATTAGCATACTATAATTATACTGTTTTATTTTTGTTTTTTCAACTATTTTATATTAAATTTTTAAATTCTTGACCTCTATCTTCAAACTTTTGATATTGATCTTGGGATGAACTACCTGGTGATAATAATACTATTTCGCCATTTTTTACTTCATCTTTTATTTTATCCATGGCATTTTTTAAAGTATGACATTTATAACATTTTATTTTCCTGTCAATTGCATATTTATAAACTATTTGGGTTACTTCTCCAATTGCATATATTACTTTTACATCCTTAATATAATCATTTAATTCATTGAAATCTTGATTGCGATTTAGTCCACCTAAAATTAAATGTATCGGTTTATTAAATGTTTTTAAAGCCGTAATGGTTGAGGTTGGATTAGTACTCTTTGAGTCATTATAGTATTCTACCCCATCCTTGGATTTTACATATTCTATTCGATGTTCTACTCCATTAAACTCGCTTAAAAACTTTATAACTTTTTCTTTATCTATACTAAATTGTTTTAATACTAAAAGAGCTGCTAATATGTTTTCATAATTGTGCTTTCCTTTAATTTTTACTTTAGTTAAATCTAAAAATTGTTCATTGTTAATGTATAAATAATTGTCTTTTATATAATTATGTTCATCATTAAAATATATTTTAGTTGATTTAATGTCTTTGGTAAGCTCTAAACTATCGGCATTACCTTTGTTAATTATGGCAATATCCTCTTTAGTATGATGATTAAATATGTTCTTTTTTGCTAATTTGTAATTTTCATAGTTTCCATGATAATCTAAATGCGTTGGACATAAATTGGTAAGTACACTTATATTAGTCTTAAAATCTATAAAGTCATATAATTGATGATCACTTATTTCAAGTAATAATATTGAGTCCCTTGTAATACTATCTAATATGTCACATAGTGGATAACCAATATTTCCTCCGAGGATTACTTTATAACCATGTAATTTTAATAATTCATTTATTAATGTTACTGTTGTTGTTTTACCATTAGAACCAGTTACTCCGATTATTTTAAGATCTTGTGGTAAATAGTGATATGCTAGTTCCATTTCATTTATACACTTTATCTTTAACTCTTTTATCTTTTGCATAACTTTACTTGTAGACATTATTGCAGGATTTTTAATTATTACATCATATTCATTAGATATTAAATCTAATTGATTTTCAGTAATGATAATTTTAATATTTAAACTATTTAATAAATCAGTGTTTTCTTTACTAAGAGGTTTTAAATCACTAATTGTTACATCATTATTTTTAGCTAGTACTTTAGCTGCTGCTATCCCACTTCTTGCTGCTCCAAGTATTAGTATTTTTTTATTTTCATACATTTTTTAATCACCTATTAAAATTATATATTTATATATTATAAAATGCAATTAATATTTTTAATTATATAAAAAGAAAGGCTCTTTAGCCTTCCTATTAAAAATCAAATAATACTATTTTTATAAATCAAGTTTTAAATCAGCATTGTCCATTAGTTTTTCTTCTAATGCTTCACTGGCATCATCATTGATTATGTCTTTTTCCAAGGCAATTTTAATATCACTATATTGTTTATAGCCAGTTCCTGCAGGAATAAGTTTACCTATTATAACGTTTTCTTTTAAACCTTGTAAGTAATCTACTTTTCCATGTATTGCTGCATCTGTTAATACTCTTGTTGTTTCTTGGAATGATGCTGCAGATAAGAATGAATCAGTTTCTAATGATGATTTAGTAATTCCTAGCATTATTGGATTACCTTTTGCTGGAACTTTACCTTCAAGAATTACTGGTTTGTTTCCTTCAGTAAATTCTCTTAATGATACTGTTAGTCCTTCAACAAAGTCAGTATCACCAGCATCTGTAATTCTTACCTTGTTAATCATTCTCTTAACAATTATTTCAATGTGTTTATCTGATATATCAACACCTTGTAATTTATAAACTTTTTGAACTTCTTTTAAAATGTATTCTTGGGCTGTTAGTGGGTCTGTTACTGCAAGTAATTCTTTTGGTGATATTACTCCTTCAGTTAATTTTTCACCCGCTTCAACTTCATCATTAATGCTTACACGTACTTTCATGTTGTAATTTGTTACATGTTCTCTTGTACCAGCAGCATTTTCAATAGTTATTATATGTTTTCCATTTTGTTCTTCTATGCCAATAACTTTACCACTGATTTCTGCAATAGTTGCTTTTCCTTTTGGTGTTCTTGCTTCAAATAATTCTTCAACTCTTGGTAAACCTTGAGTAATATCGGCGTCCCCACCATGGGCAACTCCACCTGAGTGGAATGTACGCATTGTAAGTTGGGTACCTGGTTCACCAATTGATTGTGCTGCCATTATACCTACTGCTTCACCTTTTTCAACCAGGTTACCAGTTGCTAAATTACGTCCATAACATTTTTGACATACACCATTATTTGATTTACATGTTAGAACACTTCTAATTTCAACTTTTTTAATACCTGCTTTAGTTATTTTAGCAACAGCATTTTCAGTTATCATTTCACCTGCTTCAACTATTACTTCTTTTGTTTCTGGATTAACTATTTTCTTAGATGCAAAACGTCCTAATATTCTTTCTGCTAGTGGTTCAATTATAGTATTGTCTTTATCATTTATTAAATCATATACTACTAATCCTTGTACTGAACCACAATCATAATCTTTTACTATTATGTCTTGGGCTACATCTACTAATCTTCTTGTTAAATATCCTGAATCTGCTGTGCGTAATGCAGTATCTGCTGAACCTTTACGAGATCCATGAGTTGATAAGAAAAATTCTGATACGCTTAATCCTTCAATAAATGATGAAGTTATCGGAATTTCTACTGTTGATCCATCAGGTTTTGCCATAAGACCACGCATTCCTGCAAGTTGTGTGAAGTTGGAGATTGATCCACGGGCTCCACTATTCATCATCATAAATATTGGATTATCATAATTATTTTTACTCAATTCTGCTAGTTCATCTTTGATTTCATCGGTTGCTTTGTTCCATGATGTAATAACATTTTCATATCTTTCATCTTCAGTTATTAAACCTCTTTGATATTGTTTATTAATTTTATCTACTTTAGCTTTGGCTTTTTCAATAATTTCATGTTTGTCATCACTTCTTACAACATCAGCTATAGATACTGTTACACCTGCAACTGTTGAATATTTAAATCCTAAGTCTTTTAATTTATCAAGCATTATAGATGTTTCAGTAGTCTTATATCTTTTAAATACTTGAGCTATTAGTTGACCTAATGTTTTTTTAATAAATGGAGAAACTAATTCCATCTTACTTATTTCTTCAGGTATATTTGCACCCATACTTAAGAAATATTTGTTTGGAGTTATTCCTTCAATGTTTTCTTTTGTTCCTTCATTAACATATGGGAATGTATCTGGTAGGATTTCATTAAATTTAATTTTTCCAACTGTTGTTACTAAATATTTGTCTTTTTGTTCATCAGTAAATAATTTGTATTTAAAACTATTAACTGGTATTGCTATTCTTGTGTGTAGAGTTATTTCTCTTCTTTCATAAGCCATTAATGCTTCATTTGGGCTTTTGTATACATGGCCTTCATTTGGTTCTCCTGCATATTCAATTGTTAAATAACAGTTTCCTAAAACCATATCTTGGCTTGGGGTTACAATTGGTTTTCCATCTTTTGGATTTAAAATGTTGTTTGCTCCAAGCATAAGTATTCTGGCTTCTGCCTTGGCTTCTTCAGAAAGTGGTACGTGAACTGCCATTTGGTCACCATCGAAGTCAGCATTAAATGCTGTACATACAAGTGGGTGTAAACGTATGGCTTTACCACCAACTAA
>CALVKC010000087.1 GCA_944332505.1 uncultured Bacilli bacterium
CACTAAAACAGAGAGAATAACTAGATTATTCCCTCCTGTTTTAGTGCATTTTTAAAATTTAGCTGTGAATAGTAACAAAAATTTAAAAAGTTTTCGAAAAAATTTAAAAAAATTAGTTGACAAACAACATTACTTGTAGTACAATAATGTATGTGTCAACTACGTGTAGTAGTTGCAACTAGAGTTATGAGTCATTAGCTCAGTTGGTAGAGCACTTGACTTTTAATCAAGTTGTCCGGGGTTCGATTCCCCGATGGCTCACCATTTTATTTAGGATTTGGGTATAAATCCTGAAATTATTGGCCCCGTGGTCAAGCGGTTAAGACATCGCCCTTTCACGGCGGAGACATGGGTTCGATTCCCGTCGGGGTCACCAAATACGCCACTTTAGCTCAGCTGGTAGAGCAACTGACTTGTGGGATAGGTAATTATTTAATTACTTTGAACTATCTTGCACCTTTGTGAGGAAACTTGCAAAGTGGACATCGCTAATTCGGGGAAGACTAAGTAGAAATATATGTTAATCCCGAGCTAGAAAGCAATTTCAAGTGTAGAGACTTTATACGATGTGCCTAAGGTTTATCTATGGCAAAGAGAAAGTCCAGACCACAAACATTATATGGCAATGAAAATTGTAGTGGTATGAATCAGTAGGTCGTCCGTTCAAATCGGACAAGTGGCTCCATTATTAAAGGTCAGTAATTTTAGTTAAGCTATTGTTATTGGCTTTTATTTTTTTATTTAAAACACCTTATAAAGGAGCAAATAAAAATGGTAGAAAATCAAGAAAAAAATATAGAAAATAAAGTTGCAATAGTAACAGGCGGAGCAAAAGGAATAGGAGCCTCTATTGTAAAAAAACTAGCTCAAAATGGATACATAGTTATACTAAACTATAATAAATCAATAAACGAAGCAAAAGCAATCGAAAATGAATTTAACAATGTATACACATTTAAGGCAGATGTGTCAAATTATGAAGAAGTAAAATCATTAGTAGATTTTACAATAAATAAATTTGGAAAAATAGATTTACTAGTAAATAATGCAGGAATAGACTTAGTAAAAACAATAAACGATACAAGTATAGAAGACTTTGATAATATACTAAAAAATAATTTATATTCAGTTTTTTACACATCAAAAGAAGTATCCAAATATATGATAAATGCTAAAGTAGGAAAAATAATAAACATAAGTTCAATATGGGGCATAATAGGAGCATCTTGTGAAATGGCTTATTCAGTAAGTAAAGCAGGAATTGATGCAATGACAAAATCTTTAGCAAAAGAGCTAGGACCATCCAATATACAGGTAAATAGTATTGCTCCAGGCATAATAGATACAGATATGAATAAATTTTTATCAGAAGAAGAAAAAAAGCAAATAATAGAAGAAATACCACTAGAACATATAGGAAAAACTGAAGATGTAGCTGAAACTGTCTTGTTTTTGGCAAATTCAGACTATATTACAGGCCAAGTTATACAAGTAAATGGCGGATGGAACGTATGAAACAGTATTAAAATAAATATATAATAGAGGTTCAAAAAACTGCTATACTAATTATAGCAAACATGAATATTTAAACAAAAAAAGAAAGCACTTTTAAATGCTTTCTTTTGCTTTATATACTACAAACACACTTACAAAGTTCGCTATATAAATAATCATTATAGAAATAATTTGAAAAATTAAATTTGACTTATTTTCTGCCCATAAATCAATTTCATTTTTAGTATATGCATTGTATGAATTTAGAGCCTGGTTAATAGTACATCTTCTACTTTGAAGTAAGGAATTTATTTCACTAATATTAAGTCTATATTTATATAAAGAATTATAGGCATTAGCCGTATAAAATTCATTAAATCCATTTTGAATATAAGGTAAATTTTCTTCATCATCTGACTCATTATCAGAAGAATTAGCAACTTCAGTAGGATCCACATATAGTACTAAGCTATTATAATCAACAATATTGCTTGTAGGATAAATATCATCCAATTTAGATATTTCACTATTCATAGAAATTATACAGCTAATAATCATACTTAATTTCATAAATAAAACTATAACCATAATAAGTACAATTGCTATAAAAATATTTCTTGTAACTATATCACTATTAAAAGTAGAATTACCTTCATTATTTAAAGAAAGCGTTAGTAAAACGATGGTAATATCCATAGCAATAATTCTAAATACAATTCTTAAAATATCATCAAGAGTGTCATTACTAAATATTTGCGCAATACAAGATACAAAGAAAATATATGACTGTTCTAAAGTAAATGCCAACAATAAAGGTAAAATAAAATACTTAGCAATACCAATAAAATAATCTTTGTTACTACTAGTAAAATCAATTTTATCCGCATTATATGCTAAAACTGCAATTGGTAATATGGTAGATAACCTTATTATTTCAACTTCATATAAACTATTAAACAAAAAATAGCAAGTAATATTTACAACAAAATCTAAAACTATAATTATTAAATTTGTGGCAATTATTGTATTAGTAGAAGCATATGATCTTTTTAGTCTAATATTTAAAATAACAAGCGAAATAATTAGTATAATAATAGGCACGTAATTTAAAGAAAAACTTATATTTGCTCCGACTATTTCAGTATATAAAATGATTAGTACAGAAGCAAAAAGTAACAATTTAGCCTTCTTTTCCATATAATCCTCCTAAATTAATTATAGAAATAAATATAAATACTAACTTAAATAACACAAAAAACCACAAGATTTAACTTGTAGTTTTTGAAAGAACAAATTATTGATTAGCATTTTCAGATTTTTTTCTATAATTTCCAGTAATAATTTTTGGAAAATACTTAATAATTTTATAAACAGCAAGTTTAATTTTTTTACTCCATAAATATGTTCTTCTAAGTCTACGAGGTGTATCCAAAGAATTGTTTTCAACAACAGCCAAAGAAACTGGAGCTTCCTCTACATTAAATGTATAATTTTGTCCTTCGTTATTATCCCATTCGTTATTAGAATTTCTAAAACATAAATTTAATTTATCGCTATTATTTAATTGAAGTTCCGCTTGAAATCCCAATTCTGTCTTACTCATAGCAATATCAGAAACATTGTCCCAATTATCACCAAATCCATAATGAATAAATACTTCTTCAGAACCATCCTGAAAAAGCTTACCTGTATAAGATATCTTAACATTAGAACTTTGAATCAATTTATCTGTATTAAAAAATATATTTTTAACTAATTCCATAACTTTCTCCTATGCTTAAACTAGACTAATTATATTATTATTTGACAAATTATTCAATAGATTTATAAATTTGTATTATAAATGTAAAAAAAGTGTAATATTTTTGAAAAATATTACACTCATAAGCTACTGTTAAGCAAAATAAAGAACTATAATTTTTTATTGCAAATTAAACATAGAACATTAAAAATTACTTTTCCATTTTTCCAAGAACTTTGCCAACTATATAAAAATTATCTTTAGAGGTAACAACAATGTCATCAATACCATCTTGTTCAGCTCTTAAAACCAAGTCATTTTTTCTAACAATAAATTTTCTAATAATATATTCGCCTTTATATTCAAAAAGGCCAAAATCTTTATTATTTAAAGGAGTATTAAGTTCTACATAAACGTAGTCATCTTGATTAAACTTTGGAGCCATTGAATTATCTTGAACCTTCATACATACAGAGCTTGATGCATATTCGTGTGGAACTTTTGCAAAACCAGTAAGACTATCAAACATTGGAACAGAGTCGTATTTTATATGATTTACCACTTCATAACCAATTTGCTCTTCTGTTAATTTTTTATCATAAGCATACATTATTGGCTGATAAGGAACATCTAAAGAATCACAAAGAGCCTTTAAAGCCTTGTGACTAGGATTTCTTTCACCTTTTTCAATATGTGTTAAATGGCCAACATTAATATTTGTTTCTTTTGCAATATTTGTCTTGGAAATGTTTTTGTCCTCACGAATTTTAGAAAGCAAATCTCCTATCATAAAATCAGTCCTTTCTCATATTTAAAGATTAAGAAAAGTAGTATGAATATTTATGCCAATCTTTTTAAATCATCTCATAAAATTCGACATAATTATACAAAATTCTACAAAAAATGTCTAGTAAATAAATTAAAATATTGTAAAAAAATTTACAGTGTGATAATATTTTTATATATAAAATTGAATTAATAACTTAATAATTTTAGATTTAAAAGAATAAATACAAAAAAAGAAAATAAAATAATTTTATAAAGAAATTTAAAATGTGCCTAATAATAATAGAAATTAAAAAACTTAAAGATAAAGTTAAAAAAATAAAGAAAAGGATTTGTAATATGAGAAGGAAAAAAGAAACAAAACCAAAGATGAAGAAAAAAGTTTTAATAATAGTTTTGATTATAGCATTTGTAATAGTCATTTCAATAGCATTTAGCTTAATAAATATAGGAAACAATAAAATATATCCAAATATAGACGTGCAAGGAGTATCTGTTTATGGAAAAGAACAAGAAGAGGCAAACACAGAGATAAATAAAATATATAATGAAAAAAAGTTAGCAGGCATTGTATTAAAACAAGGAGATTATGAAACAACTATATCTTTTGATCAAATGGGAGTAAGTGCAGATGTTGGAAATGCTGTAACAAAAGCGTATTCTATAGGAAGAAATGGAAATATTATTACAAATAATTATAATATTTTACTTAGATATTTTATTCCTCAAAATATAGAAATTAATTTTACAATAGACGAAAACAGTATAGATAAAATTATAGAAGATGTAGAATCAAAACTACCAAATGTAGTTATAGATAATGATTATTATATAGATGGAGATAAATTAATTATAACAAAAGGAAAAGCAGGAGTTGTAATAAACAAAGAAGAACTAAAACAAAAAATAATTGCAGAAATCAAAGATTTTTCAGATGATAATTATACAGTAGAAATACCTGTAACAGAAACATCTCCTGGCGAAATAAACATAGAAGAAATTGCAAATGAAATTACATGCGAACCTCAAAATGCTTACTTAAGTGAAGACCCTCTTGAAGTACATGCAGAACAAGATGGAGTGAGCTTAGCAATATCAATAGATGAATCTAAATCAATACTTGCAGAAGATAAAGAAGAGTATGAAATTCCACTAACAATAACAGAAGCAGAAATAAAGGTAACAGATTTAGGAGAAGATGCATTTCCAAATTTACTTGGAACTTGCACAACTAACTATGATGCAAGCAAT
>CALVKC010000088.1 GCA_944332505.1 uncultured Bacilli bacterium
AAATATTATATAAATATAGTGAAGAAAGAGAAAACGAGGATTTAATATTATCTAGTAATAAAACATTTGAAGAACCATTAACATTTTTACTTTTAGGTGTTGATTCTGAGAGTGAAGGATTAAATGCTAATGCAGCATTTAATGGTGATACTTTAATGATTATTACTTTTAATCCTGATACTTTACAAACTACTATGGTAAGCATTCCAAGAGATACTTATGTACCTATTACTTGTCGTAATGATAATTATGCTAAAATTAATTCTGCTGCAGCATATGGAACAAGTTGTGTGGTTGATACAGTTAGTAATTTTTTGGATATTGAAATTGATTATTATGTTAAAATTAATTTTAAAGGGGTAGTTGAATTAGTTGATGCTATTGGGGGAATTGAAGTTGATGTAGAAGCACCAACTTATAATGCCGGTAAATATGATGGTAAGATGTGTGAACAAAATTCTGATAGATTATTTGGTGATCATTTAGTTTGTGTTGAACCGGGGTTACAAACATTAAATGGTGAACAAGCTTTAGCATATGCTAGAAATAGGCATTTATATATAGGCAGTGATTTAGATAGAATTAGACATCAACAACAAGTAGTTGAAGCTATAGCTAATAAAGCTTTAGGTTTTAGTAGTGTAAAATCATTACAAGATATATTAAATGCTGTAAGTAATAATATTGCAACAAATATGGATATTGATGCGATATTATCTGGCTATAGTGTAATTAAAAGTATGGTTGCTAATGTTTTAAGTGGTGAAGATTTACTAACAATTAATAAAGCATATTTGGAAACTTATAGTTTACCAGTATATGTTCCAAGTATGGGAAATACTACTTCTGCTCAAGGATATTATAAAGATTCTTTAGGAGATATAACACATGCTTTAAAAGTTACTTTAGGTGAAGAAACAGAAGAAGAAATTAAAACATTTAGTTTTTCTGTTAATGAAACTTATAAAGCCTATAGTCCAGGAAAAGGTAAAAGACAAGAAAAGTCAAGTGAAGTATTACCTAGTTTTATTGGAAATACTGTAACTGATGCTGAAGAATATTGTTCATCTAAAGGAATAATGTATAATATAGAATATGTTGATCCTGATAGTAGTCATTATAATTCTAATGTAAATGTTGGTTTAATTGGGGATCAAAGTGTTCATGCAAATACGTTATTAAATAATGTTACGGAAATAACTCTCTATGTTGTAAATAGTAAAGAAAGTATTAAAGATGAAGAAAAAGATGATAATAATGAAATAATAGAAGAAAGTGATGAAGAAATAGATATTATTGAAGATTTATTAAATTAGTTGGAATATAATTTCCAACTTTTTAAAATTATAGTAATATGTTATAATAAATTTAGATTTGGAGAAATTATGAAAAAAAATAAAATTAATTATTTAATTATTATTGTTTATAGTATATTTTTAATTAGTATTTTTTTAGGATTAAATCATTTATATGGTTCTAATACTGATTGGATTAGTCAACATAGTGTAATACCTGATTATTTTCGAAAAATATTTTATGAAACAAAAAATTTAGTTCCTGATTTAGCTATTAATTTAGGTGCTGGCCAAAATATTTTTAATTATGGATATTATGGTTTACTTAGTCCAATTATTTTATTTTCATATTTACTTCCATTTGTTAAAATGAGTACTTATATAATTATTGCTAGCATAATTTTATATATTAGTTCTGGTTTAATAATGTATTATTTTTTAAAAGAAAATACAAAGGATAATAATAAATCATTAGTATTGAGTATAATATTTATTACATTAGCTCCAATGGCATATCATTTTCATCATCATATTATGTTTGTATGGTATATGCCATTTTTAATAATGAGTTTGATTGGTGTAGATAAATATATTAAAAGTAATAAATCATTATTATTAATGATAAGTATTTTTTTAGTAATAATGACAAATTATTATTATAGTGTTGGTTCAATATTAGTTATTGTCTTATATGCTGTATATAAATTGCTTGATAAAGAAAAATTTGATTTTAAAAAATTTTTATTAAAATTATTTAAATTTTCTATAAGAATATTAGTTCCTATATTAATGAGCGCTATTATAATTGCTCCAACAATTTATGTTATAATTAATTCTGGGCGGTTTCTTAATGAAAATATTTCTTATATAGATTTAATATATCCTAACATTAAAGAGGTTGTTTATAAAACTTTTAGTATGGGACTAAGTGCAATATTTTTATTGGCTCCAATTGGTTTGATGTGTAGTAAAAAGAAAAAAATAAGTGAAATATTTTTAAGTATAAGTACTTTAATTATAACTTTAATACCTTTATTTATGTATTTATTAAATGGGTTGTTATATATTAGAGGTAAAGTATTAATCCCATTTGTTACTATTTATATTATTTTACTAGCATTATTTTTAAAAAACATAAAAGAAAAAAATATTGATTATAAAAAACTAGGGATTGGAGCGTTAATGTTAATAATTATTGTACTTTTTGATAATTATCAAGATAAAGTATTACTAAGTTTTGGTGTAGATGTAATTATTAGTTTTACATTAATATTATTAGTAAATAAGTTTAATAATAAATATATTATTTATGTACCTTTATTAATATTTTTGTTTATAAATGCTTATTTTGATAATAAAACTGAAAATTATGTTGAAATTGATAAATATGAAAGTATTAATACTGAAGTAATTGATGAGTTATTAACATATGAATCTAATGGATATTATAGAACTTTAATTGATTATTATCCTTTGGAAAATGCTAACAAATATTATAATGAAAATTATTATAGTGCTACTATTTATTCATCTAACTATAATAATTATTATCATAAATTTTATAATTTTATATCTGGTAATAATATTGTTTATCGTAATAGATTTGTTATTGCTGGAGAAAATAATGAATTATTTAATAATATTATGGGCATAAAATATGTAATAAGTAAAAATAATCCTGGTTTAGGATATAAAAAGCTAAAAGAAATAGATGGGATAACTTTATATGAAAATAATTTTGCTTATCCATTAATTTATATTGCAAATGAAGTAGGAAATATAGATACATTTAATAATTTAAGTTTTCCTTATAATATAGATTATTTGTTACAAAATAGTATTGTTTTAGATGGAACAAGTGATTATGAATCTAATATAGAGAAGTTAGATTGGGATTATAAAGAAAATTATAGTTTTGAATTAGATAAAAATATGAAATTTACTTTAGATTTGCCTTATGGAATTAAAGATAAATATTTAATTATTACTTTTGATATGGATTATAATCAATCTTGTTCGAGGGGTGATACTAAAATTACTATAAATAATGAAAGTAATAAACTTACATGTAGTAGTTGGATGTATCATAATAATAATTATAAATTTGAATATATTTTATCAAGTGATGAAACATTAAATGAACTAAATATTGAAATAAATAAAGGTAAATATGAAATATCAAATATTAATATTTATACAATGGATTATAATTTGCCAAATATCGAAGAAGTTGATAATTTAATTATTGATAAAGCTAAAAGTTTAATTAAAGCAGATGTTTCAATAAGTAAAGAATCATATATTGTTACTAGTATACCTTATGATGAAGGTTTTAGTGTATTTATTGATGGTGAAAGGCAAGATTATGAAATTGTGAATACATCTTTTTTAGGATTTAAAGTCACTGAAGGGAATCATAATATAGAAATAAAATATAATGCTCCTGGAAAAATATTAGGTATTTTAGGTACAATTTTAGGTTTGTGTAGTTTATTAACGGTATTAATTTATGAAAAATATGAAGATAAATTTTTAAAATTATTTAAAAAATATCGTGAAATAATAATGTATTTAATTTTTGGAGTTTTAACCACAATAGTGAGTATTACAACATATATATTATTTACTCATACAATTTTAAATCCTAATAATAGTTTAGAACTACAAGTAGCAAATGTCCTTTCTTGGATTATATCAGTATTATTTGCTTATATAACTAATAGAATATATGTTTTCAGTAGTAAAAATAAAAATATTATAAAAGAAATAATAAGTTTCTTTTCATCAAGAATAATAACATTGTTAATAGATATGTTTTTAATGTTTATATTAGTAACTGTGTTGAATAATAACGATACAATTTCTAAAATAATAGTACAAGTAGTAGTAATAATAGGAAATTATATTTTAAGTAAATTAATTGTTTTTAAGAAGGAGAAGTGTATATGAAAAAAATATCAATTATTGTACCTTGTTATAATGAAGAAGAGTCAATACCAATATTTTATAATGAAATGCAAAAAATAGTGAAAAATTTAGCTAAAAAAGCAACTTTTGAATTTTTATTTGTAAATGATGGAAGTAAAGATAAAACATTGGAAATATTAAGGGATTTAGCAAAAAAAGATAAAAAAGTAAGATATATTTCTTTTTCAAGAAATTTTGGTAAAGAAGCTGGTATTCTTGCAGGTTTAGAAAATGCAACTGGAGATTATGTTGCAACTATGGATGTAGATTTACAAGATCCCCCACAATTATTGATTGAAATGTTTGAAACTTTAGAAGAAAAGGAATATGATTGTTGTGCATCTCGAAGTGTCACTAGAAATGGTTATTCACCATTAAGAAAGTTTTTCACTAAAATGTTTTATAAAATTATTAATAAAATTTCTAAAACTGAAATGGTTGATGGAGCTAGAGATTTTCGTCTTATGACAAGACAAATGGTTGATGCAATTTTAAAAATGAGAGAATACAATAGATACTCTAAAGGAATTTTTAGTTTTGTTGGTTTTAAAACTAAATGGATAGAATATGAAAATATTGATAGAGTAGCAGGATATAGTAAATGGAACTTTTGGAAATTATTTGGTTATGCTATCGAAGGTATTACGGCTTTTTCTACAACTCCTTTAGTAATAAGTGCGTTTATTGGGATAATTTTTTGTATAATAGCTTTTATTATGATAATAGTAATTATTATAAAGACTTTATGTTTTGGAGATCCAGTAGACGGGTGGCCATCACTTGTATGTATAATTATGTTTGTAAGTGGAATTCAATTATTTTGTATAGGTATAATGGGTCTTTATTTATCTAAAACATATTTGGAAACAAAACAACGCCCTATATATATAGTTAAAGAAACTGAAAAAGATATATAAAAAACATCATTTTTTAGATGTTTTTTTCTTTTTCTTAGTATTTTTCTTCCTTTTGGTTGGTGATACATAACC
>CALVKC010000089.1 GCA_944332505.1 uncultured Bacilli bacterium
TACTTTATTTTTCAGCATAATTATAATATAATTAATATAAGGATGTGTTGATTATGAATATAGTGGATATTATTTGCATAGTAATTATAGTTTTATTTACATTACTAGGTTTTAAAAGGGGAGTAATAAAAAGTTTAGTTCAATTAGTTGGAACATGTGCAGTATTAGTGCTAGCCTGGGTATTTAAAGATTCTCTTGCTAATTTATTAATAAAATACTTACCATTTTTTGATTTTGGAGGTATCTTTGCAGGAGTAACATCCATAAATATAGTTATATATGAACTTATATCATTTATAGTTATTTACATATTATTATATTGTGTATTGAGTATATTAATAAATATTTCTGGTTTAGTGGAAAAAATATTAAAATTAACAGTAATACTTGCAATACCATCAAAAATACTTGGAGCAATACTTGGTATAATTGAAGGAATAATAATGGCATTTTTAGTAGCATTCATAATGTTTCATATACCACAAACAAATGCAATAGTTAAAGATTCTAAATTTGCCATAATAATACTTGAAAGAACACCAATAATTGGGCCAATGGCAGTAAATACTACATTAGCACTTGAAGACATATCTGAAATTCTAGAAAACTTAAAGAATGAAGAAGATAGAGAATCCGTAAATTTTGAAGTATTACATAAAATAGTACATTATAGCATTATATCAAAAGAAGATGCCCAAAAATTAATTGATGAAGATAAAATACATTTTGAAAATACGGTAATAATATAAACAAGGAGGATATAATGATTAAACATTTAAAAGATAGTAATGAATTTAAAGAAATAGTAAAAAGTGGAAGAATTTTAGTAGATTTTTATGCTGATTGGTGTGGCCCATGTCAAATGCTGGCTCCAATTTTAGAAGAGGTAGATTTTATTGATGTTTTAAAGATAAATGTCGATGAACATCAAGAGTTAGCAGCAAAATTTGGAGTTATGAGTATTCCGACATTAGTTTTAATGGAAAATGGTGAAGAAGTTAAAAGAGATTTAGGATTTAAAAATTTAGATCAAATCAAAAAAATGGTTGAGTAATCAATCATTTTTAATTGCATTAATAGCAGCAGTTTTATATGTTCTTTGCAAAAGTCCAGCTCCAAGTAAAGTACCGCCGAAGTATCTAACGACCACAATCAATTTATTATTTAAATTTTTTTGGATTAACAAATTATATAAAGGCAAACCCGCAGTTCCTTTTGGTTCTTTATCATCACTTTTGCCTGCTGTATTTAAAAATCGATACGCATAAACAACATGTTTCGCTTTTTTATGCTCAGATTTTAGACTATTAATGATACATTTTATTTCATCAAGCTCATCAATATTATAATAGTAAGCAATAAATCTAGATTTTTTAATAGTTAACTCATATACATTTAATAATTTCATAATATCACATTAAATATTATATCGTAAAAATGCTAAGTTTTGTAGTATAATAAAAGTGGTGGAAAAAAATGTTTAAAGATAAATTAAAAACAATACCTCATTTGCCGGGCTCATATCAAATGCGTAATATTAATAATAATATTATATATGTAGGCAAGGCAAAGGATTTAAATAAAAGAGTAAACAGTTATTTTAAAGGTACAGTAACTGGCAAAACAGCAATAATGGTTAGTGAAGTACATGATTTTACTTATATAACAACTACTACTGAACAAGAAGCATTTATATTAGAATTAAATTTAATTAAAGAGTACAATCCTAAATATAACATATTACTTAAAGATGATAAAAGTTATCCATACATTGAATATATTGCAAAACCATATCCCAAATTAAAAGTATCCCGTTATTTAAACATACGTAAAAAAGACAACAAAAAACTTTTTGGCCCATATCCAAATGCTTATGCAGCACGAAAAATAGTTGAATTAATCAATAGATTATATCCCTTAAAAAAATGTGAAGGAATGCCCAAACATGTATGTTTATATTATCATATCGGAGAATGTTTAGGTTATTGTGAAAAAAACATAGATGAAAATAAACTTAAAAAAATGGAAGAAGAAATATTAGAATTTTTAAAAGGCAATGACAAAATATTAATAAATAAAATAAAAGAAAAAATAGAAGTATATAGTAAAAACTTAAATTATGAAATGGCCCTTAATTTAAAGAAAGAATTAGAATATATAAGTATAATTTTAGATAAGCAAAAAGTAGAATTACATGATTATATAAATCGTGATGTAATAGGAAGTTACTTAGATGATGGTTTAGTATCAATCCAGATTTTATTTTTACGTAATGGTAAAATAGTTGGTGGTCATAACGACAAATTTTATTTAATAAGTGATATATCAGATGAATTAAATACTTATATATTAAATTTTTATACTAAACATGAAATACCAAAAGAAATACTAGTAGAAGATAAAATTAATAATGAAATAATTAGCAACATATTAAAAACCAAGGTATATAATCCTCAAAAAGGAAAAAAGAAAAACTTATTAGAAATGGCTAAAACTAATGCCAAGATTAGTTTAGAGCAAGAATTAAAAATAATACATAATGATGAAGAAAAAACAATCGAAGCCAATAATAAACTAAAAGAAATATTAAATTTAAAAGTATTAGATCGAATTGATGCATTTGACAACTCTAATCTTTTTGGTTCATATGCGGTAAGTGGTATGGTAGTATTTATTAATGGTAGACCCGCAAAAAAAGAATATCGTAAATATAAGGTAAGTATTGACAAAAACGATGATTACAATACTATGAAAGAAATAATATATCGTCGTTATTACAGAGCTTTAGTTGAAAAATTAGATTTGCCAGATTTAATAATAGTAGATGGAGGAGAAAATCAAATTAGGGCTGCAAAGGAAGTATTAGATAGTTTAAAATTAGATATTTTAGTTTGTGGTTTAAAAAAGGATAATCATCATAGAACTAACCAATTAATTGATGGCAATACATTAGAAGTAATAGATATGGAGAAAAATAGTAATGTTTTTCATTATCTAACTAGAATTCAAGATGAAGTACATCGTTTTACTATAACATATCACAAAACTTTAAGGGATAAAGGAACAATTGCTAGTTTACTTGATAATATTGATGGAATAGGAAAGATTAGAAAAAAAGAATTAATTAAAAAATATGGTAGTATTAAAAAAATGAGTGAAGCATCAATTGCAGAATTAAAAGAAATTATCCCAGAAAATGTTGCCATAAATCTTTATAACTATTTAAAAGAAAGAAATGAGGAAAAACATAATGCATCTTTATAAATTAAATACTGATATTAAAATTAAAGATAATTTTGTAATTGAAAAATATATTAATCCTGATTATATATACATACCATATAATAATAATAAACTTAAAGAAGTACATATAAATACAAATATTAATGATTTTAAATCTAGCATTTCTGGTAAAATAACAGGTATAAAAAAAGGATTATTTAATAATAAATATCAAAATACCCTTGTTATAGCTAATGATTTTAAAGAAACAAATAATAAAAAAGAAGAAAAATTAAAAGTAACTATAGATAATATTAAAAAAGTGCTTACAGGCAATAATGAAACTAGTTTATTAGAAAAATTTAATAATTTAGATAATATAGATAATATAGTAATAAGTGCTATTAATGATGAAATAAATGTTTTTAACAATGTATATTTATTAAAAGAAAACACAAGAGATATATTAGATTTAATAGATGATTTAAGAATAATAACACAATGTAAAAATAATTATTTAGTAATTAAGAATAATGAATCATACATAATAGATGAATGTTTAAATATATTTGGAACATATCCTTTAATCACTTTAACATTAGTTGAAGACCTATATTTACTCGGAAGAAAAGAATTCTTATTAGAAAAATTAAATATTAAAGGAAACACTCTTTATTTAACAATAGAAGATATAGATACAATAAACCGTTATCTTAAAGGATTAGATAATACTACTAAATTAATTACGATATCAGATAACAAAACATGTAAAATAATAAGAGTAAAAAAATACACATTACTTAGTGATATAATTAAATATACATATAAAGATTTATTAAATAGTCATATTATAATAAATGGTTTAATGACAGGTTTTGAAATAACTAATCCTGATTATTTTATATTAGATGATGAAATAAAATCAATTCACTTATTAAAAAAAGTACCAAAAATAAATAATGAATGTATCAACTGTGGTTTATGTATAAAAGTTTGTCCTATGAAAGTAGATATGATTAATAAAAAGAATTTAGACAAATGCATTGATTGTGGTTTATGTAGTTTTATGTGTCCAAATTCAGTTAACTTAAGGGATAAAATAAAGGGGGATAAAAATGAATAAAGTATATATTAATACTAAAATGACTATAGATAAATATATTTTAAGATATATATATGGATTAATTCCATTAATATTATATGGAATATATAAAAATGGTATTTTATTATACAATTTAGATTTAATAAATTTTTTAGATATTTTTAAAATAATATATTTATTAATAATTAGTATAATTATATATATAATTTATTGTTTAATATTTAAAAAGAAAATAAAAATAAATTTAGAAATATTAAATATATTAATAATACCTTTATTTATGCCAACATCAATCAATTTATTAATATATACTACAACATTATTTATAGGTTTAATAATAAATCATTATCTATCAAAAGTATTAAAATATAATAATACAGCATTTATGATATTATTTATTTTATTATTTTTAGTAATATTTAATAATTATAATTATTTAAATATAGCAGAAGCAACTAAAAATTACTCATTTTCATCTTTAGATTTACTTTTTGGTAGAAACACTGCAGGTATTGCCAGTAGTAGTATTATAATTGGTTTATTATTAATTATATATTTTAGTATATTTACAATATATAAAAAAGAAATAACTCTTAGTAGTATTATAAGTTTTATATTATTAATTGGAATATTAAATAACTTTAATATAATTAATATATTAAATGGGAATGCGATATTATCATTTATACTTATTGCCCCAGATATGATAAGTACACCAATTAAAAGGAACGAAAAAATAATAATTGGGGTAATTATTGGATTATTATCAGCATTACTGACACAATATATAGATATTTACTGTGGATCAATAATAGCAATATTATTAATAAGTATAATTTATAATCCAATAAGGAAAATTGACAATTTAAAGAAAGCATGCTAGTATAATAAGTAATCAAAAATGGAGGTATTAATAATGCATT
>CALVKC010000090.1 GCA_944332505.1 uncultured Bacilli bacterium
TTAAAAGCTCAATCGTTTCTTCTGGTGTCATTTTTTATTCTCCTTATTTAATTTTAAATTTTAATATGTGCTACCTTTCATATAATATGGAATACCTAGAATATTACATATTTCATTCGTTCCTTTTCCGTCTATAGTTAAATCTTTCCACTCATTGTACGTTTTATATATTCTTGTTCCGTACCAATTAGATCCACTAGGATTACCATAATATGCTTTTCCATCTATATTATATTTACTGCTTCTGGCACATACTCTAAGAGGATTTAACCTTTCAACCAATCCAATATCAAGAACACATACATCTGATTTTGTATATACAACTTCTCCAATATGAATTTCATTTGATTGTGTTTTCAAATCATTTTGTTGTTTATGAGTTGCCTGGTTGTCATCACTTATATTTCTCTGGTTCCATGCTTTAATTTGTTTCCTCAATGAATATGATGACATTAACCATGTATTAGGACGTATTTTACAATTACGCTTATGAAAACATTCAATATGCGGCTTTAAATGCATTGAAATATATGACTCACCGCCACAAAATGGGCAGGGTAGTAATGTAATATTAGATAAATTAAACATTTATACTCCTTTATTAGTACATTTTATAATTTTAACTAGTTTCTAGTTATTATATATCACACTTGGAAGCATTTGTCAAGAGAATAGTAGAAGTTTTTGAAGTTCTTTATGTTTTAATAATTCTTTAAACATTCTCTCTTTTTCTTCTTCAATTTCTTCAAGAGACATCTTTTTATATTTTTCAGGAATTACTAAAGGTGTGTCATCTTCATATACTTTTTTATATTTAATTTTACTCATTTGTTACACCACCTCCATACTTTTGTTCGCCAATCCATTTTTTTAATAATTCTCTCATTCTTTTGCTAGGAATATAAATATTGATTTCTTTCCCTTGTCTAATAGCTGATCGCCATATAAATTGTACTAATTCTGATGTTGCATAATCATCTTCATAAACTTCAACATTATGTGATATAAAAAATTGTTTAATATATGGATTGATGAATTTATTTACTAAGTAAGCAACAGCAGTTCTATTCTGATAATCATTTGTAGCTCTCATATTCGAAGGAACAAATCCTTTAGTATATCCTTTACCAGCTACTAATTTTTGATAATCTTTGAAAGTTGTCCAAATATTATTATTTGATTTTGATTTTAAAATATTATTGAAATAATTCAATGTATTATTTTTTAACTTTTTCATTAAAGTATTCTTTTCATTTCTCTTATACCATGATTTAGACAGAGAATAATCTGCATCCCCAATCATATTCATTTTATCATCTTCATAAATATGAATTAATTTTCTATAATCATACTTAGAAACATAATTTTGATTAGTTTCAGTAAAAGCATAATTGTTTATTGAATCACCTTTAACATAAATATAATTATATTCAACATTATAATAATCATAGTAATATTTTTGCATTTGAGCATTAAACATATATGTTAGTATATAGCTATCTCTGAAAGCATTGAATATTTTTATTGGAAACATCCATAACATTACATTCTTACCATACATAGCAAGACAATTCATTTCACATAAATGTTTCTCTTGTAGAAATTTAGTATCAAGCGGAGAGTCACCATAATCTTTTTGATCTTCACGCCATTTTAGTAATCCTGTTTCTTCATCTACTGTTACAAAATTATCTAATAACAGTTTTAAATCTGTTTCTCCTATATAATAAGTGTCAATTACATCTGTCACCTCATCCATTATAAGAATATATCCCTGAGAATAACATAAATCAATAATTTCATCATCAAATAAATGGAAGAGAGTATGAGTAGTGACAATATTATACCCTTTATTTAATAAATCTTTAATTCCTCTAATTTTAGTACCATACTTTTCCGGTTGCCTAAAATTTTTATTAGGACAAGATTTCATAATACGTTCTACTTCAGTTAAATAAGGTGTAATATATAAAAATTTCTCATCTTCGTTTGAATTATTCATATAATTAATAGCAGCCTGAGTTTTACCACTTCCCATTATAGAATCTACAATGTTTATTTTCATTTAAATACTCCTTTCAAAAATAATAAAGTAGTTATTTTGTATGCACCAAAAGGTTTATAACCAAATTAATGTTAAAAAGTTATAAACCCATGAATTAAATTCTTTATATTTATTATACTTTTTTGAATTTTGTGAAAATTTTTAACATATATAATACTTGATCAAAAAGTAATAAACGGAATTAAAAAGTCAAATAAAATAAGGTGTTTTTATATATCTTCCTAATAGTAACAGTATATAAAAAGTAATAAAATTATTTTAATTAAAATTATTCACTTTACATTATACCACACTTTACCATTTATGTCAAGAATATTTTTGAGACTTTTTATTTTAATCAATCTCTATAAAATCCATATAAAATAAATATAAAACAAGTAAAACTCTGATTTTTCGAGGACTGCTTGCAGTCTGAGAAAAAACTACGCTTACACAGCTTGCTGTGGAAGTGTAGTTTAAACGCCTGCGGAGCGAAGCGGAGAGGCATACGTTGAATCAATTAATCAAAAATAACATTGTAATGTTTAAAAAAATATTCTGAACTATAACCATAAAACCTTTTATTTTTAAACACATACCAACGATTATAACCAAGTTTAAAAACATAAAAAATAGTGTCTTCTAAATGTATTAATAAATAACCATTAAGATTCTTATAATCACTGACAATAGTATATTTACTAATCCATTCAATAAATTTTTCAATATTATCTATACTTAAATAGTAGCAATCATATTCTGCTTTACTTGTACATTTCATATGCTTTCTCCTTATTCTCTATGTATAGCATTATAGTTATCAATAATTACTGAAATCCTATCTAAAACTTCATGAGCGAAATATTGCTTTGAATCAACATAGTCTTTACAACCTTCAACATCAATTCCAATATTAATTTCCTTTTTGTCATATGGGTATCCATCTAAATTTTCACCATAACAAAATCCATCATCATCAGAAGTATCAAGATTTAAATAATAAAAATCACCTGTATCTCCATCAATGCAGCTAAATGTTAATTCAGTATTTTCGTCATATCCAATTCCTTCTAAGCGTTTAATAAATTCAATTACTTTCATATTCACTCCTCACCTTTCATACACCCAATAGGAAAACAAAAATAAAAACAATTCCAACATGGATTACTTTCATTATCATCATTCATATCACATTCATTTGAATAATCATGTTTATCACTAAAAGTACTAAAACTATTCATATGATTATCTGTACACATATCACTCATTATATATCCTCAACTTTCTTAGCTTCTTCAATGATCCATCTATATAAATTAGTTACACATGGCTCATGATGTAACTCTTTTTCTTCTGATGTGCGTTTTTCATAATTATGTATATACACCGGACAATTCTTACACTCTGTTAAGCAACAAAATTGTTCTGCTAATTCTTCTAATGTTTTTATTTCTCTTTCATTCTCAAGTAATACAATCCCTGCTTCAATGAGTTTATCTTGCCCATATTTATCTATCTTTTTTTGTATGTATTGCTTCATATATTCATTCATATTATTTGATCATCCTTTTTAACATTTCTTCGTCATAAAACTTAAAGTCAACTTCTTTTAAATAATCTCTTATTCTTTCTACAGCGGAATTTGAATCAATGTTATCTTTACTTTCTTCTACACATGTTTCTGCTATTTTAGAATAGCAGCTATGGTACATTTCAATTATTTGAATTAATTCTTCTTTTGAAAGAGATAGAAGAGTGGACTCGTAAAGTTTTTTAAATGATTCTCTTAATTTATTCATTATTTTTATCCTTTTCTTGATAATCTTTATTATCTTCATCTTTATTTTTATTTGGTTGGCACAATTTAATTATATTATTTATCAATCTATTATTGTCTCTTTCTTTCGTATAGAACAAATACCATAATATACAAAGATAAATAATCCATACTATATTATCACATTCTCTAAAATATAATTGTCCATATTCTTGATACTCAGCCGCATACCAGATACAGCATACGGCTAAGTTTGTTATTAATGCTTGTATAAATGATTTAAACATTATTATTCCTCACAAATTCCATCTTAATAGGTAACATAGCTGTAAATCTACATTTCATCCATGGTTTATCTTCAGGAGCAAATTTATTATCAATTTCCATACCTGTTACAAAATCTCCAACAGTATAAACTAAATCATATCTCCATGGATATTCTTCAAAGTCATTTGGAAGACTAGGAGAATAATATGTTTCACCTTTAAAAATTTTTGCAATAATATTAACCATATTATTTATTTCAAACATTAATGTTCCATCACATATACATTGACTTGTACTAAAATATTGAAACTCTGTTTCTGGATCATAATTTAATGTAATGGTAAAAATTTTCTTTTCAGTATCATCTATATAATATGCATACTCACAAGCATATGGAAGAGTACGTTTTTCTTCTGTATCAAAATTATAAACATCCATAAAAGGTACTTCGTTTAATCTTTCCCATTTATTATTTTCCATACCGTTACATTCATTAATACATTTTCCCATACTTACTCCTTTCAATAATTTTATTTTGAGTCATTTTATCTATAATATATTTACAATACTTCTTGCTATCATCAGGCTTATACCAGCAACATTCATATTTGCAAATACATCCAAACAATATTTCTGTGGATAACGAATATTGTTCATTACAATTTTTATAATTTTCACAATCAAAACAACATATATTTTTATCCTTATTGTTCTTATGACAATTAAAATAAGTACATATTCCCATTATGAAATAACACCGTCCCATTCTTTTAATTTATTTAATTGCGTAGATTCAATTTTCTCACCTTCTAATTTTTTATTTTCATATCTTAAATATAAATTAAATGCAGCCTTAAATAATTCAATATAATAAGTTTCTGATTTTGGATCTATATCTTCATAACAATTAAAAAAATCTAATTCAATATTATCAACTAATTCATATGAAAGTTTTTCTTTCCAAAACCATTTTTTCCTAGTTACTTTATAAATACAAACATATTTAGTAAAATTCCATAATTTAAAATAAGGTCGTTCAATTCTAATTTCATATTCTTCACCTTGATAGAAGATAGGATATTTCTTTATAGTTTTATTCATAGTTTAATTACACCGTCCCAAT
>CALVKC010000091.1 GCA_944332505.1 uncultured Bacilli bacterium
TTAAAGAAAATGAAACTCCACTAGAATGTGCTAAAAGAGAAATTTTGGAAGAAACTGGCTATGAAAACATTGAATTAATTCATGAACTTCCTAAAATAAATCATCATTATTATGCATACAACAAAGATAAATATTTTAACATTGAATCAACAGGGTTTTTATTTAAGTTAGTAAATGACAAACAAAGTAAACAAAATTTAGATGATGATGAATCATTTGATGTAGAATGGGTAACTAAAGAAGTAATTGAAAAAGAAATAGTTGATGAATTACACAAGAAAACATACGAATATGCTATTAAACCTGGAGCAATGGTTGGTGATGGCATTCACATCAATTCAGAATTTTTAAATGGTTTAAACAAAGATGAAGCCATAGCTAAAATGCTTGAATTTTTAGAAAAAAACAAATGTGGTAATAAGCAAATAAATTATAAAATGCGTGATTGGATATTCTCAAGACAAAGATTCTGGGGAGAACCAATTCCTATGATTTACTGTGAAAAATGTGGTTGGGTACCAATGGATGAAAAAGATTTACCATTATTACTTCCGGATGTTGCGGAATATGAGCCAACAGATACTGGAGAAAGTCCATTAGCAAAGATTACAGATTGGGTTAATACTACTTGTCCAAAATGTGGTGGTGCAGCAAAAAGAGAAACAGACACAATGCCTAACTGGGCAGGATCAAGTTGGTATTTCTTAAGATTTATGGATCCGCACAACACCAAAGAATTTGCTGGAATGGAAGCAATGAAGTATTGGAATAAAGTTGATTGGTACAATGGTGGAATGGAACACACAGCAAGACATTTATTATATGCAAGATTTTGGGTACAATTTTTATACAATATTGGTTTAGTACCTAATAAAGAAATGATTTGGACAAGAGTAAGTCATGGAATGGTTTTAGGTAGTGACAATCAAAAAATGAGTAAATCTAAAGGTAATGTAATAAATCCTGATGACATAGTAAAAGAATTCGGAGCAGATACATTAAGAACATATGAACTATTTATGGGAGATTATGAACTTGATTGTCCATGGAATACAGATTCTCTTAAAGGTTGTAAGAGATTCTTAGATAAAGTAATACGTTTAAAAGACAAAGTTATCGAAGGAAATGAATATTCTAAAGACTTAGAAACGATAATTAACAAAAGTATTAAAAAAGTTGAATATGACTTAACTCATATGGGTTATAATACAGCAATATCTACATTAATGATATTAACTAACAAATATGAAGAACAAGAACATATTACCAAAAAAGATTATCATTTACTATTAACATTATTAAATCCAATTGCTCCACATACAACTGAAGAATTAAATGAAGAAATTGGTTACAAACCATTATGTGAAACTGAGTGGCCAAAGTATGATGAAGCAAAAACAATTGATAAAGAAAAAGAAATTGGAGTTCAAGTAAATGGTAAAACAAGGGCATCAATTAAAGTGGCAATTGATGAAGATGTTGAAGTAACTAAAGAAAAAGCTTTAAATGAAAACAATGTTAAAAAACACATTGAAGGTAAAGAAATAGTTAAAATAATAGTTTTACCGGGAAGAATAGTAAATATAGTAGTTAAATAAAATTAGTTAATTAGTTAAAAATTAAATTAACTAATTTTTTTTGACAAATTATACAAAAGCAATAATGTATAATAAATTTGGTGATAAAAAATGAAAGTAAAAGTATTTGATGAATCACATGAAAAAGATTTAGAAAACTCAATTAATGGCTTTCTAAATTCTGGGGAATTTGATATAATAGATATCAAGTATCAAGTTGCAATTGCAGTATGTGGTGAAGAACAAATATATTGTTTTAGTGCAATGATTTTATATAATTAAATCATATACATATTACTAGAATTATCTTCTTCAGTAATACAAGTTGTATTTAGAGATTCTAATTTACTAACACGATGTTCTAATCTATTTATTTGGCGTTCCATTTTAGCAAGTCTACTATCAATAGTATCAGTAGGATTAGAATATTGTTGATTAGGCATCATACCTGCATAATAGTTATAACTTGATTGGGCTTGATAGGGCATATTTGGAGTCATATTCATATTAGGATTTACATTAGGATTATATCCAGAATATGACATATTAGCTTCAGTGAAAAAAGAATTTCTATTTTTTTTCATATGTAACTCCTCTCTATCAATAGTATATGTTTATTTAAAGGAAGTGTTATACAATGCGAATGCGCAACCCAAAAGATAAAGATTTAGTAATTAATAGTTGTAATTTTTATTATGATGGTTTTGACAATAACAATCCTATTCATTTAGAAATTGGAATGGGTAAAGGAAAATTTATATTAGAAATGGCTTTAAAATATCCAGAATACAACTTTATAGGAGTAGAAAAATATTCTAGTGTTGCAAGTGTTGCAATAAAAAGAATTAATGAATACAAACCTAAAAATTTAAAAATATTAATAACAGATGCCATAAACTTACCAGAAATATTAGAAAACAAAGTAGACACAATTTATTTAAATTTTTCTGATCCTTGGCCAAAAGGAAGACATGCAAAAAGGAGATTAACTTCTCAAAAATATTTAGAGACCTATGATAAACTTTTTAAAAACAAAGCTCACATCATCATGAAAACTGACAATGATAATTTATTTTTATACAGTATTGACTCATTTATTAATCATGGATATAAAATAGACAAGATAAGTTATGATTTACATAGTGAAGAAATTGATAATATAGAAACAGAATATGAAGAAAAGTTTAGTAAAAGTGGCATAAAAATTAAATATATTGACGTTAAAAAAGACTAACACGTTCCTCTTTTCGCCAAAAAATACTAAAATTATGTTCCGCTTTTCGCCAAAAAGAATGAAATTTATGTTCCGCTTTTCGCCAAAATTATTGACATTTACTGAAAAATAGGGTAAAATTTAATTAGGTGATAAATCATGAAACGGAAATTTTATGATGTTTTAACAAATTGGGACAAATTACCAGATAAAATGCCATTAATGGTAGTTGGAGCAAGACAAGTAGGCAAGACTTACATAATTAATGAATATTGTCAAAAAAATTACAAAAATTATTGTTATATTAATTTATTTGATGATGATCGATTAATAAAATATTTTAATGAACTCGATACTTTTTCAAAAAAAGTAGAAATGTTAGAAGAAACATATAATATTAATTTGAAAGATAAAAACACAATATTATTTATTGATGAAGTACAAGAAAGTGAAAAATTTATTGAAGCCTTAAAACTATTTTGTGAACAAGGATATACCAATATTATTTGTGCTGGTTCACTTTTGGGAGTAAAACTTAAAAGACTAACAGCATCATATCCAGTTGGTAAAGTTCATGAAGAAAAAATGTATCCTATGGACTTTGAAGAATATTTATGGGCAATAGGCAAAGAAAGATATATTAAATTTATAAAAGAATCATTTAAAGATAATAGTGAATGTCTTTTACATGATGAATTAATGAATGAATTTAATAGATTCCTATTTTTAGGGGGAATGCCTAATATAATTCAAAATTATATTAATCATAATCAAAGTCTATCAGAAATGAATAAAGATTTAATTAAAGACATAATAAATTCATATATTCTAGATATGAAAAAATATACCAAAGATGATAAAGAAAATATTAGAATTGAAAGAATATACAATGATATTCCTAAGCAATTAGCTAAAAGTAATCAAAAATTTACATTTGCAAAGATTGACATACAAGATAACAGGAAAAGGGATTACATCACTGCACTTGATTGGTTAATATCAAGTTTACTTGTTTTGCCTTGTTACAATGTAACAATACCAGAATATCCATTAAAAGTATATTATGATTATGATTCATTTAAATTATACTTAAATGATACTGGTATTCTTTGTAATCTAGCAAGTATTACAAGTGTTGATGTTCTTATGAATAATGATTTAAAGTATAAAGGAATATTAGTAGAAAATTATGTTGCTACAGAACTTATGAAAATGGGATATGATTTAAGTTATTGGAGTAGAAAGGATAATTCATCTGCAGTTTCCGAAGTTGATTTTATAATTCAAAAAGATAGTCGAATAATTCCAATTGAAGTAAAAGCAGGTACAGACATGAAGTCTAAATCACTTGAGACATATAATAAAAAATATAGTCCAAAATTAATGGTTAAGATTTCCGCAAAAAATTTTGGATTAAAAGATAATTTAAAAACAATTCCTTTATATGCTACATTTTGTTTAAAAGATTTATAAAAAAATTCTATACCAATAAGGACAAATTAATGATTGCTACTTTATTAGTGGCAATTTTTTTGATATAATAATATAACGAGGAAAGAAAATGAAAAAAATATTTATAATTATTTTGCTAACATTAACTCTTACGGGTTGTACCAATATAAATGATTTAAGTTATACAGAAATAGCTAATAATTTTAGTTATACAGGTTCAAAGCCAAATGAATATCGGACAGGGTACAAGTATTACTTACCTAGAGGAATGCAAGTAGAAGAAGCCTCATTATTTAATGAAATACTAAGTGATGGACAATATTTATATTATTTATATGTAGATGCTGTAAGTTATCAAAAAAAAGTAACATTTAATTATGAAAAAAATAGTAATAGTGAGTTTTCAGCAAGTATTAAAAATAATAATAAATATGGATATATAGAAATAAATTTATATGAAAATGATAAATATTTAGTTGAAATTATGTATAATTATGCTAAAATAGAAGTGATAGTAGATAAAAAAGATATTAAATTAAGTATGATATCTGCTATAAGCATCCTTCGGAGCATTGAGTATAATGATAATATAATAGCTAATTTATTAGAAGATGATGTATTAAACTATGCTGAAGAAGAGATGGATATATTTAATACCAATGGAAATGATAATGAAACGGTGCTAATAGATCCAGATGATTATAAACCAGTAGAAGAAATAGTACCAGACACAGATTTAATAAACTAGGAAAGGTGAATAATATGGGATTATTTAATAAAATTAAAGATATATTATTTGAAGATGAAGAAGTAGAAGAAAATGACACTTTAAAAATAAAAGAAGAAAGAAAAGAAGA
>CALVKC010000092.1 GCA_944332505.1 uncultured Bacilli bacterium
TATTTAAGAAGTTTGTATGTAAATGGTAATAATGATTTAAGTTATTTAAATATTTTAACTAATAAATTAATAGAATATGGTTTATTAATTAATAAGTATCGTATGGAATTTATTAATAATATAAATACTTATATAACTGAAATTTATAGTGATATATTTAAAAGTGGTGAATTAAAGATAAAATATAATTCTTATTATAATAATAAAAATGCAATAAAAATATTAAAAAATTATCAACAAAATTATAAGAAAGAAATGGAAATAGGAAAAACTTTATTGGGAGTTCATCATGATGATATTGAATTTATTATTGATAATAATAATTTAAAAGAATGGGGAAGTGAAGGGCAAAGAAAAAATGCTATTATTTCTTTTAAATTAGCAGAAATTAAAGTTATTAATAATATAAAAAAATATAATCCAATACTTATTTTAGATGATTTATTTAGTGAACTTGATCAAGAAAAAATAAAAAATATTTTAAAATTATTAGATAAAAATGTTCAAACATTTATTACTACAACAGAAATAAATAAAATAGATAAGAAAATTAAAAATAATGCTAATATTTATTATATAGAAAATGGAAAAATAATGGAGGAAAAATATGAATAAAAATACACATTATACTGATGCTGATATTCAAGTTTTAGAAGGATTAGAAGCTGTAAGAAAAAGACCAGGTATGTATATTGGATCTACTGGTGAAAAAGGTCTTCATCATTTAGTTTGGGAAATAGTTGATAATGCTGTTGATGAAGCTTTAGCGGGTTTTTGTGACGATATTGAAGTTATAATTGATAAGGGAGATATTATTGAAATTAGAGATGATGGTAGAGGTATTCCAACAGGTATAAATGAAAAGACTGGTTTGTCTACTGTTGAAACTATTTTTACTGTTTTACATGCCGGAGGTAAATTTGGTGGTGAAGGTTATAAAGTAAGTGGTGGCCTTCATGGTGTTGGAGCTAGTGTTGTTAATGCCTTATCAAAATGGTTGGAAGTAAAAATTTATCGTGATGGAAATATATATTATCAAAGATTTGAAAATGGAGGACATGCTGTTGAACCATTAAAAGTTATTGATAAATGTGCATTAGATAGAACTGGTAGTACTGTTAGATTTAAACCAGATGAAGAAATTTTTAAAGAAACAACTACTTTTGATTATGATATCTTATATAAAAGATTACAAGAAATTGCTTTTTTAAATAAGGGATTAAGAATAAATTTGTATGATTTAAGAGTAGAAGATAAACATGATTCATTTTTATATAATGGTGGAATTATTGAATATGTTGAAATGCTTAATAAAAATAAAAATGTTTTACATGATGATGTTATTTATTTAAGTGGTGAAGAAGATGGCATAATGTTTGAAGTTGCTTGTCAATATAATGATGGATATAATTCAAATATTTATTCTTTTACTAATAATATAAATACTTATGAAGGTGGAACACACGAAGATGGTGTAAAAATTGCCTTAACTAGAGTAATTAATAAATATGCTAAAAATGCTAAAATTTTAAAAGATAAAGATGAGGCATTAACTGGTGATGATGTTAGAGAAGGATTGACAATGATTATTTCTTGTAAACATCCAGATCCACAATTTGAAGGTCAAACTAAAACAAAATTAGGTAATACTGAAGTTAAAAAAATAGTAAGTGATATTTTTGGTAATGGATTAGAAAGATATTTAATGGAAAATCCTAATGTGGCAAGAATTATCATCGAAAAAGCCTTGTCAGCTTCAAGAGCAAGAATCGCCGCGAAGAAGGCTAGGGAAACCGTAAGAAGAAAAGGGGACTTGGAAATTACAGCTTTTTATGGTAAATTAACCGATTGTAAGAGTAAAGATCCAAGTGAATCAGAAATATTCTTAGTCGAAGGGGATTCAGCTGGTGGTTCTGCTAAAAGTGGACGTGATTATATGACTCAAGCAATTTTGCCTTTGAGAGGAAAAATTTTAAATGTGGAAAAGGCAAGACTTGATAGAGCCTTAAGTAATGAAGAAATTAAAACTATTATTACAGCATTTGGTACGGGTATTGGTGATGAATTTGATTTATCTAAATTAAGATATGATAAAATCATTATAATGACTGATGCTGATGTCGATGGATCACATATTAGAGTATTGTTGCTTACTTTATTTTATCGTTTCTTTAGACCAATTGTTGAAGCAGGTCATGTTTATGCAGCAATGCCACCTTTGTTTAAAATTACCCATGGAAAAACAATTAAATATGTGGTTGATGAAGCGGAAAAAAATGAATATTTAGCTAGTTTACCTCCAAATGTTAAACCGGAAATAGCTAGAAATAAAGGGCTTGGAGAAATGGATCCAGATGAACTTCGTGATACTACTATGTCTAAAGCCACTAGAACTTTAAAACAAATTACTGTAGATGATTTAAAAGCAGCGGATTTGGCTTTTGAAAAATTAATGGGTGAAGCCGTAGAACCAAGAAGAGAATTCATTGAAAAAAGAGCTGGCTTGGCTAACTTAGATTTATAGGGAGGTTATAATGGATAAAATAGTTCAAAATAATATAGTTGATGAAATTGAACAATCATTTATCGATTATTCAATGAGTGTTATTGTATCACGAGCAATACCAGATTTAAGGGATGGTTTAAAACCTGTTCATAGAAGAATACTTTATTCAATGTTTGAATCAGGATATTTGCCAAGTGCTCAATATAAAAAATGTGCTAGAGTTGTTGGGGATGTAATGGGAAAATATCATCCTCATGGAGATTCTTCTATATATGAAGCATTAGTTAGAATGGCACAAGATTTTAGTTATCGTTATATGTTAATCGATGGCCATGGTAATTTTGGTAATATGGATGGTGATGGAGCTGCTGCTTATCGTTATACTGAATCAAGACTTTCTAAAATATCACTTGAATTGTTAAGAGATATAAATAAAAATACTGTAAATTTTGTACCAAACTTTGATGAATCTTTAGATGAGCCTGAAGTTTTGCCAAGTAGATTTCCTAATATTTTAGTAAACGGAACTATGGGAATTGCTGTTGGTATGGCTACAAATATTCCTCCGCACAATTTAGGTGAAGTTATTGATGGCTGTGTTGCATATATTGATAATCCAGACATTGATACTGATGGATTAATGAAATTTATTAAAGGGCCTGATTTTCCAACTGGAGCAGTTATTTTAGGTAATTCTGGTATAAAAAAGGCTTATGAAACCGGCAAAGGAACAATAACCATAAGATGTAAAGCGGAAATTGAAGAAGAAGGTAATAAACATCGTATAGTTATTACGGAAATTCCTTATGGTTTAAATACCTTAGAATTAAAAAAACGCATTGGGGAATTAGTTAGAGATAAAATTATAGATGGTATTGCTGATTATCATGAAGAAACAAACTTGGAAAATGGTATAAAAATAGTTATAACACTAAAAAAAGAAGCTAATGGTAGTGTAGTACTTAATAATTTATATAAACATACGCAATTACAAACATCTTTTGGTATAAATTTACTTATGATTGATAATGGTGTACCAAAAACACTAGGACTTAAGGATATTATTTCAAAATATATTGATTTTCAAAGAGAAGTTATTATTAGAAGAACACAATTTGAACTTGATAAAGCTGAAAAAAGAGTACATATCTTAGAAGGATATAAAATTGCTTTAGATAATATTGATGCTGTTATTAAAATTATTAAAGAATCTAAATCTGATAATGAAGCAAAAGAAAAATTAATTAGTAGATTTGGTTTTTCTGAAATTCAAACAGACAATATATTAGAACTTAAATTACGTCGTTTGACGGGATTAGAAAGAGAAAAAATTGAAGAAGAATTAAATTCTTTAATTGTTGAAATAGATCGTTTAAGAGGTATTTTAGCGGATAATGCCAAGGTTCTTGCAATAATTAAAGAAGAATTATTAGAAATTAAATCTAGATATGGTGATGAAAGAAGAACTAAAATAGATATGACTGCAATCGACTTTATTGAAGATGAGTCATTGATTCCAGAAGAAAATGTTTTAGTTGTATTAACTCATAATGGATATATTAAAAGAACTACTTCCGATACTTTTAAAGCCCAAAATCGTGGAGGAGTAGGAATTAAAGGTATGACAACTAATGATGAAGATTTTGTTGAACATATGTTAAATTTATCTTCACATGACTTTGTATTATTCTTTACAAATAAAGGAAAAGTGTATAGATTAAAAGGTTATGAAATTCCTGAATTTGGTCGCCAATCTAAAGGAATTCCAATAGTTAATTTGCTTCAAGTTGAAAAAGAAGAAAAAATTAATGCAATTATTAACATTGGTAAGGATGAACAAAATTATAAATATTTATTATTTGCTACGAAATATGGGGTTGTCAAGAAAACTTTAATTAGTGAATTTGAAAATATTAGAAATAGTGGAAAAATTTGTATAACTTTACGAGAAAACGATGAATTAATAGATGTTAAAAAGACTTCTGGAGAAGATTTGGTTTTACTTGGTAGTGATACAGGTCGAATGATTAAATTTAATGAAAATGAAATAAGAATTATGGGAAGAACAGCTAGTGGAGTCAGAGGAATTAATTTAGATAAAGGCAAATGTATATGCTGTGAAATAGTTAAAGAAGATAATATCATTTTGTTAGTAACAGAAAAAGGTTACGGAAAACAAACAAATGTTTGTGAATATCGTCAAACAAAAAGAGGTAGCAAAGGAGTTAAAGCATTAAATATTACCGAAAAGAACGGAAATTTAGTTGCTGTAAAAATTGTAGATATTAACAAGGAATTAGTTATAATGACTGATTCAGGTATGACAATGCGTATGCCAGTTGATCAAATATCTCTATTAGGTAGAGTTACTCAAGGAGTTAGATTAATTAATCTTAAAGACAATCAAATAGTATCAGCAATAAGTTTAGTCGACAAAAGTGATGAAAATTTTGATATTACAGATGAAAACATTGAAAGTGTTTAATATAAACACTTTTTTATTTTAAAAATTTATACTATTTTTTTAAAAAATTTAAAAAAATGATGGTAAATTTTAATTTTTCATTTGAGATGTTTCACGTGAAACATTAC
>CALVKC010000093.1 GCA_944332505.1 uncultured Bacilli bacterium
ATGATGGCAATTGTAGTAATTTCTGTTGGGGTCTTATTGACCTTTTTTTTCTATTTTCTTTGGCCAATCTTAAATGCAAATTTTGAATCAAAAGCTCAATGTTCTAAAGCTGCATGTGACTGTAGTGAAAGAGAAGTAATTGATGGAATAGAATATTGTAGTCCTTGTTACATTGATGAAAAACTAGTAGATGGTATGAAATGTTTATATAAAGGATAGTGAAATAAATGAGAGAATCGATTAGTATAACAACTATTTTTCAAATATTTATATTATTCATTTTGTTATTTACGGCGATTATGTGTTTAACTATTAATAATTCGAATGCTTTTGGTGTAAAAGATTCTATTATTAATGTGATTGAAGCAAATGATGGTAAATATATGGATGGAGCAAATTTAAGTCAAGAAATAGTTGATGTTATAGCTGAAACTTCTTATAGAACTTCTGGTAAATGTCCAGAGGTTGAAAATTCTGACAATCAATATCAGGGTTTTGATCGAAATGGCAATGCTGTCAGTAGTGGTAGTGATAATGCAGCAGTTTGTATTAGAAAAGTTGAAACTACTAAAGAAATGGATACATATTTAGAGGGGGTACTAGGTGTTGGTTCGGTAGCAACAGATGATTTTGTTGAAGGTATTTATTATCAAGTAGTTGTATTTTTTCAATTAGATATACCTGTATTTAAACAAGTATATAATTTTAAAACAAAAGGAGAAACAAGAACCATTTACAATACAGAAAAGAAATCTAATATGGCAAATAATTATATAAACTTAAGCGATATTTATAAAAATAAGGTGTTTATATGAGAGAGGTTAGTGGTTCTACTTGGGTTTTTCAAATGATGATTTTATTTATTTTAATATTTGCCTGTTTTTTGGCATTAATATTAAATTATAATAAAGCTTATAGAGTAAAAAATAATATGATTTCTATAATTGAAACTAGTGAGGGTATTACTGAAAAATCCTTAGGATTAATAAATAATGTATTAAGAGGAGAAGGTTATAATAATACTGGTTATTGTCCAGTTAATGATGGTAATTGGTATGGTGCTACTGATTTAACGGGTAATTACGAAGAAGCTAAAGATAAAACTAGGTATTTGTTTTGTTTTAAGAGATTTAAAACGAGTGAAAATGATGTTTACTATGAAATAAAAGTGTTTTATGAATTTACATTACCATTTTTAGGACCTATAGGTATTTTTCCTATATCTGGTAGAACCGATAATTTTTTTGGTAGTAGAGAACAATTGGATATATAATGAAAGGATGATTTAAATGAATGTAATTATAGCCAATAAATATCAAGCTTTACTTACAAGTTTGGATATCGATGTTATAAAAAATATACAGGGTGAATTTAGTGTTGATGAATTAATAGCTCAATTTTCCAATTTTTATTTCAATAAAATGATTATTGATATTACAGCTATTAAAGATTATCAAAAAGTAACAACTATTCAAAATCTTTCAGTAAATTTTGATACATCAAAAATTATATTATTACTTGATGATTCTGAAACAGTTAATTCACCAGTATATTTATCTCAGTTAGTTTCTATGGGAATTTATAATTTTGCTACAAATATAAATGATATTAAATATTTAATAAATAATCCAAATACATATAAAGATGTAGCAAAATATCATAATGTTGAAGGCTTTAAAAAACCTGCTTTAAATGAAAATGTGAAAGATAATACTAAAGGTAAAATTGGTCAAAAAATTATTGGTGTAAAAAATGTAACAGAACACGCTGGAGCAACAACTTTAGTTTATTTGTTAAAGCAACATTTAGAGACTAATTATAAAGTTAAAGCTGTGGAAGTAGATGGTAATGATTTTATATATTTTAATGATGATTCTTTAGAATCAGTTTCTAGCATAACTTTTAATGATTTTCTAGCACAAAACATTGATTGTGATGCAATAATAGTTGATTTAAACGATTCTTCAGTTGAAAATTATTGTCATGATATTGTATATTTAATTGAACCTGGAAGAATACAATTAAATAAATTAATTAGAAAAGATAATGAAATATTTGAAAAATTGAAAAATAAAAAAATAGTATTAAATAGAAGTGTTTTAAGTGATAAGGATGTTGAAGATTTTGAAAAAGAAAGTGGAAGTAAAGTATTTTTCAATTTACCTTATTTAGATGATAAATTGGATAATCAACCTATTATTAATGCATTTTTATCATCTTTAGGATTTAGTAGAATAGATCAACAAGGTAATAACGGTTTATTTAGTATATTTAAATAGGGGGAATAATTATGAGTTTTTGTTATAAAAGTGCTAGAATATGGAAGTTACTAGGATATTTTATAATTGCTATTAAAATAGTATTACCTTTAATTATAATAATTTTAGGTATAGTTGATTTTGCTAAAGCCGTCGTTTCAAGTGATCAAAAAGTTATAAAAGATGCCGGAGGGTCTTTGCTTCGCAGATTAATAGCAGCAGTTATAATATTTTTTATTCCAACCATAATACATTTTATATTTGAAGTAGTTGCTGGTTATTCTGAGGATGTAAAAAATGATTATGAAAATTGTTTTAATTGTTTAGTTTATCCAAATAATAAATGTGATACCACATATGATCCAAATGATGGATTTTTTCCAACTGATTAGTTATTAGTTGACTTTAAAATAAAATTATTGTAAAATAAATTTATGAGATGAGAGGAGTGAAAAAATGGAAGATTTTTGTGGTGAAACTGTACAAATTTGGCGTTTAGTGGGTTTATTTTTATTAGTTTTTAAAATTGTTATTCCAATAATTTTAATTGTATTAGGTATGATTGATTTTGGTAAAGCAGTAGTAGGAAGTAAAGATGATGAAATTAAAAAATCTGCAAAAGCTTTAGGTATGCGTGTTATAGCGGCAGTTGCAATATTTTTTGTGCCAACATTGATTTCTTTTATTATTCGAGTAGTTGATCAATCTGTTGATGAATTATCTAAAACATGTGCAGCATGTATTAGTAGTCCGACAGGTGAGACTTGTGACACTGCTTATCAAAAAAAGATTAGTGAATAAAATAAATTAAAAATTTATTTATAATAATTATTATAATAATAAAATATAGTGTAGTATTTAAATTTACTTATATTAAGAGTTTAGATTATATCAAAAAATCTCTTTATCATATTTGAATAAAGAGTTTTTTATTTAAATTAGATAAGTATATACTGTATTTATATAATAAATTAAATGTACATGGAAAACTTGTGTATTAAATAATAATGTTTTAACTTTATATAAGTATTATAAAATAAATTAAAAACACCTTATTTTTAAAAAAGGTGTTTTTTTTTATACTTCTCTATCTTCGTAGATTCCAGTGTAAGTCCAACCACTTATTGATTTATTTGTACTCCATGTATATTCTTTTAATCTATGTTCCCAATAAGTTTCGGTTTGAGGATCTGTTTTTATGTATCCACTATATTTACTACTATTTTCAGCACTGTCTCTAATACAATCATTTTTACTTGCATATTCTACGTTAAATTTGATTGGAACATCATATATATAAAATCCTAAATTGTTTGCATAATATGGTGTTACACCAGTATGATTTTTATAATAAATTGTAACATTTGTTCTATATCTACCACCAGATAAATATAATGAACTTAAACTATATGTAAAATTATTGCTTTTTAATGCCGAATTTTTCATGGCACTTGGGCTCGTCATTTCGGCATTATTTTCTTTGTCGTTATTTGTCATTTCCAAATATTGGTCTCTTGTATTTAAATAGTTTGTATAATCAGTTAATGTATTAGAGAAATATGAATGGCTTGTCATTTTAATTGATGATGATATTATATCACTAGGATTTATGTCTAATAGTTGTAACTCATAACTATAATATCCTGTTTTTGTTGTATCGGTAACATAACTTGTAGTGTAATATGTTTTTGATGTTAATTTGCAATAGTTATATGTTGTTTTAGTTGTTTTTCTATTTTCGGCATTACTAGCACTTGAATAACCATCTGACCAATTTGTCCATCTTTCATGCTTATAGTATCTTACAGTTTCTGGTTCATCAGGTGTATCAGGTTTATCTGGAGTATCCGGTACATCAGGTTCATCAGGTGTATCCGGTACATCAGGTTCATCTGGAGTATTATTATTATTGTTATTATTATTGTTATTATTTATAATAATACAGTTTCCACATCCTCCAGATGCACTCCATGAAATGCTTATTTTAACAGTTGTTTTTACAGTAACAGTAGTTTTTGAACTTGTTGAAGTGGTTGTAGATGTTGTTCCACTTGAAGTGTTTGAACTGCTTGAACTACTTGAACTACTAGAATTACTAGAACTATTATTTGAACTACTTGAATTATTGTTTGATGAGCTTGAATTATCTGAATTATCATCAATAATTACATCATCATTTGTGTTACAATTTCCATTAGAAATACATGGATCTTCTTCAATAGTTGTAACAATAAAGTCAGATTTTTCATTACAATCTAAATTAACTTTTAAAGCATAGTTGCCATCTGCTGTTTTTGTTGCTTTAATATAACTACTATCTAAATTACAAGTTTTTCCATTATCAGTGAAATCAATAAGTAATTTTTGGTCAATCATTTCACCTAAAGTTAGTTGTTTGGTTCCACCAATTTTTTCTGGTAAGTTTGATAATGTAAAATATTCAAAGCCTGCTTCTTTCATAGCATTAATTTGATTAATGTATGTTTCATTAGTCATTGCTAGTGAATTAGATGTTTCATTTTTATTGCTTATCAACTTAGTAATAATTAAACAAACAATAAATACTGCAACTGCTAAGATAATTAATTTAATTATCAATGAACTCCAATTTAAACTTAATTTTTTGTTTCCTTCTTCGTACATATAAGTACCCCCTTTATCAATAGAAAACCTATTATTGCTAAATCGACATTATTTTACCACAAAAGATACTTTTTGTCAAATCTAATTTATTACTGTTTACATTTTAAAATGTAAATAGTAAACAAACTATAGTTTGCTAAAAAACAATTGTATTATTATATTAAATTGTGATAAAATAATTAATGCAAAAAGGAG
>CALVKC010000094.1 GCA_944332505.1 uncultured Bacilli bacterium
TTCAATCAAAAATCAGAAAAAGTTATCAACATTTTCTGATTTTTTCTTGTCAACTATTTTTTTCACCGAAACTCAAATATCTTCACTTATAAGTTCACTTAGTTTTACAATATCTAAATCCTTGTATAATATACTATTTATTATTAATTGTATATTTTTTATGTCTGTATTTTTATTTATATAATATATGTTTCCACTTTCAATATTATTTTTTATAGTTAAAATTGTATTATTGTTAATAATATTATCTGTCTTTACTAAATATTTATTGTTTTCTTTACATATTTCATAATTATTATCATTTACATAACATATATTGACATTTTCATGATATCTGTTGATTAATGTTTCTAAATCATCAAATTTTTTAGTTTCATTATTTAATTGCTCTAAAGTTATATTTTTATCAAAAGTATTAGTGTCTACTAATAAACTAGCGGATATATTATTGTTTATAAAATAATTAATTATATTTTCATCATATTCAAGTATAAATGCTATGCTATGTTTTTTATTGTTACCTTTATTTATTATCTTGTCTTTGTAATCATTTATAGAGATGCTCGGGTATGTTGCATCATATAATAAATAATATTCATTAAAAACATTTAAGCCTTTCATATTAAAATAACTATCTTTAATATTAACTTCTAAACCATTTAACCCAGGAATAATATAATCACCATCAATTACTGCATTAATACTTTCTATACTATATTCATCTTTAACTTCATTTATTGTTTTATATAAATCATTGCTTTCTAAAACAAAATTGGCAATTTTTTCTGTATAAAAAAAACTAAAAGCCACTATTGCTAAAAGGCCAATGTTTCTAAATATTTTCAAATTTACTTCACCCATTTTAAATATATGTGTAAAAATTTATTTATATTAAAAAACTAATTGCATTTTAACAATTAGTTCTAACCTATTCTTTTTTTTACTAATTCTGAACCTCTTTTAGGATCTTCAAATAATATTTCATAAACAAGTTTATCTTTTCTAAGTTCATCAATAAATAAAACTTCTTCTTTTGTCATAGTTCTATATTCTGGCGTTTCAAGGTCTACTACTTTAATTATTTTGTCAGTTCCTAATAAATAATCGGCGGTTACTCCTAAAACATGCATAAATTCAATTATTGTTTCTAAACTGGGATTCCTTGTTTCTTTTTCATAACAACAAATCGCTGACTTGCCAACCCCTACTAAATTTCCTAAGGATTCTTGTGTTAATCCCTTTTTTATTCTTGCATCTTTTAATCTGTTACCTTTAAGCATAATACCACCTTCACATTTAGTATAACGAATCTTTATTTATCTATGTATGTTTTTTACCATTTGTAAACTAGCGAATTATTGCTTTTTTGATGCTAAAAATGTTACTTTTTCAGCTATAATTTCAGTGATATACTTCTTTTCTTTGTCTTCTGTTTCATATATCCTATTTTGTAATCTACCTTTTATTCCTATTGTATCACCAGTGTTGCAGTATTCACTTGTGTTAGCAGCAATACCATTCCATAGTACACATCTAAAAAAGTCTGTTTCATATATTCCTTCAGAATTTTTAAATGATCTTTGAACAGCTAGAACTATTGTTGTGTATTTTTTGCCATTTTCTGCCTCAATTATTGTAGGTTTGTCTGTAAGACGGCCAACCAAAACCACTTGATTCAACATTTAATCCTCCTTTCCTCTCTAATTTATCAGTTATTTTAAAATTAAGCAAATGACAAATTTATAAAAAATTGCTTGTATTTTTTAATAATTTTTAATATTTTGTTTATTTTTTTTAATTTTTCCCCTAAATTTTTAAATTTTATAAATATTTAAAAAATGATATTGTTTTTTTTATTCTTTTTTGCTAAACTATATATAGAATACAAGGAGTGTTTTTGTATGGGTGAATTATTTAGTATAGGGGAAGAAGTTAATAGATTTGATACTTTAAAAAGTAAATATCCTAATTTAGCGGATTTTTATTATGATAAAGAAACTGATACTATTACTTATAAAGATCAAACAATTAAAAATGTCGGAGCTAGTTTGGATCATATTGATTCAATATTCTTTCAGTTAGTTCCTGATGATATATTTACTTATTTAAAAAATGGATTTTATCGATTAAGTGGATTAGACCTTGAAAAAATTAAAAGTATGTTATTGCAAGAAACTATTATTACTGAAGAAGAAGAAAAATTATTAAAGAAATTTGTCAAAGATACTTATGGCAAAATGAGTATCTATGGTAATAATAATGTCTTATTTAATGCTAATCCCGATAATCTTTATTTAAGTTCTTTTGTACAAGATATTAAAGATAGGAATCAAATTTTGGAAGTAGCAAAAAATATGCCTGATAATATTGCTGCTCAAATAATTAATGAAAACGTTTTTTCATTAGCATCAGGTCAAAGTTTAGATGATTTTAATCAAGAAGAAAGTAAAAGTAATACTAATGAACTTGATCGTGGAATGAAATTAACTAGAGAAAGAAATAATGTTGTACCATTTAATTACGAATTTAGAGAACAAAGTGAAATAGATGCTGAGATAGAAGCCAAAAATAGACTTGGACTTGCAGGATTTTCAAATATTGTGCTTATATTAATTTCAGCCATTACATTTGGAATGTTTATTGCAATTTTATCTTTAGGATTATAACAAAAAAAATGTAGGAATTAAAACCTACATTTTTTTTAATAATTTTCTTTTTTTAGTTCAAAGAAGCTTTGTGGATGTGCACATACTGGACATACTGCAGGAGCTGATTTACCAACTACTACATGGCCACAATTGCGACATATCCATACTGCTTCACCATCTTTACTAAATACTAATTTATCTTCAACATTCTTTAGTAATTTACGATATCTTTCTTCATGTTCTTTTTCTATTGCTGCAACACCTTCGAAAAGAAATGCAATTCTTTCAAATCCTTCTTCATGAGCAACTTTAGCAAATTCAGCATACATGTCTGTCCATTCATAATTTTCACCTTCAGCAGCATCTAATAAATTTTCTGCTGTTGTTGGAATGTCACCACCATGTAATTCTTTGAACCATAATTTAGCATGTTCTTTTTCATTATTTGCAGTTTCTTCAAATATAGCTGCTATTTGTTCATATCCATCTTTTTTAGCTTTTGATGCATAATATGTGTATTTATTTCTTGCTTGTGATTCACCAGCAAATGCAGCCATTAAATTTGCTTCTGTTCTGCTTCCTTTTAATTCCATTATTTATACCTCCATTCATATAAAGTATACAAAATTTATAAAAAAAAAGCAACAAAATTGCTCTTAGTTTACTTGCTTTCGACAACTAATTTTATTGCTGTTTTTTGTTCTCCATTAATTACAATATCGTTGAAGGCCGGAATTACTACTAAATTGTCTCCAGTCGGAGCTACAAATCCCCTACATATTGCTATGGCTTTAATGGCTTGATTTAATGATCCAGCTCCAACTGTTTGTAATTCCACTTGCTTTTTCTCACGATAAATGTTTGCTATTGCTCCCGCTACTTTACTTGGGTTAGATTTTGATGAAACCTTTAGAATTTCCATTATAATATTCCTCTCTTTCTAACAAAGTATACTATTCATTGCTTACTTTTATGCATAAAAAAAAGAAGTTATTTACTTCCTATTAAATATGTTGTTAGTGGATCAACTAATTCAAGTATACCATGTATTAAATAAAAGTAACCGAGTACCAATACTTGAATATCATTTTCATAATATAAATTAATTGTTGTAAGTAAACCACTTAAAATAAATAATATTAAACAAACAATTTCTAAAATCCAGACCCCATCCTTGCGGTCATTGTAATAATCGGCCTTCTTAAGTTTAATAACTGACATTAAAGCAATCCATACAAATAAACTTAACGCTAAATACCAAGGAACATTATCTACATCAAGAAGTGATACTATGATTAGTACAATAATTGATGCAAGCATTGTAAATAATCCTTCATAATCTTTAGATTTTCTTATAAGTATGAATTTAATAAGATTTAAAAGTGCATAAACTCCTAAAACTATTGAAAATATTAATTTGACATCTACAAAATGAAATAAAGGAAAAATAAGTAGCAAACTTCCACAAACAATTAAAAATGCCGCAATAATTAATTCTACTTTTTGTTTTGAATTCATAAGTTACCTCCATCTAAATAATAGATTAGATTCCTTAAAAAGTCAATATTTATCCAAAAGAAAAACCGAAATAATTCGGTTAGTTTCTTATTGGTGCCCAAGGCCGGACTTGAACCGGCACGGGTTATTACACCCGCAGGATTTTCTTACTACTATAGTTTTCACTACCACATACATGTTTGTAGTCTGGACTTTCTCTTTACCATATCTTACGACTTAGGTATTGCCCGTCAAGTCTCTACACCTTATTTGCGATTTCTATAATTATCAGTTAATGCATGACAATTTGGACAAAGAAGTTGTAAATTTCCAAATGAATTATCTTTGTTATTGCCATTGATATGGTGTAATTCTAATGGAATTTTTTGATTGTTCCATTGACTCAAACCACGCATTTCGCATTTATAAGGTTTTAATTTTTCCTTTAAAATACGATTTTTTAACTTATAACTAGTAATGGGTATTTCGTTATTAAAATATTTTACGATAGGCTTGATATCAGCTGGACTATTATTTTTATTCCAGCCTTGTCCTAAAAAATGGGATGTATCAATATTATATTTATCCAAATGTTTTTGTAAAACACGATAATTTCCACCATAGGGTTTTAATCCTAATGTCAACAAGCATTCGCGTTTACTCCTGGATTTCATAACTATTTCTGTCAATACATCTTTAGAATATTTCAATCTCAAAATTCCCCCACAAATCTTGGCTCGGGATTGCCATCAGCGTTATCTGTAAGGTTTCCCCGAATTTGAGCAAATTCACATAACTCATTTCTAAGTTAGTGCTCAAGGCCTTCCAAATGTCAGAGGCCTTAAGTCCTGTGCGTCTACCTATTCCGCCACTTGGGCA
>CALVKC010000095.1 GCA_944332505.1 uncultured Bacilli bacterium
CAAAAACTAATACTCAATTTTTTTAAAATCTAATGGATCTTCACTAATAATTTCTAAAGAATACTTCATTCTTAATAGTTTAATTACTTCAGCCTTAACCTTATCATAATCTTCATCATCACTAATATTAAAAGTATCTTTAGCAGAATTATAATGTTGATAGAAAGTTGCTTCCCACATAGCATTCCTACTAAAAGAACTAGCAATATAAAATGCAATTACTTCAGGCATAACAAACATAATAATATATTCATCAAAATTCTTATAAAAAGGATCAATAACCTTTTCACATTCTTCATCACTTATATCTTCATCAGTACATTTTCTAATCATACTATTCCTCCAATTCTTTGTATTAATCACTTAAAATCAAAAATTAGTCAAGTATATAGGTATAATTAGGTAATTTTTGGTATGAATTAATGTCAAAATAACCAATTTTGTCAATTAATATGTTATAATTTTATATGAGAGATAACGTTGATTAAATACAAGAATTTGAGGTGCAATTGTTATGAAAAAAAGAAGTAAGATATTGATAGATTTAATAAATGATGAAATTGATGTAAAAAAAGCGTTTCAATTACTGTCATTACTTTTAGAAGATTTAGATAATAAAGAAATTGAAAACTGGTTAAATTATGAATTAAATGGATATCCAAAAGATATAGATGTACCCAAATACAGGGTAATTAATGCTTCGATAATAGGAACAGTAAAAACTTATACCATGATTATCAGTAAATATGAAATACCAGTTCCACTTGAGGATAAAGAAAAATTGTGCAAGCATGAAGTAAGATATAGTATTGCAGAAATAAGTCAGTATGCTAAGGCGGAAGAAGAATCTGATATGCATTGTTTATTATCGCCAATAGATATTGGATATATTAATTCAGTCGCTTTAATTAATGATGCTGAAGTAACACATGCTAATTTACAGTTAAGTATGTATGGCTATACAAATGTATTACATTTATTAAAAGATAAATTAATAGATATTTTCAAAAAACTTGAAAAACAATATGGAAATCTAGATGAATATTATATAGATTTTAAATCTAATCAAGCTAAAAAAGATACCACAAAAGAGTTGTTACAAATAATCTATAATGATAATTCAGTTAAGATTGGCAGCAATAATAAAATAGATAAGAGTAAAGTGGGAAATAGTAATGAATAAAATAGGAAATAATAATAAAATAAATAAATCAGTTATTGGAAACAATAATGGGATTACTAATGAAAAAGAAAACAAATTTATATTGAAAAATATTATTATACCTATTATTGTTGGTTTAATAATTGCAGGCATAGTGTTTTTCTTAAAGTGGAATTAATGGAGGTAGAATGATGAATAATAAAAAAGAAAGAGAAAGAGAAGAATTACATAAAACAATATGGAAAATAGCAAATGAATTAAGAGGATCAGTAGATGGATGGGATTTTAAACAATATGTGTTAGGATTATTGTTTTATAGATTTATATCTGAAAATATAGAAAACTATGTTAATGAAAATCAAAGAAAAGCAGGAATAAAAGATTTTAAATACAGAGATATTTCTGATGAAGAAGCCTTATTAGGTAAAACACAAATACTTGAAGAAAAAGGATTCTTTATATTGCCAAGTGAATTATTTTGCAATATTAAAAAAGGTGCAGATAAGAATGAAAATTTAAATGTAGTTATATCAAATGTATTTAATAATATAGAAGCATCAGCTAGAGGAACTGCATCTGAAAATGATGTAAAAGGTTTATTTGATGATTTTACTATTGATAACAAATTAGGTAATACAGTAGATGAAAGAAATGAAAAACTTGTTAAATTATTAAATGCTATTGGAGATTTAAATTTTGGCGATTACGAAGATAATAATATAGACTTATTTGGAGATGCTTATGAATTCTTGATGACTATGTACGCATCATCTGCAGGAAAATCTGGAGGAGAATTTTTTACACCACAAGAAGTTGGAGAATTACTTGCTAGAATAGTTATAATGGACAAAACATCAGTTAATAAAGTATATGATCCTGCTTGTGGTTCTGGAGGACTTTTACTAAAATTTGCTAAAATATTAGGTAAAGAAAATGTAATGGAAGGATTCTTTGGACAAGAGATAAATCTTACCACTTATAATTTGGCTAGAATTAATATGTTTTTACATAATATAAATTATAATAACTTTAGTATAGAAAGAGGAGATACATTATTACATCCTATTCATTGGAATGATGAGCCTTTCGATGCTATTGTTTCTAATCCACCTTATGGAATTAAGTGGGTTGGTAAGGATAATCCAATATTGATTAATGATGAAAGATTTGCTCCAGCGGGTGTTTTAGCACCAAAAAATGCTGCTGATTTAGCTTTTACTATGCACATGTTATCTTGGCTTTCACCTAAAGGAACTGCTGCTATAGTTGAATTTCCTGGAGTTCTTTATAGAACAGGTGTAGAACAAAAAATAAGAAAATACATGGTTGATAATAATTTTGTTGATACAGTTATACAGTTACCTTCAGGATTGTTTTTTGGAACATCTATTGCAACATGTATAATAGTATTAAAGAAAAATAAGTCAGATAATAATATTTTATTTATTGATGCAACTGATGAATGTATTCCAAATACTAACAAAATGAAGAATGCTACAAATAACAATAAATTATCTGATGTTAATATAGATAATATTATTTCATTAATTAAAGATAGAAGCACCATTGATAAAAAAACATATTTAGCTACTTATGATGAAGTAACTGAAAATGATTATAATTTATCTATAAATTCATATATAAAATCAAATGAAGAAAAATCTAACATAGATATTAAAGAGGTGAACTCAAAACTTTTAGAAGTAGTACCTAGACAACAAAAAATTAGAGAAGAACTCGAAAAAATAATTAAAGAACTTGAGGTCGATTATTATGACTAAAATAGGTGATTTAATAAAAAACATGTGTCCTAATGGTGTTACTTATAAGAAACTTGATACAGTTTGTAAGATAGAAAAAGGCAAACAATTAAATAAGGAATTACTAAGTGAAATTGGAACATATCCTGTTATTAATGGTGGAATTTCTCCATCTGGGTATTGGGATGACTATAATTTTGATGAAAATAAAATAACTATTAGTCAAGGTGGTGCTTCTGCAGGGTATGTAAATTATATTACATCAAAATTTTGGGCAGGTGCGCATTGTTATGTGGTAAATTCTTGCAATCAAGAACTCAATTATAAATATATTTATCATTTCTTAAAGGAAAAGCAAAAAATTTTATTATCTTCACAAGTTGGAGCTGGTATTCCAAGTATTTCTCTAAAAGAAATTAATGCTTTAAAGATACCATGTCCTCCTTTAGAAATTCAAAATGAAATTGTAAAAATATTAGATAAATTTGGCGAGCTAGAAGCGGAGCTAGAAGTGGAGCTAGAAGCGAGGGAAAGTCAATACGAGTTTTGGAGTGGAAAAATTTTTGAAAGTCATATGAATGGAGAAACAAAACATATAACTGATATAGCTCTTGTAAAAGCAAGAGTTGGTTGGCAACGACTAACTACTGCAGAATATTTAAATTCAGGAGATTATTATTTGGTTACTGGAACTGATTTTACTGATGATGGAAAAGTTGATTTTAATAGTTGTGTTTATGTAACGAAAGAAAGATATGACATGGATGAAAATATTCAAATTCATAAAAATGATATATTAATAACAAAAGATGGTACATTAGGAAAAATTGCGTATTTAGATGATGAACCAGATAAATTGACTACTCTCAATAGTGGAGTTTTCAGAATCAAAATTAATAATGAAAAAGTTTTACCTAGATATATATATCATTATTTCAATTCTAAAATATTTAAAGATTTTGTAGAAAGTGTAAAAACAGGATCAACTATTCCACATTTAACGCAAGAAAAGTTAACTAATCTTAATATACCTATACCTTCAGTAGAAGAACAAGCAAAGATTGTTAATATATTAGATAAATTTGATTCTTTAATTAGAAATATAACAATAGGATTACCTGCAGAAATTGAATTAAGGAAACAGCAATACGATTATTATAGAAATAAATTATTTGAATTTGAGGAGATGAGTGTAAATGAGTAATATAGGGTTAATAAGTGAAAATGATAACTCTACTGTATTGGCTGAATATACAGTATTAAATAGAGTAGCAACATCTTTTCAAAGTGAAGATGCTCTTGAAAAAGAACTAATAAAAACATTAACAGAACAAGGATATGAAAGGTTAGCAATTAACACTGAAGATGAATTAATTCTGAATTTAAGAAGACAATTAGAAAAACTTAATAATTATACTTTTACTGATGGAGAATGGGATTCTTTTTTTACAAAAGTAATTGCAAATAAAAATGATTATATAATTGAAAAGACAAGATTAATTCAAGAAGATTATAAACAAGAAATTACTCTTGATTCAGGAGATAAGAAAAATATTTATTTAATTGATAAAAATAATATTCATAATAATAGTTTGCAAGTATTAAATCAATATGTTAATAATGAAGGTAATTATGATAATAGATATGATGTTACTATTTTAGTAAATGGCCTTCCTTTAGTTCATGTTGAATTAAAGAAAAGAGGAATTGATTTAAGGGAAGCTTTCAATCAAATAGAAAGATATCAAAGAGATTCTTTCTGGGCTGGATCAGGTTTATATAACTTTGTTCAAATCTTTGTTATTTCAAATGGAACATTAACTAAATATTATTCTAATACTACAAGAGAGTTCCATATTAACAATCAAAAGAAAAAGAAATCTAACTCATTTGAATTTACTTCATATTGGGCAGATCAAAAGAATAATGGTATTACAGATTTAATTGATTTTGCTAAAACATTCTTTACTAAGCATACATTATTAAATGTATTAACTAAGTATTGTGTATTTACAAGTGAAGAAGATTTATTAGTAATGCGTCCATA
>CALVKC010000096.1 GCA_944332505.1 uncultured Bacilli bacterium
AATAATGAATTATTGACAGGTGAAGAACAAAATGCTTATTTTGAGAAGTTGGCTTCATTAAGACCATTTATAGATAAAGATGAAAAAAGTTATAATGAATATATTTATTATCGTAATAGAATATGTGAAAATAATTATCGCTTAGTAACATATATTGTAGGTTTTTTTAAGGGGTATGAATTTAGTGAACTTGCTCAAGCTGGTTATGAAGGATTAATTGATGCAGTTGAAAATTTTAGTTTAAATAAGGGAATAAAATTTTCAACTTATGCTACTTATCATATTAAAAAAAAGATAATTATGTTTATTAGGCATTTCAACCGTGATTTTTATATACCTCAATATATGTTAGAATTTAAAAGAAGATTAAATATTGCTTATTATAAATTTATATCTATTAATGGTAGAGAACCAACCAATGAAGAATTAGCAAAGATTTTAAATGTTAATATTGAATTAGTGGAAGTAGCAATGGCATTGAATAATAGAAAAATAATTCCAGAAGATGAGTGTATTAAGCTAATTGAAGATAATAAAGATGAAGACATTGATGATCTAATTATTGTTAAAATGATGCAAGAAGATGTAGATTTATTTTTATCTAATCATTTAAATGAAACTGATGAATTAATTATTAGAATGTTATTTGGTATTCAAAATAGACATAATCCAAATCCTTTATTTCAAGAGCAACATAGTTTACAAGAAATTGCTTCAATTTTAAATATTTCATATCAAGGTGTTAATCACAGAAGAGAAAGAATATTTAATAGAATTTTAAAAAATCCTGCAAGTGAAAAATTAAAAGAATATTTATAAAGAGGAAAATATGGGGATTATAGAAAGATTAAAAGAAGAATTTAATTTTTTTAAAAATGATGAAAATTATTACAAATCAATTTATTATAGCTTAAAAGATAGAAGTAATATTTTTGAAGAATGCTTTAAATTGATTGTTAATGATTTAGTTATAAGTTGGAATAGTTTGGATATAGATTGGTTTATTTTTAGTTTTAAAACTTTAGATAAAAATGATATTATTGATACTTTATATTATTATTTAAATATATTTGTAAAGTTTAATTTAAATTTAAATTCAGATATGCTAAATAAAATAATTGAAAAATATCCTAATTTTACATATATTTTAAATGTCTTAATAGATAATAAAACAAAAATAACAAAAAGTGAAATTAAAAGAATAACTGATAAAGAAATTGTAAATAATTTTTTACTTTTGTATGTATTAGCTACCGATAAATTTATATTTGAAGATAATGCTGTTGAACTTGGAACAAGTGATGATTCTTTTAAAAAATATTTACAGGAAATAAGGCAAATTCCTGTGTTTTCAGAAGAGGAAGAAAAAAGTGCTTTTAAAAGATTAGACAGACTAAAAGAATTAATGAAAAATTCATCTGGAGATGAACTTGTAAGATTAGAAAAACAATATGAGTTTTTAGTAAAAAATATTGTAGAACATAATCTAAGGTTAGTTGTAAGTATAGCTAGAAAATTATATCCTACTATAGAGATTACTTTGGATCTAATTCAAGATGGGAATATGGGTTTAATGAAGGCTGTAGAAAAATTTGACTATGAAAAAGGTTATAAATTTTCAACTTATGCTAAATGGTGGATTAAAGAATATATAAATAGGTTTTATTTTCCTGAATTTAAAGATTCTTGTGAAACAGTATCTTTAGATGGTACTTTTGGAAAAGATGATGATTCTTTAATTCTTGAAAAAATTAAAGATAATAAAAATTTATCTGTTGACGAATATGTTGAACGTGAATTATTAAAAGAAGAAATAAATAAAATATTAGATCAATTAAGTCCGTTAGAAAGAGATATAATTACTATGCGTTTTGGCTTAAATGGTAAGACGTGCACTTATGAAGAAATAGCAAAAAAACATAATGTATCAAGAGTAAGAATTAAACAAATTGAAGAAAGAGCACTTAGTAATTTTAAAACTATAAAAAAATTATTTGACTTTTATGAGGGAATATTAGTTCCAATTAATTTAGTATCTTATTTAGAAATATCATCTAAGAACTTGGAAATATTAGCAAAAGAACTTTATGATAATCAAGATTTTAAAATTTTGTTTACATATTATGGAAAAAGATTAAATAAAAATATAAGCAATGGTTCTTTATCAGAAAGTGAAAAAATATTGATAAAAAATGCTTTGCGTAAATTGGATAAATATATTAATGAATTCCATAAAGAATTTAAAACAGATAAAAAAAATTCTAATATTCCTATAATTCAAGAACGAGTAAAAGTTGAAAAAGATAATGAATTACGAAAGCATTTAAAAGAATATCTTGATGCTACAGATGAAGAAATACAATATTTAGTTAAAGTTGTTAATAAAAAATCTAAGCAATATAAAGTTTTAGTCAAGGTTTTTGGTGAAAATTTAGATTTAGAATATAATGAAGATGCAAAATTAACAAAAGAAGAAAAGGATATTTTTTATAAAGCAATTAAAAATTATAAGCTAAGATTACGATCTTTAAGAAAAAAGAAAGTTAATCAAAAAAAATATTTAAAAGAATATCTTGATGCTACAGATGAGGAAGTTGCTTGGTTAAATCAAATTAGTGATAAAGATACAAATACTTATAAAACGTTAGTCAAAATATTTGGTGATGATTTTTTGCAATGTTTAGTTGATTATGATGATTTAACTAATAGTGAAAAAGGATTAATATCACAATGGATAAGTAGAAATAAATTAATTATTGATAAATATAGATTAGATAAAATTATAAATAGTTATCCTTTTATCTATAGTAATAAATTTTTTAAAGATATTTCTATATATATACCAAAAGATTATCAAGAATGTGTAAATTTGTTTTTAGGTTTTTCTAATCAACCACATTCTATAAAAAAAATATCTATAAAATTACAAATGAATGAGATAAAAATCAAATATTTAATAAATATGGGAATTAAATTATTTGAGATAGTAGTTTATAATTATCAAGTTATATTTAATTTACCATTTCCTTTAATTAGTGAATGCAATGTGTTTAGTGATGATATAAAATTACCAATAAATAATATTGAAAATCTAGATTGGGAAGTAGACATAAATATGTTTAACTATCCAATATTTAATTATTTAATAGATTTATTGCCAGAAGATATAAAAAGAGTGGTTAAGTTAAGATTAGGTTTAATAGATGAAAATGTTTACGTTTTTAGTGAAATTGCTTTGATATGTAATGAAAGTATAAACATAGTAAAGAATAAATTTAATAAAGGTATAAGTTATTTTTTTAGTATAGTTGATAGTTATCAAAAAGTATATAATATGTCTTTAGAAAGTAGTTTAGTATTAAAAAGATAAAAATAGATAAATTTATGTTATACTATTTATAGGTGAGAATCGTGAAGAAATTAATATTAGTAGATGGTAATAATTTAATGTTTAGAAGTTATTATGCAACAGCATATAATGGAAAAATGATGAAAAATTCTAAAGGGTTGCCAACTAATGCTTTATTTGGTTTTGCAACTATGATTAATAAAATAATTGCTGATGAAAATCCAACATATATGGCAGTAGCATTTGATATTGGGAAAAACTTTCGGAAAGAAGAGTTTGACTTTTATAAAGAAGGGAGAATGACAACTCCTGATGAGTTAAAAATACAAATGCCTATAGCAAGAGAGTTACTTGATGCAATGGGTATAAAACATTTTGAACTTGCACCATATGAAGCGGATGATATTATTGGTTCAATTACTAAAATGACTGAAGAAGATCCGGATTTTGCATCAGTTATTATTTCTAGTGATAAAGACTTATTACAACTTATTAGTTATGAAACAGAAGTAAAATTATTAAAACAAACGGGTTATATAAGATATAATTATGATACTTTTAAAAAAGATTATATGATTGAACCAATAAATATAATTGATTTGAAAGCTTTAATGGGAGATTCTTCTGATAATATTCCTGGGGTAGCAGGTATTGGTGAAAAAACAGCATTAAGATTGTTACAAGAATATCATACTTTAGAAAGTTTATATGAAAATGTTGAAAATATAAGTGGTAAAGTTAAAGAAAAATTAATTAATGGGAAAGATAGTGCTTTTATGAGTAAAAAAATTGCTACTATTTATAGAGATGTACCACTAGATATAACTTTAGAAGATTTAAAACTAGAATTTAATGATGATACTAAATTAAAAGAAAAATATCAAGAATTGGAATTCTTTTCATTGTTAAAAAATATAGCTAAACCAAAAAAAGAACAAATAATTAATTATAAAGTGTTAGAAAATATTGAAGATTTAAAATTAGACGATGAAATTTCTTTATATTTGGAATTAGATAATAATAATTATCATATTGCTAATATTATTGGTATGAGTATTAGTGATAAATATAATAATTATTATATAAATAAAGATTTAGTAATAGATGTATTAAAAGTAATAAAAGATAAATTTATTATTACTTATGATTTAAAAAAAGTAATTGGTAGTACTAAAGTATTTATTGAAAAAAGTTTTGATGTAGCAATTGGGGCTTATATATTAGGTTTAAATGCTAAAGATGATTTGGCTTATTTAGCTAATCAATTTGATCAAAATATTGAATTTTATGATAATTTGAAAAAAGATAATTTTAGTAATGTTATTGAAATTGTTAAAAAAAGTATATTTTTATTAAATATTAAAGATAAATTAATTGAAAAAATGCAAGAAGAAAAATCCTATGATTTATTTAATAATATTGAAATGCCTTTAGTAAATGTTCTTGCTGATATGGAAATTACAGGAATAAAGGTAGATAAAAATGTTTTAGATGAAATGCAAAAAGAAATAGAAATTAAAATGGAATTATTAGAAGAAAATATTTATAATCTAGCAGGATTA
>CALVKC010000097.1 GCA_944332505.1 uncultured Bacilli bacterium
AGGACAATTAGATGAAGCATTTTTAAGAGAAAATTTTAAAGAAAACCACAGTAAAAGCATAAATTTTAGTATGCCAAGAAAACCTAGAAAAAACGGACAAGAAGCAAAAATGATTGGATCTAGTAATGAACAAATTTGTATAGCATCTGGAATAAACGATACTAATCATGTGTTTTTTGAAATTGCAGGTAGAGGCCAATTAACTAATCAATCGTTAAAACAAATATTAGAAAATAAAATTGAAGAAGGAGCAATTATATCAACGGATAAAAGATCCAATTATAAAACAATATTAAAATTATTTAATGTAAGAAGAGCACAATACATATCAATCAAACACAAAAGAAAATTATAAAAATTTAGGAAATATAAACTCATTACATAGTCGCTTTAAAAATTTTATAAAGCAAATGCATGGAGTAGCAACAAGAAGATTAGAAAACTACTTAGTGTGGTTTACGTGGATTGAAAACTTTAAAAGAAATGAAAATAAAAATGAATTAATTATAAATAGTTTAAGTATTAATAAGTATGATACAACTATTAGAGAATACAAAAATACCCCATATTTATATATGGAGTATTGGAATTCCTAATCAATGTGGTCTAACATAGATATTTCTAGTTGAGCGAGAATAGTAAGCATTCTTATAAAAAATTTACCATTAGCATTACTAGTATTAATTTCTTCGGCAACACTTTCTAAATCACAATTATATTCTTCTAAAGTATTACAAATTACCTCTAAATCTTTGATAGAACGAGTAAGTCTATCTAGTTTGTAGACAATAATTTTATTGATTTTTCCATCTTTCATATCTTCCATCATTTCTTGGAACTTTGGTCTATTGGTATTTTTGGCAGATACTCCTTCTTCACGATAAACCTTATAAATTTCATAGCCTTTAAGTTCACATAATTGTCTTAATTTTTCTTCCTGTTCATCTAAGCTATGCCCAAACCTAGATTGATCTTCTGTCGAAACACGAATATAAACTGCTGCAATCTTCCTTTCATTATTCAAACTAATTCCTCCTTTTCTTTTAATGAAAGGCACCAAAAAAAGTGTCACATAACAAGGACACCTTAACTAACATATTAATTTATTTACACGACAAAATAAACCAATATTGTGGGAGTATATAAACTCTCAATTAATTAATGCCTTGCTATGTACTCTGATAAATCAGCAATTGGGATTTTCTTCTTTAAGTTCCCGACATAAAAATATTTTTGTTCATTAAAGAACAGATATAATTGGTTATTTATAATAACCTTATGAGGCTCGACATACGCTAAATTCGTATGCTCAACAATTCTTAGATGACCCTCTATAATTTGGTAGGGTCTATTGTTAAATTTGCAAGACCAATTAATTTTGGCTTTGAGTTCATCACTCATATTGATTTTCTTTTTAATTATTCTAATCATATCACATCACACCTTTCTTTGCAATAACGCACAAAAAAATCAATCTTTTCAGATTGATTTAATCAATAACGTCACATTGGTGCGACGATTTTACCTTATGGAGCAAGTGAGGAGGATCGAACTCCCATCTCAACCTTGGCAAGGTCGTATACTAGCCATTGTACTACACCTGCATGCATTAATAATATATCAAAACTTAAAAATATTTTCAAGATATTTTAATATATTTTTTAAATTATTTTATCTTAATGCATTATATGAATTAATATTTAATAAAATACCAATTTCTTTTATTTAATCAAACGTTTTTTTAAACAATATGGAACTACTTCATTTTTTAACGTATTAGAAAGTATATCAGTTCCATATGTAGAATTATACCATAAAAAATCACTAATTTCTTCAGAAGTAGTAAGCTCTCCTTCTAAAATTCCATTATATTGAAAGACATAAAAATGAATTGGTGTTTTTCCATCACTTGTTGCTATTTCATCAAATTCCATAATTAATTCAAATAAATTATGATCAATTTTAGCTTGATTTCCTAATTCTTCATGACATTCTCTTATAGCAGCTTCTAATGGTGTTTCACCACTTTCTACTTTTCCTCCTATCATTTGATACGTACTTCTTTTTCGTGGTTTATCAATTAATAAATTAAAATCTTTAAAAAACATTGTCCCTACTACTTGCATACTCTTTCTCCCTTTAGATTTAATTATTATACCACAATAAATTACTTTCTTCTAATCTTTATAATATCATCACTATTTAATCTTCCTATTAATAATGAAGAATTAACATCATGTTGCAATACATTAGCTTTAATACTACTTTCATCATAGTTTGCATAACAATATTTACATAAATGTAAACAACTATTATATGAACCTATATCAACCATATTAGCACAATTACAATTTTTATTATTGCGTGCTTGCCAACGAGGAAAATTCTTACCAGTTAATTTATAAGCCAAACTTCGACTTAAACATTCATCTTTAATAAAACCATACTCTACTAAATCTTTTTTTTCACCACAAGTTTGCACAATAATATGATGTTCTTTAGCAATCCAACTAAAATTTAAACCTAATTTTTTATAATCTTCATCACTAAAATTCTTAACTTGTAAATATCTTAGATTATTTTGAACATTTTTATAATTATCTAAAAAAGAAATAATGATTTTACTAACATAGCCATCTAAAAGAGTGCATAACCTATCAAATGCTTTAATATGATAATCAAGATTATACTTATTACTTAAAAATACTGGATCATATCTAATATATAAATATTCTTTAGGTATTATTTTACTTATTTCTTTAACTAAATTAATTACTTCTTTTTTAGATGGTACATAAGGCTCTATATCTTTTTTATATGGTGTTATAGTAACATGAAAAATTATTGGTTGTTTAATATATTTTAAAAAAGGAATAATAGGTTTAGGATTTTTTGTGCAAAATACTATAAGATCAACATCTTTAAAATATATTCTACTAACTAATTTAGGATAAAAAGGATTTCTAACATCTACATAGCCTTCTTGATATCGTTTAATAAACCACTTTGAATAAAAAGCAACAATATCAGTTCTACCACTAACATTTAATATCATTTAACTGATACCAATACATCTTATTTTCTAAAAAAGTATAAGATATCTTTCCTTCATCATACAAATAAGTTAAATAAGCTTTAATAGTACTACCAATCAAAAAATACTGATTCTCATTCATATTAATATTATAATCTATAAATATTTTTTGTAATATATCTTCAAAAGTTATTTTATTAGAACATAAATTATATATTTTGTTTATTATTTCCACTACTTTATCTCTATTAATTTTTATTAATTCTTTTAAATCTTTTGTAGGTTTACAATGCGATAATATGTATAAATCTCCATCTAAATTGTTTAATTTATCCAAAGTATTTAAAAATTCTTTAACATTATAAATATAAAATATATGATATTTATTAATAGTTTCTTCACTAAATAAAGAATCTCCTAAAAAATAAATATTATCTTTTGTTTTTAAACCTATCATATTATAAGAATGACCTTTTAATTCAATAACATCAAATAAGTTAATAGAAGAATTATTTAATAATGTAGAATTAGATTCTTTAGCTAATAGTGTTCTATTAAGTAAATCTTTAAATGGATAACCTCCATATATTAAACTTGGTTCCAAAATAGGATTATTAGCAAAACTATTTTCAATATTATTATTAAAGATTTTACAATTAGTTCTATTTTGAATTACATTATTTCCCCCAATATGATCTGCATGAGAATGCGTATTTATTATACCTACTACATTCCAATTATGTTCATTTAGAATTTTTAATATCTTTTTACCAGTATCTTTACTATTACCACTATCAATTAAATATACATCTTTATCATTAACTAAATAAATACCTATATTTGTGGGATTATCTAAATAATAAGTTTTTTCCCCAACTTGTATTAATTCCATAAGTTTCCTTTCTTCAAAAAAGATATAGATATTAATTTTTATCTATATCTATTAATTCATATTGTCTACTACCAGCGCCATCTTCTTCAGCAACTTTAATTATATTAGTTCCTAGCTTTTCTTCAATTCTTTTAATTAATTTATTTTTACCAGGATCGGTACTATTATAAATTATATCTATGCAAGCTTGATCTATAGCAACAGGATCCGTACCAGCTAATAATCCAATATCTTGCATACATGGTGCCGATGCATTACCATCACAATCACAATCGATAGAAATATTAACCATTGCGGTAATATAAACAATATTACCCTTAAAATATTTATGAACACTACTAGCCGCATCACCCATAGCGGTTACAAAGGATAACTGATCAGTTTTAAACATATCTTCATCAGGATTTCCTGCACCATGAATATAAGCCTTGCCATAAGAAGAAGCACATCCAATTGAAAGTTGCTTTAAGGCACCACCAAAGCCACCCATAGCATGTCCTTTAAAATGAGATAAAACTAACATCGAATCATAATTTGCTATATGTTTACCAACAAAGTTTTTCTTTATCTGTTTTCCATTAGGTATTTCTAAAACTAAATCTGGTCCTTCACTATCCATAATATCAACATTAAAGTACTTAGTCCATTCATGCTCATCCATTAAATGACGATGCTTTTCGGTAGTATCTCTAGCACCAGGATAAGCAGTATTACACTCAACTACAGTTCCATGAACATAATTAACTAGCTCTTCAACATATGAAGGTCTTAAATAATTTTTATTTCCTTTTTCTCCAGAATGTAATTTTACTGCTACTTTACCAGGTAACTCCTTATTTAAAGCTTTATAAATCTTTACTAAACTATCTTTTCCAACATCTTTTGTAAAATAAACTTTTTCCATATTTCTCTTTATAAGTATATTTTAACATATTATTAAAAATAGTAATAATTTAA
>CALVKC010000098.1 GCA_944332505.1 uncultured Bacilli bacterium
TACTCCAATTAAACTCATAGATATATTTAATTTTAAACTAGAGATAATTGTTTTATATGAACTTGGTATTATTAATTTAGTTAATATTTGATATTTGTTAGCTTTAAAAGATTTAATCATTTTAATTTTTTGCTCATCAATATTTATAAATCCATTATAAATGGTTATAATACTTATAATTAGATTTATCAATAAGGCCATTACAATAATACTTTTAATATTGGCTCCAAAAATTATTATAATTAGTGGTCCTAAAGCAACTTTAGGTAATGAATTAATCATTGTTAAAAACGGATCTATTATATCTGATAATATAGGGAATTCATAAAGAATAATAGCTATTATTAAGCCTAGAATTATACCCAATGTAAAAGATATTAATACTTCTTCTAATGTAGTAAAAATGTGATTAAATAAATTATTTTGATTTATTAGATTTATAATTGTTTCAAGTATTTTACTAGGCTTTGAAAAGACAAATGTATTAATTATATTTTTATTAGCTAATATTTCCCATAAAGATAAAAATGAAATTACTATAAGTATTTGACATATTAATATAAATATTTTTCTTAATTTTAGTTTCTTTAAATATTTTTGTTGGTCATTAGACATTTTTATCTAGATCCTTCCATAATAAATCATAGTAGTAAGCAAAATTTTTAGCTTTTCTTCTAGATAGTGGACTATTGCCTTCTAAGTTTATATTATAAATGTTTTTAATAACTGCTGGTCTTTTAGATAAAACAATAATTCTATCGGCTAAACTAAGTGCTTCAGCAATATCATGAGTTATCATTATTACTGTTTTTTTCTCTTGCTTAATAATGTTTGCTACATCTTCGCTGACCACTAGTCTAGACATGTAATCAAGTGCTGAAAATGGTTCATCTAATAGTAAAATATCAGGCTTTATTGCCAGTGTCCTAATTAAAGCCACTCTTTGACGCATACCACCAGAGAGTTGATTAGGGTATTTTTCTAAAAATTCTTCTAAACCATATTTTTTAAGTAATCCTTTAACATAGTTTATATTTTCTTTAGTTTTTAAATTCATGATATCTAAACCTAGTAAAGCATTATCTAAAATATTTAACCATGGTAATAAACAATCATCTTGTAACATATAACCAATTTTTAAATTTTTGTTTTTAATAATTTTGCCACTACTAAAATTATCTAAATCTGCTAAAATATTTAAAAGAGTTGATTTACCACAACCACTAGAACCAATAATACATAAAAATTCTTGGTCATATACATCAAAACTTATATTATCAATAGCTTTTATTTCACCTAATTTAGTATTATAATTTTTACTTAGATTTTTAATTTCCAATAATTTATTCATTATAAAAATTGTTGACTAAATCTTTATATGGAACATAATCTTCGATTAAATCAAAATCTATTAAGAAATCTTCTAAATTCTTAAATATTTCTTCACTAATATATGGAGTTTCAAGCCAACAATCGTAATCATAGTATCTTTTAATCATTAATGCTAAATCTTCAACTTCTGTATCTGGAAATTGATTAATTATATCTTTAGCAACACTTTCTTTATCATTATTTAAAGTGTAAGTTATTCCTTTTGCTAAAGCCTTTGTAAATGATTTGATAATATCTTCGTTTTTTTGGATATAACTTTTACGGGCATAAAATGCCGTATAGGGAACTTCATCACTCATTAAACCAACGCTAGCAACTACTTTACCATAGCCTTCTTTTTCTAAATCAGTAGCATTGGGTTCAAATAAGTTGACAAAGTCTCCGGTTCCTCCGATGAATGAACCAGATAATGCTGCAAATTCAACTGAATAATTAATATTTATTTTATCAATATCAATTCCTTGATTTTTTAAGCCATTTAAAAAATTTAAAGCTGGCATGCCGGTACTTCTTCCAACAAGTATTTCTTGATTATATAAATCAGTTAATTCAAAGTTTTCATAATCATCCCTTGCTACTATAAATTGACCATCCCTTTTGGTAAGTCCAGCAAATATTTGTAAGTAATCTTTTTCATTTTGTTCATAAATATAAATAGCAGATTCTGCTCCAGCAAAGCCAATTTCAACATCATTAGATAAAACTGCAGCACTTACTTTATCAGCACCAGGTGTAAGTATTAATTCAACATCTAATCCCATTTCTTCAAAATAGCCTTTTTCTAAAGCAACATATAGTGGTGTATAAAATGAACTATGCGTTACTTCTGCTACTCTTATTTTTATTAAGTTAGAATCATCTTTTTTATTAAAAATACATAATAAAGTAATACCAATACCTACTACTAAAATACTTATAAAACTAATTATTATTTTCTTTTTCAAAAATATTCCTCCTTCTAAAATAATATATGTACTATTAAATTGAGTGGTCCCTACATATGACTATTAGAAGTGTGCTAATTTATATTGATTTTCTTAAAATAAATGGTTTACTTTTGGGAATTAATTTGCTATAATCTATTTATAATAAAGGGTGTGATTAAATGAAAGCATTGTCAAATGAAGTAAAAACATTATTAGACAGATTATATAATTTAAGAGGTGAAGATAGTGTAATTCTTAAAAAAATGAATAAAGAAAGAGAAGATGCTATTGAAACTCAAGAAAGAACTAAGAATGAAAAAGAAGTATTATTGAAAGAAATAGAAAAGTTAGATAATGATGAAAAAACTTTGGCTGCAGAAGGAGAAAAATTAACATCTGTATTAAGTAAAATTAATAGAGATGATTTTGCTAATGTTTTAGCAAGATTAAATATAGATTTTGAACCTGATATGATTAATGAAAAAGTAAATAGTATGTTGCCTGATACTATTAGTAAAATAGCAACTGAAAAAAAGGATGCCAGTGAAAAATTAGAAAATGTTGAAGAAGAAATGAATAATGCTATAGCTAGAGTTGAAGAATTGGGTATTAGAAAAGATGAAGCGCTAAATAATCAAGCAAAATTAAATGAATATTTTGATTTGGCTTTATCTGGAAGTATTAATATTACTCGTGATGCAATAACTAGTTTATTAGAAAAATTTAATTTTAGTGAAAATGATCAAAGAGAAGCTGCAAAGTTATTAATGTTTCCAGAGGATGCTTTATATGAATATGATGCTTCTTTTAAAAGTGGAGATAAACAAAGCGGAAAATCTATAGCTGATGTTTTAGTTGAAGCAAAACAAGAATCTAAAGAATCAATTTTTGATAGTGATGATGCTGTAGTAGAACCGGTTTTTGAAGATAAAAAAGAAGTTGTAGAAGAAGTTAGTGAAACTGCTAAAGAAAAAGAAGAAGTTGTTAAAGAAAATATAGAAGAAATAAAGGTAGATAGTGAAGCACCTTTATTAGAAGATATATTTTCTAAAGTAATTGATCAAATAAAAATACCTGAAGTAGAAAATAAAACTGAAGATAAAGAAGAAAAAGAAAAAACTGAAAAAGAAAAATTAGTTGAATTGTTAAATAAAAATGAATTGGGTAATTTAGAATTTAATGATGACGAACTAAAGAAAATAATGGAACATTATGATGAAGATACATTAAGTAAAAATGTAAGTACATTAAAAGAAAATAAAATTGAATTAGGTATTTTAAAGAAGAATTATCAATTATTATATGATAAAGAGTTAACATTAAAAATAGAAAAATTATTGGGCATAGGAAAGGCTGCTAAAGACATTAGTTTAATGCCAAGTGTATTAACTAAATATGATTTACAAGGTTTAAATAATACAATAAATGTTTTAGAGATTAGTGGCTTAGATCCTAAAAAAGTACCATTAATGGCATACTAGAAAGGAGTTTTTATGGGACAATTAGTTGATTTAAAAGATAAATTAGTTGGTAATTATAAAGAAAAAGATGTAGATAATATTTATAAGTTTGCTGTTTCTTATAGTGAAAGTAATATGGATTCTTTAAATGTTTTATCTAATCATGGTGTTAATTTATCTAAACCATCACAAACTATAGTATTAACTATTGAACCAAAAGAATTGGAACGCCAATTGAAATTGGCTGAAGAAATGGGCTTTATTGGAGCTTATAAGCAAAATCCAAGATTTATTACTCAACCAGTTGAAATGGTAATTAAAAGAATGGCAAAATGTGATTCTATAGGTGTTACTTATAAAAATGAAGATGATGTTTATGCTTCTTTCATATTTAGTCAAAGAGCTTTTGATTATGTAGTTAAAGAAAATGATGTGGAAAAAAAAGAAGAAGTAGTTGATAATACAGAAATTAATATTGATGAAGTAAAAGAAAATGCTTTAAGATTATTGGAAAGTTTTGCAATGACTGAAGAAAAAGATAGTATTTATGCTAAATTAGATGCTATTAAAGATACTGGCTTGAGTGAAAAAGAAATGTTGGTAGAAGCATTTAAAGACTTTGGGGGAAATGAGGAATTTCTAATAAATCAAATAGATGAAGTATTGGCATCTACAGATAATATGAAAAGAGGTAGAGCTGCATGAAATTTTTAGAAAGTTATAATTTTTCTCAAGAAGATATTCAAGAATTTGAAAATAATACACCTAAAAAAATTAAAAAAAATTTAGCTGATAATATCGCTTTGGTTGAAGAAAACTTAAAATATTTATTTAATTTAGGTGTTAATACTTATAAAGAAATATTTATTAATTATCCAGATATGTTTTTATTAGATAATTCAAATTTTGTTGAAATATTTTCAAAATATGAAACGGATGATTTAATAGAAAGACTTAATACTAATTTTAAATTAGTAGAATATCTATAACAAACAAAAACTATTACGAAAATGTGTAATAGTTTTATTTTTGACTTAAACGATATAAATTTATTTCTGGTTTATTAAATAATCTAAAATAATAATTATTATC
>CALVKC010000099.1 GCA_944332505.1 uncultured Bacilli bacterium
TCTGGTTCTTTATCTTCACCTTTACGTTTGCTAACTGCTTCTTGAGCTATTCTTTTTCCTATTTCTCTTGGAGATTCATCTGTTTTTTTAGAGCCTGCTACAACAACTTCTACATCTCCACCAAAAAGCATCATTCCAGAGTATCCTGTTTCTTTATTTAGATATCCATCTTGTGTACATAATGCTGCTGATGAAGTACATCCAATAATAGGAACATCTCCTAAAACACTTTTTGCTCCTTTCATAAGTTCTTTTTGATCTTGAACACAACTTGTAAAAAATAAACCAACTTGTGGATTTTCCACTACATTAGCCATTTTTGCTGTTTCAACACCAGATGCATAAGCATCAACATTTTCACTATAACCAACTTTGGTTTTTAACATATTATCCCTCCTTATGTTTCCATTATTAGCTTAATTTAATTATAAAACTTTATCTTTTTTTATGTCAATTTATCATCAAGTAATTTACATTTAATTTACAAAAAAAGTAGCGTATTACACTACCATTCAACCATTCATATTTCCAGTTGTATTACTAGCTATAGTATTAACAGAAGACGCTAAAGTATTCATAGTTTCCACATATTGAGTTAATATTGGAAATACAACATTTTCAATTTTATCTTCACAACTTCTAATTTTACTTAAACTAGTAAAAATATCACTTTCACCAACTGTATCATTAGTCATCATACTTTCTATTTGTTTACTAATATATTTTATACTATTTATATCATTACTTAAAGTTTGATTAAATTTTGCCAAATTACCAGTACTTGTACTTAAAACATCGGAATTTAAATTAACATCAAATTCTCCACTAATTTCTGCCATATTTCCTCCTATTCAGTTTTAAAACCATTTTTTATTAAATAATACATTGCATCTGCATACTTTTGTCTAACCCAAATACCTCCAGATGAATTATCTCCTTCAAAATATATTGCAAATGTTTTGGCATATTCTTCAACAGTAGTACAATTTTGCATTCTTTCCCAAACGGTTTGCCCCCCCATATCAGTCCTATTATTTATTTCATAAACTGAATGATCTAATTGTGTATTTAAATCTAAAGCCTCAGGAGCACGCCCAGGTAACCATTGATAAACACCTACTCCAGCAGGATTACCATAATCATCATGCAAATTAAATGTTGATTCTTGACACATATTACCAAGCATACCAGCAATCATTTCATCGCTATATCCCATTTCTTTATAATAATTATAAGAACCCACTATTAAATCCATTCTTTTATTTAACTCGTCAACTGTTCCCATTCTTTCACCAATTAATTCACTAACATATCTTTCAGCACCTTCATTATAGGCATATTCATCATAAGTACTAGACATTGGTTCAGATAATTTGTATTCTTCTTTTATTTGCATATTTTGATAATCAGGATTTTTTATTTCATAATCCACGCTTTGATTACTGTTATCTATTGTTTCTCCAGGATTATCAATATTAATATTATCTTCTTTATTAATATTTTCATTATCATCAATATTATTATCAAATATTCCATTTGAAACATTTCCTACAGCATTATTGTTTTCTACTCCAACATCATTATTATCAGTAATTATAGTATTATCAGTTGCTGTACCATTTAATAAACTTTGCATCAAGCTTATTAATCTGATTAAGGAATTTTTAGCTTCTTCTTGAGAAGTATTATATCCTTGCATTTGTTCTTCCATAAACTGAGAAACATTTTTTAAATTAATTATCATTTCGCTAATTACACTATTACAATTATTTGATAAATTTTTTATTGGTTCAACTAATGGATTTGTTGCAGTTTCCCCACTTCCTTGATATAAATTTAAAGCTGCTTCATTAATTTTTTCATTTGCATTTTTTACTTTAGTTTCAATTGATGAAATAATTTCATCCAATCTTTGTTTACATCTAATAATTTCTGAATCTATTTTAATTAACTGTGCCATATCTATTCACCACTAGCATCAAATATTTTTTGCCCAGTACTTTGATGAGCAATTGCTAAAATATTCATAGTTTCTGTAAACTTTGTTAAAACAGGTTCAATAATAGTACTATAGTTATCTAAACATTCTTCTATTTTTTCTAAACTAGTTGAAATATCACTATTAGCACTATATTCATTAGTCCAATTACTTTTAATAGAATTACTAATAGTATTAATACTATTAGCATTATTATTAAGTTTTGTAACTCCCGATGCTAACACAGAAGTAGAATCTAGCAATTTACTAACATTTAAATCAACATTATATGCACCACTTATTGATTCACTTGCCATAAAAATACTTCCTTTCTAAATATTTATATTATTTAATTGATTATTTAACTCATTAAATTGAGCTTCTGATGATTCATTTGTACCAGAATAATTAGTAATTTGATTTTCTAAAAATGCTATAACAACTTCCATATTAGTTGTAAGTTCAGTAGCAATTTCATTAACATATTCAGTAAATTCTTTATTTATTTCTGTAAGTCCAGTAGATTTTACATTATCACACACATTATTTAATTCTGTTACTATATTATTAAAATTATCTTTTAGTTGGGCATTTATATCTTCACTACGACTAAAAAGTCTTCTTAGCTCTTCAATATTAATATTCATTATTTACCTCCTACTAATTTGTTTTATTTGATGTAGTTACACTAGATTGAACTAGTGAATTCATTGCTACTACAAATTGTTGAAAAACAGGTAATATTTCTGCACTAAATTTTTCTTCTAAATTTATTAAAGTACTTATTGCAGATATTTTATCCGCTTCTTCACTAATCCAATGACTATTAATTTGTTCTATTATATACCTTATACTAGTCATATCATTAGCTAATTGTTGATTATATGTTGCAATATCTCCAACATCATCAATCATTTTATTAACATCATTTATACTTAATGATTCTCCATTTGTTCCAACAGCCATAAAAACTCCTTTCTAACTATTATTTGCTATATTATTGTAATAATAATATATTGCATTAGCATATGTTCTTCTTGCATCTCCAGCTACAACTCCACCACTACCATCTCCCATACCTTCAAAATATATTGCAAAGTTGTCTGTCGCTCCAGTAACCGTTTGACAATTATTAATTTTATCAACAACTGATGTAATATTTCCGCCGCATGGTGCTCCTTGCATTTCTTCCCAAGCATGATTTAATTGTGTTTCAAGTGACCAATCGCTTGGATAATGTGTATCTAGCCATTGAAATAAACCAGTTGCTGAAGAATTAGGATTTTTAGCATCAAGTTCAAAACCCGATTCTAAACACATATTGCCAAGTATACCTGCTATTTGTTCTTCACCTAAACCTTTACTTGCAAAGAAATCATGTGAATAATTCATTACTTCTAATTTATCAGGATCTGATATAAATCCTTCAATATAACTATAATGTCTTTCCCCACTTGCTAAAGCTGTTGTATCATCAAAGGTACCAAACAAATATTCCCCATTAGCTCTTTTAACTGATCTTTGCATAAGTACAATTAACTCTTTAACAGCTTCTTCTGCTTCTTCTGTTGATATGCTATATTCATTTACTTGACTTTGTAAAAACTCATTTAATAACTGAAAATTTTTAATAAAATTTGTTCTCACTTCATTAGCACTATTTAATAATTTTTGAACATCTGTTGCTAACTTATTATTTCCACTTGCACTTTGTAAATTATTAACACACTCTTCAATTTTTAACTCATTATTTTTCATTGAAGAATCAACTGATTCAGTTATTTCATCTAATCTTAATTTTAGTCTCAAAACTTCTGGACCATCTAAACTTATTTGTTGCATTCTTATCTCCTTACTATCATATATAAAAATTATAACATAATTTTACAATATCTGACAATTGTTTTTTATAAAGCTTTATTATATAATTTAATAAAGGATTGATTATATGAAAAAGAAATATTTTATAGTAAGTTTTATAATCCTATCTATTCTTTGTATAATTACTACACCAATAGTTTTTCAAAATGATACCTTTTATACTATAAAAATAGGAAAATATATTTTAACTAATGGAATAGATATGTTAGATCACTTTTCAATACATACTCTTCCTTATACATATCCTCACTGGTTATATGATGTATTAATTTCTTTGATATATTCTATAAATGGCTTTACATCACTATACATATTTAATATATTTTGTTTTATCATTTTAACTTTTTTAATATTTTATTTTATTAATCAAAATAATAAATCTAAATTTATATCCCTTATTTTTACTATATTAAGTGTTTTAATACTTAGTTCATATATAGCAACTAGAGCTCAAGTAATAAGTTATATAGTATTTATTTTAGAATATATTTTTATCACAAATTATCTAAAAAAGCCTAATAATTTATATCTTATTGGATTATTTATATTATCATTTATTTTATGTAATATGCATGTCGCAGTATGGCCATTTTATTTTATAATTTTTCTTCCATATATTACAGAATATATTATTATTAAATTATTTAAAAGAAAAACAATATTTAAATTTATTGAACTAGAAGAAAATAAAAATATTAAATATTTAATTATTACCATGTTTTTAAGTATAATCCCAGGATTCTTAACTCCAATTAAAGATACACCGTTTACATATTTAATTTATACAATGATGGGTAATTCTCAAAGTTTTATTCAAGAACACTTACCACCAGATTTACCCAAATTAATAATATTAATAGCTTTTAGTATAATAATTATCCTATTAAGTATAATTAATAAAATAAAAGCTCATCAATTATTCTTTGTTTTAGGTTTATCATTTATGGCTTTATCATCAGATAGACA
>CALVKC010000100.1 GCA_944332505.1 uncultured Bacilli bacterium
TATATCCATCTTCTGTTTGAATTACAATGTTTGCCATATTACTTGTTATATTTGATATATATCCTAATGAAACTATTTTATTATCCTTGATTATTCCATAATTAATTCCGCCAAGGCGCTTTTATTTTATTAAATTCATTCCACTTTTGCTCTTTATATTTTAACTCATTACTTTTCTTGACAATATTATAAAAATATTGCTTTTTACTTTCATCAATTAATTCTACATCATCACAATTGACACTCTTTGTATTCGATTGTTTTATCAATCTATACATTTCTTTTATTTCAAAAGTTTTAAATTCATTCTCAGCAAATTGATTTAAGAAATCTTTTAAATTATCTTCGTTTAATTCTTCAATCTCATTTATTTTTTTATTTAATTTATCTGCAATTTTGCTTGAACATGAAATAACAATGTTATTATTTATATTTGTTGCAATAATTGGATAATAAAATCTTTTGGCATATAAAATGTCTCTATTAGGTGATGAGACTACTGTTAATATTTTTCCATATTCAAACTCTTTTATTTCTAAAAAATCATTATAATTTTTCAATTAAGCTCTCCTAATTATACTAATTTATAAATCATTAATTTATTTCTTTTTCTATAAATTTACCATCTTCAAATACAATATCATATGCTTTTGAATTTTCATAATTTTTAACTATTTTATAATCTGTGTCTGAGAATATTAATGATGCATCATTATCAATAGCTATACCTCTTAAATTATTTTCCTTTATATTATCAAAAAACTGCTTTTTCTTTTCTTTACTTTTTTCATCATAATGCACACAATTAATCATATGTATCAAATCAAGGCCTTCTATCATTTCATAATTGTATTTAAACCAACAATAGCTTCCTGCACTCATTCCTGCTAGAATAATACCATTTTTGTATGCCTCTATTAAACATTTATCTATACCTTTACTTTTCCATACATCCATCATAAATTTAGTTTTACCGCAACCAACATAAATAATATCACTACTTAAAATCTTTTTTCTAATTTCTTCAAATGTGATGTTATTATTCAAAACACATAAGTTTTCTACGATTGCCCCTAAACTTTCATATGCATTTTTAAAACTGATGTAGTAGTCTTCTCTTTCGCTTGAAGCGGTTCCTATAAATAAAACCTTAGGGTTAACTTTGGTAGATAGTTTCATTATTTCAAAATCTATTTTTCTTGGTGAATATGGTATAAAAACTTTTTCTTTGTTTTTTAAACCTACTAATCCTCCTATACAAATTATTGTTCCCATAAATATTTTCCTCCTACAAAACAATTATAACATATTATCTAATGGTTTAGCCAACTCATTATCATACAACACTTTCAATTCGTGAAGCGGTCTAGTCATAGCGACATAAAGCAACTTCATTTCCATATCATTATTTTCATCGTATTTTAGCTTTGAAGCATTTGAAACAATAGCTCCATCAAATTCTAATCCTTTTGCTAAGTAGCTTGTAATAACACATATTCCGCCATTATACATTGTATCAGAGTCTGTAATATTAACGCTATTAAATTTTTTATTGAGCCTTTTACTTATTTCACTTGCTTCATCTTCATCTTTACAAATAATTGCAATTGTTTTAAAATTTTCTTTTAAATATTCTTCTAAGATATTTTCAATCGTTTTAATTTGCTCATCTACACCGCTAAAATTAATAAACTCAACATTTTTCCCGTGTCTAATAACAGGTTCTGCTACATTCAATCCTAAATGTTTAGTTATATTACTTGCACAATTCATTATTTCTGTAGTTGTTCTATAACTTTTGTGAAGATTCTTTATTTCACATTTATTATTAAAAGCTATTTCTTGCACACTCTCCCAATTCTTGATTCCTCTGTATTGGTATATTGATTGAGCTAAATCTCCAAAAATGCTAAATGTTGCATTACTTAATAGTTTCTTTAATGCCACGAAATTAAAATCTCCAAAGTCCTGTGTCTCGTCTATTGCAACCTGCTTGTAGTTTGCATATTGTACTACACCATTAATACAGGTTTTTAAATATATAATGCTACTTAAGTCTTCAAATTCAACTTTCTTACTTTTTAAATTTTTAATATTATAATTTACGTCTTCAATTTTTATATTATAATTACTTAAATCTATATATTCATTTATTCTACTTAGAAAGGTAATATATGTTTTGTAAATATTAGGTAATAATGGATTAAAAAATTTATTTAATCTTTGTTTAAAGCCTTTTGAAAGTTCTTTTTCAATGCTAGACAAAGTGTCCATTTCTTTATACTTTAATTCATTAGATACATCTTTAGTCTTTTCTTTAAACTGATTTTGCAAACTTTCTTTTATATTATCTAAATTATCTTCTATATACTTTTGTAGTAACAGTTTGGTTCTATTAACTTTTTTCTCAATATTGTCATAAATAACAGGGTTTTTAATCGACTTATATATGCTCTTAATAAATTCAGAAGATAATATAACGTAGCCTTTTATTTCTATATTTTTATCTGGAATTATGTTTTTATCTATTTCTTCAATATATTTATCTAATGCAATTTTAAATTCCATAGAAACTTTTAAATTTTGAAAATTAAGTGAATTAGGATTTTGTATGTATTGCCTTATTTTTTCATCTTCGTTACTTAAAGTGAAATCTTCATTTATATACTCTTTACAAAGTTCATCATAAGTAAGTTGATTAACATTTTCTACATCTAAGTCAGGTAAAACATTGGAAATATAGTTTATAAAAAACTTATTAGGTCCTATTACTAAATATTGATTTGGCTTGACAGTATCTCGATAGTTATATACCAAATATGCTATTCTATGTAAAGCAACTGTTGTTTTTCCACTACCTGCAACTCCTTGAACAATTATATTTTTAGATAATGGCTCTCTTATTATTTGGTTTTGTTCTTTTTGGATTGTTGATACAATGTTCTTTAATCTGTTATCTGCACTAGAATTTAAATAAGGTTTTAACAACTCATCGTTTGCAACAGTATCAACATCTTGATAACTTATTAGTTGTTGATTTTCTATATTATATTGTCTTTTTAATAATAGTTCCCCTTTACAAGTTCCTTCTGGTGCTCTATATGACGTTTTTCCTATATTACTATCATAGTAAATTGATGAAATAGGAGCACGCCAATCAACTGTTATAATGTTATTCTCTTCATCGACTGCTCCAACTTTACCTATATATATCTTTTCAGCAATATTTTCATTTTCTCTTTTGAAATCTATTCTTGCAAAGTAAGGAGAATTGATTGTTTTAAACATTTTTTGCATTTTTTCATCATACATGTTTATAAAATTTTCTATCATTATTTCATTATCTTTGTAAAGTTTAGGAATTGCTTGTGCTCTTAGTTCGTAATACTTAATTGTTTCCTTGAATTTTTCTATAACTTCTTTTAGTTTCTCTTTTTCTAACTCAAATTCTGAATTTTCCATATTAAATATACTCCTATTCTATTTTTATTCAATTGTTCGATTGTTATAAATAGAACTTTTTTGGGTAACACCTCCTTTTTTATAATATAGGAAAAGTTGAAGATTTTGCCTATATTTCAAGATACAGTTACATTAACCAGTCGAGCCAGGCTCGAGGCATGTACGAAGCTATTTTCTTATATAACAAAAGAAAACAAAAATAAAAGCAGATTAACTACTATTTAATATTAAATATTAATCTTCTGCTTTTATTTTAAGTAACTATAAAACTTTATCTATATCCTCTTTCATTTTATCAAGAACTTCAAAGCTTGCGTCAAATTTAGCTTGTTCATCTTCTGAAAGAGATATGTTTAATATATCTTCAACACCTTTGTGTCCAATTATTGCTGGAACACCTATATATAAACCTGAATGACCGTAGTTGCCATCAATATATGTTGATACGGTTAAAATCTCTTTGTCATCGTCTAATATTGTTCTCACTAGTTTAGCTAGCCCTAAGCCTATTCCATAATATGTGGCTTTTTTTCTATTAATTATTTCATATGCTGCTTGTTGTACGTCTGTGTATATTTCATCAAGTATTTTTTCATCTTTCCCTTTTTCTTTTAGTATTTGCATTAAAGGTTTGCAACCTATATAACTATGTGACCATGCTACAAATGATGAATCCCCATGTTCTCCCATAATATATGCATGTACGTTTTTTGGAGATATATCTAATCTTTCACCGATTAAGTATCTTAGTCTTGATGTATCTAACATTGTTCCTGATCCTATGACTTTATTCTTTGGAAATTTTGAAACTTTTTCTACTACATATGTCATTAGGTCTACTGGATTTGTTGCAATAACAAATATTCCATTAAATCCTGATGCTACTACTTGTTCTGTTATGTCTTTCATTATGTTTGCATTTGTTTTTACCAAATCTAATCTTGTTTGACCAGGTTTTTGGGCTAATCCTGCAGTTATAACTACTATGTCTGCATCTTTACATTCATCATATTCTCCGGATTTTATTTCTATTCTACTACTTGGTGCACAAGCAATTCCATGAGCTAAATCCATTGCTTCACCAACTGCTTTGTCTTTTAAAACATCAATTAGTACAAGTTCATTAACTCCACCTTGGTTTTCTAAAGCATATGCCATGCTCATTCCTACGAAGCCTGTACCAACTAATACCACTTTTCTTTTAGATATCATAAAAATTACCTCCAATCATATTTGAATATTTCAAGATAAAGTTACTTTAGGCAGCCCGAGCGAAGCTCGTGGCATGTGGCGAAGCCACTTTTCTTATTATTG
>CALVKC010000101.1 GCA_944332505.1 uncultured Bacilli bacterium
TCTGTAGTATCTGTAGAAGGAGAGAAGACTAATCCTGCATTTGATAATAATTTTTCTCCTTCACTAGTAGGATTAGTAGCAAATTTCCAAAGTTTAGTTTGATATACTTTACCATTACGCTTCATAGCATAATAAGATTCAATATATTTTTCTAATTTTTCTTGATCTGTTTCTAAGTCAGTTTTCTTAACATAATTCGTATCAACAAATGATTTAATTTCAGTATCATAATCATTTATGGCAGAATCTACAGTTTCATTTACTGTATTAAATTTGTCACCTACAACTTTAGCATCGGCAGCTTTACCAGATACACTTAAAGTTTCATCAATTTCTGGAATTACAGTAGTATTAGGTAGCGCTCCAACTTCACTAGCACTATATTCAGGTTTAGTTTCTGATTGCGCCCATTCAGGTACTTTTTCATCTATTTTTGATACTATTGTTTCATCTATATATTCTTTAACATTTTGACTTTCATTATCGTCCATATATATAGCATCTGCGACAGATTTTGGATATGCTTTTTCTTTTCCAGAATCTAAATACTTATATACATTTATTCTTTCTAATGGCATAGTTTAATTAATTCCTCCTTTACTATATTTTACAATTTATTTTTTCATTACCTTGTTATCCATTTATAATTTTGTCTAGTTTACTCTGGAATAATTAACTGAAATAAAACTTTACCTTTGTCACACATATTTTGTCTGCAAAAAATAGTAAACGGATGTCTTCCTTCTGTAGTAAAGCTTAAATCTACATTTGCATCTAATACAGCATTTGGAAAAATTAAATATGCGTAAATCAACTCACTTGGATTGCAAATATCACAACCTAATATTTCTAAAATAAAACGTCCAGCTTTAGGAGTATTAATAGCAGTATTTGCTACAGATATAGAAGAATTAGATTCATATTCATAAATAATAAAAAATCTATCATTATTATTAATATCTGAATTTAGAAATGAAATAGAACCATTTGAATATGTAAATTTACCTTCGCTAAGTTCGGCACTATAAAATATTCCTTCACCTAATGAATCATCATCATTTAACTTATAAATTATATTTGGAATATGAATTGGATTATTTTTAAGTTTAACTGATGTAATTGTGTCTAAAGTTCCATCTGTCAAAAACGATCCATCATCAGTAATTAAATAATTATCATCATCATCAACCAAATACATATATGAAGTTGGGACTACTAATGTTTCAAATGTTGGAATAGTAACAATATTGCTATCAGAGGCGATATTTTTAGATGTTCCTGATTGTGCTGCAAATAATGATAAGTCAAATATACATTGATTTGCTGTAAATTCTGCGGTTTTCGCTCTTGAAAATGAATATATAATACTTCCTAAAGCATCTACCGCACTAGAAGTTTCAGATGAAACGCTTAAAGATGGATCTTCGATTTGATTAATAGACCACATAATATCATTATTAGAAGGGTTAATCATTACGCCTCTTACAATATAATTAATTACAAAATTATTGATATTAAATCTATCATTTAAATTCTTTGTTTCATTAGCCAAACTTAATACACACCTCCTCTCCTAACAACTTCATTATATGCCGCATTAATACATTCAAATCAATATAATTTATATTTGTTTTATTATAAGTAAAAATAAAATGCTAAAAATTTTAATTATATTGATGTCAATATATTAAACATATATTAAGTAGTAAGTGGTTAATGTGATAATTTTGAATAGCTTAATATCACTTAAAGAAGAGAAGTGACATTGTAATCAAATCCCTTCTTTATTCAATATTACATAAGAATAAAAATGATAAACATATCTGTATTATATTAATTATATTATATTTCGGTAACTAAATTTACATAATCATCGTCTATAACGACTCCACCACCTGATCCTCCTGAACCAGTACTTGAGAGCGTTTTAATTTTATACCAAGTATCAGTAGATTTTTCATACTTATACCAATCTCCAGTATCTATACATAATGCTGAAGAACCAGTACCTAAATTTTCATAATGAGGTAATTTATCTATGTCGGCAGAAAGACCTTCGTAATTTCTAATATTAAATTCATTATTATCATTTTTTCTAACACTTGTACAAACCCAATTACCCAAATCAGGAAGTGATTCTGATGTCAAAAATATATTTTAATTATATTTCTGTTTATTCACTGTTTCACAGTGTCCGATTTTGCCGAAGCTACTCTCGTTTGTATAACACTCCACAGCATTTAAGGATACATCAAAATCCCTAAGACTAAAGCTTCTCAACAATTTTAGACTTTAGAATATTGCATTAAATTTATAGCTGCATTTATGTCTCTATCAATTATAGCTCCACATTTATCACAAACATAAATTCTATCTTTTAGTTTTAAATTCTTTTTAATGTTCCCACAACATGAACATGTTTTACTACTTGGATAGAATCTATCAGCTTGTTCAAAATCAATCCCATTCCATTCACATTTATATTTTATTTGTCTTATAAACTCATAAAAACATTGTTCTTGAATAGATTTAGATAAATGTCTATTCTTCATCATGCCACTTACATTTAAATCTTCCATAACAATTCTTTTAGGTTTAAGATCTATTATTTTATGTGTGGTTTGGTGAATGTAATTTTTTCTTATATTTGATAGTTTATTATATACTTTACGTATTTGTTCTTCAGTTTTTAAAATATTATTTGACTTATGCCATTTATCTTCATAAACTTTTTTATTCTGATTAGTTAAATACTTTCTATTAATTTTTCTTTGCAGATGTTTAAGTTTACTTTTTAGATTTTTGACACGTTTTGTCTTATTAATATTTTTAAACTTTTCGTTTTTGTTATTATATGCAATAACAGCTAAATCTTTAATGCCCAAATCAATTCCTAACGAAAAATCGTTCAATTCTTGTGCTTGGTTATCACACTCCATACCAAAACTTAATATCCATTTGTTATTTTCAAAACAAATTCTTGGATCTGTAAATTTACAAACATTTCTTCCTTGTGGTAGAATGTAGTTAGTCTGATATTTAATTTTTCCGATTTTTTCAATATTTACACAATTATTAATGAAATATGTATTATCACATCTAACTGGAAATGAGTTTTTACATTTGCCTTTCTTCTTAAACTTTGGTTTATTAAAAATCTTTTTAAAAAAATTAGTATAAGCTTTATCTAAATCTTTGCAAACATTTCCAATTGTATGAGAAGATACCTCTTTTAACCAAGAATATTCTTCTGTTTGTTTCATATTTCTAAACATACATTCAGTTTGATATTTATTCAAATAGCTTTCTCCATTTTTATATCTTTCAATTAAAATAGATAAAGTATAATTCCAAACAAATCTACTTGTATTAATATGTTTCCATAATAATTGTTCTTGTTTTTCATTAGGGAATAATCTAATTTTGAATCCTCTAATCATATTATCCTCCTTTCTTTTATAATTTTGTTTAGTTTAATTTTCATAAAATAATATATCACATATTTCATAATATGTCAATACCCAAATAAAAGAAATTTGGAAAATATGGAATAACCAAAATATATTTATTTTTAAAATATAATTTTAACGTGTTCAATAGAGGTCGTAACTCTCTACCAGTTCTCTTATGAACTTCTGCATGTTTCCATACAGCACAGACTATTTCATCACCTCATTAAAATGAGGGCCACTCGTTTCGACTCACTTGAGCCTACTCTCCTTACGGGAGATAGTCGTTGAGCAGTATCCTATTCGGATATATGTTGCGAAAGACCCATTATTTTAACACTTAGGATTTAACCATATGTCATCTATATTATTTTTTCTACTTTCGTGACCATCACGCTTATGTATATTTCATCATTACGTTGTGGTTAATATAGCTTTAGGGATTGCTCGCAGTTGATGTGGTGTGAGATAAGAATTTTCCGTTTCTTATCGCTACATACAGTTCACACTATATGCGGAGCATGATGTGTTATTATTTAATATATATAATTATTTTAATAACTTTTTGTTACTCCTGGATAATAAGTTTGTCCATCATAAATTGTTGTTACAGTAACAGTCAAAATTTATCACATCCTTTACAATATTTCGTTTCAAGTTTTATCTTCAAGTTTTTCAGTTAATATATTCAAATTAATATAACTTTTATTTTTTAAATTTTTTTTAAATTATATTAATGTCAATACACTAACACAAAATATTATATTTATGTGATAACTTATAATTTTATATTTTTATATATTTTATTACAACAGGAGAGAAGTGAATTATCAAATCTCTCCTAATTTTTACTTAACAATTATTCAATTGGCTCAATATAAATATCTGTTTCAATATTATAATCTTTTACCGTTACAATAATAAAATCAGATTTAGCATAACCATTATTAAGCAAATCTTTAACTCTGTTCTCTAAATCTAAATCTGTAGTATAATATTTATACTGAACAGTTCCGTCAACATCAGTAGTTTCAAATTTATAAGCTGTTTCTAAGTTTTCTTTATTCGCAGCAACAAACATAATCTGATATTTCATAATATATCTACCTCTCTTTATAGTCGATTTTATTTTATTACATTAATCACAAAACCGACTTGAAATGTCGGTATAAATAAAAGCCTATAGAAAGAATCGAACTTTCGCAGGTGGGTTACAAATCCACTACACTACCACTATGTTATACAGGCAAATAGGAGAGCAGTACGTCTACTACTCTCCTTAAAATTATTTCTAAAATTCGATAAAATAACAATTTATGTAAGTT
>CALVKC010000102.1 GCA_944332505.1 uncultured Bacilli bacterium
GAAATAGATAATGAACCAGCTCTTAAAAAATATGCTGAATGGACAAATCAAAAAGTTGAAGATTTAATGGGTGGTAATTTACTTACAGCAACAATTTGTGCACCTTTAGGAGTAAAAGATCCAATAGGAAAAGTTACTGCAGTTCGTCATCCAATGAATGGTAATGATGATTTATCTATGAATATTGGAGCAGATTTAGCAGTTAATACAGCAGTTGTTCAACTTTCAAATACTCCAGAAGGAATATTAAATGCAAATGCTGAAACTATAAAGAAATTAAATGAATTAATAAATGAAGAAGCTAATAGTTACTTCTTAATTCATTGCGGTGGTAGAAGATTAGGTTTAGCACTTGCTAATATTGAAGATAGAATATATCCAGAAGTTAAAAAAGCTATACCTAATAAAGAATTCTTAATGGTATTTACTTTTGGTGAATATGGTCAAGGAGATCACTCATCTAATACAGTTGGTGGCTTGTCACTTTCATATACTGCATTTGGTAAGTAGAATAACGGAATAAAAAGGAGAGTAAATGAAAAGTTTAATAGGAAATACATGGCGGGATGCAAGTGATGGAAATGTTATTAAAGTAACTAATCCTGCAACTGGAGAACTTGTTGATACAGTTCCTAGTTTAACAGAAGAGGATGTTTTAGAAGCAATTAATTATGCTCATGAACACAAATCAGAATGGGCAAACTTATCAGTAGTTGCTAGATGTGAAATTCTATCAAAATTCGCCGTTTTAGTTGAAGAAAACAAAGATGAACTTGCTAAACTTTTATCTGATGAAACTGGTAAACCAATTAAAGAAGCTTATAATGAAATAGCTAATATTGGTATTGGAGTACCTGCTTATGTTGAAAAAGTTAAGCATGAATATGGAAATATTATTTATAGAGGAACAGAAAAAGGACAAGAAAATACAATTCAATATACAATTCAACAACCTTTAGGGGTAGTTGTAGCAATAATACCTTTTAATTTTCCAAGTGATATTTTTATAAATAAAATACCTCCAGCATTATTAATGGGAAATGCATGTATTTTAAAACCTGCAAGTGTAAATCCTTTAACTCTTACAAGGTATGTTGAATTACTAGTTGAAGCTGGAGTTCCTAAAGGAATAATCTCTGTTGTTCATGGTTCTGGCTCTGTAGTTGGTAAAACTTTAACAAGTAGTAAATTAGTTGATATGGTAAGTTTAACTGGTAGTACTGAAGCAGGAATAGATGCTCTTAAAAATTGTGCTGAACATTGTGCTCATAGTTCACTTGAACTTGGTGGTAATGATGCATTTATAATTTGTGCCGATGGTGATTTAGACTTAGCTGTTGAAGAAACTGTTTGGGGAAGATTATATAATACTGGCCAAGTATGTTGTGCAAGTAAAAGATTTTTAGTAGAAAATTCTGTTAAAGATGAATTTATCAATAAGATGATTGAAAAAATTAAAACATTAAAAGTTGGGATGCCAAATGAAATGGATACTGATGTTGGTTGCTTAATTAGTGAAGATGCTGCTATAGAAGTTGAAAGACAAGTTAATGAAACTGTTAATGCTGGAGCAAAAATAGTTTATGGTGGTAGAAGAAAAGGTGCTTTTTATGAACCAACTATACTAGATAATGTAACTAAAGATATGGATGTTGCTAAAGACATGGAAATCTTTGGACCAGTAATTCCTGTAATTGGTTTTGATACAATTGATGAAGCAGTAAGTATTGCTAACCAATCAAAATATGGTTTATCAGGTTCAATAATTACACGTGATTTTAATAAAGCAATTAAAGTTAGTGAACAAATGGAATGTGGAGGATTTGTTATTAATGGTGCAAGTTTCTTCAGATCATTTGAACAACCTTTTGGTGGTTGGAAATATTCTGGAATTGGTAATGAAGGAATAATGACAACATTAAAAGAAATGTCTAGAACAAAAACAGTAATATTAAAAAATGTTATAAAATAAAAAGGAGCAAGTTGTTCTTGCTCTTTAATTTTTAAGGAGGAATATTATGTTTGATTATAAAGGAAGAGTTGTTGTTTTAACCGGAGCATCATCTGGTTTAGGAATGCAAATGGCTAGAGGATTTGCTAAACAAGGTGCTACTTTAGTATTACTTGCTAGAAGAATAGAAAGAATAGTAGATTTTTCTAAAGAATTAGAAACTATGGGAGTTGATGCATATCCTATAAAATGTGATGTTACTAAAGTTGAAGATGTAAATGCTGCAGCAAAGGAAGTAGAAGAAAAATATGGTAAAGTAGATGTTTTGGTAAATTGTGCTGGCAGCGCTAAAAATAATGGAGTACTTAATATGAGTGATGAAGAATGGCAATTTACAATAGATACTGATATGAATAGTGTATTTTATATGACTAGAGCATTTGCTAATATTATGAAGAAAAATAACTATGGAAGAATAATTAATATTGCATCAATGTATGGTTTAGTTGGAAATATGGCAATGGATACAGTTGCATATCATACAAGTAAGGGTGGAGTAGTCAATTTTACAAGAGCAGTTGCTGTTGAACTTGCTAAATATGGTATTACTTGTAATGCTATTTGTCCTGGTTATTTTGATACTGAACTTACTCATGAAACTCTAATTACTCCAGAATTTACTCAATATATGAAAGCTACTGTTCCAGTTGGAAGGTATGGTCATGAGGGAGAACTTAATGCTGGAGCAATATTCTTAGGTAGTGCTGAAGCAAGTTATGTAACGGGAGTAATTTTACCAATTGATGGTGGATATACTTGTGTTTAACTATATCATTTTGATATAGTTTTTTTAAAACAAAACAAAACATTTATTTGCATTTTTATGTGTTTTGTGGTAAAATATAGCCCAAGTGATTTTTATGGAAAGAAAAATTAATTTGGTTAGTTATTTTATTGTAATAATTACAACTATAATTTGTTATACTATAGTTTTTTATTTAAGTACTCAAAATAATACTTTAGTAAATAATGAAGTAGCTCATATAAATTTTGAAGACACTATAAGTGAAAATACTTTATTAATAAATAATCAAATTGATTATTATGAAGATAATTATAATGTTACAATAAGTTTATATGATGATATTAAGTTATCTGAAACTACATATGATATTAATTTATTATATAATAATTATGAAATTAGTGAAGCTCTTGATTTACTTGGAGATTATTTTAAAGTTTTTAATAAAGAGTTTTTTAATATATTTTATGAAAACAATATGAATGGTATTAAAATATACTTAGCAGATGATATTAATAAGATTGGTAATAATTATATATATGATTCTTCAGTTGTAGGTTTATTTTTTAAACATGATAATTACTATATTATAGTAATAGATGCTAATAGTAGTGATTCTATTGCTCAAATTGCTTTTCATGAAACAATGCATGCCATTGAAGAATATTTTAATATGTATAATATTACTTTTAGTAATTGGAATAATTATAATCCTGCTTATTTTAAATATACTAATAATTTATCAAATAGTATCTATGCGGATGTACTTGGTAATAATAAAAACCAAGATAATATATATTTTATTGATAATTATGCTAGAAGTAGTGAAGATGAAGATAGAGCTAGAACATTTGAATTTTTATGTTTAGGTGAAGAATTTAAATATTATCCTAATTTATATGCTAAAGCTAGTTATCTAAAAAGAATGTTAAAATATTATATACCAGAAATTGATTTATAATAGGGAAAGTAATTACATTCTTTTTTAATGCAATAAGTATTATTTTGTGATAAAATGATATTGGAAGTGATTGTATGAAAGTAAGAACTAGATTTGCCCCAAGTCCAACAGGATTTATGCATATTGGAAATTTAAGAACAGCAATATTTGAATATTTGTTAGCACGTAAATATGATGGAGCTTTTTTATTAAGAATAGAAGATACTGATCAAGAAAGAAAAGTTGAAGGAGCAATAGAATTTATTTATAAAACTTTAGAATTATGTGGTTTTGTTATTGATGAAGGACCTATGAATGAAGGAGATTTTGGGCCATATATTCAAAGTGAAAGAAAAGATATCTATAAAAAATATGCTTTAGAATTAGTTGAAAAAGGAAAAGCATATTATTGTTTTTGTACAGAAGATGAACTTGGAGAAATGCGTAAGAAATGTGAAATGCGTAATAAACCATTTATGTATGATGGTAGATGTTCTAAATTAAGTAAAGAAAAAATAAAAGAATATTTAGATAGTGGTAAACCATATGTTATTAGGCAAAAAATGCCAAAAATAGGAGAAACTATAGTTGAAGATGTAATATATGGTAAAATAAAAATTGATAATAGTATTTTAGAAGACCAAATATTACTTAAAAGTGATGGTTTTCCAACATATAACTTTGCTAATGTAGTAGATGATCATTTAATGGGCATAACGCATGTAATTCGTGGTAAAGAATATTTAGATCAAACAGCAAAATATAATTTGTTATATGAAGATTTTGGTTGGGAAAAGCCAACATATATCCATGTTGCTATGGTTTTGGGTGAAGATGGAACTAAATTATCAAAAAGAAATGGTGATGCTTCATTTATGGACCTTTATAATCAAGGTTTTTTACCAGAAGCAATAGTTAATTATTTAGTTTTACTTGGTTGGAGTCCAAG
>CALVKC010000103.1 GCA_944332505.1 uncultured Bacilli bacterium
TTTATGACTGCTAATAGTATAGCTGAATCTGGTAAACTACAAATGATAAAAGAAAAAGCAAAAGAATTAAATATGACTTGTAAGGATTATATTTATTCAAATCATATAGTAGAAGTAGAGAATAAATTTAATAGTAAGATTGTACGAAGTATATTTTGGTTAAAATATGAGGACTATCTAGTATAATGCTAGATAGTTTATCTTACTAAACAAAATTATAAAAAATAATTGACAAAAAATAGTTTTTATAGTACAATATTATTGATGAAAACGTTGGCATGTTTAAGATAAGGAGTTAATTATGAGATCGGATTCTAGTGCGTTAAAAAAGAAACTCATTTCACAATTGAACAATAAGCTTATTAAATGTATGGAAAACAATGAAACTGTTGCACTTCATCTACATACTGGAAAAGAAAATGTTATAGTACGAATAACAATTGTTCCAGAGGTAGTAATTTTAAACGAAAATGAATTTTATTTGGAATATAAATCATTTGTTTTTAATGTAAAACATGGTGTCAAACACATAAAATTCATAGAAAAATATGATTATGATAGTTTTTATATTGAAATAGATGATACTAAAATGTTTATTGATTTTATTTAAAACAAACCACTGGATAATATATAAATATATCAAATATATAATCTAGTGGAATACATATAAATTGAAACTAAATAAAATTATATTATAAAGAAAGGAATAAAAAATGTATAGATACTTTGTTGCGGCTAATATTGCATTAGAAGATAATAGTAGTTTTTATGCTAATTTTTATTATGAAATTAATTACAAGTTAAATGCCATTGAAAATGTTGAGAAGATTATTAAAGATATTGGTAAGCAATATAATTCTGAAAAAGTAGTAATATTATTTTTTACTGAGTTAAAGGATGAATACGATAATGAATGATTATTTTCAATAGGGCAAAGGAAATTTCTTATTTGTCAGATTATAATAGAATACATATTGGATGTGTTGCAGTTTATAAGAATCAGATATTAGCCGTAGGATATAATACAAATAAAACACATCCGCTGCAAATGAAATATAATAGATATAGGAATATGGTGTATGAAAATACTGAACCAAAATCAAGCCTTCATGCTGAAATGTCTTGTTTAATGCAGATAAAAGATATGGATATAGATTTTAGTAAGGTAGAATTATATATATACAGGGAAAATGTATTTGGTTTGGCAATGAGTAGACCTTGTGGAGCATGTATGAAGGCTATAGATGATCTTGGAATTAAAAAGATTCATTATACAACTAATGGTGGATTTGCAAGTGAAATTAGAAAGGAGTGTTGACTTATCGCTTTTTGTGATTATGGAGCCATTCTTAGAGTGGATGGGAAATTTATTAATAAGAACAAAGATTTATTTATGAATTGCTCTGACACAGGTTATGTTTGTAAAAAAGTGGAATATCCTGATGATAATTCAATATATGTTAATGGAAATTATTTTGTTTATGCTGGTGATGAAAATTTCTTAATTGCATTTTATAAGGGATTATTCAATATAATACATAATAATAAAATTATCTATTCGGATTGTAATATCCCATTTATATCTGAAACATTTTATTTTGAAGGATTGCCTACTGTTAAAGTAGAGCATCTGGATAAAAAATTAATAAATGAATTTCCTGATCTTCCAGATAAATATGATATTGAATGGTATTATGAAAGATACAGAAAAAAGAAAGCGCAATTAAAATTATATAGACTAGTTAAGAATAGAAGAAAAATTGTTTGCAAAGATCGTACTTTTAGGTGGTTAGCAACTTGGGAGTATAACGGTAAAAAATACGAGGTTATATTTGGTAGTGGTATTGATCCTAATGAGGATGTGTGGAACGATATTAAATATGATGCTTATGATTTTACTGATATTGAGAGAAAAATTATTGATAGTTGGTTTAATGAAAGTGAGGTAAATTAAATGGCAGCAATTATTAGACGTATTGATGATTTAGGACGGATTGTTATTCCAGGAGAAATCAGAGATTTAATTGGTGGTGCACCAGAAGGTACGAAGTTTGAAATAGAAGCATTTTCTACTGACATTATTTTGATTCGTAAAGTAAGATGTAGGGAAAATCTTTTAAACAATATAGTTTATTTGAAAAACTATGTATCTTCTCCAGATTTAAAAGATGACTTAAGTGATGATGATGTAAATGAAATCAATAATAAACTAAATGAAATCAATAAGATTATTAATATAAAAGATTATATTAGAAAGGATTAATTAAATATCTAATTATGGATAAAGATAAAAAAGAACTTAAAAAATCAGATTTAGTTTATTATGCACGTATTCTTCCAGCAGTAGGAACATACGAAGTAATTGATCTTAAAGTTCGGACAGTTGCAGATGATTTTTTTGTTGGAATTGAGAATAGGACAAAACATGCATATTTGTTGTACATAAAAGATGTTGGAAAAATTGTATTCTTTGATAGAAAAGAAGCGTTAAAAGTTGTAAAAGAAGCTGAGAAGAACGGAAAGAAAGTTTCTAGTGAAAAATATTATGAGGAATATTAAGAGGTAAATATATGGGATATTTTACACAGATAGCAAGCAAACCTTTCTTATATGATTTGGGTTTTGAATATAGTGAGTACGGTGGGACAAGAGGTGAATGCGGATTCACAAGAACTGTTCATCATGGGCATGAAGTATTATGGATTACCATTGATACTATTTAAAATAAAATGTATTTATATAATGAATATGATTGTGGTGGTATGATTTGGTATAAGGAAGTCTATGTTCCTAATGATGTTTTGAGTGATAAATATGAATTTGCTAAATGGTTAGATGATCAAATTGATTTTATATGATAATAAAATTTTAGAGGTGTAAATAAAATATGATTAAAAAAGTAAGAGCAACTTTACTTGTTGAAGTGATTGCAGAATTTAAAGATAATTATGATGGTGCAAATGATGAAGAAACTGTACGGTATATAGTTGAACAGGATTTAGAAGATAACGGTTTTGATGTTCGGAAATGTGAAGTTTTAACTGGTGATTTTGGTTTGATGGTAGAACAATTAAGAGAAGAATTAAAATATCAAACTGCACTTACAGAAATAAAAGAGACAATGAAAAATATGGGTTTAATATAATGAGGTAAAGATATGGATAAGGTAGAAAGGATTAAAGAATTAATTAGTTTATTAAACAAAGCGTCTTATGCTTATTATCAGGAAGATAATCCGTTTTTGACAGATAAACAATATGATGATTTATACGATGAATTAGAAGCTCTTGAAAAAGAAACTGGAATTGTAATGGCTAATAGTCCTACTCAGAAAGTTCAAGGGTTTCTTCTTAATAGCTTAAAAAAGGTAAAACATACTGTTCCTATGCTTAGTGCTAATAAGACAAAGGATATGAATGAGATTAAAAAGTTCATTGGAAACAGAAGTGTGCTATGTTCTTTTAAATTGGACGGATTGACTTTAGTTACAAGATATTCTGGTGGTAAGTTTATTCAAGCTATTACAAGAGGAAATGGCGAAGTTGGCGAAGACGTAACGGAACAGGCTAAAATGATTATTAATCTTCCTATGCAGATTCCTTTTGATGGAGATTTGGAATTAAGAGGAGAATGTGTCATTTCATGGGATAATTTTAGAAAGATCAATGAAAGCTTAGAAGTTCCCTACTCTCACCCACGTAACTTAGCGTCTGGGAGCATTAGGCAGTTAGATACTAATATTGTTAAACAACGCAATCTTGAGTATGTTGTATTCGATCTTGTATCTGGAAAGGAATTTGAATATAAAAATCAAGCATTAAATTGGATTGATAGTTTAGGATTTACTATAGTAGATAGAATTGTATTGCCTAGTCCTGGATTTATTGATAGTCCTTGCTTTAATAATTCTTTTATTTCTGATTCGTTGGATTATGTAGATAGATTTCTTTCTGCTGATAATAGTAAATATCCTGTAGATGGTCAGATTTATGAATATGATAATATTGAATATGGAAAGTCTTTAGGAAGTACAGCTCACCACGAGAACAGGCTTTACGCAAGAAAATGGACTGATTGTACATATGAAACTGTGTTGAAAGATATTGAATGGACAATGGGATTGACTGGCGTTCTTACTCCTACAGCAGTATTCGAACCTGTAGAAATTGATGGTACTATGGTTGAACGTGCTTCACTTCACAATGTAAGTATTATGAAAGAATTGGAATTATCTTATGGTGATACAATCACTGTATATAAGGCAAATATGATCATTCCTCAAGTAGATGACAATCTGGATAGAACATTAACTAATATTTGTGTGCCTCCTGATAAATGTCCTATCTGTGGTGAACCAACAAAAATTATCAAACAGAATGATTCTGAAATTTTATGGTGTACTAATGAATCTTGTTCAGGAAAACTATTAGGGAAATTGAAACTCTTTACATCTAAAGAAGGTATGAACATTGACGGCCTTTCAGAAGCAACACTTCAAAATTTCATCAACAGAGGTTGGTTAAAAGATATTTCAGATATCTACTCTCTTCATCTTCATGAAA
>CALVKC010000104.1 GCA_944332505.1 uncultured Bacilli bacterium
GTCATATTTAATTCTTTTGCTTTTTCTTTTATCATTTGTAGTTTACCAGATTCAGCTATACTATTAGCAGTCATAAATTCGCCAACATCAAAATAATTTAATATTCTTGATATACTATTATAAATTTTTCTTCCTAGCTGGAAATCACTAACATCACCTCTTGCATTAGGATAATCTTTTATAACAAACCCTTTGTCTACTAAAGGCATTACTTTTGTACCATTACCAGTTATACTATAATATTTATCTTCAACTACACAATCATTTATTATTTTTAATAATTCTTTAGATAACTCAATTTCTCTTCCAGTACAAAGAGTAGCAATATTACCTTTAATATTTTCCGGTCTTAATTTAGATAATTCACAAAAATCTTTTCCTTTTAATCCTTCAAATAATCCTAATAAAACAAATTGATCTTTAGGATTAGGTAATTGGTCTACCCAATTTAAAATAGTTTCTCTTGTAACAATTTTCATGTTGACTAATGCTTTATTAAGACAATCTTTTAAATGTTCTAATGTCATTTCAAGAAAATGATTTTGATTATCTTTTACTAAACTCTTTTGTAAACACCATTGAGTATACATTGAAAATTGTGAATTCATTACAAATAATGTATCAAAAGAAGAAATGTTTAACATTTTATAATATTCTGTAATTTCATATACTGTAAAATTACTAAGATCTTTATCTAAATTTTCTTCCATTTTTGATGTCTTATTAAATTGACATTCAAGATAATTATTTGGAATAATAACCTCATTACTTTTTTCTTCAATATATTGCATCTTTAATTCCGGGTTATAAAAGCTATATTCAACTTCTTCTCTCATTTTATTCTACCTCATGGATAATTTCTTCAATATCATTCATCATAGATTTTTTAGGAGTTTTAGAATAAAATTTCTTGTTATCAAGTTGTTCAGTTCTTTTAATTACTTTTCCCATTATTTCAAGCATATGTTTTTTATCTTTATCTTTAAAATAATTAAACATACACATAATTGCAGCAACTTGTTTAAACGAATATTGTTCTTCTAAATATACAGAGTCATATTCTGTAAGCATATTAAAATTATCTGTAAGTTCTTTGATGGCTAATATTGTAGCTGATTTTTCTTTTGCTTTATTTATATTTTTAAAATAAAAATAATTTACAAAATCAGCAAGATAACCAAAATGAATTATTCCTTGGTTTCTACTGATTAATCCTTGTAAATTACACATTGGATTTTCATTTAATCTTGTAACAACAATATTGGCTGCGTTACTCATATTAAATGAATTTGTATCAATTTTTCTCATTTTTGTTTGCTGTGCTTCTTGATATATAAATTGCTGTACTTTATCATCTGGAAAATTTATAATTCTAAATTCCATATTATAATCAAAATTATCTTCCTTGTCATCATCATGTATAGAACAGAAAGTTATATATCTATGATATCCATCAGATATATCAAATGCTTCTATTGATTTAATTACAAATTCACATCTTTCTTCATCATAATAAAAATCTGCATTAGATTCTGTTGGAATATTTAATGTAAAAGGTGTAGGGATATAAACATTCTTCTTAACTAATTTCTTAATAGCAGATACAGTTTCATTGTTAATAGTTATTTTATAAAATTCCTTTTCACCTTTTACAATTCTTTGCATTGTACGTTGAGCGTTAGCATTATAATTAATCAACTGAGCTTTTCTAAATTCCATTAATGTCTTTGTGTTTATTCTTCCAATCCATTGATCATCTGTTACTTGAATCATTTTTAATCTTAAAGGAAATTTGATTTCACTTGTTTCATATTTAGAATCTTTATATGTTTTAAATTCTTGCATGGTAAAAAAGTTATCAATTGCTGTTTTACTTTTATGAGTTACTTTTTCCATACCATCAAGTAAACAAAATAAAATAAATTCAGAAGCTTGTTTTAAAGGTAATCTCATTGAAATATAATCTGATGTAATTGTTCTTGGAATTTCATATGTATTTTTTACATAATCACAAATTCCAACACAAACCTCATTGTCTGCTATAATCTTCATAATTTCTTTTTCTAAATATTTTTCTATTTCACTTCTTGCTTTTACCATAATAAAACCCACCTTTCATAGTTATGTTACTATATATCTATAATATTGTCTAGTATTATTTTATAAAAAAATAATAATTTTAAACTGTTTATTTATTTTTATTTTTATCCCAACATTCTTGACATAATATCCATTGCTTTTTTAGTATTATGTTTTTTACCTCTAACATACAACTCAGTTGTTTTTGGATTGCTATGTCCCATACAATCCTGTACAAAATAAATATCTCCTGTTTCATTATATAACTGGGTTCCATATGTGGCTCTTAATTTATGTGGCGTAATATTTTTATCTTTTATATCTCTACTATATTTCTTTACAACATTTGAAATAGATGTTTGATCCATTCTCTTTTTACGATTAGAAATAAATAAAGCTGCATCATCATCATTTAATTTTTCTTCTCTAATATCTAACCATTCAGTTATATCTTCAAGTAACTCATTTGATAAATCAAATGGTTTAACCTTCTCTCCCTTATCAGTTACAATTAAAGTTTTATTCTTAAAATCTATACTTGATCTATCAAGTTTACTTAGAGCGGAACAACGAATACCAGTTGATAAAAATATTTTAACAATTACTAAATCTCTTTTATTCCAAATAGTTGAAACCTGTCTATATTTATTAATATTATTATCTTCAATTGTTCGGATAAATTTTGAAACTTCTTTTTTAGTTAAAAATCCATTTTCTCTTTTAGTAATTGTCTTTTGACTTTCAACTGATTTAGGTCTTTTTACATATAACATGTAATTATTTGAAATTCTATTAGTATCAAAAAGATATTGATTAAACTTTTTTAACGCTGAATATACTGCAATTCTATAAGAAGAAGTAATTTGTTCTCCATTTTCTTTATATTCCAGATCAGTAATGTAAGTTGAAAAATCATCATGGGTTAATAATTCAATTGGTTTATTAACGTATTGAACAAAATTAATTACATCAAGTAGATAAGCATATTTAGTTGTAAGAGATACATCAATCATAGAACTTACAAATCCTTTGATATAATTAGGCTGGCCCTTTAATGCATTATTAATTCTTTTTATATATTTATTGTTAAATTCCTGAATTCCAGACATATAACATTCCTCTTTTCTTATTTTGATTACCTTATTTAATTAATTTCTTCAAGCTGACTGATCGCTTCTTCTAAATTACTCACAGCTTCTTCCATATAATCAATCGCTTCTTGTGATTCCTCGCCTCTCATTGAATACTGTAAGTTCTCTGGCATATTATCAAATGAATATTGTTCATCTGATAATACGTTGTCTAATCTTGATTTGATAATTTCTAATTCTGATATGATACTTTTAATTTCCGTTCTTCTTTGTTTGTTCATAATTGATTTCTCCCTTTGATATGATTATTTTACTATATTATTTCAATAATATTAAACATTCATATTCATACATTCTCTTCTATATCTTCTATAAAATTCTCGTTTATTTAAAATCCACTGAGATTTGTCTAATTCTAAATTATTTAAGTGACATAAAAACAATGCTCCTAAAACAATTAAAATACACCAACACACCCCAACAAATGGTGGATTAGTAAATAATGCAACTACACATATTAAAAATGTTGGAATAATGTAATCTTCATTTTTATAACTATAATATAATCTTTTTTCATCATTTCTCCATGTAGCATCATTTAATGAAGATATATAATTTACATAATTTACATCCATTCTTCTTTTAAACATATTCATTTTCCTTTCTTTACTTTATTTATTTTACTTAGTTAAATTACCATACATTATTAAGCCATTAAACATTAATTACTTCACCAAGCATATTTTTAACATAATCACAATATCTAACTTCTATCATAGTTTGTTCTTTTTGGCATACAGGACACCATAAATTCTTATGATGATTCTTTTCTCTGTTTCTAATTCTAGGAACTGTCATAACAGAACCACACTCAGGACAATAACATCTGCTAATTGTAAAATTTCTACGCCGCATTAATAACATCTCCCTTATATTTTTCTACCTCAATAAATTTACCTTTTACTTTATCTACTTTAAAGAACTCCTGTAGTAATTCAACATACTCTTTTGCTTTCTGATTTCTTTGATAACCACATTTAGTTACCTTGCCAACACCAGACTTATCACCTTCATAAATACTAAATATAATTTTTGTATTGTCTTTAGCCAGCTCTGCAATATTACTAATTACAGTTTTAATTGATTCAGTTTCTTTAATAACATTTAAAACATTAGAACAAACTATGTAATCAATTCCAATTGTGGCTGCTAAAGCTAAACAATAATTGTTTGTATCTTCATCCTGGTTATAAGGATCATATCCAAGAGTTATAATAGTTTTGTTTTTATTTCTAAAATAATTTTCTACTTCATTAAAATACTTCCCACATCCATAATCAAAAACCACACTACCATCTTCAAATTCATAATGTGTATATACTGCTGGAA
>CALVKC010000105.1 GCA_944332505.1 uncultured Bacilli bacterium
TGCTTTCTAATTTTAAATTCTAAATTATTTACGTATTCAGCTTCTTTTTGTAATTCTTCACCTTGTTGATTAATATTATTTATTTTTTCATTTTCACTTTCTAATTTTTTAATTTTTCTTTTTGCTTCTAAATCATAATTCATATTATTCATTTCTCTCCATTACTAATTAAAAATATATCCTTATATTTTTTCACTTTCTTCTTTTTCTCTAACTAATCTTAAATAAGTACTTTTAAACTCTGACATTTCTAATAAAAAACAATATTTATTATAAAATTCCCATAATTTATCTTTAATTTCTTCGACTTCCATGTTTGCTTTTTTATATTCATTTAATAAATTTAACAAATCTTCTTTTGCTTCTTTTGAATTAATTTTTTTCTTGTAATAATTAAAATATTCTAAACTATCATAAAATGTACAAAAAAATAAACATGATCCAATAGTTAAAACAAATAAACATATTAAAAAATATGTAAATTCATATTCATTATGGTCTTTAGCATTTTCATTTAAAGCACTTGGATATATAACATGTATATTTTCCTCACTTAAATCTTGTGTATATTTCTTTACTTCATAATATTTTTCACTATACAAGTCTTCTGGTGATAAGGCTTCTTTTCTTTCTGAATAACTTTGACTTTTTATTCCCAATTTCTCTAAATCCAGCAACAAATAATTTGCTAAATCTTCATAACTTATATGACTTACATCATATTCTTTAACATTTCTACTAAAATTAGAATATCTAGTAAACTTTTTCCCCCAAGTATCATATTCATATACATATGTTGCAACTCCATCGTTATATAATGGTAATTGATCACTTTCTGTAGTTATATTGCCATCTTTATCATACGTTGTAATACAAGTATCATATAAGCTCACTTTATGAAATGGTTTATATAATCCCCATATAACACCTGTAACTCCACTTAAAACTCCAATAGAACAAAATAAATTTAACAAACCCTTTTTCAAATGTTGTTTTGCTACAAGTTCTTTTTTCTTTATACCAATAATCTTATAATTTGTTGATTTTATTTCTTCATCTTTTTTTGCCAGTTTTTCTTCTAAAGCTTTTACATTATTTGTAACTTTTTTTACTATTTTTTGATCTCTTAATTCTCTTGCTAAAATTTTAAGTAAATCTTCTTCTAAATATGGAAAAATTTCACCTTCGGAAGATTCTCTATTAACAATAATTGATATATCTTCATTTTGAATAAATTTTGCACTTTTACTAACAACTCTATTTAAATAATAACATAATTCTGACGATTGCTTTATATATTTTAGTAATTCTGAACTACTTTTTAATTTAAATTCTTCAAGAATTAATATTAATATGCTTTCAAATATAAAATCTATATTGTTTCCTAATTTATTCATATTACTGGTTTTTCTAAGATAATTTATTGCATCTTGAACAAATTCATCTAAACTTTCAGTTGTATCAATTTTATTAATATATTTTGCAAAAGTTATAAACATAAATGTATTCCATTCACCTGCATTATTTACCATTACATTATATAAAACATCATAATACTTTTTATAAACTGCATCTTTTAAATCTTCTTGGAAAAATTCACTTTTTACTTGAGCACATTCGTTTTCACAGTTACTAATAGTGCTATTTAAAATATTTTCTAATTCTATAAATGGCAATCCATTTTCTTTGTAACTTTCAATTCTTGATCTAATTTCTGCTATAATTTCTTTATATATTCTTTCAATATTACTCATGATTCCCCCCTATAATTTATTAAGCGTTTTTTTATATCTATTATAAATCATATTATTCACTTTTCTCCCTTAATAGTTTAAAACATACACTTCTAATATTTTCATCTTGTAAATTATCTCCATATTTTTCAAATAAATTAACTAAATCCAATTTTACTTCTTCGAGCGATAAATTTAATTCTTTTAAATTTATTAATAAATCATTTAATTCTTGTATTAATCTTTCATATATTTTTTTATCCCTACTTAGATTAATTAGTCTATTTACAAAATGTAGTGATAAATATCCTGTTCCAAATAAATCAATAATTAATAATATTACAAATAATCCTGTTATATTAGAAGATTCCCATACCTTAATAGCATCGCTATAATTATCTTGATAATAATTTACTATAAATCTTTTAACATCGTCACTTTCTGGCTTTATATATGTACTTATCGTATCAATTAATTTTTTTTCATATTCCGATAAATCAATAGATGAATAATCACTGTTTTCATCAAATTTTACATTTTCATAACAAACAATATCTCTTTCATATTGAGGAGAAAAATCTTCCCCAAAAGTTAAAAATTTATCATTAGATATCTCTTCCCATGGTTCATATTCTATAATATCTACTCTTTTTCCATCTTCTAGATATGGCATATAATCAGAATCTAAAGGTATAACAGTATCTTCTGTAACTAACTCCTTTTCTGTTTTAAAATAATGTTTTGTTTGAATTTTTCTGTTTACAAGATAACTAGTTATACCAAAACCTATTCCTAAAGTTAAGGTAAATGCTAATGCTATTCTAATTTTTTTCTTTTTTTTAGTTAAATCACTATAACCACAAATTCTAGATGTTAATCTTGCTTTATCTTTTTCTAATAAATCTATTTCCTGTATATTTTCTTGATACATTTCATATTTATCTTTAAAATGCTGGCTTATTAAACTATCCATAAAACCTCCATATAGGTTTATATTTTATCATTTAATAATATTAAAATCAATTGCTAAAATTCATATTCATTATTATTTTTATCAACTAATCCAACTAACACTTCAGCATTTAATTTGCTTTTTAATATATCTACAAATTCAACTTGTAATTTTAACATGTCTTCTTTATTTTCTATAAAAGCATCTAGTGGTATAAATACATTTGTTGCGTCATTAGTAATTTTACTATTTTCTCCCTGACGCCATGTCCATCTTCTTGTTTTAACATCATTACCACTTACATAAATTATTTCATCTTTATCTGGGTGTTCTATACCTTCTTTACCAAAGGGAATAAAATCTTCTGTACCATTAGCTTTTCTTATTTCTATATTGCCACTAAATTTATCAATATCATGAATTCCTAATGGAATATTGTATTTTAATGATAAAGCATTACCTAAATCTACTAATGAGTTAATATTTGGCATTTCTCCTTTTTTAACTGTTCTTGTAACTAATGCTTCAATAGAACACATATATTTATTTGGATTAATATCTAATTTTCTAAATGCATCACGATAATATGTTATTGGCACACTTTCTTTAATTACTTTTCCTTCATAATATTTTTGACAATCTTTAATGCTTGTTTTCAATAATTCATCAATAAATTCATGTTTTTCATGATTATTTATGCCTCTTGCAATAATTACTCCAAAAACAGCATTATCTACTTTTTCAAAAAAGTCTTTACTTACTATAAATTTCATATACACACTTCTTTCTTTTACTATTATACAATAAATTACCTATTTTTGGTAGCAACCAATTATTGGTTTATTATATTTTCTTTATATAATCCATAATAATTATGGAATGGTGATTATGTGAAAAAATTAAAAATATTTATAATATCATTGTTATTTTTAGTTCCTATTAATGTATTTGCATATTCTGATTTTATAATTCCCGGTGGAGAAACATTAGGAATTGAAATAAATAGTAAAGGAATTATGGTTATTGGTTTTTATCAAATTAATGGTAAATATAATAGGGGTAATCCTGAATTAAAACCTGGAGATTATATTACTAAAGTTAATGACATAAATGTAAATACTGTAGATGATCTAACAGATGTAATTGAAGATAATATTAGTAAATCCGAAGTAAAAATCACTTATGATCGTAATGGTAAAATTAAAACTACTAATTTAGAATTAGTTAAAGATGATAATATCTATAAAACTGGATTATATGTTAAAGATTCTATTACAGGGATTGGAACATTATCATATATCGATCCTGAAACAAAAGTTTTTGGAGCTTTAGGTCATGAAATTGTTGAATCAAATACTAAAAGTACCGTAGAAATTAAAAGTGGTATAATATTTAGAAATTATATTACAAGTATCGATAAAAGTACTAATGGTGTTCCTGGAAGTAAAAATGCTAAATTTTATTATGATACCACTTATGGTAGAATTATAAAAAATACCAACGTTGGTATTTATGGTATATATGATGCATTGCTACCTCAAAAAGATTTAATTGAAGTTGCTGAGCCAAATGAAATTAAAATTGGTAAAGCTTATATTGAAACTGTTTTAAATGGCGAAGAAATTAAACAATATGATATAAATATAACTGGTATTAATGAAAGTTCTGATATAAAAAATATTAATTTTGAAATTATTGATGAAGATTTATTGGATAAAACTGGTGGTGTTGTTCAAGGTATGAGTGGTTCACCAATTATTCAAAATAATAAAATTATAGGAGCTGTAACCCATGTAGTTATAGATAATCCAAGTAATGGTTATGGTATATTTATTACTACAATGTTAGAAGAAGGAGAAAAGTAATA
>CALVKC010000106.1 GCA_944332505.1 uncultured Bacilli bacterium
ACATATATCGACAAATTTCATATAATTTCCATTTATTAAAAAGAAATTTAATGATATAATTTAATATGGAGGACCATATGAAATTTATTGAATTAAAAAATGTAAGTAAAGTTTATCGAAATGGTGTAACTGCTCTTGCAAATGTATCTGTGGAAATTGATAAAGGTGAATTTGTTTTTGTTATTGGTCTTACAGCAAGTGGAAAGTCAACATTTATAAAAACTTTATATAGAGAAGAAAAACCAAGTAGTGGAACTGTTATGGTTGGTGGTTTAAATGTTGGTAAAATTAGAAATAGAAGAGTTTATAAATTAAGAAGAAAAATAGGAATTGTTTTTCAAGATTTTAAATTGTTACCAAAATTAACAGTATATGAAAATGTTGCATTTGCCTTAGAATGTGTTGGAATGAAAGAAAAAGAAATTAGGCCAATGGTAATGAGTGCTTTAGAACGTGTAGGGTTAAAGCATAAAGTAAGAGCATTTCCTGGAGAACTTTCTGGTGGAGAACAACAAAGAGTTTGTATTGCTAGGGCCATAGTTAATAAACCAAAATTACTTATATGTGATGAACCTACTGGTAATTTAGATCCAGAAACGAGTAAAGAAATAATGAAAGTTATTGAAAATATAAATAAAGATTTAGGAACAACTATTATAATGGCAACCCATGATAAAGATATTGTTAATAGAATGAAAAAAAGAGTTTTATTAATAGAACATGGTCTTTTAGTTGGAGATTATGCGAAAGGAAGTTATAAGACACATGAGGCCAGTTAGAATTTTTGTAAGAAGTATTAGAGATGCATTTAAAAGTGTTTTAAGAAATTTTAGTTTAAGTATTGCATCAATTTTATGTACAACAATTACTTTAATTTTAGTTTCTGTTGCTATAATAAGTGCTGCAAATATAGAAAATGCAACAAAATTAATTGAAGATGAACTTAGTATAGTTGTATATTTAGATAAAAGTGTTACTGAAGAACAAATAGAAAACATTGAAAGTGATATAATGTCTCAAGAAAATGTTTCTGAATATACATTTAAAAGTAAAACTGAATGGAAAGAAGAAATGAGTGAATATGATGATGCTTTTGAAACAGTATTAAATTATTTAGACGAAAATCCCCTTATGGATTCACTTATTGTTAAAGTTAAAGATGTAAATGATTTAAGTGAAACTGCGAAAATTATTAGTGAAATTAGTGGTGTTGATACTGTTAAATATGGAGATGGAATGGTTGATTCTATAATATCTGCATTTGACGTTATGGAAAAAGTAGTTGTAGTTGTAGTTATTGCTTTAGTATTAGTTACTGCATTTTTAATAAGTAATACTATAAAATTGACTATTTTTAGTAGAAGAAGTGCTATAGAAATAATGCGTTTAGTAGGTGCTAGTAATATAACTATTAAATTACCATTTATATTTGAAGGATTTATAATTGGAGTAATTGGAGCAATTATACCTATTTGTGTTTCTATTTATGGTTATGTAATTTTATATGATATTTTAAACGGCCATATTTTTTCAAATATGTTAGTCTTAATAAAACCATTTAATTTTGTTTTTTATGTATCAGCAGTTCTTTTAGTATTAGGAGCTATTGTAGGAATGTTAGGTAGTTTAAAAGCAGTTGGAAAGTATTTAAAAATATAGGAAGTGATATAATGAATTATAAAAAATTACCTGAGTATTTTTTGCGATATATTTTAGTGTTTTTTGTTCTAGGTGTAGTTTTTTTAGAACCTATTAATGTAAGAGCCAAAGAAGCAGAAACACTGCAAGATTTAAAAAATGATTTAGCTGATTTAAAACAACAGAAGAAAGAAAATGAACAAAAAGAACAATATACTAAATCAGAAATTTCTAAAAAAAGAGCGGAGATAGAACAAGCAAATAAAGATATTGCAAATGCTAAAAATGAAATAGAAATTGCTAAAGCAGAAATAGAAGAATATAATGAAAGAATTGAAGAATTAAATAAACAAACTGAAGATTTAATGATATTTTATCAAATAATGAATGGTAATAATGCTTATATGGAATTTATTACAGATTCTAGTTCGTTAACTGAAATGATTATGAGAAGTGATGCTATAAAAGAATTGTCAAATTATAATCAAGAAAATTTAGTTGAATTAGAGGAATTAATAAATAAAAACGAAGAATTACAAGTCGATTTAATTGAAAAACAAGCAGATTTAAAAGACCAAATTGCTAGTTTGGAAGTTAAAATTAATGATTTAGAAAGTAACTTAGATGGTATTTATGATATTACTGAAAGTATTGATGATAAAATAACTTATGTAAGTGAACAAATTAAATATTATGAAGATATAGGCTGTAAAGATTCTGATATTTTATCGGTATGTGAAGGTAGTATAGGTTATAATTCAACATGGTTAAAGCCACTAGTAAAAGCCTATGTAAGTAGTGCTTATGGTTACCGTAGTTTTAATGGTGGAAGTTTTCATAATGGTATTGATTTAGCAGGCATTAGTGAGGGAACTCCAATTTATTCTATTGGTACTGGTGTTGTTAGAGCTGTTCGTAATGCTAAAAAAATAAAAGAAACTACTGGGCAAAAATCTTGTGGTGGTAATTTAATTTATATTGAATATAACATTTTAGGAAAGACTTATACAGCCACATATGCTCATGTTTTAGATATTTATGTTTCTGTAGGAGATAAAGTTACTTCAAGTACTATTATTGCAACTGTTGGTGGTGGTGCAAGAACTTGGGGGTGGGATATAAAAGGTAAATGTACAACAGGAACGCATTTACATTTTCAATTAAGCGAGGGGGTTAATACTAGTGTATCAACAGCTAATGCGTATAGTGTTGAGCCACCTGGATATCCAAATAAAGGTGTTTGGTTCTATTCAAGAACCCAATGGTTTGCTTAAATTATGGAAATAAATAGAGTAATCGTAGGTACTTTAGAAGAAAATTGTTATATTATTACTAAAAATAATCAGTCAATTATTATTGATCCTGGGGATGATGCAGATAAAATAATTAGTGCTTGTGAAGGAAAAAATATAGTAGGTGTATTAATTACTCATCATCATTTTGATCACATTGGAGCTTTACAAAAAATAGAAAATTACTTTAATATTAAAGAGGGTGCTTGTAATATTAATTTAGGATGGGAAATAATTAATACTCCAGGTCATACTAAAGACTCAGTTAGTTATTATTTTAAAGAAGAAAAAATATTATTTAGTGGTGATTTTATATTTTTAAATAGTATTGGAAGAACTGATTTGGATAGCGGTAGTGATATAGATATGCAAAATAGTTTAAAATTAATAAGTAACTATGATGATGATATTATTGTTTATCCTGGACATGGTGAAAAAACCATACTAGGATATGAAAAGAATAATTTTAAATATTATTACAAATAAAAATTGTAGATTTGATTTCTACAATTTTTTTTAGTTAAGATTATATTTGTTTATTGAATATACTCTATTACCTTCAGTATCAAGATAATATTTTTCAACAACTTCTTCTGAACCATCAGTATAAATAAATTTTAGTTCCATTAATATAGTATATCCTACTAGTCCATTTCCAGTTTTATTTAATACAGGCGTAACAAGTCTATTTAATGTTTTTTTAATATCTTTATCAACTTTTGCTTCTGAAATTTCTTTTTGCAATTTTTCAGTATCAGCTGCAGCTAAATCGTATGCGGATTTAGTAGTGCTTTCTTCTTGATATAAGTTAAGATCTAATGCACATCCATTGCTGGTTACATTTGATCCTAAAATATATAGATTAGAATCATATTCAGTTGTTCCATATTTACATGTTGTTGGGTCAACGTTTGTTGCACCATCACCAATTGTAAGAGTTGCTTTTTGTGGTTGCGAAACATTTCCTGAACTGTCGCTGGCAACTATTTGTATTTCATATGTTCCTTCTGCAAGATATGAACTATAATCTATTTCTTCACCATCTTGGTCTAGGCCTTTATCATAAAAATCTATTGTACATTTTTCGTTACTGTTATCTTTGCATTCTTCAACAAAATCTTCAGCATCGTATCCTTGGCCTTTAGCAATTATAACATCTTTTACAGTAAATTCAGGAGCTGTAATATCTATAACATTTAATGTTGATTTGTATTCTTTATCATATATAGTAATTTTAATGTTGTAACTGCCAAGTCTACTTAAATCAACGCCTGAATAATCAACATCAATATCATCTTCTTTTACATTTTGTAATTCGGAGAAAAAATCTGTTTTATCAGGTAAATCATCATTTATTTCAACTGATACTGCACTTCTTACTTCAATTATTGGATCTGGTGTATCTTCCTTACCAGAAATAGAAACTATTAATATCACAACTATAAATATTGCTAAGATAACACCTCCAACAATGATATAGGCTTTCATAGAATTATTTATAGATCCTTTTACTTTTTGATTAAAAAATTTTCCTGCCAAAGTAATTCCTCCTTATTTATATAATAATATTATCACATTTCGTTCACAGTTCCAATATATATTTTAA
>CALVKC010000107.1 GCA_944332505.1 uncultured Bacilli bacterium
ACTACCTTTCACAAACGATTAGATAGTAAAATTAAAGAACTACTGTTAGAAATGGGGTTTGAAATAACTGAGAGAAACTTTATAAAAAGCTGTAAACTAAATGAATTGATTAATGAATACATTTCTAAAGAAGAAATAGATATTTACTCAATACCAAATGGTAAGGGAAAAAGATTAACCAAAGAACAAAAAAAGTACAAATTGGCTTTTCAATATTTAATCAAATTACTAGAATATCAAAAAAAAGAAGAAACTTGTGGAGAAAACAGAAATTCCTACTATAAAACAGATAAAGATGCTACAGCTATGGTGTTAAAAGAGGATTATTATTCTAAAACAAGTCATGATTTTCATGCTGGATATAATATTCAAGTAATGGTATCAAGTGGACTAATAACTATGTATGGTGTCTTTCAAGATCGAGATGACTTTTATACTTTTATACCGATGAATGATTTATATTATAAGTATTATAATGAATACCCAGAAAATGAATGTGCAGATTCAGGATACGGAATTTATATAAATTATAAATATATGAGAGAACATGGTATAAATAATTATGTAAAATTTCAATCATGGACAAGTGAAGCAAACGGAAAGAATCCACAGTTATTTTATACATTTAATGATGGAGTATTATGTTTAAATACTTGTATTGGTGAAGAAATACCTTTTGATTTCAGGCATCACAAAGGAATGAGGGAGGCAAACTATATAGATTTACAGGTTGTAATAATTGCGATTACGCATATATTTGTAAGAAAAAATTAAAGATTAAAGATTTAGATTATCGATTATATGAGTTGATTCCTGATTATGAATTATTAAAGGAACAAGCAAGAGAAAATCTTCTTAGTCCTAATGGCATAGAAATAAGAATGTTAATGTCAATACCAAAATGTACAAAAAAGGGAATTTATTTATGTACAAAAAGAGGAATGAAATTGTACACTTAATTTAGTCATTTACTTCATCTGAAGTGCTAGAAATAATGTCTTTAGTTCGATAAGATTTTCCTGTTATATTAATTACATGAGAGTGATGCAAAAGTCTATCTAAAATAGCATTAGCAATCATGTTATCACCAAATAGTTCTCCCCATTTAGAAAATGGCTTATTAGTAGTGATTATAGTAGAATTTTTTTCATACCTTTTATTAATTAGTTGAAATAACATATTTGCAGATTCAATATCAATTGGTAAATATCCTACCTCATCTATAATTAATAATTTATATTTGGATAATGTTTTAAGTTTATCATCAAGTCTATTTTGTAGATAAGCTTTTTTTAATGCTTGAATTAAATCATTACAATTAATAAAATAGGTACTATGATTATTTCTGGCATTCTCTATACCAATTGAGGTTGCCAGATGAGTTTTCCCAACTCCTGGCGAACCTACAAATAATATATTTTCTTTTCTTTCAATAAATCTTAAATTATTAAAATCTAATATAAGTTCTTTATTTATAGAAGGTTGAAAAGAAAAATCAAATTCATCTAAGGTTTTATAAAAAGGAAACCCTGCAAATTGAATGGAATGAGCAATCATTTTTTCTTTTAAACTATCTATTTCTAATTCTGTTAGTTCATATATAGCATCAATAATCGTTTTTTGCTTATTATTAATTAAATCTATATAATCATCTAATTTATCTTTAAATTTAAATAGTTTTAAGGTTTCTAAGTTATTTATAAGTTTGTTATAGTTATTCATCTTTATATACTCCTTCTTTATTAACTCTCATATTAACTTCTCTAACAAAATCCATCATTAAATTTTTTAGTATATGAGATATAATTATAGTACTTTCTTTAAATTTAGGATCATTATATAAAACACTATTACATAAATTTTTATTTAACTCCATAAATATTCTTTCTTCATTTAGGTGTTGGTAACTTTGTTTTATTTGGATAATCATAAATTCAGTTATATCAAATTTAGTTATCATTGTTCCTCACCTTGCTTTCTTCATCAATACCTAATTTAATTTCTAATTCTATTTGTAAATATGATAATATTTCATCAATATCACATAGTCTATTTAAATTAATTTGTAAGACATAATCATATTTTTCTGTTTCTTGATTTTTTAAATAATAAAATACTTTATTAACTTTTTTATTAACCTTTTTCAATTCTTTTAATAAATAATTATAATTCATTTTAATCCTTCTTTCTTTGTTAAATTATCTAATAGTTTTAAATTTTGTTTAGCTAGTTCTTCTAGTTGTCCATTATCTTTGTATGGTAAAGAACTTTGTAATCCTTCAATATAATGTTCTTTATTATAATTAATCTTTTTTTCTGTTATGTCGTGCGAAGCGATTAAATTTTTGTTATAATATATTAAAAGTTTGTTATTCACTTCGTTTAGTTTAACGGTTTGATTAATATACTTTTTAGGTACAGAATACTCATGTCCTTTATAATAAACAAGTAATCCATTAGATACTTTAGCTGGAATCATTGTATCTAAATAAGACTCAATTATTTGTTTTTTAGGTAATGGATTTAAGTATTCTTTTTCTTTTTCATAAAGAACAATTGGAGGCATATTAGTCGTTGAATTCACTTCCATATTTACTTTGATATTAATTCTTTTAATTATTTCAATCAACTCATTTTCTGTTTCAAACTCACAGTTATATGGGTATAGCCAGTTCATAAACCTATTACAAGATTCGTCTTTACCTTTGGTTTCAGGAGAATGTTTTTTGCATTTTTTAGGAACGAATCCCATATCTTTAGCAAAAGCTTTAAACTCAGGAATAAACTCATGTTGAGAATAATTTATAATACTAGACATATTATCTGTTAAACATTCTTTTGGAACACCATTTATATAATCAAAAGTTTCGATTAAACATCTTTCTACACTTTCTAAAGTCATAAACTCACTATATATAAATATATGTAATCTAGATGCACAAAGGGTGGAAGAAAAAATGTAAAATTCAAATTCTTCATTATGCTTATTATATAATTTTATTGGTCCTTTCCAATCGAATTGGAGTTGTAATCCCATCTCTGTTTCAAAACGAAGGTGTACTTCGTTATTTTTGGGTATTAATTCATCATGATGTTTTAATATATATTTTCTAAAATTAGAATAACTGCCTATATCACTATCCACATTCATTATTATAAACATATATACAGCCTTTTTATTTGTACCTGGAATTGCTAGTTTACTTTTTATTAAATCTTGATATTTATCTAATTTTGAAACTCTTTTAGTTGTCTTATCCTTTGGTTCAAACCCAAAATAATATTTTTTTATTGTTCTTCGATCCATATTATAAATTCTAGCTAACTCTGAGTAATTTGGTTTAATATCATTTGTTTTCAAACATAACAATCCTCCTTTCAGATTTTTAATATTTTCACCTCCATTTCATAGAGGTTAGTATATCAAAAAAGAATGTACTTTTTGAGGATTTTCATGTACAATTTTGTACATTTCTAAATTCCTCTTTTTGTACATTCTTATAGTATCATTAACAATATGCTACAAGAGATATATTAATTGGTAATTATTTATTGTTTATGGATTTGTATTCAATAGCCGATATTAATTGGGATGGGTTATATATTTCTTTTATGAAATTTTTAGAATTATCCTTAGTAAAAAAATAGGTTCATCATTTTAGGTACCATTTAGGTACCAACAGACTAATAAATACCAAATTATAAAGGCTTTTGATAAAATAAAAAGCCTCTAAAAGGGCGAAATTAAAAGGAATTAACACATACCAATTTTTGATATTTTGATAGCACGCTACCCATCAGTTACCCATCATTACTGATGGTTTATATAAGTTTAATATGGTTTATTCTTGTGATTTTTGATTGTATTGTTGTTCCATATTATCGAAATAATTGGTTATCTTTTGATAATCTTTTTTTATTAAATGAGCATATGTTTCTAGTGTTTCTGTTGAATCAGCATGTCCTAAAAAGTTAGATACAGCTGTAATAGGAGTAGATGCGGATACTAATGCACTTGTACAACTATGTCTAAAATCATGAATTCTAATTCTTTTTAGACCAGCTTTATTTGCATATAAATCACGTCTACCATAAAACTGATGAGTTGTAATAGGTTGATCATCACCCAGAACAAACCAAGATAATTTGAATTTCTTAAGTGCTTCATTACTTTTCTTAATTTTTAATAAATCATTTAATAATACATCTGGAACTGGTATTGTTCTATTAGATGAATTTGTTTTAGGACTTGATATATACCATTCACTATCTTTATTGTTAGTAGAAGGATTTAATACTTGTTGGCAAACAGTTAAAGTATGATTATTAAAATCAATATGTTTCCATTGTAATCCTCTAGCTTCAGATCTTCTCAGTCCACAATAGAATAATATTTGAAATAAACATCTATCTCTTAAATCATCTATTACAGATAAGAATTTATAAAATTCATCTGGATCATAGAAATCCATTTCTTTCTTAATAGCACCTGGTGTCTTAAAAGGTTCCATACGATTATAG
>CALVKC010000108.1 GCA_944332505.1 uncultured Bacilli bacterium
TTCGTTACGAAATATAGTTTATTTTGTAAATTTATCGATTATTTGGTTGGATTAATTTGTGACCTTCGGGTTATGAGCGAGGTTTGACCAGTTTTTGTTAGTTTGTGAAAATTAGAGTTTTTGTTGGCATTTAGGTATTTACAAGAGTTTTGATTTATAGAACATTTGTGCATTTTTAGGGCATTTTTTGAGAAGATTTTACCCAATTTTTACCCAATTCATACAGTACATTTGTTCTAGTATTTTAAGCTCTTGTAAGGGATAATTTTATTAATAAAAATTTTAATTTTGGAGGATTTAGATTATGAATAATTTTAGAGAAGTTAATGATGATATTTTAAAGGATTGGTTAGATTTTAGAGAGGAAACAGATCTTGCTTTTGTTAATGATGAAAATAAAAAGCATACCGTTAAATTTGATGAAATTTCTGAAAAGGTTTTAAATAGTATTCCTAAACAGAATAGAAAGTTTGTAGAAAAACAACTTGAATTGCTTAATTCTAGTTTTTTAGATTATATTGTTTATTGGAATGAAAAGTATTATAGGAATGGTTTTTGTGATGGGGTGAAGTTGATTGGTGGATGTTTCGAGGAATAAAATTAATACAGGAAGAATTTAAAATTTTCTTCCTGTTTTCATATGATACTGGAAGATTTTTCGATTTTCTTCCGGTATTTCTTATATACCAGAAAAAGGTTCCGGTTTTTGTTCAAATATTAAATTAATTAAGTCTTCTTTTTTCAAATCTTGTTTATATTCTATATTGTTTTGGCTTAATATTTCAACTATTTCTTCTTTTTCAAATTTCGTTAATTCGTCTTTTACTTGTTCTTCCATGATTATTGAGCAATAATTATAAACTCTAGTAATTTCTTCTTTTTCAAAAGGTCTATAATGTTTTTTTATTTTTATAAATAAATTTATTTTATCTTTTATATCACCCTTTGTTAACATTGTTATTATTTCATTAACCTTTTCTTTTTTCTTATCTTCATTTTCAATTTTAATAGCACATAATATGTATGTTATAAATGTATCAAATTTCAATTTGTCTTCTTTCATATAGAATAATTTACATTTTAAAAACATATTATCAATTTCTTCTTTCATTGAATCGTCTATAACATTTTCATTTCGTGTCATTATACATTTATAGAACTCATCTATTTCATATTGGATAATAGATTCATCATAATATATCACATATTTATTATATATTTTTAATGTTTGCATTAGTACCTTTTTATATATTTTAGTCAATTTTTCATCATTTAGATTAATAATTCTTAATGATATATCTATAATCAATTCAAGTATAGCATTTATATCTGTATCTATTGTTACATAATAATTAGTCTTTCTTAAAAACACCACATTTTTTATTGTTTCTTCTTTTTCTAAAAAGTCTAATAATTCGTCAAATATATCTTTTTTATATAAAATATCTTTATTTATTTTATTATCTTTAACTATATTAAAATTATAATAATTTCTATAGATATTATATATAGATATTGGTTCTAAACAATTGAATATGTGATTTAGAGCTATTCTTGCCTCGTTATATTTCTTTATGAATTTTATATTTGTTGTAAGTAAAGTTAATACTTTTTCAAGAGCTTTATATATCATTTCTAATTTTACTCTTTGATACTTAGTTTTACTTTTTAATAATGTATATATCGGTATAATTAAGAATTCGATAGAATTTCTCAAATTTATTTCAGATTCTTGATTTATCGCTTCTTTACAAATCTCTACCACTTTATCTATATACATTCCATCTATTAAACTTACATATTTCTCTCCATTTTTTATAAATATTTCTTGCATTATTCTTGTTGTCTCAAATAATAAATTTTCATTATTTAACTCTACAATATCTCTAATATTATTCAAATAATAAGTTAATATAATTTTAATAGTTAGCTCTATATTATCCTTATTATTGATATATTTATTTTCTGCTCCTAAAATAATTAACGCATAATATGTCTTTTGAATAATTGAAATAATATCTCTGTTCTTTTCTTTTAAAGCTATTTTAGAGTATTCTTGTAAATATTCTAATATATATTTCTCTATAAAAATATCATTTTCCCCAGTTGATATAATCTCTGCTAATAGCGGTTCTTCTAAATGCGTTATCTTATTTTTTCTTCTTTCTAACCTTTCTTTTGCAATGTTAACATACACTTGCATAGCTTCTCTAAAGGCTATTGTGTCATTTATATTGTCTCTTACTATCATATTAATACATTGTACATATTCGGTATATATTTGATTGAATGCTTCCATAAAACGTATATTGCTTTCTATTTTTTGGTTATTTCTTTCAGTATATTTCTTTATAATTTTGTATTCTTTTTCCAAGCATTTTGTAGTAACTTTTACCTTCTTTTCACATTCTTTTATTATTTTTACTTTATCCAATTTATTCGATATAACTACTAAATCAAGTCCAAATAATATAAAAATATATGTCAAACAGCAAATATAAATTGATGTGCTAATATAGTTATTACAAATAATATTAGACATAAATATAAATAAAATAGCAATTATTACTACTACAATATATTGTAAAATATCATATTTTTTATCATTTAATATCTTATCCATAACTGAGTTCATATATTTATATAATATTTGCTGTTTATATGTATTTAAAGAAAATATTAAAGCAACCATTCCGATTAGAGCTATTCCTGTGTCAGAATATATATTATCTACTTTTAATTCAAAATCTATTAGTACTAATAGTTTACTTATTATACATATCAAAATTATAAGTATTAATAGACTTATAATAAGATAAATCGTTTTATATTGATTAAACTTTTCTAGTTCAAACAAAGCAATTCTTCTTTTTATTGCAAGTATTTTTTCTCCTATAAACTTTTTTATTTCCTTATTATTCTTTATTATTTTAATCATTATAATAATTATAATAATGCCAATTGTACAACCTAAAATTATGGTTTTATATGTATAAATAAATTTTGTAATCCATATAAAAAAACTACAAACATAAAATATTAATGAAAAGACTATTAGTCGTATAGTCCAATGTATAATAGAACCTATTCCTTTACCAGAAATAATATCATTATTATATAATTTCTTAACGCATTTCCATGCTATTCTATACGCAATTAAACCTATTATTGCCATAGCTATATAATTATATATAATGTTATCAAATAATATATATTCTCCTGTTACTATTTCAAAAATTGGTTTTAGTATTTGTTTCAATTAGTTTTCCTCCATGATAATTCTATTGTTTATTGTTTTTATTTTTTGGTAAATGATTTTTTATATCATTAACAAAAAATGAAAGTAAATCTCCTTGCTTAAGTCCCTTTCTTTTTTGTCCCATATCTTTTCTGATTTCAAAAACAATTTCTTCCAAGATAAATAAATTCTCTGTTTTAGCTGGATTTTCTTGTATTATTTCTCTAAATTTTATCCATTTTTTTATAACTCTACTTGAACCCCATAAAGTTAATGCTTGTGAAAAATTTGATATATCATCTATCATTTGAGTTTGTGTATATTCTTCTTTACCATTTTTCTGACTTGTTTGCAATTTATAAACCATAGAAATAAATTCGCTATATGGTTTTTCTCTCTTTTCATATAGATATCTTTTAGTTATTTGTTTGTATTCTATAAGTTTTGATATTATTGAACTTATTACAACTGTTACTATAGATATACCACCTGTAATAAGAGCAACAATCACAACACTATCCATACTTGATGTAATACTACTAATCTTCTCAATTCCTTTAATTATTAATATTCCTATATTTTTTATTAATATGTATGTCATAAATAAAAGTAATGCAACAATTCCTAAAGAATACATCATATTTAAAATCTCTTTAACTTTTTTCATTTAATCCCCCTCTTTTATTTTAATATAAATATTTTTAAAATATTGTCGAAACTTGTCTTTTATTATCAAAAAAAGCAAAATAATCCTGTAACTATTAATTACTCTCTTACTTTGCTTTTCCTCTGTAAACTTATTCTAAATACTCTTTTAATCCATCAATTATTTTATACACTTTAGTCATTGGATTCCTTCGTGATGCTTGTCCATCTTTATTTAATTCTTCCATATATTCGCAATTTTTTATCGCAGTATGTAACTTTCCTTCGCCAGTAACTTTATCAAATATATTTGTATCGTTTTTAGTATAATCACCTAAACGTTTTTTCTGGAATTCTTTACTTAATTCTTGTAATACATTGTCTTTTGAAATATACCTACTTACTTTCTTAAAATGTGATAATAACCATAATTCAAAATTTGGATTAGACCAAGCCACATTATAGTCACATGTTCTAATTGCTTTATCAAACTGTTCATCTGAGTAATCATCTTTATCAAATACAACCCAAACTTGTCCATATCTTTTATTTGAATAGTTTACAAATTT
>CALVKC010000109.1 GCA_944332505.1 uncultured Bacilli bacterium
GTTATTCGTTAATTATAATTCCATCTTCTGTAAATTTATACGTTGGAATGTCAATATTCATTGTTTCCATATCATCATTAGTTTTGTTTTCCTCTAGTACAGCATTTAAACTATCTTCAATACTTTTGGTATCTTCTAATGCTGCAGCACTTATGTTGTTGTTAGTTTCATTTTCAACAACTGGTATTGCACTTTTTGCCTCTTCGTGGGTAGTTGGTTGATCAAATGGATTTGTTACTTCTGTTTCATTTAATAATTCAACTAGGTCATTAACGCTTTTTTCGCTTTCATATTCTTGATAATTTACAACACCATTTTCATCAAATTTGATGTTTAGAAAATTTTCTTTTTGAGTAAAATTATCATTATTTTGATTGCTTTGTCCTAATAAATTGTTGTTTAAAACATTGTAAGCATCATCTTTGTAACCTTCGAATAATACGTTAGTTATTTCACTATGATTAAATATATATTTATTGTCAAGTAAACTTCCTTCAGGATAACTTATGCCTTCATAATCATACATTTTAACTACGTTTTGATATTTTAATGCATAATAGCCAATTATCATGATATTTTTGTTTACCCCTTCAATACTAACTATACTACCTATTGGTAAATATTTATCTTTCACTAGTATCACCCTTCTATTACTTCTTTTCTTGTCTTTCGCGAACTATGTCTAATGCTCCAAGTAAATTATCTACTAATATATATAAATATTGTTTTTCAATATTAGATAATTTGCCAAGTTCATATGTTGCCCCACTTTTTCTAACTTCTTCTGATATGTTTATTCCTAACGCTGATGCTTCTTCTTGAATCATTTGTTGTAAAAATTTTATATGTTCTTCTGTTAATACTCCAAATTCTTCAGTTTTATTTTGGCTCTTTAATATATCAGCCATTTTAGGTTGATTTTTTCTAAGTAAATAACCATCAATTAAAAGTTGTACTACATTATTAAATTCTGCTTCAACTTTTTTTGTATCTTCACTATTCAAACTCTCTATATTCATTGTTATACCCCACTAATAAAACTACTTACAGAACTAAGTCTTGTAGTATTTACACTACTTGCCACTGCTTGAGCAGATGTTGAACTAATTTCATCAGCTAGTTGTTGCATTGCTGTAACAGAGTTACTAATTTCTGAATACAATTGCGTTATAGTTTCATTATATACTTTAATTTGATTGGTTAAAAATTGAGTTAAACTGTCAACATTTCTACTTATCGTTGTTGATGTTTCATCAATTACAGCAATACTTGCATTTAATATTCTATTTAAACTATATGTTTGAATATTTGAATTTAGTGTTTGTAAAGCACTACGCATATTTGGATAATAATTGCCAGTTAAAGTAGTATTACTGTTTATTATTTCCGAATTAATTTGATTTAATGCTTCGGGATTTAAATCTATTAACATTTTATATCATCCTTTCTATAATTGGTCTAGCATACTATTAAGTTTTGATAATTCATCACCAGCAGTTTCATTTGCTGTTGAGTATTCTGAAATTTGTTGGGTTAAGAAATTATCAATAGCTGTAAATAATGCTTCTATTTGATTACTTTTTACTTCATTAGCTGAAATATATTGTTGCAATGCTGGTGTAATTTCACTGTTTTTTATATTTTGATTAATTTCAGATATTATTCTACTGTCATTTGCATATTTAGATTTTAATTCAGTTTTTATTGATTGTAATCTAGTTTGCATTTGGCGAACACTATCTATATTAACATAAATTCTTGCCATAATTTCTAAATACCTCCACTAGTAGCATTTGTACTACTTGTCTTTTCAATAAATTCAATATAATTGCGCATGCTATTTGCAAAATTATTGTTTGTGGAAATAGAACGATTTGAAAAATCTATTTCATTTAATAATCTTGTTTTAAATGCTTGAGCATCTGCTTGAGTTTCTTCCCAATTGGCAAATACTGAATTTGATATTTCGTTTAATTCTTCAATAGTGCTATTAATATTAGTACCATTATTTATTAGTTCTTCACATAAACTTTTAACAGTTGATGTATTATATATTGTAAAATTATCCATTTTTTCCTCCTAACTTACTTGATTACTTGATATTTCTATCGCTCTTTGTGCATAATATTCTGAATCGTTTACACATTTTGTAACAGCATTAATTAGTGCTGTTAGACTATTAATGTTTTTATCTAACCCCACTACATATGAGTTTTTATCGACAGTTTCAGAATTCCAATTTTGAACTATCATTGTTTTTTGATCAGATAAATTGTCTTTAACAGAACTAATTTGTGATAATAATCTTCTTAATTCACTGCATACTTGTAAAACTTCTTGTGGGTTTCTTATACTAAAATTATCCATATTATCTCCTTTCTTTAATTCCCTGAAGTCATGTAACTTCCAATATTATCTACTTTACTAAAGTCAAATTTTCCATTATTGTTAAAATCTTCCATCGTATATAGTAATGCATATAATTTTTCTAATACTGTTTCTGTAACCACATTGTATTTGCTTAATGTATTCGTAATTGTCTCTTCTAAACCTTTTAAATTACTTTTAATATCATTACTATAAAAATCTACTTTTTCGTCTATAGTTGTTAATATCTCTCTTACTTCATCAGTTTTAATTCCTTGCTCAGTTAATAACTTTGATATATAATCTTTCATTTTAATAAAATAATTATTAATTAAAGTATCATCATATGATTCAATGTTACGACTAATAGTCTTTAAATTTTGAGCATCTAAATCAATAATTGCCATAATATATTTCCTCCACTAAATTGTTCCTATTTGACTAGTTGCATTATCTGCAACTGTTTCAAATTCACTTTCAGTTTGTTGAAATCTTGCCTCAGCATCTTGATTAATACTTTCATACTCGGCAGTTTGTTTCTTTAAAAATGTGTTTAAAGTATTTAAATTATCTATTATAACTTTATTTTGAGCATAAAATGTTGCACTAAATTTTGCTAACAAATCTTTTAAACCATCACCTTCAAAATCTTTACCTATCATTGTATATGTATCGCGACACGAAGCAAATGAATTTCCAGTAAGTCCTATTAGGTCATCTATACGATTTATTAATTCTCTAGCCCTATTAAAATCATTAATATTAATCATTTTTATTTCTCCTATTCTTTATATACCTTGTAAGTAAAACCTGGCCCAACTCCTTCATCTACTAATTTAGGCCCACTATCTACTTCGGCATCACTAGTATTATTACCAGTAAATATATTACTATGATTTATAAATGAATCTTCATAACTATCCATTAAAGAATCATTGATCTCTTTGCCAGACATAAAAATATTTGTATCATTACTTTCTATACTTGGCCTTTGGCCAATACTAGAATCTATTTGACTTGAACTACTTGGACTTGCTGATGTAGTGGCGTCAACATTTGATGGTTGAATAGTATCTTGTGGTTTATCATTGGTATCGTTTGAATTTGCTGGTTTTGTAACATTAGAGTCTAAGATTTGAGAAGAATCTTTTTTTTCTGTTATATTTACATCGTTTTTAGTTTCTTCTGGTGCAGCATCTTTATTGCTTTGACTTGCTGAAGTTGTAGCATCAACTTCTGGAAACTGTTTCCCAGTTGCTTCCAATCCAGCATCTCTAAAACTAGTACCAGATCCTAATGGGCCATTTACCATTTTTCCTCCGCCTGTCGTTCCTCCAGTTGGCTCAGTACCTGCTCCAGTTTCATCTGGTGTTCCCCCGGTTGGCTCAGTACCCGCTCCTGTCGTTCCTCCTAATGTTCCATCACCTTCATTACCAATTGCTTTTAAGGCTGTAGCATAATCTTGTAATGTTGTTGAAAATTCTTTGGAAAATTTTATAAAGTCTCCCAAAAAAATTGCATTGTTTCTTAAATTATTTGAAAGCGAAGTAACGTCTGCTGTATCACTTGTCCATATAGTTGGAATATCTGTATTTACAATATACTCAAGAGAATGCTTTAGGCTTTCTAAATTGCTTAATTCATTTAACAATTCATCACAATGATATATTGCATTATCAGTATTAACTTTAATTAATTGTATATCTTCCATATTTAATCTCCTTAAACTGTATTGCCTGACGTAACAGTTGAATCATCTATGTATTTATTAACATATTCTGCAATATCACTAACTATATAAGTCAATGTATATATTTTTTGAATGTTTTCTCTTAGATTCTTAACATAGTTAACATTATCAGTTGTGCCTTCACTACGCCAACTACCTTCTACTTTTTGACAATTTTCATCTAAATTGCCACATAAATCATGAATACTTTGATTTATCTGAATTAAATCAGACATATTACTTTTGACAAATTCGGTATTTCCTACTTCGAGTTTCCCCA
>CALVKC010000110.1 GCA_944332505.1 uncultured Bacilli bacterium
TTTTATCATACTATTTCCCTCTTTTCTTTTTATTTATTATAACATTTTCTATAAAAAAAAGAAGTATTATTCTTCTTGAGTTATTCTACTTCTTGATACTCCTCTTTGTATTTCTTTGTAAACTTGATTATATATTAATTGATAATATGGCGAATCTTCTCTTTGTAAATTATCACCATATAGTACTACACTACATATTAGACTTTGTGATTCTTTATCTACATACCATTTTATCGGAGATACTATTATCCAATAAAATGATGTGCTTTTAGGTTTCATTCCATTAGATAAATAATAATTTCGTGCTGTTGTTATATTTTCTTCGGGTTTTATTCTTATGTAATCTACTCCAGCAATATGTATGTGTGTTTCATGTGTTTGTTCATAATAGTTTTCTAACGTTTCCACTAATAAAAAACTTTCTACTAAATATTGTGGAAAATATGCAAGGCAAATAGTGCCATCAATGTCCATTTCTCTATCTTTCATAAATTCATTAAATTCTTTTTCAGAATTAAATTTTATTTTTAAACGGATATTTTGATTGTTTATAACTCCATCACTTGTTGCATAATTTGAACATCTATTTATTCCTCTACCATAGTTATTGCTATATGTAAATGTTGGACGTGCTCCAGTTAATATAGCACAATCAGTTACACCACAATCAATACCATGAGTAAAAACTGTATCTAATCTTTCTTCACCAATTAAATCTTTTTCACTTAATAATGTTAATTCAAAAATTTTTTCTTCCATAGTTTCTCCACTCGTTTGCTGATTTATATTATCATAAACTATTAAATGTGTCAAATAAAAAAGAAGTTTTATACTCCTTCATCTAAATAATTAATTACATTAAGTGCTGCTATTGTACCATCGTTGGTTGCTGTTGTAAGTTGTCTTACTTTTTTGCTCCTTACATCCCCCGCAGCAAATATTCCAGCGACGTTTGTCTTGCAATCTTCCTTAGTTTCAATATAATTATATTTGTCTAAATTAAGTAATTTGTTAACTTCTTTTGTTTCAGGTACTTGTCCTATTGCTAAAAATATTCCATCAACAACTAAGTCTTTTGTTTCTTCTTTACTTTTAATAGTTATTCCTGTTATTGAGTTTTCTCCTAAATATTTTATTACTTCACTATTATATATTATTTCTATATTTTCTTTTTTTAGTAATTCATCAATATTTACTTTTTCTCCTCTTATAGTATCTTCTCTAACTATTAAATAAACTTTTTTGGCAAGTGTACTTAAGTAGATGGCATTTATAATTGCTGTATTTCCTCCCCCAACTACTGCAACTACTTTATTTTTGTAAAATGCTCCATCACATACTGTACAAAATGATATGCCATTTCCTAAAAAATTTTCTTCATTTTCTAATTTTAATGTATTAAAATAAGTACCTGTTGCTAAAATTATACTTTTTGTTTCATATCTTCCTTCATCAGTTATTACTTCTTTAATTTTTCCATCTTTTATACTTTGCATTTCTTCTATGTCTATTTCTCCACCTAAATTGATTACTTGATCAAATAGTTTATCTGCTAGTTCAGAACCACTTATGGAAGTAAAACCAGGATAGTTGTCTACTCTTGCTGATGAAGTAATTTTGCCCCCGATAGTTTCTTTTTCAATTATCTTTATTTTTTTGTTTTCTCTAAGTAAGTATATTGCAGCAGTGAGCCCCGCAGGGCCCGCTCCAATAATTATACAGTCATACATTCTTTACTTCCTAAATATTTTTTGATATTTGAAACATTACTATATTTACTTACTTCTCCATTTTTTATTACTACTAGTGTTGGGGCTTGTTTTATATCTAATTCTTTACTCATTTCAGCATTTTCTTCTGCATCTATTTCAGTGAATTTTACTTTGTCTTTATTTAATAAAGTCTTTACTACTTTGCAATTTGGACAATTTTTACGGGCAAATAAATACATTCCATCTTTTAACTCGCTTTCACAGTTACATTCATCACATTTGCAATCATCACATTTACATTCATGATTTAAATGAGAATGATTTAAGTCATATACTTTACGATTTTTGTATTCTTCGGCTTTACCATCATTCCAGTTTTTAACAGGTCTATAATAACCAGTAATTCTACTATAAACTTCTGTTTCTTGACCACATATTGGGCACTTAAATTCTTCACCATTTATGTATCCATGGGTTGCACATACTGAATATGTCGGAGACATTGTATAATATGGTAATTTATAATTTTCAGCAATCTTACGCACTAAATTTGCTGCAGCTTTCCAATCAGTTAGTCTTTCTCCTAAAAAGGCGTGGAATACTGTTCCTGATGTGTATAGTGTTTGTAATTCATCTTGAATGTCTAATGCTTTAAATATATCATCAGTAAAATCTACCGGTAAATGTGAACTATTTGTATAATATGGTGTATGATCTGGTTCACTTGCTGTTATGATATCTGGATATAATTCTTTATCATGTTTAGCAAAACGATACGTCGTTGATTCTGCTGGTGTTGCTTCTAGATTGTATAAATCACCATATTCTTCTTGATAATCACTTAGTTTTTCACGCATGAAGTTTAATACTTCTTTAGCAAATTTTTGAGTTTTTTCATGGGTTAAATCTGCTCTTAACCATTTTGCATTTAAACCAACTTCATTCATCCCTATTAAGCCAATGGTTGAAAAATGGTTGTTAAATGTTCCTAAATATCTTTTTGTGTATGGATATAAGCCTTCGTTTAATAGTTTGGTAATTACATTTCTTTTAATTTTTAATGAACGAGCTGATACATTCATTAATTTTTCTAGTCTATCATAAAAATCTTTTTCATCACTAGCTAAATATGCTATTCTTGGTAAGTTGATTGTTACTACACCAATTGATCCAGTTGATTCTCCACTACCAAAGAAGCCACCTGATTTTTTACGAAGTTCTCTTAAATCTAGTCTTAAACGACAGCACATAGAACGAACATCACTTGGTTCCATATCACTGTTTATGTAGTTTGAGAAATATGGAGTACCATATTTAGCAGTCATTTCAAATAATAACTTATTGTTTTCTGTTTCACTCCAGTCAAAGTCTTTAGTTATTGAATATGTTGGAATTGGATATTGGAAGCCTCTACCATTAGCATCTCCTTCAATCATTATTTCAATAAATGCTTTATTAATCATATCCATTTCTTTTTGACAATCTTTGTACTTGAAGTCCATTTCTTTCCCACCAATTATGGCATTTAATTCCGCTAAGTCATTTGGTACTGTCCAATCAAGTGTTATGTTTGTAAATGGTGCTTGTGTTCCCCATCTACTTGGTGTATTAACACCATATATAAATGATTGTATGCATTGTTTTACTTCATGATAATTTAAATTGTCAACTTTTACAAATGGTGCTAAATAAGTGTCAAATGATGAAAATGCTTGTGCTCCAGCCCATTCGTTTTGCATTATACCTAAGAAGTTTACCATTTGATTACATAGTGTTGATAAGTGTTTTGCTGGTGATGATGTAATTTTGCCTGGAACTCCACCTAGACCTTCTTGAATAAGTTGCTTTAAACTCCATCCTGCACAATATCCTGTAAGCATTGATAAGTCATGTAGATGTATTGCTCCACTACGATGAGCATTGGCTATTTCTTCATCATATACTTCACTTAACCAATAATTTGCTGTTATTGCTCCACTGTTGCTTAAAATTAATCCACCAACTGAATATGTTACAGTAGAGTTTTCTTTTACTCGCCAATCAGTTACATTTATATAACTGTTTACTACATCTTTGTAATTAAGTACGGTTGATTTCATGTTACGCATTTTTTCATGTAACTTACGATATAAAATATATGATTTAGCTACATCTGCATAATCTGCTTTTATTAATACTGTTTCTACACTATCTTGAATATCTTCTACAGTTATAATATTATCTTTTAGTTTTGGTTCAAAATCTGCTGTTACCTTTAATGCTAAAAAATCTATAACATTATCATCATACTTTCTATCTACTGAATCAAATGCCTTTTTAATAGCATCATCAATTTTCTTAATATCAAAATTAACTATTTTTCCTTCTCTTTTTCTTACTTTATACATATTTATCCTCCTCCTTATTTTTACGATAAAGCTCGAATTTCCACATTTGGGAAACTTTCTTTTAAATAATTATCTATTAATAATAGTTCATCATGATTAAAACCATGTAAACTATGATCAATCACATCTTGACTGTCTTCAAAATTTTGTAAATAGTACTTGCTTTTGGTTCCTACTATATTACAAATCTCTTTTAAATCTTCTAAATT
>CALVKC010000111.1 GCA_944332505.1 uncultured Bacilli bacterium
CCATAATCTCTTTTTTTAGCTTGAAATAATTTATTTATTACATCAACTTTTAAGGCATTACCCCCAATTCCATAAACTGTTTCAGTAGGAAATACTACTATTTTATCATTATTTAAAGCATTTACTACTTCAATTAATTCATCTTCTTTTATATAATTTGTCCAATCAAATATTTTCATCTTTTTTCCCTTCTAATAAATTTAATCTACTTCTTTTTAATTTCTTATTTATTGCTTCAGGTTGAATAGCATCTGTTTCATAATAAAATATTTCAACTAATGAATAGTTAATAATTTTTTCATCCAAAGGAATATATAATTGAATTCCTAATAATTGGTATAATATTTTTTGTAAAATTAAACAACTTCTTCTATTACCATCATAAAAAGGTTGATATAAATATATTAAACCAAGCATATTTTCAATACATTCAATTAATTCATGAGTTGGCAACCCTTTTTTCATATTTTCAAACAACTTATTCATTAGATTATTTATCTTAACATATACTTCATCACTAGCATCATATTTTATATACTTATCACCAAATAAATATTCATGTATTTTTAGCAATAATTGTATATTAAAAGGTACTTCTAAAAAGAAACTTAAAGAAACCCTATAATATTTTTCTACAAATATTTTATATTCCAACAAATCACAATTTATCATAATTATCCCCCCAGATGAAATTTATTATAGTAATATTTTATTAATAAGTAAATCATTTATTTAATATTTCATAAAATCTTTTTTCTTTATCTAAATTATTACTAGAATCAATATACTTTATTTCCAATTTATCATAAGTATATTTTATATTATTAGCATTTAATTGTTTTACTAACTCTCTACTAACACCATCAGATCCATCATAAAACTCTACATTACCTAAAACTTTACTAATTTCATTTTTAATAAGTGGATAATGAGTACAACCTAAAACAACATTATCTATATCTTTATATTCTTTTAGATTTTTATTTAAGTAATCCATTACATTACCATTTTGTTCTATTAAATCAGCAAGAGAAATACAAGGAAGTAATATAGTTTTATGATTATCATATTTATGATATAGTGCTAAAAACTTTTCATTTTCAATAGTTCCTTTAGTTGCCATAACTAAAGTTTTACCATTAAAATTATTATCATAAACCATTTTATACGCCGGCTCAATAGCAATAAATATAATATTTTTATACTTATTTCTTAAATAATCTTTACATACATAACTTGCTGTATTACAAGCTATTACAATTACTTTTACTCCTAAATTTATTAGTTTATTAACTATATTATCTACTATATTTATTAACTCATCCCTAGATTTATCACCATAAGGATTATTAATTGAATCACTATAATAAATAAAGTGTCCATTAGGTATTTTTTCTAATATCTTTTTAAATACTGTTACTCCCCCAATACCTGAATCAAATATTCCAATCATTATTATTTCCCTTTACTTTCTTATGTTAGATGTAAAAGAATCATTTAAATCTAAATGCAACATATTATTTGTAACAATTTTTAAATAATAGTTATACGATATTTGATTTACTAACATAAACCCTTTCTCATATAAATCATTTAAATATTCATCATTAAATTGCCTATATGTTAAATCAATTAAATAATAATTATTACCATCAAATGCTAATAAAAATATATGCTCATAAAAATTTCCAAAATCTCTAGTATTCATTAAATGTACTAATACACCTTTGCTTTTTAAAATTTCAAATAATAAACCACTATAAATTTTACAAGTTTGATTATAATCTAATCCTTTTAATCTTTCTCTAGTTTCAGCTATTGATTCTTGAATAATTACAACAATATCTAAATTTTTAATATTTAATAAATTCATTTTTATCTGCGTTTCCTTTTATGTCTTTTTTCCTTTTTAAATAATAAAATAATTACAATAATAATTAATAATAATATTCCTCCAATTAAATAAAAATTATAATATGTAATATCTTTATTTAAATATACATCACTTTCATATAATAATTCTTCTTCATTATATACTTTTATAGTTCCTAAATAACTATCTTTTTTAGTATTATATTTTATTTCTTCAATACCATCAAATTCATAAGTTAAATTATCTACTGTATCATTTTTTAAATATAATTTTATATCATCATTACTTGTAATACCATATTCTTTTTCTTTACTATATTTTATAGGTAAACTTGTAATAACTTTATCAGATTCTAATACTAATTGATAACTATAATTATTACTATAATAATCATATATAGCAATTGAATCTTTAACGGCATTATAAGCATTACTTAAACTAGAATTAAGTACAACCAACAAATAACTCACATCATCAATTGTAGAAATAGATGCTAAACATCTTCCAGCATTACTTGTAAAACCACTTTTTGATCCATCAATTATACTTATATCTAATATATTTTTATATGGCATTAATGTACTTTTTAAATTTATATTATTAGTTGTAGTATATTCTTTAGTAGTAAATATCTTTTTAAAATTAGTATTTTCTAAAGCATACTTTAACATCTTTGCCACATCTTTAGCAGTAGAATAATTATTTTCATTATCCTTACCTATAGGGTTTTCAAAACTCGTATTTTCTAAACCAATTTTTTTAGCAGTATCATTCATTGCTATAATAAATTTATCATAACCCAATGTATTATTAACTACTGCATTCACCGCATCGGCACCACTAGGAAGTAAAATACCATATAATAAGTCTTCATAAGTTACTTTATCTCCAATATTAAAACCTGCTTTAGAATAGCCAACAGTTCCATTAAAATCTTCTTGAGTTATAGTAACATAATCATTTAAATCATCTATATTTTCAAGTGCAACAATTGAAGTCATTATTTTAGTTATACTAGCAATACTTACTCTTTCTTCACTATTTTTTTCATAAATAACTGTATTATCATTTAAATTGTATAAAATTACATTTTGAGCACTAATTTCAAAATCTTGAGCATAAACATTTATAAAAGAAAAAGAAATAATTATTAGAAGTAGATTAAATATCTTTTTCATTAAACTCTTTCATAAATAGTTCCTTCAGGGGTATCCTTTAAAACTATTCCCTTTTCTAATAAACTATTTCTTATTTTATCAGCAGTTTCATAATCTTTATTTTTCTTTGCTTCATTTCTTTTTTCTATTTGTTTTAATATTTCTTCATCATTTTCTTCATTATCATCAATATCTTTTATTAGTTCTAAACTTAATACTTTATCAAAATTATATACTAAATGATATTTAGTTGCTTCATCAATATCACTTTTTAACATTTCATATAAAACAGTTAGAGCATTTGCAGTATTTAAATCATCTTCTAAACATTCCTTAAATTTAGCATCCCATTTATTAAAATCTTCTTCGTTATATTGTTCATTAAATTTCAAAGTCTTTGTTTTATTTAATAATTTTTTATAAGCATTTTCAGCACCATCTAAAGATTCAAAGGAAAAGACTAATTGTTTACGATAATGACTCATTAAACACATATATCTAAAACTTAAAGGATTATATCCTTTTTCTTGTAATGCACTAACTGTTAATATTGCACCATGACTTTTACTCATTTTCCCGGATTCATCATTTAAATGTTCATTATGAAACCAATAATTACACCATTTATGACCTAAATAAGATTCACTTTGAGCAATTTCATTAGTATGATGTGGAAAAATATTATCAACACCACCACCATGAATATCTAAATATTCTCCTAAAAATTTTATACTTATCCCAGAACATTCAATATGCCAGCCAGGATATCCAAGTCCCCAAGGGCTATCCCATTTTAATTCTTGATCTTCAAATTTTGATTTTGTAAACCATAAAACAAAATCATTTTGATTTTTCTTATTATTATCTTCTTCAACACCTTCACGTACTCCAACCACCATTTCATCGGCCTTATGATTAGTAAGTTGATAATAATCTTTTAATTTAGTAGTATCAAAATAAATATTACCACCAGATTTATAAGCATAACCATCATCTAATAATTTTGTAATTATTTTTATATATTCACTTATATTAGCAGTCGCAGGACTTACAACATCAGGCATTCTATTATTAAGAGCATCAAAATCTTTAAAAAATGCATCAGTATAAAACCTTGCTATATCCATAACAGTTTTATTTTCCTTTTTAGCACTGCTAACCATTTTATCATCACCAGTATCAGAATCACT
>CALVKC010000112.1 GCA_944332505.1 uncultured Bacilli bacterium
TTAAAATTATAAGTTTTATTTCCATCTTTAAAAATTATGCCATATACTTTCATATAATCAACTCATTTCTATTACAAATCTATCTAATAATAATTCTAAATTGGCATTACTATTTAAATTATCTAAAAATTCATTTAGTAAATTAATCTTTTTTAATATGACTTTTTCATCTAAATTTACTAAAAAATCAAGATTTAATATAGCAAATTGATTGTCTAAATTATATTTGTATTTTAATAACTCTTCAAATATTAAAACTAATATCTGAAAAACTATCTTTATATCTTCTCTTTCACTAAATATATTTAACAAATCACTATTATTATACATTATTCCATCTTTTTTTTCTACCTCAATTTTTCTTAAATATTCTTTAGCAACCTCAAAGTATTTATAATTATTTTCATTATCTAAAGTGTTTATTGTTAACGCCGCTTCGGAATAAAACATATTGATAATTTCACAACGGCTTTTAATCGTATTAATTACATTATTAACATTATTAGTTAGGAAAAAACCTATAATATCTTCTTCTGGTTCTTCTAAAAATTTTAACATAGTATTTGCAGATGAAGCATTTAAACATTCAGCATTTTTTATAATATAAATATTTTCTTTTGTATATATTGGCTTTGTACTAAATTGTTTTTTTAAATCAAGAATTTGTTCTTTTTTTATTGTTTTACCATCCGGAGTGATAATTACTAATGAAGGTAAATATAATTGATTTATTAAATTGCAAATATTACAATTGTTGCAATCATGACTAAACTTTTCAGGGCAAAAAATTTGCTTGATTATATCAATAATATCTAGCATTGCCTTATCAATATTGTTTGTTACAAACAAATAAGCATGAGCTAACTTTTGCTCATGATACATTTTTACTACTTTTTCTTTTACTTCTTCTATCACTTAACCTCCATTATAATATTACAAAATATATTGCTATTAATGCGAGTAAACCACTCATTCCTAAAAAAGATACTACCCCAACAGTTATGTAATTTATTGGTATGAATATTTTTAAACCACTTACTAATAAATTAAATGCATATATTAAACATATTGCTAAAATAATCTTTTTAATTACCGTTATAATTATCTCTTTCATACTAAAAATATATGCCTAAACTATTTTTTTATTCAGATATTTTTTTCCTATCTTCTAAGGCTTTATCTAATGTAATTATATCTAAATAATCTATTTCCGCACCCATTGGTATTCCATATGAAAGCCGAGATATTAAAACATTTTTCTTTTCAAAAATTTTCTTAATATAAAGAGTAGTTGTTTCTCCTTCAATTGTTGATTTTAATGCTAAAATAAGTTCTGGTTTTTCTAAACTTTCAACTCTTTTAACTAATGATGCTAAATTGATATTATCTGGTCCAATATTATCCGCAGGAGAAATTAAGCCATTTAATACATGATATACTCCCTTATAATTACCAACCTTTTCAAACGAAAAAACACTTTTATAATCTTCTATAACACATATTAAATTATGATCTCTATTTTCATCCTTACAAATATCACAGATATCATCTTCTGCAAGATGTCCACAGATTTTACATTTGCGAATTTTAGTTTTAACATCTTGTAATGCATCTTTAAAAGAATCTATTTCTTCATCTTTAAAATTTATCGTTGATAATGCTAATCTTTCAGCATTTTTTTCTCCAATCCCCGGAAGTTTTTTATAAAAATTAATTAATTTTTCTAAAGACTTTGGATATACCATTTTACATCAATCCGCTCATTGAAGCATATTGACCAAGTTCTTTTTCAGTTTCAGCATCAATTTTATTAAATGCATCTTTTATAGCAATCATAATCATATCTTCTAACATTTCTTTATCATCGTCATCAATTACACCATCTTTTATAATTTTAAAAGATTTAATTTCTTTCTTTCCGTTGAAACTCAATTCTACCCATTCAGACTTTCCCTTAAATTCTTGGGCGTCTATAGCTTCTTTCTTCTTAGTAATTTCTCTTTGCATTCTTTGTGCTTGTTGCATTAATTGTTGCATATTCATAAACATCTCTCCTATTCTATTTCTATTTTATCCATATCAAATACTCCGTTTACAATGTCTTCAATATCATCTTCTTGAGTATTATCCATTGCTTCTTCAATATATTCATATTTATACTTGTTCTTAATATTTTCAATATATTTTCGTTTTTCTTCATTCCATCTATATTCATCAATAAATATAAGTTTATAATTTTCTTTTAAGTTTTTATTAAATAAATTTATTATTTCTTCTAAATTCTCGTTTATTTCCAAATCTTTATGTCTTATAGTGGTCATAACTATTGCATATGTATCCGATGCCGTGGCTACTTTAGTGTCACTAAGTAATCCTTTTAAATTTATATCTATATTATTAATAAATTTATTCCACATTTCTTGAAAACTATTTAAATAACTTTTAGATGCTTTTACAAAACAATTATTTATTCTAATTTCATTTAATTTTGAAAATCTGTCTACATTTTCTTTTTTACTTTTTTTAGATTTTATAGTATCTTCTTTATCGTTTTTTAAATTATTAATTTCATTATTTTCACACTTTTTCACTATTTTACAATTGTTTTTTTCTTCTTTAGTCTTTAAAGAAGTACTATTTGATGTAACATAACTTAATAATACTAATTTAATTAATAAATATGGTTCGATATTTATATTAATTTTATTCATTATATCATTAAGTTCAAATACTAATTTTTTACACTTATCATAATCAAGATTATTACATTTTCCTGTTTCCAATATACTAATTGCTTTTTTAGTTAAAGAATTAATCAATTTTTTAATTACAACTTTATAGTTTAAATTGCTATTTAAGAAGGAATTAATAATTTTATCTATTTCAGAATAATTGTTTTCATCAAGAAAAGTAATTATGTCATCAATCTTTTTATTTGAAATACTACCAATTTCATTAATTACTAAATCTAGTGTAATTTTAATATTATTCTTTGATAATTGATCTAAAATACTTAAGGCATCTCTTAATCCACCATCCGCTAAAAGGGAAATTTCTTTTAATCCATCAGCTTCATATAAGATATTTTCGTTATTACATATATATTCTAACTGTTTATATATATCATCTTCATTTATTTTTTTAAAATCATATCTTTGACACCTAGATAAAATTGTAATTGGTACACTTTCAATATTAGTTGTAGCTAAAATAAATACTACATGAGCTGGTGGTTCTTCTAAAGTTAATAATAATGCATTAAAAGCACTTTGACTAAGCATGTGTACTTCATCTATTATATATACTTTATATTTTAGTGAAGTTGGCATTATTTTAACATTATTTATCAATTCTCTGATTTCATCGACACCATTATTTGAAGCAGCATCTATTTCAATAATATCAGGATTTCCATTAAAATTTAAACAATTTTCACACTCATTACACGCTAACCCATCTTTATTATTTAAACAATTAATCGCTTTTGCCAAAATTCGAGCTGTTGATGTTTTACCAGTTCCTCTCGGGCCAGAGAATAAATATGCATGTGCAATTTTATTGTCTTTTATAGAGTTCTTTAATATATCTACTATTGCCTTTTGACCAATAAGATTATCAAAACTATCTGGTCTATATTTTCTATATAATACTTTGTAACTCATAGATGCCTCCCTATAAAATTATACCATAATATTTGTTACTTTTCTCTTAATTTCTTAAAAAAAGATTGTAATATTTTCAAATATTCATCATTGTAATCATTTTCATCTATTTTTTTAAACTTAGTTTTATAAAATTCTTTTTTATGATCCGGTTTATCTAATAAATAATTAACATTTTTTATCCGTGATTGTTTAATTATTTCCATACACATTGAACACGGTTTTAATGTCACATACATTTCACTATCACTTAAATTCCAATTATTAATTTTTTTAGAAGCATTTATTATAGCATTAATTTCTGCATGTCCAAGTATATTATAATCTTTTTCTCTAGTGTTATATCCTTTTCCAATAATTATCCCATCTTTAACAATTATTGCTCCAACTGGTATATCCCCACATTTAACAGACTTTTTTGCTAAATCAATACATTCTTTATATAAATTTTTCATTAAAACATCCCCAAAAATAAAAAGTGCACACAAATAGAGGCTGATATGGCTGCTATTTTCCAATCCTGACCAGGTTACAGCATATTTGTTGCACAAAT
>CALVKC010000113.1 GCA_944332505.1 uncultured Bacilli bacterium
CATATTTCCACCTCTTTTTTATTTTTTCTAAACTCCAAATAAATTTCCTCCTATTATGAGACCTGTTGTTACATCCACATAAACAGATACACCATTTCCAGCATCATCACTTTTAGTTACAACATAAACTTTTCTTTTTTTATTTGGATAAGTATCTTTAGACCCATTATATTTTGCTGTAAAGAATCTATTAGCTGATACCTCTTTTATTTCTATTGTTTCTTTATATGTATAGTAATCTTTACCATCAATTGTTCTTATAATTTCAAATCCATTTTCAGCTATTTTTTTAGCTTCTTTCTCCGTTATTTTAATTTCATTCGTCTTCACATCATAGTTTTCTGCATCAATTAAAAATATATCTGAATCTAAATTTTCTACTGTTTCATTATATCTTTTAATATATTCCTCTTCACGCTTAGCCTGCTCTTCCTTTTCTTTGTAATAATCTTCTAATGTTTGCCAATACCCATCATTTGCAACAAACTTTTCTGTATTTGTATCAGTACTACTTTCTCCAACTTCCATTATACAATAAAGTTCATTTGCATCCCAATACTCTGGCATATGATAATAATCTAATTTTTTATTGCCTTTATATAAATTACTTATATCTATTTTCTTGAATGTTTTTTCTTCTAAATCGTCAACTTCATATATATCACATTTTGAATTATCATCATTTGGTACTGTTAAAAAACCATCAGCAGTCATTCCATATTCATTTAAAAATTTTAATTCGCAATTATCATTTAATACAAATTCTGTTTTTATTTTTTCCCAGTAATCTCCTTCTGTTGTTGACTTTAATATTCCTCCAATTCCATCTGGAGCGATATAAAAAATATATCCATAAGTTCCATAAACTTTTATATATTTTATTTTTGAATTTTCTGGAATTCCAATTTCTTCTGATGTTAATTCTTTTGTATTCCAATTATCACAATTTGAATTAGGTGATAATACTAAATAAATTTTTCCATCTTTTTTGTAATAAAAGTACATATTTCCAATACTCGTTTTTGCCTGATACGTTCCTTTGGTATAATCACTAATATTCATTTCGGAAAAATCACCAGGTACTTGTACATATTCATCAGTGTTGTTTTTAACATACATCATTCCATTTAGTAGATAAAAATCTTCATTTTCTGAATATTCTTTTATATACATCATATTTTGCTTTGGGCTTTCAATATAGAAGGTAAATATTGTTACTGCTAGTATTAGACAACCTAAAACAATAATTGCTATTGTTTTATTTATATTTTCTTTTAAAAGTTTTTTTATAGAATTTTCATCATTAATTTTTATTTTTCTTACTATTAACCAAATTATTAATAATATAAATGAAATTATCAATATATTTCTAGCAATCTCATCTAAACTATAACCATTTGCTTTTATATATCCTACAGCACCATCATTAAGCATTCCTTCTGTAATTATAATCTTTTTAGAATCGCCATTTTTATAATATATTGTTAGCTCTCCTGAATTAAATCCTTGACCTAATTCTAATTTATTGATATTGTCTGTTTTTTCTATTTCAGATTTTAGCAAATTTTTAATTTGCTCTTCATTTTTTGAATTAACATTTAGTACATGACTTTCTTTTAAAATAAAAGAAATAGCCATAAAAATGTTAACAATAAAAATTATAATAATAATATTGTTAATTAATTTCTTATTTTTACTCATATTTTTTCCTCTATCATACATTAATTTCTATATTTTCTACTGTTCCATCTTCTTTTACTTCAAAATATATTCTAATTGTAACTGTATCTGTTGAAGATAGCACAAATTCATATTTTCCTTCTTTTAATACTCCATATAATTCTTCCAAATTAAAAGTCATTCTCTTTGTTTGCTCATCTACATCATCAGATTTTACAGTATCTCTACTTTCTATATCTGAAATTTTACTAACTTCCTCCCAGATTGGAACTCCTGTACCTTCAGAACTTGATGTAGAATTTGAAGTTTCTGAAACGACTATTTCTGGTTCTTCTTGACTAGTATCTTCATTCTTTTTTAATATAGAATATTTGTTAGAAAATTCATATTTTATTTCGTTAGTATCTTTGATATTAATAATAATTTCTGAATTTGATATATTATCTGCTGTAACTTCTAAATTATCTTTTGAACTATTAAAATATCTTAAAACATTTGTCGGAATTGTTTCATTACTCTTTTCATTTAAAATTTCGATTTTAGAAACATTATTAACTTGAGCTGGATATGTTTCTAAAATAGTACCATCAAAATAAATTAATATTTCTTCATTTTCCTTGTATTCATTCTCATCTTCATCAGGAATGGCTATAATCATTATTTCATTTAGATTATCTTTACGTACTACTCCTAATGAATTGTCATTTACATTTACAATTATCGCATTAATTGTTGATTGTGAATTCATCTCATTTTGAAAATCTTTATAGTTCATAAACCATGTTCCAATTTTAATTTCATCATATCCATTTGAAGTATTAAAATCTATAATTTTATATCCAAGACCTAAATATTCTTGTGTCCCTCCATCTCTATAAGTAGTTGTTTTAAAACAAAATATGGGCTCTTCTTGTTTTTGCACTCTAAAATAATCAACTGCAAAAAAAGCCAAGCCCATTACAATTATTAATCCTATTATTATTAAAAATATTTTTAATCCCCTTTTCATATATTTCACTCCTTTTATTAATCATTAGTAATATATTTATTCACAATCATATTAACACAAAAGGAAGTAATTATCAATTATAATTACTTCCTTTTAACAATAGAATTTTACTTCATCAGTACAGTTAAACTTTTTCCATTCTGCTATAATAAAAAAATAATTAGATGTAATTGCATCAAGCAAGTTGTTCAAATCATTATTTTTTACTCTACTATTATTATTAGCTAAAATGCATCCTCCACTTTGAGTAAGCCATACTTTTGTAGCATTTTTTGAAGGAATTCCTTTAGATATGTGAACATGTATTGGTTCATTATTTTCATTTGACCAAAAATATATTTTATAGCCAAATATTTCAAATATACTAGGCAATTTTTATTCCTCCTTCTCTTGACCATTTATAAAAGTAAGGAGCACCTTTTTCTACAATTTTTTTAAACATTTCTATTTCATCATTTGTATAATTTCCATCTATATATACTATATTATAACTTGGAAGTTCAAACCTTACACTATCAAATCCGTTTTCTGTAGGTCTTTCAAAATGAATATATAAGATTTCTTCATCATTATCATTTTTTTTAATATCTGAAAATACTACTTCTGTTCCATCAGAATATTTACAAAATGGGTACATCATTTTCATCACTCTCCTACCTTGTAATAATAGTATATCATAAAATATATTTTTTTACTATAAAATATTTCATTAGATTAAAATCCATATATTCTATTCGCTGGCTAACAATTAATATCTTTGAATATAACGTAAAAAATCTACTTAAATCATAACCACCCGTGAACGGGTGGTTTGTTCATCCCCTAGAAGGGGAATTACTTGCTCACCACCTGAAAGGCGGTATTGAATATTTGACATCGCATTACTATTACTGCTGCCACTTACCAGTGGCTTTTTTTACTTATTTTCTTTTTTGAATGGATCCACATATTCTTCTATTCCTATTTGGTCTGATATATAATCTTCTTGCAATTGATTTCTTATATATTCTTTTATTATTTTTTCATTTTTTCCTACTGTATCTACAAAATATCCTGTTGCCCAAAAGTGTCTGTTTCCATATTTATATTTCAAATTTGCATGCCTATCAAATATCATCAATGCACTTTTGCTCTTGATGTACCCCATAAACTGTGATATACTCAGGTATGGAGGAATACTTACTAACATATGGATATGATCTGAACAGGCTTCTGCTTCGATTATTTCTACTTTCTTTTCATTACATAATTTTCTTAGTATTTTGCCTATGTCAGCTTTCAATTCTCCATATATTACTTTTCTCCTATATTTTGGTGCAAATACTATATGATATTGACACCTATATGATGAATGTTCTAATTTTTTTATTTCATTCTTCATTTTTTACCTCCTTTTATTTTAGTAATGCGATCGCCAAATCACTTACTATTATATCAGGAGTTTTTTATATACTAAAGTTTTTTACCCACCACTGGTAGAACCAGTGGTTTATTCAAGCTAAAGCGCCAA
>CALVKC010000114.1 GCA_944332505.1 uncultured Bacilli bacterium
TATCATAATTAAATATTTTTATCAATCGAATAAATAACTGATTCTTAAGAAAAAAGAGAACTACTCTTTATAGTTCTCTACTCTATTTCCTCTTTTTTATTTTCTTCCACCCCAAACCATAAATTGTTCTACCGTTTCTGGTTCATAATTATTATGATTTAGAAACATTTAATAAGGCTGAAACAAACGGTATTTTACTAATTACTCTAAATTGTTGGAAAGATTTACACCCATCTTTAGTTACTCTTCCTCTTGATACAAAATACACAATTCCTTATGGTATTTTATATTCAAAAAATCCTAAAAAAGAAGTTATAGAATTTTTAAAGCTCATAAAAGAATAATCTTTTATGAGCTATCCCTAAAGTTAAAAAATAGAGAATAATTTTCTAATCTTATGGTTTATATTAAAGTTTAATTTCAATAATTAAATATCCATTCACATATTCCGCCTTTATACTGCCATTATTTAATTCTACTAATTGTTTAGCAATCGATAACCCTATACCAGTTGACTCTTTTGCATTTTCTACCGAAAAATATCTGTCAAAAATCTTTTGAACTGTTGTTTCATCTAAAGAAGTGGCCTTATTAGAGAAAGTAATTGTTCCATTCTCTTGCATCTCGACCTTTAAATCTCCATTACTATATTTAATAACATTTGATAAAATATTTTCAAATACCCTTATAATTGAAATTTTATTTACAATTTTATATACCTTTGTACTGCAAATTGAAATGTTTGGAATAATATCTTGTTCCTTAAATATACTATAATAGCTCACCAACGTTTCTTCCAAAATTTCATTTATACAACATTCTTCTTTTTTAATTTTTACATCAATGTCCATCAGCTTTGTATATTCAAACAATTGACCCGTAAGTTCCGTTAATTCATTTGACTTTTTTTGTATTACTTTTAAATATTCTTTCTGATTATTAGATAATTTTTCTTGCTCAATTAAATCAACATATCCTTTTATAGCTGTTAATGGAGTCCTTAAATCATGTGAAATATTAGTTATTATTTTTTTTAGCTCTTGGTTTCCATTTTTGTATTGCAACTTTTGTCCTCTTAACTCTGATAAATTATTATTTAAATTTATAGTTAAATTTTTAATATCTTTATCTGATGAAGATATTGCTATTATATTATTAGTATCTGTTCTCAATATCTTAGAAAAAGATTTTTCGATTTCTTTAATTGATTGTTTAATTACATATAATTTGACTGCAAGAAATATACAAATCAAAAACAATATGATTGTTATTATTAATAAGCTAATATTCACTTTTCCCCCTTATTTTAATTCTTTTTTAGAAAAAATACATACTCCAACAATATTTACTACACCTATTAAAATAATTGAACTAATAGCCATTTGTGCCGAATATGTTAAATCATTACCTCCAATTTTCATAGCTTGACCTTGAGGAATAGAAAGATAAAGCGTCCTCGCTTGTTTAACTTTTTCATCTCCTGGATAGTTTGGATCAGGTTCTTGGCTAATAATATATTTATTTCCATTATCCCAAAAAGCATGTTCAATATATTTTCGACTATTCGCTGTAAAGCCCAATGCTGCTTGTGCAACAAACATTGCTACAAATAGAATTATACATATACTTATTGATATTGTTATTTCTGAACATATCATTGTTATAAAATTATAAATAGAACAAAATGATATGATAACTAAAGCTGTATTTAATAGCACTATTGCAAATTGAGAAAATGACATTTGCATTTGCCCAAATAAAGGTATTCCTATCAAAAAAACTATTATTAAATAAATCAATTCGCATAAAAGCGAAACTACTATGCTAATTATAAGGTTTGATAAAAAAATTGAAATCCTACTATGTCCAACAATTATTTTATTTCTTATAATACCTTGTCCATATTCTTTACCAACAAAAATACTTACAAATATTGCTATAAAAAGTCCTATATACATTATAAATTCATTCAATATTTTATCTAAATATACTCCTTCATTAGATAAATATCTAAATAATGTGAATCCTGCCATTCCAATAGTTAAAAATATAAATAACCAAAATATAACATCTTTTTTTAATCTAAAAAACCCTGCTTTCAATAATTTAATCATTTTTTGCACCTCCTATTAAGTTCAAATAGTAATTTTCTAATGATTCTCCTTTTTCTTGATAATCATTTACTATACAATTTCTTTTTGAGAGTGCAATAACAAGTTCCGATACATTTATTTTTTCATATATGTCTACTATACTATCAGAAATAACTTTATAAGTGAAATTTTTTTCTTCTAAATACTTAACACATTCTTTTAAATTAGATACATTAATTTGTGTTCTTGTTCTAAAATTTTGTTCTAATTCATCTTTATCAATTTCTTTAATAATTTTTCCTTTGTCTATAATGCCGTAAAAAGTTGCAATTTTAGACAGTTCATCTAAATAATGACTAGAAATCAGAAAAGTAATTCCTTTTTTTTTATTAAGTCTTAAAATTAATTCTCTAATTTCTATAATTCCTTCTGGGTCTAATCCATTTATAGGTTCATCTAAAATTAATAAATCCGGATTTCCAACTAAGCTAATTGCTAAGCCCAGTCTTTGTTTCATTCCTAGAGAAAAATGTTTAGCAGTTTTCTTACCTGTATTGTTTAATCTGACCAATTCTAGTATTTCTTGTAAATTGTCATAAGAAGGTAAACCTATAATTTTATATTGTTCTTTGAGATTATCTTCAGCCGTCATATCTAAACAAATAGATGGCGTTTCTACAATCCCTCCTACTCTCTTTCTTTCTTCAGCAATTTTTCTGCTATTATTTAAAGTACCATAAAGAGTATATTCCCCTGACGTAGGCCTTTGTAAACCACAAAGTAATCTTATTAAAGTAGTCTTTCCTGCTCCATTTTTTCCAATCAACCCATATATAGCACCTTTTGGAATGTGCATATTAAGATTGTCTAATGCTTTAAAATGACCATATTTTTTCTCAATATTCTTTGCTTCTAAAATATATTCCATTTTCTTCTCCTTTCTTATGAAATACATTATCATAAAACAGTTAAGAAAATAGTTAAGGATTAGTAAAAAAATAGTTAAGATTTTTAGTCATACAATTTAAAACCAATTCCCCATACAGATTCTATATATTGTTGCTCTGTAACTTTTTTTATTTTTTTCCTTATATTGCTTATATGAACTTTTAAAGAGTTTTCATCACATACTTGAGTTTCAACATTTATTTTATCATTCTCATTTAGTAGTTGAATTAATTTAGTTTTTGTTATAATTTGTTTTGGATTTAATAATAATTGTCTTAATATTGTATATTCAGTTTTTGTCAAATTAATATTCTTATCCTTTATATATAATGTATGTGAGTTCTTATCTAAAATCATATCTTTATAACTTAAACTTACATTATTATCTTTTTTACTTAAGCGTAATTGAACTTTTATTCTTGCTAAAAGCTCACTTGTATCAAAAGGTTTAGTAATATAGTCATTTGCTCCTATAGATAATGCATTTACTTTATCTTCGGATGATATTTTGGCACTTATAACTATAATTGGTATATTCTTAACTTTCTTAATTATTTCTTCTCCACTTAGTCCAGGTATCATTAAATCTAATAATATTAAATCTAGGTCTTTCTTTTCAATTAATAATAATGCTTCTGTTCCAGAATATGCACTTATTACATCATACCTTTCTTTTTCTAATACATTTTTTATTAAATTATGTATATCCACATCATCTTCTACAACTAATATTTTTTTCATTATACAATTCACCCACGAAAAATTATTATTATATTCTAAACTCTTTTCTTCTAATAATTTAAATATTCAGCATTCAGTTACAAATACCTTCCCGTAATGCTTTTCTTATTTTCCTTTATATCTTGCACAGTTCCTGAGGCAACAACCTCACCTCCAAGGTATCCGCCTTCTGGTCCCATATCTATAATATAATCAGAATTTTTAATTACATCCAAGTCGTGTTCAATTACAATTATTGTAGCACCATTATCAATCAACTTTTGAAATACATTTAATAATGTTTTTACATCTTGAGGATGCAAACCTATACTTGGCTCATCAAATATAAATACGCTTCCATC
>CALVKC010000115.1 GCA_944332505.1 uncultured Bacilli bacterium
GAACTAACTAAATATCGAAGATATGATATTGGTTTTGTCTTTCAATTTTATAATTTAGTTGGTAATCTTACTGCTTTAGAAAATGTTGAACTTGCTAATCAAATATGCAAAAATCCCAAAGATAGCGAAGAAACTTTAAAAAAAGTTGGTTTAAGGGGAAGAATGGATCACTTCCCAGCACAACTTTCTGGGGGTGAACAACAAAGAGTATCTATTGCTAGAGCCCTAGCTAAAAATCCAAAAATATTACTTTGTGATGAACCCACCGGAGCACTTGATAGTAAAACTGGCAAGATGATTATAAAATTATTACAAGATACTTGTCATGAAACAAAGACTACTACAATAATTATTACTCATAACTCTATAATTGCTCAAATTGCTGATAAAGTAATAAAGGTTAAAAATGGTACAATAGAATCTATAGAGAAAAATCTAAAACCAAAACCTGTTGAGGAGATTGATTGGTAATGTTATTATTAAAAAATTCAATAATAAAAATTAGAAAACAGATAGGTAGATTTTTATCATTAATATTAATTGTTGCACTAGGTTCAGCTTTCTTCGCTGGAGTTCGTGAAACATCATCTGATATGATAAAAACTCTTGATGAATATTATGATGAGACAAATTTATTAGATTTTCGAATTGTTAGTACCATGGGTCTTACTGATGATGATTTAAATGCTATTAAAGAATTAGAAAACACCTATATAGTTGAAGAAAACTACTCTTATGAAACAGTTATTGATGGTGATGCAACCAAAATATATGGTATCACTGATAAAATTAATAATATTGTATTAACTAGTGGTAATTTACCTAAAAATAATAATGAATGCTTAGTTATGGAAGGCTCATATAATATCGGAGATACTATAACTATAACTGATGAAAACTATACAGATTATTTAAAAACCAATACTTTTAAAGTTGTTGGAACAATTAGAAGTAGTATGTATGTTTATAAACATTTAGGAACTTCTACTGTATCTGATGGTAAACTCGATAATTTTATCTACATTCCTAAAGATAATTTTAATTTAGAATATTATACTGAAATATATATTATAGCTAAAGATAGTCAAGAAAAAACTTCATATAAAGATGACTATGAAGAACAAATCGAAATTTTAAGAGAAGAATTGGAAGAATTAGCTCCAATTCAAGAAACAATTAGATATGAACAAATCAAAACTGAAGCTATGGAAGAAATATATGATGCTCGAGAAAAAATCGAAAATGAACGTCAAAAAAATGAAAAAACTTTTGCAACTACCCTTGCTGATTTAAATTATGCTCAACTACAAATTACTAATGGTTTAAATCAAATAGAAAGTGGTTATACAGAAATTGAAAATCAAAAAACAAGTATTGAACAAGAATTTTTAACACAAGAAACAACTTTAAATGAATCACTAAACACTATTAATAAAGCATTACAAAGTCAAAATATTACTACAACAAGTATTGATGCTAGTATTAGTGATTTAGAAAATAAAATTAATAGTATTAACTTATTATTATCAAATTTAGATCCAACAAGTGAAGAATACATAAAATATAGTACCATTATAACTCAATTAACAACTTTAAAAAGCAATTTAGAAGAAATAAAAAATGGTTATACTAAATTAGAAGAAGGAAAAACTACATGGGAACAAACCTATGAAAGTACTATAAACGAATTAAATACTAACAAAGAAAATCTTTTAAATAAACAAACTACATTAGATGAAGCATATGAAGAATATAATGAAAAATATGCTTTATTTCAAGAAGAAATTAATAAAAACTTAAAAGAAATAAGTGATGCTGAGGCAAAAATATCAAAATTAGAAAAACCAAAATGGTATTTATTTGATCGTGAAGATAACGCCGGATACACAACATTTTTAGATTCAGCAACAAAAGTTGATTCTATTGCAGCAGTATTTCCAATATTTTTTATAGTTATTGCATTCCTTATGTGTCTTAACACAATGACTAGAATGATTGAAGAAGAACGAACAGAAATTGGTATTTTTACATCTCTTGGAATAAGTCGTTTTAAAATAACTATGAGTTATGTTGTATATGTATTTATTGCAACTATTTTAGGTATTTTAATAGGTCTTACAATAGGTTATACAGTAGTTCCTAGAGTTTTATATAAGGTTTATACATCTGCATTTATAATTCCAAGTTTAAAAACATATGCCAATATTCCAATATGTATAACAATAATTGAAGTATGTATATTAACAATGACTTTAGTAACTATTTATTCAGTAAATAAAAAATTTATCTTAGCACCAGCAACATTATTAAGACCTGAAAGTCCTAAAAATGGACGTAAAGTATTACTTGAAAAAATAAATTTTATTTGGAAAAGAATTTCATTTTCTTGGAAAGTAACATTTAGAAATTTATTTAGATATACAAAAAGAATTATAATGACCCTTGTAGGTATCTCCGGTTGTACTGCCCTACTTCTTACAGGTTTTGGAATAAGAGATAGTATTTCTAAAATAGTTGATATACAATTTACAGAAATACAAAAATATGATTCTATGCTTATATTAGATGAAGAATTAAGTACTGAAAGTCAAGAAATAAATACATTCCTTGCAAATAATAATATAGATAACCCACTTTATACTCACACAGAAACATTAACATTCCAAAGTGATGGCAAAAAAATAGATTGTTACTTATTTGCATTTCCAGATAATGATATAACTCAATATTTCAATTTAACAGATACAAAAGACAATCAACTTAGTTTATCAGATAATGGTGCTATCATAGTTGAAAAAATGGCTGATACTCTAAATGTAGATGTTGGAGATACCATTACATTAAGAGATACAAATAATGAAATTTATGTTATCAAAATAGCAGGAATAAGTAAAAATTATGTTAATAACTACATATATATGAACAAAGAGTATTATGAATTAGCATTTAACAATAAAATAACTTATAATTCTATAATTACTAATATAGCTGATAAAGGGAATATAGTTATGGATAGCAACTATTTTTCAACTATTCAATATAGTGATGATAATATGGATATGCTAAATGATATAATTAATAACATGAGAAATATCGTTTATTTAATAATAGGATTTTCATCATTTTTAGCAATAACAGTTTTATATAATTTAACATCAATTAACATAAGTGAAAGATTAAGGGAAATTGCGACTTTAAAAGTATTAGGTTTTAACAATAAAGAAATATCGATGTATGTATATCGTGAAACAATAATTCTAACCACCATCGGTATTGCCATTGGTTTAATATTAGGTATTGGTCTAGATTATTTTGTATTAGTAGTTGCAGAACCAGATGAAATAATCTTTATTAAAGAAATATCTTATTTAAGTTACATATTTACAGTAATTATAATGGTATTCTTTACAATATTAGTTCAAGCAATTACCTCAATAATATTAAAGAAAATAAATATGATAGATTCTCTAAAATCAGTAGAATAAAAAAAGATAAAAATAAATGACAAAGCATTTATTTTTATCGCCAAGCCCTTTGGGTTTGGTTATTTTTTTGTTATAATTTATTTATGAGTATAATTAATACATTTAAAACTACTGATGATTTATATAAAATATATCCTAAAACTAAATATTTTACTTTAAGGATATTTTTCCTGATTACTGGTATGATTTTCTTGAATTTGCTCTTGATAATGACGGTAAAAAGAAAATGGATTTTATGTTAGAGCTAAAAAAAATGAATTTATAAATCCTAAAAAAGCTGCTTTTTACATTTTACGTTATTGTGGTAGACCTTGCTTTGCTCAATATAGTATAATAGATATTGATGATGATGATTTTATCTCTTTTTGGTATCAATGTCATGAAGATGATTTGTTCGTCGTCGAACGTATTCATATTTTTGAGTTTATTGCTAGACTTATCAGATTAGATATTATAGATTCTATGCTTCTAGAAAACACAAATTATAGGATGCTTGTAAAAAGCTTATTGATAAAGCTAAACTCTATTTTTATCATTCTCTTACAAAATGGCATAATTTACTTAAAGAAAGGTTGTGTTA
>CALVKC010000116.1 GCA_944332505.1 uncultured Bacilli bacterium
GAGAAATTAAGTAATACTACTGGATTTAAAGAAAGATTATCTGCTTATAATGATTTAATTAAAGCTGATGAAAAACTTGTTAAAACAACAAAAAGTGCTGCTATAGCTTATGAAAAAGAATGGAATAAAGCTTCTAGTAAAATAAGTAGTTCTTATAGAAATAAAATTACTTCAGGAGAAACTTTTTCTGTTGAAACGATTACAAATGAAACTACTGCTGATAATATAGATGCAGCACAAGAAGCCTATGAAGCTTGGCAATCTATGTTACAACAGTATAATAAAGCAGTAGCTCAACAAAAAGATGATGAACAAGATAAAATTAAAGTATTATTAGAGCTTGAAGAATTAAGACTTGATATTCTTTCTTTAGATAACCAAGAAACAATGTCTGCAAAAGAAAAGAATAAATATATTAAAGACGAAGAAACTTTAAAAAAGAATATTCTTAATTATAATTTACAACTTGCAGAATCAGAACAAGAGAAGACAAAATTACAGAAAGAATATAATGAATATCTTAAAGAAAATAAAGAACTTATTTATGAAAATAATAAACAAGAACGTGATAATAAAATAAGTTATTATGAAAGTCGTGTTCAAGATATTCAAAATGCTATTGATTATTCTGAAACAAAAGGCGGGCAAGGTACTGAAACTCAATATACTCAAATGAATGAATATATTGAAAAGCAGAAAGAATTTGAAAGACAAAATTATGAAGCCGCTCTTAAAATGAGAAATAGCTTTGATTATGGTACTGATAAATGGGATGAATATAATCAACACGTTCAAACTGCTCAAGATAATATTTATAGTCTTACTACTGCTCAAATTGAAAATAATAGAGCCATATTAAAACTTCCAGTTCAGCAATTAGAAAAACAAAATGAATTATTACAAGAACAGTTAGATATTTTAACCGAAACACAGGAAAAGATTGAGGATTCTATTAGTGCATCCAGCAGTATTGTACAAAGTCAGATAGATGTTCTAATGGAGCAAAAAGAAGCAACTGAAGAATATTGGGATTCTCAGATTGAATCCATTGAGGAACAAAAAAATGCTCTAACCAAAGCTAACGAAGAAATTAAAAATCAACTTGCCTTAGAGAAATCCATTTATGAGTTAGAAAAAGCCAAATCGCAAAAAAATGTACGAATTTACAGAGAAGGCCAAGGTTTTGTATACGAGTCCGATCAAGATGCTGTTAGAGAGGCTCAGGAAGAGGTAGATAATCAGAACTATAATTCTGCTGTTTATAAACTTGAAGTTGAATTAGAGGCATTAGAAAAAGCTAAGGAAGAAGCCATTGATTCCATTGATATTCAAATTAATTCTTTAGAATTATACAAAGAACGTATTGATTCTATTACTGCTAGTTATGAGCAAATGCTTCAACTTCAAACATTAATATCTATGTTTGGTGCGGATGCTGAAGAAAAGCTTATGAATGGTGATTTAAGTATTATAGATGAAATGAAAAATCTCTATAATGAAACTACAAGTCAGGCTAATTCTTTACAGTTACAGATAGAAGCAAATGAAAAGGCTATTGAACAAATTGAAACATATGCTGATAAATGGAATGGATCTAGCAAAACAATTGTTTCTGCAAAACAATTAATAGAACAAACCGTTAGTGACAATACGAAAGAAATAAAATCAATTCAACAACGTACTGAGGCTGTTAAAACAATTAATGATGCATGGGAAGCCACAAAAACAAAACTTGAAGAAGAGTTAGGCTTTATTCAAGAAAATCAAATTGTTGCTAAAGATGAAGAGTCAATTATTTTAGGAGAAAGACTTGAAAATATCAAAACATTTTCTGAAAAAGCCGCTAAGTATTTAAAAGAAATAACTGCCGCTTTATCTCAAGCAGAAAGTAAACAATCTGAATTAAATAAGGTGTCTGCTGAAAATGCAAAAATTGAAGCAACTAATTCTAAAGTTAATAACAAAACTAAAACAGTAACAGTTGAAACTATGGGTAAAAAACATAGTGGGTTAGAGTCTGGTTTTGTTGGAGAATCTAAATCTGAAAAAAAAGATAAATTTAAGTATATTGCTTTAAGTGAATTAAAACCTGACGAGATTCCAAGTTTGCTTTTAAAAGGTGAGGCAGTTTTAAATTCTGACCAGCAATCAGCGGTTTTAGACAATATGCGTAATGCTATAATAGGAGGATTTAACTTGGCTCCTACTATAACTCCTGATATTGATTTAAATGCGATTAAACCTAAGACTGAAGCTGTTAATAGAACTATAGAATTTAATGGTGATATAGTATTACAGAATGTACAAGATGTTGACGGTCTAGCCAGACAAATAAAAAACAACTTTTTGATTAAATTAGATCAAGAATTTTATAAACAAAATTAAATATTAAATATAGAGTAGGATGCTCTCCTACTCTATTATTTTTATAAATTTAAGAGGTGAAAATATGATTGATAATGAAGCACTTGACAGTTTAGTAAAAGGTATTGTAAAGATAGCTTCTAAAGCAATTAAAGAAGCACAATTTAATAAAGCTTATACTGGTAGAGTTTTTGAAATTATTGATGATAATAATTATATTGTTATTATTAATAATAAAAAGCATAAAGTAAAAAGTAGATTTCAATTAAATATAAATGATGTTGTTAAAATAGTTAGTTGTAATAATGATATGAACGAATTATACGTAATTTATTGATATGATTATTACAGCAGAAAGTAGGTAAACATGGCCTTAAATAAACCACAATTATATATAGATGCCAGTTATGCCTTTGATGCTACTTATGAACGTGAATTTAAATATTTATGGGCTTCTGGTAATAACCAAAGTGTAGCAAATACTCTTATTATAAGAGATAATGAAACCAATACAATAGTTTATAATACAAAGCAAGAAACACTTTTACTGAAACATGTCCTTCCAGCTAATATATTACAAAACGGTAAGACTTATAATGTCTGTATTCAAGTATTTGATAGAGATAATAATGCAAGTGAACTATCAGATACTTTGATATTTAAATGTTATACTACGCCTACTATCTCACTTAATATTGTAAATGAACAAGTGATAAGAAGTTCATCTTATTTATTTACAATAAGTTATAGTCAATCTGAAGGAGAAGAATTACAATACTATTCTCTTGAATTATATGATGGTAATAAACAAAAATTATACAATACAGGAGCCAGATATAATATTGAAGCGGGTATAACATTAACAGATTTTATAGATAATACCTCTTATTACATAAAAGCATATGGTCAAACAATAAATCATATGGAGATTGAAACTGATTTAATATTATTTCATGTAGAATATATTACACCAGAATTATATTCTTATATGACAGTAGAAAATAGAGATTTATATGGAGATATTCAATTTACATCTTTTTTGGTATCTATTGAAGGTAAAGGAGTAAATGGAGAATCGACTTTTATTGATGGTGAATATGTAGATACTGTTAATGGAGTTGCTGTAAAGTTTGATGAAAATTTCAGTTTTAGTAATGGAATTATAAGTTTGGTTGGTAAAGGTTTTAGTGTGAATCAACCATTTTTAATAATGAGAAATAATACTTATCATACAATGACTTTTACATGGAAATATGGAACTTATAAACAAGAAAATGATATAGAGAAATGGTATGTTGAATTAAAATGTGCAGATAATAAAGTAGTCACATTTCATATGAGTAATTTAATATCTCCTCCAAGTGCAGAACAATTATTAGATATTCAAATTAAAATAGTTAATAATTATATTGATATTAATGTTGAGAATTATGAAACTGAGGAGGTGACATAATTGTACTTTTGTGGACAAACATTTTATAGAGATAATAAATCAACTAAGTCAGCTTTAGTAGATATTAAAAATTTAAATTCAATAACATTAGACAATGGAATTTATGACGATTTATTTATAACTAAAAATTATAATATGGTAATAACAAATTCTAATAAAGAATGGAGTTTTGACACAGTATTACATGCTATGTTTAACAATAACTTGCTTGCAGGAAATATAGAATTTGCTCT
>CALVKC010000117.1 GCA_944332505.1 uncultured Bacilli bacterium
AAACATTATACAATTTATCGTATACCTTTAGTATTAGGTAATCCTTTGAAAGATCCTTTTATGTATCATGTTAAAAAGAATAGCATGGTCGATTATATTATAAAGGAAGATGCGGCATATGCATTTGTAAAGGGAATAAAATATATAGATTTATTAAATAAAAAAACATTTAATGTTTGTGCTAATGAAAGCATTTTATATAAAGATTTATTAAATAAAATAGTACTAGCAACTGGATTAACTTTTAAATTTGTTTTAAGCAGAACTTTTTTAGATAAAGATTATTATAGTCCAGTATGTAGTGATAAAGATAATTTAGAAGAAATAATTCATTATCGTAATTTTGATTTAGATGAATATCTACGAAGATTAAAGATTAGTTGTAGTAAAAGAAAATTTGCCAAAGTTTTGGCTAAGATATTTATAAAGGATAAATCATGATAGGTTTAGCTTTAGGTGGTGGAGGTGTTAGAGGATCTTACCAAATTGGAGTATATCTAGCATTAAAAAAGAGCCATATAAAAATTGATGGTTTTACGGGGTCAAGTATTGGGGCTTTTAATGCTGCAATGTTGGCAAGTAAAAGAGATAAAGAACTTTTAAATTTTTGGCAAACTACAGAAATAGGTAAAATGTTTGGCTTTAGTGATGAACTTATTAAACTCGCTAATAGTGATAAATTTGATTTTAAGATTTTTAAAGCCGGATATAATGATTTTATAAAAGTTATTAAAAATAAAGGAATAACTACTGATAATTTATTAGATATTTTAAATGAATTAAATATTGAAGAATCTTTATTTGCAAGCAATAAAGACTTTGGTTTAGTCACGGTTAGAGTTAAAGATTTTAAACCAATGTATATATTTAAAGAAGATTTAAAAAAAGGAAAACTTAATGAATACTTAATGGCTAGTTGTTATTTGCCAATATTTAAAATGAATAAAATAATTGATGATAGTTATTATTTAGATGGTGGTTTTTATGATTATGCCCCAGCGAATGCTTTATTAGATAAAGGTTATGATTTAGTTTATGTTGTAGATTTAGAGGCTATTGGTATAAGAAGAAAATATAAAGATAAAGATAGAATTGTTTTAATAAAACCTTCTAGAAATTTAGGAAGTATAATAAATATTAATCGTAAAAAAGTAAATGAAAATATTTTATTAGGTTATTATGATACTTTAAAAATTGTTAAGAAATTAGATGGTAATAAATTTATATTTAAAATTAAAAGTAAAAGTTATTATAAGTTTTTAATTAGAAAAGTAAATAAAAAGAAATTAAAAGAAATGCATAAATTATTTAGAACAATGGATGAAAAAATATTAATTATTAAAGCATTAGAATATATAATGACTAAAGAAAAATTTAGTTATTATAAAGTATATAATCCTTATATGGTTATAAGACAAATTAAAAGATTAAAAAAAGATTATGGTGTGTATAGTTTTATAAATTTTTTGCGTTTTTTCTAGAGATATTATGAAGTATAGGTTAACTAGAAATAATATAAAAAGTATTTATTTTATGATATTAAAATATATTATGATTAAATAGGAATAGATAAGATTAATAAAAATATTATTTTAAATGAAAAAAGTGTATATAAAGATTAATTATAATATATTATTAAATGTTTATATCTATTTATTAATTTTATTGAAAAATTTTTATTTTATAAGTACTTGCAGATTGGTAAATGAAGGTTATTGAATCATTTAATTTTTATAATATTTTATAGAAAGGGGGAAATTATGAGTAGTAAATTAGAAACAATTTCGAATTTATTTGAAGGAAAAGAAATAAGAAGTCATTGGAATGCAAATGAAGAAGAATATTATTTTAGTGTTGTAGATGTAATTAGTGCTTTAACTAATAGTAAAAATCCAAATGACTATTGGTATAGATTAAAATCAAGAATGTCGGAAGAAGAAAAAAGTGAAATATCGACAAAATGTCGACAGTTAAAATTGAAGTCTAAAGATGGAAAATATCGTGAAACGGATGTATTAGATACCAAAGGAATATTAAGGTTAATTGAATCGATACCAAGCCCTAAAGCAGAACCATTTAAATTATGGCTTGCTAATTTGGGAGGTGAAAGAATAGATGAAATATTTAATCCAGAAATAGCGGTAAATAGAGCTGTAGAGTATTATAGAAATAAAGGATATACTGATGAATGGATAAAGGCAAGACTTAATGGAATAGTGGATAGATTCAAACTTACAGATGTTTGGAAAGAAGGGGGCATAACAAAACCAATTGAATATGCTATGCTTACAAATGAAATTTATAGAGAATGGTCTGGAATGAAAGCTAGTGAATATAAAGCATATAAGGGGCTTAGAAAAGAATCTCTTAGAGATAGTATGACAGATATTGAAGTTGCTTTAACTAATATTGGTGAAATAGCAACTAGAGATATTGCAAGAGAAGAAAAACCACAGGGATTAAAAGAAAATATGAAAGTTGCAAAACGAGGTGGTGGAGTAGCAAAAGGTGCAAGAGATTTATATGAAAAAGAAACAAAAAAAAGTGCTATATCAAAAGAAAATTCATTAAATTATCAGTATATAGATAAAAAGTTATTGGAAGAAAAAAATAGTTAAATTTCATTTAATTTATGTATAATATAATGAGATAAAATAGTATTATGTTATAGAATTTATTTAAAATTAATTTAAAATAAGCCATTTATTGTGAGATATGGTAAAATTTTTATGAGGAGATGAAACAATGGGAAGAGCTTATGAAGTAAGAAAAGCAAGTATTCAAAAAACAGGAGCAGCAAAAGGAAAAGTTTATACAACTTTTGCGAAAGAAATTTATTTAGCCGCAAAAAAAGGTGGCGTAGATATTGATGCTAATGTTAATTTAAAGAGATTAGTTGAAAAAGCTAAAAAGTCACAAGTGCCAAGTGATATTATTAATAGAGCTATTGATAAAGCAAAAGGTGTTGGGGGAGAAGATTATCATGAAGTTATTTATGAAGGCTTTGGTCCTGGAGCATCGACTTTAATTATTAAATGTTTAACTGATAATGTAAATAGAACTGTAGGTATGGTAAGAGCAGCATTTAATAAAGTAAATAAAAGTTTAGGAGTTACTAATTCGGTAACTTATAATTATGAACATTTAGGAATATTATCTTTTAAATGCGATAATTCCGAAGAAATATTTGATATATTATTAAATGCTGGTATTGAATTAAAAGATATTGAAGAAGAAAATGGCATGGTTACATTATATATTAATCCTAGTGATGTAAATAAAACTAAAGATGAATTAGAAAAGAATTTTCCTAATATTGAATATGAAATAGATGAAGTAGGAATGTATGCTAAAGAAACAATAACTTTAGAAGGAGAAGACTTAGAAATATTTAATAAATTATATAATATGCTTGATGATATAGAAGATGTTTCACAAATTTATACTAATGTTGAGGGATATTAATGATTAAAAAAAATGGTTTATTAAAATTAATTGGAATTATTGCTATAATTATGTTATTTATTATTGGTTTATTTACTATCTATGGTAGTTTATTTGCTAGTATGCTTTATAATGCTTTAATGTATGGTAAATATAATACAATGTTTATATCCGAAATAGCAATAGTTATATTTGCTATTATAATTATATCTATTAGAAAGTTGTGGCCGGAGTTAAGAAAAAAGAAAGAAAGTTTTTTAAAAGGTATTAAAAGAGGAATGCCTATATTAGTTATTGCAGGTATAATGTTTATTTTTAATATAGGTAATATAATAGTAGATGGTAATTTAGACTTTGCTAATTTTTTAAGTTTAATTTTAGTTAGTTTAAGTATTGGAATTGCTGAAGAATTTTTATTCAGGGGCTGGTTACAAAATGAAATAATGCGTAAATATAATAATTCTTTAAAAGAAGCAATTATTACTATTATTGTTAGTGGTGTATTATTTGGTTTATTTCATATGATTAATGTCTTATCAGGCCAAGACAT
>CALVKC010000118.1 GCA_944332505.1 uncultured Bacilli bacterium
AAAAAACTAGTTTAAAAAACAAACTAGTTATATTCTTATGGTACGGACAAATAGTATATCCGAAACTTTAGGAATAGTTGATAAGCAACTAATCACTAAATACATTTTACCATAGATATAGTTTATTTCAACATTTTTTAGTCAATTTTTATAAAATAATACGAAAAAAAGGAACAGCGTTCCTTTTTCTCCCTCTCAAAAAGAGAGGCATTTCATTACATATTCATGATATCATATTTTATGATCAATGTAAATATGTAACACTAATATTTTATGATTATTTTTCTTTATTATTCATTAATTTGTCAAAATACTTTTTATCTATACCTGTATATTTAGTATATGCTCTATCAAATAAGAAATGTGTATATTTCATGCATTCATTATTTTTATTATTTTCATTTAATAAAGATTTCATCTCATCTTGCATATCTCTAATTTGCTTGTTTAGTGATATTAAATCTAATTTAATTCTTTTATCATTATCATATTTTTCTTTAATACTGTTTATGTTAAAATCAATATTACTATAATCATCTAATTTAGATAAAATTGTTTCATATAAATCCATTTTATTAGTAGCTGCTTTATCTGGTCTCAAAATAATATTATATTTTTTATATACATAAACTAACTCTGTATACATATTATTGTTCTTATCCAAATGTGAAATAATTTTGTAGATTATATATATAACCCAAGATAAATCAATATTTGTATTACCTGAAAAACTATTATATCTATCACTACCAAAGAATTCTGCCAAGTAAGACATATAATTTGTTGTTAATACATATTGCTCTTGCTGATTATGTGCTTTTGGTAAGATGTAATGTATATTATTTGATTTTGATGAATAATACTCTTTAACATTAAAATTATATATAGGCTGATTGTGAGCTAAACTATTTCTTAATAAACCAACAATATTTAATATTTCACGCATAACATTTAATTTGTTCCAATATTTTTCTTTGTCTTCATCAGTTGTTATTTCATCTTTATTTATTTTAATATTAGTAAAACAATTAACACAGTCTTCCAAAATATTTTGCATATGAGATTTATCTAAATTAATAATTAATTTAATAGTTTCTCCTAGTGTTAATTCATTAATTATAATCCAATAAGGTACTGAAAGTTCTTGATCGTTTTTTCTTTTAATTGGATTAGAGTGTTTATTTGTTTGTTTATCAAATATCTTCTTTATTGAGTTAATAGAATTAGTAATGTTTTTAGGGGTTGTATCATATTGATTTATATCTGTCAAAAAATTATCTTTAGCCTCTATACTATTTAAATATGTAACCAAAACATTTTTTAAACTTTCTTCTATTATTAAAGTATATTTTAATAATACATTTCTAAGCTCATGCTCAAATTTATAAATTCTTATAAAATCACTATAAATAACTTTGTTAGAATATAAATGATTATAATATTTTATTCCTTTTATTTTTTCTTTAAGTTCATCGTTTGAGTCAGTATATTTTAAATTAATACCATATTTTTGACATATGCTAATTAATATTCCTCTATATAGAGTACTATTACTTGTATCATTAGAAATTGAGAAATTTTTTCTATATCTATCAATATCAATTGAATTTTTTATATTATTTTCAATATCATCTATATTTTCAATACTAGTAGAAAAAATATTTTTATAAGCATTAATAACTTGATAATAACTATATTTATCAAAATGTTGTTTCTTTTTTTCATCAAGTATAATTCCTTTGTTTTGTAATTTTTTTCTCAATTTCATATTAGTATATGATTTCATTTATACTGCCTCCTACTAAAAAGAGCATAGTACTCCTTATCAACAATAATAAGTCTATACTAGCCCTTATTAAATTACTTATTTTGTGTTTTTATTAATTTCTTTTGATTTTGTAATTCTCTATACTCATCTTCTGCCATATCAGCATCACATCTTAAGAAACAAGCTGTTTGTCTATAACCATCATAGCATTTGCCTGTTTTTTCTTCTAATTCATCTGCTTTTGCTTCTAACTTTTCTCCTTTTTCAAATAAATATAATGCTCTCAATGATTTAAATCCTCGCATATTTCTATTTAATCTCATAGCATCTTCTAAATATTCTTTAATATATTCTGGTCTATCAGTTTCTTCTATTTGATAATCTTTTGCCTTTAGTTCAGGAACTTTTACACCTAATAATATTTCAAACCATGCTGCAACAATATGCCTATGACAAAATTCAGTATTAGGTTCATAACAAAGTAGAACAGAATAGTCAAGGTCTCTAAATACTTTTTCAGGATCTAGTTTTGATAAAACTTGATTCCAATATTCCTGTACATAATACCTATTATTTTCTTCTTCAGAAATTTTACCAATATTATTATGCCATACTTTCCAAAAAGATAATTTCGGTGCTAATTCTGGATAACATTTCCCTTGATAATTAGCATCTTTTCCACGATTACCAGAGATAGAATAGGTTATATATTTATCTGACTGCCAATCATTATGACTGCTTGTACTAATCATATTTTTTCTCCTCCTAATAAATATCCACCTTTTTATCTCTTTACCTGTCAAATATTATAACATATTTTTACAGTGTTTTTAATACATTTTACTGAATTAGTTAAATTTTATCTTTCAAAATCATCTTTTTCTTTGTTTAAGTTTAATTCTTCAATATCATCATCATCTAAAACATTATCATCATACATTTCATTAACAACATCAATATATTTATCATCTTTATCATACCAACTATGAAGTTTATCATGTAAGAATGATATTAGTTTTTCAAACTTATTTTTCCAATATTCAAGAGTGTTTTTCAAATCGTGAATTTTTGATTTTAAAAATGATATTTCATTGTCTTTCTCTTTAATTGTATCATTCAAAGTCTTAACTCTTAAATCAAGTGCTTCATTATTTTCAGTAAGAGTTTTAATTTTATTGTTTTTATCTTTTAATTGTTCGTGAGCATTAACTAATGTATTAGATAGAGTTTGTATTTTATCATATTCTTTACTAGTGTCATTAACTTGATTGATAAAGTCGATAAAAGATTCTTTATCTTCTTTTGATAAAATATAATTATCTTTATTTAGTTTTGATGTTTTAAGTTTAGCAATTTTATCTTTTATATCTTTATAGTTTTGTTTTAACTCTGAAGATTTTTTATTAGCTTGTTTTAGGTTTTCGGTATTTTTTTCAATTTGCTTTTTCATTTCAATATAGTTAGCCATATCAGATACATGAATATCTCTATTTCTTCCTTTTTGTTTTTGTTTTAAAGTAGAATCTAAACTATATACGTGATTAAATTCTTCAATACATAAAGTTCTCATTTTATCTTGTAATCTAATTAAGGATTCTTTAGTAAATACATCAGATTTACCAACCTGTTTTTCCATACCATTTTTATTCTTATATTTAATTGGAACACCAACAATATGTAAGTGTGGGCTTGTTTCATCATAATGAATAATAGCACTAGCTACTTTAAAATTAGGAACTAATAATTCTAAATCATCAACTTGTTTTTTATAAACTTCTGACATTTTCTTTTTAAAATTTTCATCTTTAGTATCCCAATATTCTTTATCACCAAGTTCAAGTATTATTTCACATGCAAGATCCTTTTTCTCATTATTAGATACATTATCAAAATAATTATCTATCATACGACTAGGTCTAGATTGTTTAGAATTGTATTCAAGTCTTGCTTCTTCAAATTCACTTAAATATAATTCTTTGACATCATCAAGTGGAGAAGAAGTTCCTCTAACTATTTCTATTAAGTCTTGTTCGTTATCGTATTTTCTATAATTATGCTTATCTACTTTTGATAATTGTCTTACATTTTGAATAGCATTATTTGGTAAAGAAGTTGTTCCACTTAAATTGTTTTT
>CALVKC010000119.1 GCA_944332505.1 uncultured Bacilli bacterium
ATTGTTACTCCATGATCTTCATATAGTTTTAAAAAATCTATGGATTGAAGTATCATGTAAGAAAATTCTGTGTAAGTAATTCCTATATCAAGTCTTCTTTTTACTGTATCTTTAGCAAGCATGTAATTTATATTAAAATATTTTCCATAATCTCTTAAATAATCGATTGCTTGCATATCACATAACCAATCAGCATTATTAACAATTTCAACATTACTTCCTAGAATTGTACTTACTTGATTTTTAATGCATTCAATGTTGTGTGCTACCGCTTCTTTGCTAATCATTGGTCTTTCTACATTTGGTTTAGGATCACCAATTAAACCAGTTCCACCACCTGCAATAATTATTGGCGTATGTCCTGCTTCAAGTAGTCTTTTTGATGTTGCAATAACTGTACAGTAATGTCCAATATGTAAACTATCCCCGGTTGGATCAACACCAATATAAAATTTTAAGCCTCCTTTGTTAATGGCTTCTTCTACATCCGGACTTGTTATATCATTAATTAGTCCTCGCCATTTTAAATCTTCAAATACTGTCATAAAATTCCCTTCTTTCTTAAAATAAAAAAAGATAATACCCAAGGAGTGCATAAAGCACGGTACCATCCTTTTATTTTTCTTAATTACCTTAACGCGGTTTAATCGTTTCAGCTTCGGAGTCGTAAATTCCATCAATCACTGATTGCTTGTATTATATCATATGCTAAATAAAAATTTCAATTATTTTTCAGTTTTTTTGTAATTTTCTAAAATCTAAAATTTTTTTAAGTACCATTGTATTAACTTTTTCTTAAATATATTTTTTCTTCTATTTTGATATAGGCTAGCTTCTGTATTCTCAGTATTGTTAAGTAGTGTATTAATGATTTATTGTAATTAATGATACTAGCATAATTGTTGAACTTTTAATTGATAGATTAAAAAACACTATTATAATTTTAATTTAGCCAAATTATATATTGTATCATTTAAAATTTTAATTTTACGCATTAAAAACATCCCCTAATTGGGGATTATTTTATTATAATTAACTTGAACAGTCAGTACAAATTCCAGAATTATCAATTATTTTATTTAACTTAGCTTTTAAATCTGATACTTCTTCTTCTGTCCAATAATCACTAGGTTCACTATATCCACCAGTGTCTAGTGAAGTTTCATCATCAAAGCCAATAATCTTTCCATTACTCATAAAAATAATTGCTGGTACATATATCCTTGGATTTCCATCTTCATCATTTTGAAGATATCCTTCCAATAGTTTTACTATTTTTTGGTAATTTTCACTATTGTTTGTTCTGTCTTCTCTAATATTATAATAGTAAATTTTGTCTATGTTTCTATCTTTTGCTACTTCATTTAAGAACTTAACATATGCTTGACACCATTTGCATTCTGGGAATCCTAAATATACTACTCCACTACCATTTTCTAAAATGTCGATTATTTCTTCAACATCTGCATAGACAAATACATTATCTTCATCTACTTGAGTGTATTCCTCAGCAAATTTTTCAGCATAGTTTACTTCATTATTTTTTGCTGTGTTATCATCTTTATTTCTTATTAATAAAAATACAATAACCATAAGTAATACTACTATTACTATTAATAATATTATATTTGTTTTGTTATCCTTCATTCTTTCCTCCTCAAAATAACAGTAACACGAATTTTTAATTTTGACAATCAATTTTAAGTTTATTAAACTAAACTTTGCGTTTACTTCATTCTTCTTGGCATGTTGGAATAACTTTTAATGGTATATCATAAGTAATCGTTTGATCATTTTCTGTTTTACCATTAATTCTAATATAAACATTTGTACATACTTCTCTATCACAAGTACAAGTATAGTTATTTATATTAAATCTTACTTTTTTTAAATAATATGATAATTCATAACTTTCATCATTTTCTTTTTTTAAACTGCCATACTTCGCTAATCTCGTTTCAGTATTGCCATTTTTTTCATATAATATGCATTCAACTGCAATAAATGTTGGTTCGTTTTCTCCACAATATTCAATGTCCGAAATATATATTGATTTTTTAGTGTTGTTATAAGCAATTACTCCTTCAATATTAAATGAATCATTATCACAGGTAAGTGTAGAAAAATCAAATGAGTCTTGATCTTGTGATACATATAATCCATATATTGTTGAACCAATTGATAATACTATTAAAGCAATAGCTACAAATATCGCTATCTTTTTGCCATTGTTTTTTTCTTCTCCTTCAATTAGTTCAGTTATACTAACATTAAATTCTTCACTTAACTTTTTTAGTATTTCTATATCTGGTACTCCTCGTCCATTTTCCCATTTTGAAACTGCTTGGGCTGTAACAGATAATTTATCTGCTAACTCTTTTTGAGTTAAATTATACTTTTTTCGTAAATCATATATAAATTTTCCTATTTTTTCTTGATTCATAATTACCACTAATTAAGATTATAACAAAAATTGTTTTAAAATTAAAGGTTTTATCTATTAATAAACAACAAAAATATGTAGTTATAATAGATATATAACATTTGTTCCAATTTGCCATTAAAACTTCATGAACTAATTATATGATAAATAAAAACTGTACATATATTAGATATCACATTATACCTAAAATTTTAATGCTTTAATGACATAAAAGTTACAATCTATTTATTTATCAAAAGAAAAAAGCAATATAAATATATGTTGCTTTTAATAAACTCCTATATTTTAAATTTAAATTTCTAATTTTTTCGTTGTAGACTTATCTTCTAATTCCCATTGCATTGGTCTTAATGAGTGCATTGTTCTACAAAATTCAATCTCTTTCCATATTCTATCTGCAGTCTCTTTATCATTATAAAAACTAAATATGTCATCATAAGAATAATATAAAAGATTTGCTTTATCTAGTTGGTTTCCATCTTTAAAATTAGAATTATCGTTAATAATTCCCCACTCCCATTGTTCTAAAAATTCATCATAAGTATTAGGATTATACCAAAATTCATAAATTAATTGTCGCTTTTCTTCTAAAGTCCAATTTGGATTTTTTAAAATATGATATCTAATATCAAATTCTCCCGTTCCATGTGCTTGATGTGAACTCATTCTATATCCTATAATCCATAACCACATTTGTGTTGCTATTTCATCTTTAGAATAACCTTGTTTAATTAAATATTCTCTTAATGAATTTTTTATTTGTATATATCTAGTTGTGCCAACTTTATACATTGCTTCATCAACAGCATATAATTTTTGCTCATTTGTTAATACTAAATTATCATTAAATAAAGTCATAAGTAAAAATGAATATCCACCATTTGATGCTCCATTCATAACTATTCTAGCAATACTTTTATTTTCATAAATTTTTTTAACTAGCGATAAATAAATTTGTTGATCTACTTCATTGTAATGCATTAAAATAAAACTGCATATTGTATTTCCACACATTATATCGTCGATTCCCCACTTATCCTTAGTTGTTTTTATCGCTTCTTTAAGTATTTCAGCATTATTTTTTATCCTATTCCATAATTCTTCACAATCGCCATTTCTAGGTATATTATGTTTGCTTAAATATAATTCAGCTTCTATTTTTTTTATATCCATAAAGCCCTCCTTGTTTTTAGTAATTATTATATCATAATTTTCTTCGTTTTTTTATAATATTCATGCTTTTATTAAATTTGTTAATTGAAAAGTAAATCAGACACAAAAATTTATAATAGTTAATTAAAATATTTATATTTTTTTCTAATACTTTTTTAAAAAAAACTAGATGTTATATCTAGTAATTATCTTTTGGTGGAGAATGTGGGATTCGAACCCGCGACCCCCACGGTGCAAGCGTGGTGCTCTAGCCAGCTGAGCTAATTCCCC
>CALVKC010000120.1 GCA_944332505.1 uncultured Bacilli bacterium
TTTGAATCATATTTTTCTTCATATAATTTATTTCTCTTTAAGTATTCACGAACTATATCCATATTTTTTTCTTCAACAATTATATCTATATCTGAATGTTCTCTATTAGATATAGTTTTAGTAACTAAATATGGTACAGTACCACCAACAATATAAATTTTTTCTTTCAATAATTCATCTGAATTTAATCTTAAAATTATTTCTTCAATTTTAGGATAATTACTCCTATATTACCTTTCTTTTGAACTGCTTATATTACAATTCCACTAAACTATCTTCAAAATCTTTAACATAGTATTTTATATTTTTCGTACCTTTTGTGATTATAGTATGTCCTTCTTCTTCAAGTAATCTTTTTTGTAATTCCATTGCTTCTGGATATTTTACATTTAATTCGCCATCTGATTTCAATGTTCTCCAATATGGTGTAATATTTTCGTTTCTTTGATAACTAGCCCAAGCTACAATATTAACAAATATTCCTGCTGTCATAGGATCAGTAAAATCCGCATTATTTTGTTTTGCAAGATAATCTCTCATTTGTGCTACTGTAATAAGTTTTCCTTTTGGTACTTTTTTCATTAATTTATCGTAATAAAGAGGTGGTGCAAAAAACATTTTATCTCCACCATACTCTTTTATTATTTTTTCATCTTCGACAATTTGTATTTTAGGCATATCTTTATTATTTTTCATCATAGCATTAAAATCTTTTTTACTTTCATTAGCCATAATATTATATCTCCTTTTACTAATTAGTTGCCAGCATAATACCATAAAAAGCAAAAATATTCTATACTTATTTCTAAATATAGAATATTTTAAAATTTTATTTTGCGAATAATACTTTTTCTGATTTATATTGTTTTATAATATGTGCAAATACCAGACTTATATAAATAATCGTAGATATAGCCATTAATCCAACATTTAATAAATCTATTGTTCCATTGTTTATATCTGTAAATATCAATGTAAAGTTTAAAAAAGGCACTATTGAAAGTATTGGCGTTGTTGTTATTCCCATCATAAATGCTATCATACCTGGAAAGAATGATATAAATGTTAATGGTGTTAATGCACTTTGAGCTTCTTTAAATGTTTTAGATGTACTTGCAATAGCAATACATAAGCCACTTATAAAGAATGAGTATGCTATTATTACGATTACTGCAAATAGTATTGTAATTGGCGAATACATTACATCCATTCCTTCATAAATGCTAAACATATTCTTTGTAATCATCAATGATATTATTGCTAAAGCTAAACTTATTAATCCTGTGATAATTGATGATACTGTAACTCCTAAAAACTTTCCTACAATTATATCTCTACTTTTTATTGGAAATGTAAGTAATGTTTCTAATGTTCCTCTTTCTCTTTCACCTGCTGTTGTATCTGTTGCTGGATATGTTGCTGAAACTGTTATTGCCATCATTATAAATAAGAAAGCATAGTTTTTAATATAATTTGCAAAGTAATTGTCTTGTTCTATAACATTTTCTTCGACTGTTATAATATTTAATACTTCATTTGGATTTATATTGTTCTCTTGCAAATAGCTTTGTTGTAAATATTGTTTATATGTATTAAAATATGTTTCCATTAAACTACTTGCAAATGTACTATTATCAGAACCGTCTGTATTTATAATGTATTTGCTGTCTTGTTTTGTTATATAAAGGTTAATCTCTCCATTATCATATTTTTCTTTTAATTCTTCTTCATTTCCATTTATAATTTCAATATTCATTTCTTCAGCAATACTTTTTTCTTCTTCTGTCATTTCATAAGCGAAACCAATTTTATTATATTCGCTTACATCTTTGCTAACTTGTGATTCAAATAATGCTGACATTCCAATTACTAAAAGTGGTATAAATATTGGTATTACAAGCATCATTGCTAAAGATTTTTTATCTCTAAATAATTCTCGAAGTTCTTTTTTTAATATATTCCATAAATTATTCTTCAACTGAAACACCTCCTATCAATGTAAAAAACGCATCTCTTAAATTGCTAGTATTTGTATCTTTTTTGATTTCTTCTGGTGTTCCAGTTTTTATAATTTTTCCTTTATTTATCATTATAACTCTATTACATATATTTTCTGCTTCTTCCATATAATGTGTTGAGTAAAGTATTGTTTTTCCTTTATCTCTTTCTTCTTTAATAAAGTTTAAAATAATTTGACTAGATATAATATCTAATCCTGTTGTAGCTTCGTCTAAAATATAATATTTAGGATTATGTACTAAACATCTTGCTAAATTTACTTTTTGAGTTTGACCTGTTGATAGGTTTGCAATTTTGTTATATAAAAATTGTTCCATTCCTAATACTTTTGTAATTTCTTTTATTCTTTTTTCGCTATTTTCCTTATTTACTCCATATATATCACAACACATTTTTAGCAACTCATAAGTTGATAATGTATCATATATCTTTGTATTTCCTGATAAATAAGCAATATTTTGCTTGATTTCAATTTCATTATCCTTATAATTCTTTCCATCAAAACTTATTTTTCCTGTTGTTGGTTCTAATATTCCTGCTATCATTCTTAATAGCGTTGTTTTTCCTGCTCCATTTGGACCTAATATTCCTATAATCTCTCCGTCATTTGCTTCAAAGGTGATGTCATTGTCTGCATAAAATTCTTCTTGTTCTTTTTTGTTTTTGTTTCTAACAAATTTCTTTGTTATATGCTCTACTGTAATCATCACTTTTCCCCTTCCTTTTATTTTTCTCACAGGTAATATTATTGCATATTTTTAGATAAAAAACAAGATATTCGACTAATTATATCAATGTATTAAAATAGACCAGTTTTAAAAACTAATCTATGAAAAATTATATTATTTTTTCGGCTAATTCATATTGTTTATTATATAGATATTTATTAGTTACAACTGTTGCTACTATATATAATATTCCTAATATTCCAATCGTAAATTCATTTATAAATCGATATCCATTTATCTATATACAATTGTGATTTATTATAAAAAATTGAGAGACAAATAACATAAAAATTACAATATCTACTGCTCGCCATCTTTTTCTGCTAAAATTTGTGCATTAAAATTTTCCATAAATTCATCAGTAGTTGACCAGAAAAAATCATATCCTGATATTTGATATAGAGCATAAGCACAAAGGTATTCATATACACCACGATTTGGACTTTTATAAATGATTAAGTATAAAGGTTTCATAGCTGGTTCTCCAATATCAACTACTTTTTTAAATCGATCATATTCTAAAATTCTTGCCCATCCTTCAGTAAAAATTATTTCAGGGTTTGCCCTTTCTTCTTCGTATGCTTCATTAACCAATGTTTGAAGTTCACTACCCACTTCATTTAATACATCTATATCAATATTTTGAAGCAACAATTCTTCATCAACACCATTTTCAGTTATTTCATCCCAAGTTATTTTTTGCGTGGTAATGGTAGGATTATTTTCCTCTGGACAAGTATATTCTTCCCATTTAAATATTGTTTTTTGAGTACCATTTAAACAATAATAAGTTTTAGTGAAGACACCTACATCCAATTGATCTAAATTACCACCATCCATATTTTTAGTAATTTTAATAAGCGGGGAATTATCAAAAACTCTTGCTTGAATGATATCAATTGTGAAAAATGCTAATATAAAAACAATAACTATTAATAGAATTTTAAAAACTTTTTTCATAATCCTCCTTTTAACAAATTGACTTGTAATTTGAATTTATTTTTTTAATACTTTATTTAATGTTTTAATCTGTTCTTTGGGATTAATTAGTGCATCTTCACAATGACCTTTTCCTTTTAAACAAATAGTAGTAGTATTTTGATAGTT
>CALVKC010000121.1 GCA_944332505.1 uncultured Bacilli bacterium
AAGGCAGAAGGAAGCTTAACTGAGAGACTGACAAGTCGACCAGATACGAAAGTAGGTCTTAGTGATCCGGTGGTAGTAAGTGGAAATGCCATCGCTCAACGGACAAAAGTTACCCTGGGGATAACAGGCTTATCTCTCCCAAGAGTTCACATCGACGGGGAGGTTTGGCACCTCGATGTCGGCTCATCACATCCTGGAGCGGAAGTACGTTCCAAGGGTTGGGCTGTTCGCCCATTAAAGTGGTACGCGAGCTGGGTTCAGAACGTCGTGAGACAGTTCGGTCCTTATCTGTCGCAGGCGGAGGATATTTGAAGGGAGTTGACCTTAGTACGAGAGGACCAGGTTGAAGGAACCGATGGTGCACCAGTTGTACTACCAAGTGCATAGCTGGATAGCTAAGTTCCGAAGGGATAAACGCTGAAAGCATCTAAGTGTGAAGCCCACCCTAAGATAAGATATCCCATACTGAAAAGTAGTAAGATTCCAATAAGACGAATTGGTAGATAGGTTGGAGGTGTAAGTATAGTGATATATTAAGCTGACCAATACTAATAAATCGAGGGCTTAACTAAAAAAATAAAATCCTAAGAAATAAATTTTCATCTATGTATTTTTGAGTGTGCTTTTTACACATATAATTTTCTGGTGACGATGACATGGAGGAAATACCTGTTCCCATACCGAACACAGAAGTCAAGCTCCAATGTGCTGAAAATACTTGCGGGTTACCCTGCTGGAAAGATAGGTTGTTGCCAGTTTTTTTTATTTTTACAAAAAAATGAGGCATTACTTAAAATACCTCTTTTTTTATAATTCTAATTCATCAAAAACCTTTTTAAAACTATTACCAACCTGTAAAGGTTGCATATTTATAGTATAATTATGTGGAGTTGGATTAAATTGTTGTCCACTTTTATTAAACATATTTTTAATAGTAGTAATTTTATCTTCACTTAGTCCACAACATTTTAAATATGGAATATAAGTATAAATATTTTGCACTGTTGTGGTTCTGGTATTCCAATCACATTTTCTTTCTGGATGATGAGCTAAATCATATATTTCACCATTTGAACTTTTTATATAAATAGGATTATTTGGATTATATGCACAAATTTTACTATTTTGTCTTAATAAAAGGTTTTGGTTTAATAAATTCTCATCAAAATTTTTATCATACACATTTTCTAAGAATAAAGTATTATCTCTTATAAAGTTTGGATTTTTTAAATTTTGAGATAATTCATCATTTCCATATATTAATTGTTTAACTTTTTTTAATAGTTTCTTTTCACTTTCTGAATATTGATTGTTTTTTTCTTTTAAATTTAAAAATGAATATAATGTGTTTAAAAACCCAGATAATTTAGGTATACACATTGTAGCTAATTGACGTATATTCTTATCTTCATGATTTTCAGCTATTTCAAGAATTTGTGAATATAATTTAATATCATCCCACTCTAATATCAAATTTAAATCAAGTTCATCAATTTTAATATTTTGTATTTTTGTAATATAGTTTCTTAATTCATTTCCAAATTTTGAAGGTTTCTTCAAAAATTCTTTAAACAAAATACCTATAGTAGATTCTCTAATGTGACAATATGGAACCATATAAATTTTATTTTTATAACCATCTTCTCTTAAAATTAAGAAATCTTCAATATCATGTAAATTTTTAAAATCATATACATCAATACTATTATCTAAACAATCTGATACTGCGATACTTCCATCTGCATTTCTCTTTGGATTGTTAGTTTCATCAGTCTGAACACCAACAGTTTCGTAATTTAAATGAGGTAAATGTATTGGAGTTCCCCAATAAATATTATCTCTTTGCAAATAATCTAATCTATCAACATCATAATTACTTTCATCATGTTCGTGAAAATTCCATACATTTTTTTCATAAAGGTCTTTTAAAGTATTTGGCAATTCAGGACTAATTTCATTAAGAACATGTTTAATTTCAGAATCTTCTAACATAATTCTTTTACCAACTACTTCATGAGCACCATGTGAATTGTATAATTGTTCTTCCATTACATGTGATAATGGAAAATGTCCAATATCATGTCCAGCCATTTTTATTAATTCAGCAATTAAAATTAATTTTAAATTATCTTTTTCAACTTTTTCTTTCCATTCAGAATTTTGAAAATTATAAACCATTTCTTCTAATTTTCTATAATAAACTCCTTTTGAATGTTCCAATCTATTTTGATAAAGATTTGGGTGTAAATCAATAGCTAGAGAAACTTGAGAAACTTTTCCTAAACGTTGCATTGCTCGAGTTTTAAAAAAATTATTTATTTGTTTTGGAAAATAAATATTTGGGTCAAGATAATATGGTGATAGAGAAATATCTATTTCTTTTTCTAAATGAATTTCTTTATTTTTAATTCTAGAATCATCAAATAACCATGTAAAAAACTCTCTAAATATTTCTTCTTTTGAATTTAAATCTTCTAATTTCATAAATTGTCATCACCTTTTAATAAAAATCAAATAGATGTTATAATACAAATTTTAAAATGTCAATAAAAAACTTTACAAAATAATTAAAAGATAATATAATAATTATTACATTTAGCTAAATATATGAATATTGTAAAATAATTTATATTTTTACAAAAAAGATAAATTTAATAGAAAATTATGTTAAAAGTAAAATTTGAATAATATAAGGAGGAAAACTTGTTTTGATAACAAGTTAATAAATATGTCAAAAGTTACATGGAAATCTGGTACATTTTTATATCCATTACCAGCTGTAATGGTTTCTTGTGGGACAATGGAAAAATCTAATATAATAACAGTTGCTTGGACAGGAATATTAAATACAAATCCAGCAATGGTATATATATCTGTAAGACCAACAAGATATTCATATAATTTAATAAAAGAAACAGGAGAATTTGTTATCAATCTAACAACTGAAAAATTAGCCTATGCAACAGACTGGTGTGGTGTTAAAACAGGTGCTAAAGTAGATAAATTTAAAGAAATGCATTTAACAAAAGAAAAAGCAAAATTTATTAATTGTCCAATGATAAAAGAAAGCCCTGTATCTGTTGAATGTAAAGTTAAAGAAATAAAAGAACTCGGAAGTCATCATATGTTTATTGCAGAAGTTTTGGGAATTAATGCAGAAGAACAACATATTGATAAAAATGGTGCTTTTGATATTTCTAAATGTAATTTAATTGCATATGCAAATGGTAATTACTATTCATTAGGAAAAAAAGTTGGAAAGTTTGGTTTTTCTGTTCAAAAAAAGCAGAAAGATAATCAAACTAACAACAAAAAAATTGATAATATAAAATCAAAAAATAAAAAAACAAAAAATCATAAAAAAATTAATAAAAAAAGATAAAAATGTAATAAAATTCATTGACATATCTAGAAAAAAGTGGTAAAATACTAAAGCATATGTGTTTTACATATGTTCACATCGTTTCAAAAAAAGTAAAGGTTAAAAAGTCGGAGGTGTATTTAAATGGCAGCTAAAGGACCAAGAGAAAATATTATATTAGAATGTACAGAATGCAAAAATAGAAATTACATGACATCAAAAAATAAAAGAAATAATACAGATAGACTAGAATTAGTTAAATATTGTAAATTCTGCAAAAAACGTACTACACATAAAGAAACAAAATAGTTTGGAAGCTATTTTAAGGAGGATGTAAAATGGCTAAAAAAGAAAAAAACAAAAAAGAAAACAGTAAAAATAAAAAAAGTTTTTTTAAAGACTTTAAAGCTGAATTAAAAAAAGTAATTTGGCCAACACCAAAGCAACTTGTAAACAACACAGTAGCTGTGATAGT
>CALVKC010000122.1 GCA_944332505.1 uncultured Bacilli bacterium
ATAAACTAAATCAGCATTATTTACTTCTTTTTTAATATTAGCAACATCTTTGTTTTTACCTTTAATTATTACATAATTTGGTTTAAAATCATTTTCAACATCAACCCCTAAACCAAATTTACCAGTAGTAGCTAAATCTCTAATATGCCCTTTACTAGATATTACTTTGTAATCATTACCTAAATATTTTTCAATTGTTTTGCTCTTTGCTGGTGATTCTACTATTACTAAATTTTTCATCTATCCTCCTAATAAATTTTCTTGTACTGTATCAACACTTGCATATGTTTCTTTCTTATGCTCTAATTCTTTTAAAGCATTAGATAAATATTCATAATAATTATTCTTAATAATAAGACTACTAATTTGCATTTTATTATTAATTTTTTCATTTATTACTTTTATCTCATCTAACGTGTAACTTTCTTTATCATAATATGTTACTTCACTTGTTGCAGCATTATAATATATCGATGAATTTTTCCATGAGCCATCAGAAAATGTTACTATGTTCCAATAATCTTCACTAAATACATCATAACCCATATAAAGCCTTGGATCATATTCTAAATTAAATAAATTAGCTATTGTTGGAGTTAAATTTATGTATGATGTATAAGAATTTATTTTTTGACTAGTTATTTCACTATTATATATTACAAACGGTACTCTTTCACTTTCATAATCATCTAAATTGTAATCCAATACTTCATTAATTGTAGCATCTTTTAACCCATATGGGTAATGATCACCAAATAAAACTATTACTGTATCATCAAGTATTCCCGCATCAGTTAATCTATCTAATAAAATTCCTAAAGCATTATCTAATGTTTTTAATTTTGACATGTATCTTCTTAAGTCCATTGAATAATCACTACCTTCAGTGATTGATAAATATTTATCACCTTCAACACTAGATATATTGTATGGTTGGTGGCTAGATACGGTTGTTAACCATAACATAAATGGTTCGCTAGTATCCGTTAAGGTTATATCCATTGCTGCAGTCATAAAGTCTTCATCACTTGCCCAATTTTTGTATTCCGTATAATAAGGTATTCCTAAATCTTGTACTCCATAATATGCCATACTACCCATGTTTGTATGAATAGTTCTACGATAATAATAACTTTCTGTATAATCATGCATACTTGAAGTCTTATAACCTTTATTATTAAATAAATTAAAAATTGAAGTATAGTATTCATTTTTACGATAAACATTGGCAGTACAACTATTTTGAATTGAATATAGTCCTGTCATTGCACTAAATTCATTGTTACCTGTTGCACAACTGTTTCTTGGAGAATAATTATTAGTAAATGCTAACCCCTCACTATATAACTTGTAAAAATTTGGATATAATTCTTTATTTATTATTATATCATTTACTGATTCCATCATTATTACAATTAAATTCTTACCTTCAAAAAGACCAGTATATTCATTGTAATCAGTTATTTGACTATTTATTAAATAATTACTTATATTATTTAATTCTGTATCTTTTTCTTCTTCAATTACTTCTTTCCATAAAGTATCATCTATTTCTCTATTTACTTCATATACTATGTTATCATCTGTTGCCTCAAATATGTATGTATCGGGAGCTTCTACATATAATGATTTAATATCTAAAAATATGTATGGTATTACCCCAAATTGATTTATTACTATTGAACCAACACTTGGATATTTAAATAATTCTTCATTACTTACTGTTTGTAATTTATCTTGCATAGATTCATTAGTTATAGTGTATTTATATCCTAACATTAATATTACCATAGCGATTATCGTTACAGTTGTTCTAACTAATGGTTCATATTGAAATTCATGTTTTAAAACAAATTTTTTATTTAATTTTAATACCAAATATTTGTCTAAAAATATATAATATAATACTAATAAAATAAATGGTATAAAAATTAAATAAAATTTAAGAAGAAATGATAATAAAAATTCTCTAATATAATCAATTACTGCTCCAAGTTGACTAGATGTGTTAAATGATGCATAAACTCCAATAAAATTGTTAAATCCTAATTGAAAAAAAGTATAAATTGTACAAGCCAAAAAAATAAATATTACAAAATATTTACTATGTTTTTTACTCATCCACGATAATATAAAACTAATAATTAATGATATTATACTTATTCCTATAAAAATTCTAAGTAAAGCAATATTAAATATTGATATACCACTAATTAAACGAAAACTTATTTCTAATGAAAATAAACTGATTGTTAATATAAGATAATTTTTAATTAAATTATTGTTTAATAGTTTCTTCATTGCTCCTCTTTTCTATTATTTCTTTAACAGGTTTATAACTACACCTATAATTATCTAATATACCATATTTTTCTAAATTTTCAAGATGTTTTTTTGTTGGATATCCTTTATGAGTTTTAAAGCCATACATTGGATATAGTCGATCTAACTCATACATCATTCTATCTCTAGTTACTTTGGCAATTACACTTGCTGCTGCAATGGTTTCTGATAAGGCATCACCATGGATTATTGCTAGAGAATTAGGCATGTTTAAAGGCATGGCATCTGTTAATATGAAATCAGGTTTAATTTTTAAATCTTCAATAGCTTTTTTCATAGCTAATCTAGATGCTTCATAAATATTTATTTCATCTATTGTTTTAGCATCAACTATCCCTATGCCATAACTTATTGCATCCCTTGTAATTATATCATAAAATTTATTTCTTTTCTTTTCACTTAATTTTTTGGAATCATCAAGACCTTCTAAGTAATAGTTTACTGGTAATATTACTGCTGCCGCTACTACTGGACCTACTAGTGGACCACGTCCTACTTCATCTGTTCCTGCAATTAATTTATATCCTTCTTTATATAATTTCTTTTCATATTCTAATAAATCTCTTTCCACTTGTCAAATGTTACTCCTTTAATTTTGCCACTAATAATATCATTATACAACTTTTCACATACTTTTTCATAATCTATTTCATTATCTTTATATGCATTCATTTTCTTGGCTATTTGTTTAAATATTTCCATCGGATCTTTTTTAACTTTTATTTGATATTTTTCTTCTAATATATTGGGATAATAATTTTTTAAGTACGATACTATATATCCCCCTAAATCAGTTATATTTAATACTTCCATTTTTATTGAGCCTGTTATCGCTAAATTTAAGGCTTCTTCATTATCTTCTATTTTTGGCCATAATATACCAGGTGTATCTAATAATAATAAACCATTGTTTGTTTTAAGCCAATTAATTTGTTTTGTAACCCCCGGTTTATTTGCTACATTTGCAACTTTCTTTCCTGCTAATTTATTTATTAATGTACTTTTTCCAACATTAGGTATTCCTATTACAGCAACTCTAATTTCTTTTTCTTTTAAACCTTTTTCTAATCTTTTTATTTGTATATCTTCCATCATCTCTTTTGTAATAGATATTAATTTTTTATAATCATTGCCATTTACTAAATCCATTATTAAAACTTTATAACCTAAAGATTCATAATATTTTTGCCATTTAATAGTGATATCTAAATCACATAAATCTTTTTTGGTCATAATTAATATCCTTTTTTTGTCTTTTATTAATTCATCTATGTCTTTTATTTTAGATGACTTTGGTAATCTAGCATCAACTAATTCATAAATTACATCAATTAATTTAATGTTTTCTTTTAATTCTCGTTTAGTTTTTGCCATGTGCCCCGGATAATAGTTAATCCTTCCTTTTTGGAAACTTTTTTCTTCATTTGCCATTACTATCACCCACTTTACTACTTTCTTCCAACAATAAATCAAAATCTGATTTATATAAT
>CALVKC010000123.1 GCA_944332505.1 uncultured Bacilli bacterium
TATACTTTTTGTCCGTTTTTTAGTTCATTTCTTAGTAACATATCTGAAAGCTCATCTTCAACATATCTTTGTACAGCTCTTCTTAAAGGTCTAGCACCATATTTAATATCTGTTCCTTTTTGTAATAAATATTTTTTTGCTTCATCAGATACATACATTTTTATGTTTCTGTCATTTAAAACCTTTTGCGTATCAGTAAGCATTAAATTAACGATTTGAGTTAATTCATCATTACTTAAAGAATCAAATACTACAATTTCGTCCACTCTGTTTAAAAATTCAGGTCTAAATGTTTCTTTTAAACTATCTAAAACTTTATTTTTAGCATATGTACTGGTGCCAAAACCTATAGAGTTCATGTTTTGATTAGAACCTGCATTTGATGTCATTATAATAATAGTATTTTCAAAGCTTACTGTGTTACCTTGAGCATCTGTAAGTCTTCCGTCATCCAATACTTGTAGTAAAATATTAAATACATCACTATGAGCTTTTTCTATTTCATCTAATAAAACTATAGAATATGGATGTCTCTTAACTTTTTCTGTTAATTGTCCTGCATCATCATAACCAACATATCCTGGAGGTGCACCTATAAGTTTAGCAGTTGAGTTGCTTTCCATATATTCAGACATATCTATTCTAATTATACTTTCTTCACTACCAAAAACTTCTGAGGCTAGTGCTTTTGCAAGTTCTGTTTTACCAACACCAGTTGGACCAACAAATATAAATGAAGGTGGTCTTTTTGTGCTTTTTAATCCTGCTCTATTTCTTCTTATAGCACGTGCAACAGCTGATACAGCTTCGTTTTGACCAATAACTCTTTTATGAAGGTTGTATTCTAAAGATAATAGTTTTTGAGTTTCCTCTTCTGTAATTTTTTGAACAGGGATTTTAGTCCAGTTTTCTATTACTCTTGCTATATCAGCAGTAGTTAAAACTACAGGTTTCATACGTTTTTCAATAGCCTCAATTTGTTCTGTTAAAGAACATTCTTTAGTTTTAAGTTCAGCAGCTTTTTTATAATCTTCTGTAGAATCAGCTTCTGCAGCGGCTTCTTTTTGGGCTTGAACATCAGATAATTTATTTTTAAGTATCTCTAAGTCGTATAAATCTTTATTATTTAGATTAATTCTTGAGCATGCTTCATCTAAGACGTCTATAGCTTTGTCTGGTAAAAATCTATCATGTATATATTTTTCAGACATAATTACTGTTTGGCGAATAACATCATCTGGTATTTGAACTTTGTGGTAATCTTCATAATAGCTTTTTATGCCTTTTAATATTTCAATACTATCAGAAACAGTTGGCTCTTCTACCATTACAGGTTGAAATCTTCGCTCGAGAGCTGTGTCTTTTTCAATATATTTTCTGTACTCATTTAAAGTAGTTGTACCAATTAATTGAATAGTCCCATCAGCTAGTGAAGGTTTTAAAATATTTGCGGCATTCATTGAATGATCAGCATCACCAGCTCCAATAATGTTGTGTATTTCGTCAATAACAAGTATTATATTTCCAGCAGATTTACATTCATCAATAATATTTTTCATCCTAGCTTCAAACTGACCTCTAAACTGTGTGCCAGCAACGACTGCTGTCATATCTAACAAAAATACTTCTTTGCTTAAAAGTTTAGCAGGTACATTGCCTTCAGCAATTCTTAAAGCCAGTCCTTGAGCTATGGCTGTTTTACCAACACCGGGTTCACCAATTAAACATGGATTATTTTTAGTTCTTCTATTTAATATTTGAATAACCCTTGCAATTTCTTTTTCTCTACCAATTACTTTATCTATTTCATTATTTCTAGCTTTATTAGTTAAATTTGTGCCATATGTATAAAGTGTTTTTAATTTTTTATTAGCTTTTTTGTCTTCTTTAACAGCTTGGCGAGTTTGAGAATTGTTATTATTATTTGAGCCATTTCCTCCAAACATACCAGAAAATATTGAACCAAGAGGGATAGCAAAACCTTTTGGCTCATCTGTACTTTCGTCTGAGCCTTCATTATTTGCCATTTCTTCAGCCATTTTATTTAAATCTTCTTCTGAAATACCTTGAATAGCTAAATTTCCAGATAAATCTTTAAACATAGAGTTTAATTGCTCTGTCATATTATTTATATCGCTTTCAGAAAGGTTTGAAGTATTAGAAAATGCATTTAAGGGATTAATACCTCTTTTTTTAGCACAGTCATAACAATAACCTTCTGTTTTCATTTGACCGTCTTTATCTTGTTTATTAACAAATATAACGGCTGTATTTTTTTTACAATCTGAACATAACATATGTGTTTTCTCCAATCTATATAAAACGATAAATTCTAAAATATTATTTATAGATATTTTTAGCTCAAATATATATTCTTTCTCATTCCACAACATATATCAGAGTTAAAAATAACTATTAATATAATACATTAAAATGCCAAAATAGTCAAATATTTTAGCATTTTTGAATGTAAATTTTGTGTGTATAAAATGTATAACTTTACAATCTATCTTCTAGAATAATTTTTTTATTAAATATTTACTAAAAAAACTTTAAATGGTATAATTTTAAACAGAAAGGGTGAAATTATGATGAATGCAAAAACAATTAGATATATTATATACGCTTTAATTGTTGTTTTTTGTGTTGTGGCAATAGGACTAGGCGTATACGCACAATTTTTTGTTAAAGAACCAGTGCAAGATGGATATGGAAATGACATATCGGCAGGAGAAAATATAGTAACTTCACAAGATGTAAATCAATCTTTTATGGAGTTATTTACAAATGAATTTTATTCAAATTATGATGATACTAATATTATCAAAGCGGATAATACTAAAGAACTAGTATATACCTTTTATGAAGACAGTCAAAATGTAAGTGATAAATATAGTATGAATATTCATATACCAGTTATAAATATACAAAGTGACGTTGTAACAGGGTTTAATAATTTAACTCAAAGCATTTTCGTGGATAAAATAAATTCAGTAATGGCAGGAACTGATGTATATACAATTTATAACTTAGATTATGTATCATATGTAAATAACAATATTTTGTCTTTAGCAATAAAAGCTACTATAAAGGAAGGAGATAATCCTCAAAGAATCATAGTTCAAACATACAACTATAACTTAGAAACAAATGAAAGTGTTGCATTAAGAGATATATTGGAAGATAGAGATATAGATGGAACAGTAGTAGAAAATAGAATTAGAACGGTTGTACAAAATGCAAGTAATAATGCAAATGAACTAATTAATTCAGGATATACTGTTTATCAAAGAGATATAAATGACGAAATGTATCAAATAGATAATATAACAAATTTTATAGAAGGCCCAAATGGAGAATTGTATATAATCTTTGCATATGGAAATAATAATTATACTTCTGAAATAGACATTATACAAATCTAATATTATATATGGTATAAAAACGTAAAATAAAAATATAATAAGAAATATCATAATATTATAGAAATATAATAATGGAGCAATATATGAAGAAAAAAGAATTTAACTTCCATAATATAATTTGGTATATGATTTTATTTAGTATACTAGGTTTAATAATAGAAACTGTCTATGGCTATGTTTCAACTGGAATATTGGAAAGTAGGAAAGGGCTTATTTTGGGTCCTTTCTGCCCAATATATGGTATTGGAGCGGCCTTTTTTATTGTATTACTTAGCGATTATAAAGAAAGCAAAGTTAAATTATTTATTATGGGAGCAATTGTAGGAACAATTTTTGAATATATATGTAGTTATATACTTCA
>CALVKC010000124.1 GCA_944332505.1 uncultured Bacilli bacterium
CTTACTGTTTGAGTTCCACTAGATGTAGTTGTTGTAACATTAGATTTATATGTTAAACCTTCTATTGAAGTTACTGCTTGACCTGCTGGATTTGTTATTGTAAGTAATATTTCTGGCTTTTGATCATCAGTTGTATATGTAAAACCATTGGTATTTATTCTAAAATAAACATAATAAGTATAATTTGCAGTATTTGTCGTATTATTTGCTTTAAGAGATGCTGTTGCTGTTGCACTATCACTTAAATTTCCAGCACCAACCCCAAAATTAAATTGGTTTATAGTTAATGAAATATCATTACTTACATTAAAATTTAAAATATCTATTGAATCCGTTTCAACTGATGCATTACCTTTAGCTGTTCCTCCTGTTTGGTTTTCAAAATAAGCATATGTCACGGAAAAAATTGCTATTATAAAAGTAGCAACACAAATAATTACTATTTCTAATGTTTTTCTATCTATAGACCATTTTTCCATAATCATTTATCCTTTATCTTTATAATTATAATAACATGGAAAAAAAGCATTTTCAAGATTTTTGATTAAAATTATTAAAAATTTGTATTTTATTGACAAATATGTTAATATATTTACTCGTTAGGAAGGGAAAAATATGTATCTTAAAATATATATTATTAATGTTCCAGAAGAAAAAATAGATATTGATATTGACGCAAATTATTATAAAGGCAAATATTATTTTACTTTTATTTTTCCTAGTGAAGAAAAATATTATGAATTTTTAAAAACTAAAAAACTATATCGAAGTGATTTTTATAATTTAAGTGATGATGCAAAAAAATATTTAGAAGATAATATTGATACTATTTCAAAATTAATAATTAATTCTATGCCTATATATATTTTATTTAGTATTAGTGATATTAAAACCACAGAAAATGTAATACTTGATATTAGTAATTTATCATGGAAAGATAAACTATATATTATTAATAATATTGCTACTACTAATACATATTTTATAGATGAATATACATTAGATGAAGTATTAACTTTAGATGATATATCATGCATGTATAAAATTATAGAATATTTAGTTGAATATTTAAAAGATAAATCTCCATTAGAACAACTATATTCTATTTATAATTTTTTAAAGGATAGACCTTTTTTATCATCAGGTATAAAAGATAATAAATATTTAAGTAGAAGTTTAAATCAAGTATTATATACTAATCCTATAGTATGTCACGGTTTTGCAAATTATTTTAAAGCAATGGCTAATGCTTTAGATATAAGTGTTGAAGATACTTTATGGAAAGGGGAAATATCTCATATTTCTAATATCGTTTATGTAAACGATAAAAAATATAATGTTGTTGGTGTTTTTGCTATTGATGTAACTTGGGACAATATGAAAAATAGTATTAAACATTTTTTACATTCGATAAAACAAGAAAAAGATGAAAAATACAGTGAAAATTTTGTTCTATTTAAAAACAAAAATAGTGTTGACGAATTATTTTTAAAGTATTTGGAGTTTTTAAAAACCAATAATGAAAAAGATAGATTAGAAATAAAATTAAAAATAATATATATTATAAATAAAATATATCAATTATTAAAATTAGATAAAAGAATAGATATTATTTGTAATATTACTGAAGAAGTGAAATTAATTTTTGAATTGACTAAAGTTGATTTATCTATTTTTACTTTATCGAGTATATTACCAAATAATGAAAAAAGTCTTGATTTATTAAAAACTAGTCCATATTATAAGAGGTGCATATGAAATTAACTATAAAAATTAGAAATGAAACAGAAAATTTTTTATTAATATTTATAAACGAAGATCAAAATGGGTTTAGTTATGTTTATACATTTTCAAATGAAAATGCTTATAAAGAATTTTTAAAAAATAAAACCGTTCAACGAATTTTTTATATTGATGATAATGATGATGCTAAAAAATATATTAAAAATAATTTAACAGAATTTAATTTGCTTATAGAACAAACTATGCCTATATATGAAATAAATAGTTTAGATGATATATTAGAAACGGAAAATGTAATATTAGATATTAGTAATTTAGCTTGGCAAGATAAATTATATGTTATTAATAATTTAGCCACTAATAAAACTTATTTTAAAGATAGATATACCTTAAATGAAATTTTAACATTAAATGATATACAATGTATGTATATGATAATTGAAGATTTAGTAAGACCTTTAAAAATTAAATCCCCATTAGAACAATTATATTCCATCTATACTTTATTAAAAGAAAGACCTTATTATAATGACAATAATGAAGATATTAATACTACACGTAGTTTAAATCAAATTTTATATACAAATCCTATAGTTTGTGCTGGATATGCCAATTTTTTTAAAGCAATGTGTGATGCTTTAGATATAAGAGTTGAATATTTACATTGGGATAAAAATGATAGTTCTCATGTTGATAACATATGTTATGTTAATGATTCTAAATATGATATTGTGGGAATATTTGCTATGGATATTACTTTTGATGTAGAAAGTAATAGAATCTTACATTTTTTATATCCTATGGATAAAGAAACTAGAGAAAAAACTCTTGGTGGTTATGTTGTAGATGAACAAAATATATATTATAATTTGTTGAGTCAATACAAAGATTATCTTTATTATATTGAAAAAAAATATCCAAGTTTTATTATTGATAACCAAAAACAACGGATAATAAGAATAATAAATCAAATTTACGAATTATTAAAATTAAATTATAAAATAAATGAACAATGTAATATTGATGAAGAAATTAAAAAAATTAAAAAATATGCTAATGTTTATATATCGCCATTTACTTTAAGAAAGATAATAGGTATTGCTGATTTAGAATATAGTTTGGAAGTAATAAAAACTAGTTTTCATTATAAAGCATTAACACCAGAAGATAAATTGATGGTAGATGTTTTATGGAATTGTAATAGAAAATTATAAAAAATATGAAAAAAATTTGTATTTTTGAAAATACAAATTTTTTTATTCAAACATTTTTTTAGCTGTTCTTAGCATTTGTGCGGTATAACCATATTCGTTATCATACCAAGCTACTATTTTAACTAGTTGGGTGTCATCTACTTCTACAATACTTGTTGATAAACCATCAACTAATGCACCATATTTTTTACCAATTATATCACTAGATACTATTGGATCCATTGTAAATTTTAAGGTTTCATCTTGATTATCCATTAATAATTTATTTATTTCTTCTACACTTGTATTTTTCTTAAGTTCAAGTGTAACATCTATTAAAGATCCATCAGCAACTGGTACTCTAAAAGCTAAACCATCCATTTTTCCTAATAAATCAGGAATTACTAGCCCTATTGCTGATGCTGCTCCAGTTGATGCTGGAACAATATTTTGACCACATGCTCTACCACGTCTTGCTTTAATTCCTTTTTTATGAGCAATATCTAATGTTGCTTGATCATTTGTGTAAGCATGTACTGTTGTCATAAATCCTTTTTTAATTCCTAAATTGTCATTAATAACCTTTAATACTGGGGCAAGACAATTAGTTGTACAACTTGCTGCAGATACAATTATATCTTCACTAGTTAAGTCATTGTGATTGACATTATATACTATTGTTTTCATATCACCTTTACCTGGTGCTGATATAAGTACTTTTTTAGCTCCAGCCTCAATATGCTTTTTGGCATCTTCTAATTTAGTAAATTTACCAGTACATTCAAGTACTAAATCTACTCCTAATTCACC
>CALVKC010000125.1 GCA_944332505.1 uncultured Bacilli bacterium
GACATAGATTAACAAGAGTAGATAAATCTTTTTCTATATCCCAAACCTCTCCATTAGCACCTCTTCCATAACTAGGAGGATCCATTACAATGGCATCATACTTATTTCCACGTCTAATTTCTCTTTTGACAAACTTTACTACATCATCTACTAAATAACGAACTTGTTTATCTTTAAGTCCTGATGAAATTACATTTTCTTTACATACTTCTACCATACCCTTGGAAGCATCTACATGAGTAACTGATGCACCTGCCTTTAGACAAGCGACTGATGCTGCTCCTGTATAACCAAAAAGATTTAAGACTTTAATATGTCTTTTAGCATCTTCTATCTTATTCATCATATATTCCCAATTAACCGCTTGTTCTGGAAATATCCCTGTATGTTTAAAGCCCATTTGTTTAATATTAAAAGTTAAATCTTGATATTTAATAGTCCAAGTACTAGGAATCTTTCTTAAATTTTCCCAGTGTCCTCCACCTTTATTAGAACGATAATAAATAGCATCTATCTTTTCTTTATATTTTTCTAATAAATTACCATTATCCCAAATAACAGTAGGATCAGGTCTAAGTAAGATATATTTACCCCATCGTTCTAGTTTTTCTCCATTAGAAGCATCTAATAGTTCATAATCTTTAAAATTATTAGGTGTTAACATTTGATCACATCCTTATATTAATTATACATTATTATTATTTAATTTTCTCTAAAACTTTTACTTTACCTTGAAATAAGTATTCTGCTTTTTCTAAGTCATCTTTTCTAAATACAGGATTCCAATATATAGATGATACCTCATACATTTCTTTAGTAGTTAATTCATCATCGGGAATAAAACTATCACTTGATTTAAATAAGTTCCCTGTTATAGAAACTCTATATAATTTTAATTTACCACTACCATTTAATTGTCCTTCCCAGAAATTTAGACTCTTTTTATCTGCTAACCAAATAGAGTGTAATCTACTAGGTAGTTTAGGATTATTATCTTCCCTATATTTTTCTAGCATTAACTCCCTATTATATATATTAATATTTTTTATAATTAAACTCGAATCTTTTAATAGATTTATAATGATTTTCATATCTACATTTTCTAAGCCTATCTCTTCTACATATTCATCTATTATGCTATCTAGAGAAAATATACCATTTGTGCATTTAACCCCAGTAGTAAATTTATCAATAATTCTACCATAATAAGAATTAAAATTATCATCTATTATAATTTCATTATTTACTTGCCATATATCATCATAAAGCCCTAATTTGTGATAATGATACATAATTTTATCTTTTACTTCCATAGTATCCCCCACTTTTTTTGCTATATTATACTACATATGGGAGAATTTGGCAAAGAAAAATAGCATTAGTTAAATAATACTATCTTATAATGTAAAATATTCTATAAATAATTTTTATTAGCATTAGCTATTAAAATATCTTTTCTCTTTAATTTTTTTTAAAATTCTTTGTTCTCTTTCGTCTATTTTAAAATATATATCATCTTCAAAAACAACTCCTTTTTTTCTGAATGGTTCATACATTTCTCTTATATCACCATAATTAAATTCCCAAACAAATCTTTCACACTTAATACTTCTTTCATTATTATAAATACCATAGCCATCCTCATCAACAACTGTATAACATAAACCTTTTCCATCAAAATTAGATTTTCTTATAACATCACTTCGACCTGCCATAGTTCTTATATAATCTAATAGATATGCAGTATCTATAGATAAATTATTATTTTTACAATATTTTTTTAATTCTTCTAACGTTTCAAAAAAATTTCCATTTATTTCATATAATCTCATTTCATATTGTACATTTTTTTCGTCACTAACTTTAAATTTGTTCATATCATTATTAATCATATCCATCCTCCATAATTATCGTAATATTAATAATTCTTTTAATCCTTCTTCCATATTTATCTTTGTAGGTACTATATATTTAGCATCTACTTTATGAGATATTAGATTTGTTATTACTTTCATCGCTCTTGAACCATCAAACCATAATGGATTATCACTGTTTTCTCTTATTTTATCAAGTGATGTAACTAAAGCATCTTTATCATAGGTATCACTCATATCTCTTGTAAGCATATATTTTTGATTATCGTCTTTATATAAAGTATTATCAAGTAAATCATATCTTGCATTATTATACCAATACAGATGATCTCCTCCTGCTAGTATTAAAATATCGGCTTTAGTCTCTAAGTCTCCAATTAAGTTATCTACATAACTATACACTTCATCAAAAGTACAAGTTGGAACATCATCTTTTAAACTACTAAATTTAGTTGTAATATCAACAACACCAAAGTCGTAATACTTTTTATCAATAATTTTTCCACTATTTACAAAAATTAACTCAATTGATCCTCCTCCGCCAATAAATACACATATATTACCATCGTATTTTATATTGTTATAACATCCTAAAGCTGTATACTTAGCTTCATCTTCTTGAGATACTACTTCAATTTCTAAGTTAAATTTTTTCTTTAAGTTTTTATTAATTTCCTCTAAATCTTTTTTAGTTATATTTCTAAAAATACTACATCCATATATATGAACATCTTTAGTATCTTCTAAAGCCTTTTTAATTACAACATATAACTTATCTAAATCAGAAGATATAATTTTATTTTCTTTTTTATAATTATTCTTAAATTCTATAGTTACATTACTCTCTTTAACTAAATTAGCATTTTCATAAATATGAGTCTTAGTATTATTACTGCCTATTTCAATTATTGCAAATTTCTTATCCATATTTTTACCTCCATGTTTAAATTAAGTATACTATACTTTTATATTTAAATATAGAAAAACTTCACTTAATTAAGCGAAGTCTATTAATCAAACTGGTGCCATTGTCGTAGTTATCTACAACTTTTTACCACAACAATTGATGTAAGAATCAATCACTAATAAAAATATAGCACATTTTTAAAAAAGTTGAATAATTTTTATAAAATTTCGCTATGTTGTAGAATTTGAGGGATGATAGTGATAGTCTTCATAGACATCATAGAAATCTAATATACTATGATTGTCGCAAACATTATCAAATTTAATATCTGTTTGTTTTGTTATAGTACATTTTTCAAAGTAATCAGCTTGTTCTAAATAATCAATACTATAATTCAGGTATTTTAAAAAAGAAAACCAATCTAAATATTCTTGTAAGTGTTTTGTAGAAACACCATGAAAAGTACTAAGAAAAGAAGTAAGCTCAGAATGTATTGAATTTATATTTGCAAGATTATTTCTATCATCATCAACATATGTACCAGATTTTACTTGTTTAAGATTCCAGTTATTTTCTTTAGCAATACTTTCATAAGAACTCTTACAATCAGTAGTAACTTTTTTTGGATTAACAATTTTAGGTGCAATAGTATTTTTAATCATGTCAGAGGTAACAGGACCTGTACCAGCAAGCTCTAGGAAAATGTTATCACATTCATCGATTCCTGAAGTAACACAGGCCTTATGTTTACTTATTCCCCTTTTACTAGATCCACTGCTCTTTCTCTTTTTAGAAGCACGTGGCATATTTTCTTTCTTTGTTCCTTTTAAATTTATAGATAAATAGTATTCATCCAATTCCATATCTCCACTTAATTTAGCATTAGTTCTAATGAACTTTAAACAACTTATCATTTTAAATCTCAAAGTAAAAGCAGTTTTAGTACTAACTCCAATTCT
>CALVKC010000126.1 GCA_944332505.1 uncultured Bacilli bacterium
GTATCAGTCTTAAAGATATTATTATTTACTAAGTAATAACTTATACCTAAAGCAATTATTATACATATAAATATTTTAATTATGTTTTTCAAAATATCACCTTATTTAAAATTATAATATGTCTCCTCATTATTTAATTCTCTATTTTTTAATGTTGCCATTTCGCTTATAGTAACAAAAGCATAACCTTCTTTAGATAACTTGTCCATAGCCATAAGAGCTCCATTTACTGATGACTCATATATATCGTGAAGTAATATTATTGCCCCATCATGAGCACTCTTCATTATTTCTTCACATACTTTTTCAGCATTTCTTGATTTCCAGTCTAAAGTATCAACATCCCATAAAATAGTACTAAGAGAACTTAATCTCTTAATTTCTGAATTAGTATTACCATAAGGTGGTCTAATTAATTTAGGGTATTCCCCCGTTACTTCTTTTATTTTTTCATTAGTATCATTTATTTCTTTTAAAATAGTTGTATTATCAATAACAAATAAATTTTGATGATTATAAGTATGACTACCTATTTGATTACCTTCTAAATATGCTCTTTGAAGTACTTCACTATGAGCATCTATTCTACTACCTAAAACAAAGAAGGTTACTTTAGCATCATACTTGTCCAAATTATCTAAAAGAAGACTAGTAGTGCTTGTATTTGGTCCATCATCAAAAGTAAAGGCTAGTAATTTCTTATCTTCATATTTAGATAAATCTCTTATTTCTGGTACTAATACTACCTTTTCATCTTCTTTTTCACTACCCTTATATTCATCTTTTAATAATTCATTTAAGTCACTATATGGAATAGTTATTTTTATCTCACCATCAGACCAAGGTCCTATTTGATATGGTGGGAATAATATTTCTAATCCATCTTTCTTAAATGTAAAATGACTATAATTTAAAGCATTAGGAATAATTCCTCTTCTTACCCATATTTCACTAAAATTATATTTTTCGGACTTCAAGTTTAATTTCATAATATAATGGTATGCTAAATCATCTATTTTATTAAATGCTTCTGTATCAATAAAGAAATCTGATAAATTCATAAATTGTTTAGTCTTTTTATTATAATGAATTGATTCATCATCTCTCATATAATGAGCTCCCCCAGTATAAGATAAAGTATTCATATGAATATTTATAATATCGTTATATTCACTACTAGTAACATTTAATAAAAAATCATATTTAGCTGTTAATTCATAATCTATTTTATCTACAACATCAATAAATTCTTTTTTTCTTTTATCTACATATTCTTTTACTTTATTATCCACTTCTTTAATATGAAATATTGGATAATCTATTTTTAATGTATAAGTATCGGTTTCTTCAATTGTATGTACTTCACTATCTAATATTGCTATTACTTCATCTTTATTAAATAAGAAATAAATAAAACCTATTACTATAAACAAAAGTAATATACTCATAATAAATATCATTAATTTCTTTTTATTCAATTTTCTTTTATAATTTACTGCCATAAAATCATCCTCACTTCATAATAAGTATATCACCATTACTAGTTGTTAATTACATTTTTAATAAATATCCAATAACTTTACAAATTTGAAAAAAATACTTAACACTAATAATGTAAATTTATTGCTTTTTATAATCTTGAATTTGACAGTTTCTAGCCAAAAAAAGCCTACAATCCTTTGAAAATTAAGGTTTTAAGGCTTTTATTTTTTTTGCGTACCTTGAAGCTTTTTTACTTGACTAAAAATTTTTTTAAAATTTTCGTATTTTATTATTTCAAAATCAGTTCTAAATCCAAATATATTATGTAAATCATCTGTTAAATCATTTCTAGTATATGCTGGTATATATCCTGAATTTTTTTCTTCACAAACTTCCATTTCTCTTAATTTTTCTATTATTTGTGTATTTGTATATTTATAATTTAATTTTTTTTCTAATATTCTGTATAATAATAATGATATAAAACAAATTAAAAAATGAGATTTAATTCTATCTTCTCGGGATAAGTATATTGTTCCTGAATCAAAATCTGTTTTTAATATTCTAAAAGATTCTTCTATTTCCCATCTGTTTTTAGAAATTTTTAAAATTTCGCTTATATCCCCAGTTAAATTGGTAGTAATTCCATAATAACCATCATATTTTTCTTCCTCTTTAATTAAATCTTCGTTAATAGAATAACTGTATAAATATTCATCTTTTTTCTTTGATTCATTTAAAGAGTTTTTATCTTGTTTATTTTTTATCTTTTTATTATCAATGATAGTAACATTTTCTTTTATAAATCTTCTATAATCATTAGGGTTAACACTTAATTTTATTTTTTCATTTTTTTCATTAGAGCCAATTTTTTTCTTTGCTCTTTCTATTTGACCATCTCTAATTTTTTTTAAATAATCTCTATATTTAATTTGAAATGTTACTATTAAATCTTGAACTACGTGTGCCGTTTCTGTCTGAATAATTTTATAAAATGTTGTTTCATAATAGGTTATATATTTTTCCTTGTTTAATAAAATATCACTTAATTTATAAACGTTTTTTAAATCTCCAATTATTCTCCAACCACAGTCATTAAAAACTTCTTCTTTATAATTTTCTTTTAATTTTTTTATTGATTGAGTTATAACAAAAGAACGTCCATCTTTTATATTAAATTGTTTGATTTCATCAGTACACATTGCAGCATCAGTACAAATTATAGTTTTTTTATTTTTTAAATTAAAATTATCGATAATTTTTCCTTGAGTAGGAAGCAGTTGTTTTGTTTCACTGTCATTACCTGGAAATATATTCATAGCAATGGGTAATCCATTGCTATCCATAAATAATCCCATACCAACTAGAGGGTTTGGTTTATGGTCTTTTCCTTTACCATATTTTCTTAATTCATCTTCTTCATTTATTTCAAAATAGTAATTAGTACAATCGAAATATATAATATTGGTATCTCTATTAACAATTGACATACTATTATTATATATATCTTTTTGAATATCATCTAAATGATTATTTAAATAAGTTAATCCTCTATATAAATGTTCTAAATTAAATTTGGGTGTTTCTATAAAATTTTTGCATAAATTATATGTTTTTAATTTTGAAGATGGATATATAATTCTGGAGAATATTAAATTTGAAAAAATTTCATTTAAGTCAAATTCAAATTTATATTTTTTACTTATATTTTTTATTATCTTATCCGTTTTTAAAGAATAATAAATATCTTTTAAAAATAAATAACCTACATTGAATTTATTCTTTTCGTTTTTAGGAATAATTCTATTAGCATATTTTTTTATTATGACTTCTTCTACATCTTTAGACATATTATGTTCTTTAAGGAAATTGTTTAAATAATTGTTTAGCCAAGTATCAACATCTATTCCTTCTTTAGTAGCTAAATCATAAACTTTAGTATAATTTCCGATTTTATCAATTACTCTAGTTGTTCTTTTACCATTTCTATTGTAGTCTTCGATAATTGTATAATTCTTATTGTTCGTAGAAGTAGTAGTTTTAATTCTAACCATGTTCATACCTCCGTATAATTACATTATATCAGAAGTACGAAAGGTACGCAAGTATATTTTTGTAAAAAAAATAAGTATTTTCAAGGAGTTAAGGCATATTTTTTTATTGCAACTGTCAAAAATGGGTTTATTCAATTTTCTTTTATAATTTACTGCCATAAAATCATCCTCACTTCATAATAAGTATATCACCATTACTAGTT
>CALVKC010000127.1 GCA_944332505.1 uncultured Bacilli bacterium
AAAGTTTGCACAAGCATTATATGCTTGTGTTGTCATTTCAAGTGTATTTTGCCAAAAGGCAAAATCCTCTTGTTTATCAAATTTCAGTTGTATATTGTATGTTAATATCATAGTTTGTTTTTCACGTATGTACATATATAAATAGTGTATTAATTCAAAAAGTTAGCAAAAATTAACAAAAAAAATTGATAACTTTACAAAAAAGGTTAGTATATTTACAAAGTAGTTGTTTCAATTCCTTCGCTAAACTAAAGATTTAGCGGCTTCCTTGAAACATTGTTGCGAAAAGATAATAGGTGTCCGTAGTACCGAATTTACGCTTGTGGACTATCCTCTTATGGATGACTGATTATCTAAAAGATAATGAACTAAAAAGTAATGATAGGTTGAAACAAGAAATAAAATAATAAGTTAAATCATAGCTTTTCTTAGAATTTCATGTACGGTTATTATGAAAAACAATTGGTTAATAAATAACAATTTTAAAAAAATGGATTCAATTATAGATTTGCCTTTATGGATTAAATACCATAAAAAAATTTTACCAATATTCATTACTTTCATTGTGTTAGGACTACTAAGCAACATATTGATATTATTATCAGTTAATCGTAATAATTATAATGTGCTGCCCATTGGAGTGTTTTGCATTATGATAGTAGTTAGTGTATCAATGTGTTGTTTATCTCTATATTATAAAATATTATATGAGTGTGTTATTAATAGGGACAATGATTCGACTGTATTAGAAATAGGCTTTCCAGATTTTATTAGACTAATCATAACAATAGTATCCCTAACAATTATTGCATTAGGTACAAAAATTTTACTATTGCAAATAATATTAATTACTATATTTTGGCTTTCTTTATTTTTTTCTGAAATGCGCCATAAAAAATTTGTTTTTAATAAAAATTAAATATATATTTGCATCAAATAATCTAATAATACGTTTAAATTATGGGAATTTTAAAAGATTTTGCAGATTCTGCATTAGCAGTTCTAAAGAAGAAAAATGAAGAAGTGAAAAAATTTATCGATATGGTTGATTTAAGCGCACCAATCGATATTATGAATGACTTTGAACTAGAGTTTAAACATCAATTGGATAAACTTAAGGAACAAGTTAAAAATTTAACTGATAAATTTATTGTTGTAGTTCCTTTTAACAAAGAACTTGAAACTTTAAATTTTAACATTGTCGATAATAAGATAACCATTAACGTTGTATCAAAAGACGTTGAAAACAGTTGTAATACATATGCAACAACGACGGTTACTTTAATACCAGATGATGTAAATACTGATAGCCTAATTCAACGTTATGACTCTAAAAATCATATCATGCGTTTGATTTTTTTGAAAAAGATAAATGAAGTTTCAACATCTAATAACCATGAAACGCCAAACAAAAAAATTGCAAACAAAGAAAAACTTGTGAAACGTATGATACAAATGTATGAAAATGGTATGTCATACAAAAAGATTGCTGAAAAAACTGGACTAAGTGATAAAACAGTCAAACGATGGATTGTAGCAGCATTACAAAATAAATAATATAATTTGTTAAAAAAACGTAAGATTTTATCTTACGTTTTTTTTTTATTTGTAAATTTGATATAAATTTATTATCTTTGTGGAAAATAACAAAATAAATGATAACATACAATAGTAAAATTTACAAGCTATTTATTAGATTTTCCAAAGAATATGGGATTTATGATAATATAAGAAAATATTTTAGTTCCAATACTATTAAATCTGTTATTAATAGGTATATTGATAGTCCAAATGACATATTTTTTTCATTATCAGCATATACTAAACATGATGATAATATTGAATGTCATATATTTAAATTAATGCTATGTGATAGAGAACTGAATACTGCTTTCAGTAACTTAGTAACTCATTATTTAAAAAAAACATTTTATAATGTTTTTTTAGAAGAAGCTTTAAAAAATAATTATCATAATCTTATAATAGATTTTTATGTTGAACTTATTACATGTAAGTTATCTAGTGGTTATAATATTTTTTATATTAATGATAACTTATTAGATATTAATATTAATGGTGCAATCCAAAAAAAATTAATTGAATTTTTAACAAAATAGCAATATGAATAAACATACATTGTTAGAAACTATTTTATTTAGATTTTTGAAAGAAAAAAACATGTATTTACTTTATATAAAAGTATTTAATATTTTTAAGTTAAATGGAAAAGAAATATATTATAGCCATATGTTATATACTGAAACTCCATTGCATATGATAGCATATGTTTTAAATGAGGTAAGATATAAATTAGATAATGATGAATATATTCAATTTTATAATTTTTGTGTTGATATCAAAAATAATAATGAATTCAATGAAGTTATGACTAGACATGTAATGAATGATATACCATCATTTTTGAATAAAAATCTAGTTATGAACTTATTCAATGAAAATCTAATAAATTTTGGGAAGGCTAAAACTTTATATGAGTATATTAATAAATTCATTCGTAAACATCGTCCAGTATCATATTTTTTTATTTTAGCGTTTCCTTGGCATTCCACACCACAGCGTTCAAATTTCTGGAGTTCTATTGATAGAAAATTTTTAATATATCTAGGTAATAAATATGATAAAAAATTATACTAGAGGTATACATATTGGGATTCAATTAATAAAAAATATATGGATTTTATATTAAGTAAAATAAATGAAATCAACATTGATAAATAAAGTATTAAGTAGATATCTGAAAGAATTAAACGTATATTCGTTTTATCATATAAATTGTGATAAAAATATTATAAATAATATATTACATAGGCATATTGCCTATAACACACCAATTATTACTGATATCTATCAGTATTTAGACTTTAAGGATGCAACATCATTACTTAATTGTGCATCCATTTTTTGTTCAGATTATTATAATAAATTATTTAATTTGATACTATTTAACGTAACATATAAACATATTATAAGCTATATGAAAATTATTGGTGCATATAATGCATTTGAAAATGAAATAAAGAGAAATTTTCATATGTCAATTGATGATTATGTTAATTATTGTAAATATAATATGGTTACACCATTTAGATTTATACGTTATGCTTTTAACTATCCTAACACTAAAGACGGACATGTCTATTGGATAGATATTGAATCTAAAATTAAGTATGTATTACTTGCAATATTATGTGATTAATTTATGAATAAGCCAACACTATTTAATAAATTATTATTCAGATACCTTAAATATACTGACAGTTACTCAACATTTAAAAAATATTTTAAATGTTGCGACATAGATAATATGGTTAAATTAATGGTTAATGTTAGATGGACAAATTTTTTTATTGCTCTTTATTATAGTACTGACCAAACAAATGAAAAGATATTGTTCTTAAATGGTGAGTTGTTTAACAACATATTAAAATTAGCCACAATAAAAATTGTAGATGATTTTTTTAATAAAAATCCAAATATAGCTAATAAATTTAAATTAACTTTTTGAATTAATACACTATTTATATATGTACATACGTGAAAAACAAACTATGATATTAACATACAACATACAACTGAAGTTTGATAAACAAGAGGATTTTGCCTTTTGGCAAAATACACTTGAAATGGCAACACAAGCATATAATGCTTGTGCAAACTTC
>CALVKC010000128.1 GCA_944332505.1 uncultured Bacilli bacterium
TTTAATTTTAATCATTTAAATATAATAAGTGATAGTATATCAATAAATAATGGAAAAATAGAATATGAAGAAATTTTAAAAACAGGATAATCAAACATAATAATCGCCAACAAGGCGATTTATTAATAAGGTATGTTGGAAGTTAGAAAAGTCCACACCAGTGGATTTGATTAACTTCCAGATATGAAAATTATAATAATAAGAAATAAAAATATTTACAGAAACAAGGTGTTTTAAATAACTTTGTTTTTTATTGTAAAATATCTAAAACATTAGCATAAAATATTGAAAATAATATAAAATAATGATAAAATTATGATAATTATTTTTTTGAGGAGGAATCAATATGATTAATATTAGACCAGTATCAGATTTAAGAAATAAATATCCGGAAATCGAGGACTTAGTTTTAAAAGAAGATGAAGCAGTTTATTTAACAAAAAATGGATATGGCTCTATGGTAGTAATGAGTATAGAAAAATATTCAAAATTGATGAGTGATGCAGAATATAATGAGTATATTGAAAACGAATTGGACGAAGCAGATAAAGAGGCAGAAAATCCAAACACAAAATATTATACTCACGAAGAAATGAAGAAAATGGCTAGGAGGATATTAGATGGAGAAAAATAAATATACTATAAGATATTCTGCTACATATATTAACCAATTTAATAATATTTTGAAATATCTAGTAAATAATTTAAATAATAGAATTGCTGCGGAAAATTTCTATATTGAAGTAATTAAAGAAATAGAAGCAAGAAGTTATAATCCAACAAGTTATGAAAAGTATATATCAAATAAAAAAAGAAAGAATACATATTATAGAATTTATGTAAAAAATTATACTATTTTTTACACAGTAAAAGATAATACTATGGAAGTTAGAAGAATTTTGTATTCAAGAAGAAATTTTGATAAGTTAGTATAAAAATAAAAATTACTAGGAGTTAAGTAATGAAAGAATCAATAAAGAAAATAATACTATCATTATTAATAATTTTAGCAGCTATTCTTATATCCTTATTCTTGATAAATGATTTTACTACTTCGCCTAACAATCAAAAACTGAAACAAATAGGAATAGATAGTAGAACAATAAATATTGATATTTTAGATAATAAAATATTTTGCGAAGATGTAATACTGTTTGATATGTCTTCTAAAAAAGATCTTAGGTACAATTTTTTTAAAGAGTATGAATATTTAAATAATGTCAAACTTTATATAAACAATAGTGATGATTTCTACTCATCAATGTTAGAAATGGATTTATTAAAGGGATATATCAATTTAGATACAAGGCTTTTAAATGCTTTAAAAATTACAAATAAGAACATAAATATAAAGTTAACGTATGAACTAGATATGGATTATATTAAAAGATATACAAATACAGATGTTTTTTCATATTATATGGATATAGAAAATGTTGATTATCTGAATAATTTAACAATAAACTTAAGTCCAAATAATACAATTACAAATTTATCTGTAGATAATGCGGAAATAAACAATACTGCAGATGGACATGTTATTAGTATAAATAATATAAACAGCAGTACTGATGTGAATATATTATTTAATATACATACATATCTTAATAACACTATCAACTCTGATTATATTAATCCTGATATCTTAAATAAAATTGAAGAATATGGCTATATTAATGAAAGAATATACATTTTAGTGATAATAATTATTATTTCTGTAATATTATTAATAATATCATTAATTATTAATAATAAAAAAAAGGCCACTAAATATCGAAGGGATACATCAAATTTAGTTTCTCCAATTTTAGCTGAAGCTATCATAGACGGGAAAATTGGATTAAAAGAATTAATAATGACTACTATTATAGAATTAAGCATTAGAGGAAATATCAATATTATTAATAATAATACATTAGAACTAGTATCTTATGATAACCTTGAAATATATGAGAGAAGTATTGTAAATCTTTTATTTAAAAATAAAACTATAAAATTTAGCGATATCAATAATACTTTTGCTAATTCAAATAAATCAACAATTCAGTTTACTCAAGAAATGAGTTTAATTAAAGAATGTTTATTAGAGAAAATTTACTCAATGAATATTTTTTCTAAAGGACTTACTTTTTTAAATAAAGCGATTGGACTTTGTGCTATTTTAATTAGTATAAATATGCCACAAATATTTTTGAATAGTACGAATTCAATGGGAAAAGTATTTTTTATTTTAAGTCTTCTTATTACTTTTTATTATATAAAGAGTAATGTTGGTAAAAAGACTATAAGAGAAGAAATTATAACCAATAATAAAAAGCGAAATATAATAGATATAAGAATAGTTTTTCTAATTATATTAACGGTATTTATAATAATAAGTACTTCTATAAATGTTGCTAAATACCATACTATATTTTTTATATTTACATTACTTGCAATTTGTCTTAATATTTATATAGTATATCGTAGTCAGGGGATCATATTAACTAAGGAAGGAAAAGAAGAACAATTAAAGCTGTTAGAATTGAAAAATTATATAAATGATTATAGTTTAATTAAGAATAGAGATTTGGAATCAGTTATTATTTGGGATAAATATTTGGCTTACGCAACAGCTTTTGGAATACCAAGTAAGATTACAAGTAGCATATATGAGGTATGGTATAATTTAAACATAAACTTACAAGTGGTAGAAACAATCCTGAGTTAATTTTTAATGTTTTATAGATACAATATTAATAAAAATTATTATTATGTCATAATAGCTAAAACTAGTAATTATTATTAGTTTTAGCTATTATATTCTTAACCATAATTATATTAATTTAAAATACTTTTAATATAATTTTTTAACAAATGATGACTTAATATAATACATAGTCAGCAATTAAAACAATAAACGAATAATTATTTAATTACATCATTGAGTTTTGCTGGATTTGTAATGATTTGTTTATTAATGCATCATCTCCTGCGCTATTCGGTATGCCACCAGATATTAGCAAGATTATCATTATGACAATTAAAATAGTGGAAGCGACGAAACCTATAGTGGAAAAAATATTTTTTTCTTTTTTGCCAGAAATAATAGCTAATATTAATGCAATTATTTCAAATATTAATGCTATAATAATTCCTAATTTTGAATATAGTATCCATCCAATAATAAATAATAAAATTGAAATTATTCCTAATATTTTATATTTACTCATCTTATTCATCCCTCCTTTTTGTTAAGTGTAATTTATTATGGTATATTTGTCAAGTAATATAAAAAGTACTAAAATATTTCTCCCAGCGGGCTAAAAAGGTTTTAGGAGAAAATCTCCTAAACAGCTAAAAAGGTGTCAAGACACCAAACTGGCGACTTTTAGACAGTACAAAATGCCACATTATAGTTTAATGAAATATTACTTGAAGTATTTTATTAATAGAAAGATTGTTAAATTTATAAATTAACTATCTTTTTTTATACCCTTTTTTCTTTTTATGTACCCATTTAAACAATAAATAATAAAAATAAATTATAGTAGTGTCATAACATAAGAGCAGATTTAATACTTTAAAGAAATAGAATAATTCATAAATACAATTTTAAAATTATATGAATATCATTTTTTTATAATAATAAATATTATTAAGAGGTGTATATTTTGAAAAAAGACGAGATAAAA
>CALVKC010000129.1 GCA_944332505.1 uncultured Bacilli bacterium
AATAGCAATTAGGGTGTTAGTATGAAAGATAAGAAGTATTGTACAGGTATTGATTATATTAGGGTTATAGCATGTATTGTTATATTTTTATATCATTTAGGACTTTTAAAAGGTGGATATCTTGCAGTATGCATGTTTTTTGTTTTAAGTGGATATCTTGCTTGGAAATCTGCATTTAGTGAAAAACATTTTTCAGTTAAATCCTATTTTGGTAAAAAATTAAAAAAAGTTTATATTCCTTTATTATTATTTGTTTTTGTAACTATCGCCGTAGTATCCTTAATTCCAAATGTTCACTGGGTAAATTTAAGACCAGAAACTATTTCGATTTTATTTGGTTATAATAATTTTTGGCAATTACATGCTAATTTAGATTATTTTACAAAACAGTTAAATTCACCTTTTATTCATTTATGGTATATTTCTATTCTTTTTCAATTTTATTTGATATTTCCTTTTATTTATATTGGATTAAGAAAAATAGGTAAAAAAGCAAAAAAGTCTATTCCTTTGTTTATTTCTTTAGCTTTAGCACTTATATTTGGTGTGTATTTTTATGTTGCTAGTAAAAATCAAGATATGATGAGTGTTTATTATGGAACTTTTAGTAGATTGTTTTCCTTGTTTTTTGGTTTAGCTTTAGGAGTAATCCATTCATATTACAAACCATTATTAAAAGATAAAAAAGCTTTATTATATAAAATAATATTTGGAATTTGTATTTTAATATTATTAGTTTTATTTATTTTTATTGATTCTAATTCACCATATTTTGCTATAAGTATGATTGTAGTAAGTTTAATTACATGTTTATTAATTAATGTAGTAATTTTAATAAATAAAAAATTAAATGTATTTGATAAAATTGTAAAATCTTTAGCAAATATTAGTTATGAAATATATTTAATTCAATATCCAGTAATATATTTATTTCAATATGTTTATATAAATAATATTTTAAAAGTAATAATTATTGTTATTATTACGTTAGTATTATCTTATTTACTTAATTTTAGTTTAAAGTTTGATAAAGAAAGAAAAAATATATTTAAAGTTATATTATTAGTAATTTTTATTATAATTTCAATGTTTGGTTTTTATAAATTTGAAAAAGCAAGAGAATATATTAAACAAATGCAACAATTAGAAGAATTATTAAATAAAAATGAAAAAACTATGGAAGAAAAACAAAAAGAATATGAACAAAAGGTTAAAGATCAACATGAAGAATATGTAATGAATATTGGTGAAATAGATGAAATTTTAAATAATTTAGATTCAACTGTAAGTAATTTATCTGTTGTTGGAATCGGAGATTCTGTTATGCTTGGGGCCGTAAATAATTTATATGATCAATTTCCTAATGGTTATTTTGATGCTAAAGTTTCTAGAGCAATGAAAACTGCAATAGATATTTTAAATGACTTAAATAATAAAAATATGCTTGGTGATGTAATCGTCCTAAATTTAGGTGCTAATGGTGATTGTTCTTCATCTTGTAAAGATGAAATAATTAAATCTGCGGGAGATAGAGACATATTTTGGGTTAATGTTACTAATGATGAAAATGTTCATGTTAATAAAAAATTGCAAGATTTGTCAATAAAATATGAAAATGTTCATGTTATTGATTGGAATAAAATTTCTGAAGGACATGATGAATACTTTTATGCTGATGGAATTCATCTAACCATTCCTGGAAGAAAAGCATATACCAAAGTAATTTATGATGCTATATATCAATTATATTTAGAAAAATATAATAATAAAAAAGAAGAAATTACTAATAATTATGTTAATAATAAAATTAATTTTTATAGTGATGATATTTTAGTAAATGCTTTAGATGAAATTGAAGATAGTGTGCCTAATGTTCAATTTGTTTTAGATAATGACTTTGATTTTGATAAAATATATAATTTATTAAGTGAAGCAATAAAAAATAACAATTTAGGAAATAAAGTGGTTTTATCTTTTGAAACTATTAATTTAAGTTTAAAAGATTATCAAAAATTAATAGAATTATGTCAGGATAGGCAAGTATATATTGTAGTAACAAAGGAAAGTACAATGAATAAATTGGTCGACTTAAATAATGAAAATGTAGAAATTATAAACTTTTATGAACAAATTAAAGATAATAAAAACTATTTAATATTAGATGGATTGCATTTAAGTGATAAAGGAAGTAGTGCTTTAAGTAAAATTTTAATTGAAGTTTTAAAATAGTGTAATTTATATTAAAAAGGAAGTGCATAATAATGTTGAAAAAAGATTTGTTAGATTTAATTTTTAATTTTGAAAAAGAAACATGGAAATATAATAGTAATGAAAATTTAGATAAAGACATGGACTATATATATTCTATTGAAAATGCAATAAAAAATGCTTCCGATACAAATTTAAAATTGCTTTATGATAGGTTAGTAGCTTTAATTGGAATTATTAGATTAAAATATGGTTTTGAAAGTATTGTAATTAATAGCATTCCTGAATTGGAAAATTTAAAAAATGAAATCGATGGTATTGATTTAAGTGATAATGAAATAATTACCAAATTTAATCGTATTATAAATTTATATAATAGTGTTTTAAGTAAAATTGTCGATGTTGATTTTATAAAAAACAATTATGAAGGAATTCAAGGTAAAGAAGGATTATATCTTGCAGTTGAATCTTTAAAATCTTTGATTACTAATACTGAATATAGAGCCTTAATTGGTGATAATCAAATAAATAGTATAATAGTTGATTGTATAAGTCTGAATATGGGTATTGCAAATATTAAAATACTTGAATCAAAATATAAAGAAATTATAAATTCTATTTGGGCAAGGTCATTGACAAATGAAATAAATGAAAATAATAATTTTAGATTTTTATTTTCAAATATTTCGGGTGGTACTTTAAGAGATGGCGCTATACGGTTAATAAATCGTCCTAATCAATCCTCATGCAGTATGATTAGTTCTAATTTTATAGCAACTTATGGGGATGAAACTAGAAAAATTGGATTTATTTATCCAAGTAATTCAGACATAATTATGGCTAGTGCATATGATCTTGGTTCTAATGTTTTTGGAGAAGGATCAGTTAATAAAGAAAAAGGAACTATTCTCGTTACACCACAAGTTTTAGAAAAAATAGGTAAAGCAAGGGCAATTAAAAATGGTGAAGATATATATTCATCTAGTTGCTATAATGAGGTGCTTGTTAATGCTAAACCTTGTGCAATAGTGGTTATAGGACTGGGAGAAAGTGATTTAAATATCGATTATCAAGATGCTATAATGCTTTCTTCAGAAATGAATTTGCCAATATATTATATAGATATTATGAAATATAAAAGTAATTTATCAGAAACTGATAAAAATTATATAGCTTTTCATTCATTAATGTCTTATGTAGGAATGTCTAGAAATGAATTATTGCAACAAGTTGAACAAAATAATGGTTGTAATGAAATATATAATCTAATTAAAATTTATAAAGAAGAATTAGTCGATATTTTCCAAACTTTAAAAAGAGATGGCAATTTAAGTAAATATAATATGTGTCAAGCAATGAGTAGTATAATAGAGATTCCTAAAAAAAATGGTAAAAATAAATAATTTAGTTTGTATTTTAAGTTAAAAACTGTAATAAGT
>CALVKC010000130.1 GCA_944332505.1 uncultured Bacilli bacterium
AAAAATTTAATAAAAATATTTAATAAAAACAGAGTACCATTTTCAGTATTATTATTAAGTGAATTTTGGCACATAAAAGATTCAAGCAATTATAATTTATATAAGACAGGTTTTTCTTTTAATAGAGATTTATTTCCGGAGCCTAATGAATTTATTAAATATATGCATGATAGAGGAGTTAAAGTTGGATTAAATATTGATCCAACTGAAGGAATTAGAAAAGAAGAAGATAGATATGCAAATTTTGCACAAGCATTAAATGTTGGTGATGGAATAACCATTCCTTTTAATGTACTTGATAAAACATTTATGTCGTTATTTGTCCATCATTTAATAGATCCATTACTTGATTTAAATGTTGATATTTTTTGGATTGACTATAAAAAAGATTTAAGTACATTACAAGCTTTAAGTTATTATTATAATAAAGATTTTACAAAAATAAAAAATTATCGACCTTTAGTTTTAACAAGGAGTCCATTAGTAGCACCACACAATGCAGGAATATTATATTCTGGTGAAACAATAGTAAGTTGGAATACATTAAAATATTTACCATTTTACAATTCCCTAGCGGCGAACAAAGGTATTTCTTGGTGGAGTCACGATGTCGGAGGATACAAAGATGGAATTGAAGACAGTGAATTATATGTAAGATATGTTCAATTTTCAACATTTAGTCCAATATTTAGATTTAGTGCTAAAAGAGGAATATATTACAAAAGAGAACCATGGGCATGGGATGTAGAAACATTTAACATAGCAAGAGAATACTGTTGGTTAAGACAAAGATTAATACCATATTTATATACAGCAGCATATGAATATTCTAAAACTGGAAAGCCAATTGTACAACCAATTTATTATACATATCCTGAAATATATGATGAGCCAACATATCGCAATGAGTATTATTTTGGTAAAGAAATGTTTATTGCACCGATTACTAAAACAAAAGAACCAACCATGAATAGATCAGTTGAAAGAATATTCTTACCTAAAGGAATATGGTATGATTTTAAAACTGGCAAAAAGTTTGTTGGCAACAAAAGATATGTAGTGTTTTACAAAGAAGAAGAATATCCAATCTTTGTAAAAGCCGGAGGAATAATACCACTTGCAAATTTAAGTGAAAATATCAATGATACTACACCACCAGAAAGTATGGAAATACATGTTTTCCCTGGTGAAAGCAATATCTTTAAATTATATGAAGATGATGGGGTAACCAAATTATACAAAGATGGATTTTATATAGTTACAGCGATAGATTACAATTATTTACAAAATAATTACACATTAATAATCCACCCCGTTGAAGGTAAAACACAAATTATACCACGATACCGTGACTACAAAATAAGATTTAGAAATACAAGACTTGCTGATAAAGTAGAATTATTTATAAATGGAGATAAAGCAGATCTTGAATACAATGCTTATGAAGATGAAAATGATTTTATTGTAGATGTAAAAAAAGTGGATACAACCAAACAATTAACAATAAATTGTAAAGGAAAAGATATTGAAATAAATGCAGTTAGAATAATTAATGAAGATGTTAATTCAATTATTAGTGATTTAAAGATAAAGACAAGCATTAAAGAAGAATTAGCAAGCATATTCTTTAGTAATTTAGACATAAAAACCAAAAGAATAAAAATTAGAAAATTAAAAGGATTAGACAAAAGGTTTGTACGAATGTTTATAAAACTACTTGAATATTTAGCAGAAATTTAATATAATAACTTATAAGCAGAAGAAAAAAGAGTAGTAAATTAAGGATATTTTATAGAGAATTAGTGGTTGGTGAAAACTAATAAATGAATTAATTGAACTTGCTTTTGGATGTATTAGGGTAATTCCTTTATCGATTAAATAAGTTACAAATAAGGTGGTACCACGGGGAAACTCGTCCTTTGGGTTCACCTTTTTTTAATGGAGGATATATGGATAATTATTTAGCAACATTAATATGGGGAATATCTATTTTTATAATTGTTTTTCTTGTAAATTACTTTTTAGTTTTAAAAAAAGGTTATCAAAAAATAGAGAATAACAAAGGCAAGAAAAAAAATAAAAGAGTTGAAGATTTCCTCGGATTTTCATTAATAATACCAAAATTTAATTTAGATATTAACAAAATGAATTTAAATTATGTATTCATATTATCATCATTAATAAATGCATTTATAATAGCAGCAGTATTTACAATAATTTATATAATACCATGGGATTTACCATATAAAATGTTATTAGGATTTGTATTATTATTTGCATTGATATATGCATTATATGAATTATTAGGAAGACATTTAGTAAAGAAAGGTTGGGTAAAAAATGGAAAACAAAAAAATTGAAGAAAAGTGGCAAAAATATTGGAATGAACACAAGAGTTTTAAAGCAGAAACGGGAAGTAATAAAAAACCTTATTATATTTTAGTAGAATTTCCTTATCCATCAGGATCAGGACTTCACGTTGGTCATGTAAGAAGTTACACAGCTCAAGATGCAATGGCAAGAATGATGCGGATGCAAGGATACAATGTATTATTTCCAATGGGATTTGATGCATTTGGAGCACCAGCAGAACAATATGCAATAAAAAATCACATTCATCCTAAAGAAGCAGTTGCCAAAAATATAGTAACATTTAAAAATCAAATGAAGACATTAGGATTTTCTTTTGACTGGGATCGAGAATTTTCAACAACAGATCCGGATTATTACAAATGGACACAATGGCAATTTTTAAAATTCTATGAACATGACATGGCATACAAAGCAACAGTACCAGTTAATTGGTGTCCAAATTGTAAAACGGTATTATCGAATGAAGATGCCGCGGGTGGAGTATGTGAAAGATGTGGAACACAAGTAGTTCAAAAAGAAAAAAGTCAATGGATGCTAAGAATGAGTGATTATGCTGAAGATTTACTTAAAGGTTTAGATGATACAAACTTTGCGGAAAAGGTAAAACTAGGTCAAATAAACTGGATAGGAAAATCCATTGGAGCAGAAATAATCTTTAAAATAGATGGTTGTGATGAAGAATTTACAGTATTTACAACTAGATGTGATACATTATTTGGAGCAACATATTGTGTACTTGCACCAGAACACAAATTAGTAGATATCATAACAACTGAAGAACACAAAAAAGAAGTAGCAGACTATAAACATGCTTGTTCTTTAAAAAATGATTTAGAAAGAACAGAGTTAAATAAGGACAAAACGGGAGTATTTACTGGAGCATATGCAATTAATCCTGTAAATAACATAAAAATACCTATATATATTAGTGATTATGTATTAGCAAGTTATGGAACTGGAGCCATAATGGCAGTTCCAGCGCATGATGAAAGAGACTATGATTTTGCAATTAAATTTAACATTCCAATTATTCAAGTATTAGAAGAAGAAACTGGTAAAAAAGCAAATAATGAAACCAAAAAGAATTCAATAGTAGCAATACTTTATGATGAAAAAAATGATAAATATTTAACAATTAATTGGCATGAGCTTGGAGGACGTTTATTTATCGGTGGAACCATTAAAGAAAATGAAACTCCACTAGAATGTGCTAAAAGAGAAATTTTGGAAGAAACTGGCTATGAAAACATTGAATTA
>CALVKC010000131.1 GCA_944332505.1 uncultured Bacilli bacterium
ATAAATCAAAAAAAATATAAATAGAAAGGGATCAATCAAATAGATTAATATTTCTATAAGATTGATTATACGTGAATAAGTATGAATACAAAAAAAATAGTAATATTTATTGGAGTTATTTTATTAGTAATTGGAGCATGCTTTGGTTTTTATAAATTATTTAATTTTGAAAAAGAAAATGAAGAAAGCAAAACAAGTATTGATGAAATAGGAGAAAGCACAATTAAAGAATTATATTCATATTTATTAAATGATAATGTTTTAGAATATGATGGCGTTCATTCTATACATTATGTTTTAGGAACCAATTTAGGAAGTCAAAATGCAAGATATGTACAAGCAACAATTTATCAATATATATTAAATTATGATGAATTTAATTTAGAAACTTTAACTCAAGAAGAATTAGCACAAGTTATGGATAATACTAGTAACTGTACGGCTTTATATAAAATCAGTTTAGAAGACTTTTTATCTGCAGCTAAAAAGGTTTATGGAGAAGAAATAGAATTTAGATCGACTGATTTTGATTATAGCCAAAACATAAAAGCAAAATTTATAAATGATTATTATTATATTTATGACAACAACAATATAGTTGAAAAAAATTATATTGAATTTAAAGACATAACAAGATATGCCTTAACAGAAAACAATACTGTTATAAAAATATATGATTATTACTTAAAATGTGATTTAGAAACAAAGCAATGTTTTAATGATGAAGATCGTGCAGATTTAAATGCTTCAATAGTATACAGTGATAATTTTGATATAAATAACTATTTAAATTACTTAGTAACATATGAACATAGTTTTAAATATAATGAAGAAACTGATAGTTTTTATTATTATAGTTCAACAATTGTAGATTGAGGCTCATTATGGGGGAAAATGTAGAAATAAAAAACACTATTATAGAACTTATTAATATGTTTAACGCTAATACAAATACATTATATGATAGTGAAAGCATTGTAACTGAAATTGCTAATTATCTTAAGGGTAATTCTAGTGATTTTAATACCTTTAATAATTTACCTAAAGAAACACTTATAGCAATATTAAAATTATATGTTTATGAAATGGCATATTTATATGTTATCTATTTTGAAACGTTAAATTTATCTCTTAGTCATTATAGAATAATTGAAAAGTATATTGAAAAGCTAACTTTAAGGGAAAAAATAGATAATCCAATTGAAAGTGAAATTATTAAATGTTACATTGATATGATTAATGAAAATAATTACTTAGTTAGATATAAAGCAAGAGCTTACTTATTAGCTAATAAAAAAATAAACATGCTATTAAAAATCAATCCCTTTGCAATATTTACTTTTGAAGATAATTTGCAAAGTTTATCCATTGAAGAAGAAACGATTTACCAAATAATACAATTATATATAAAAGCAACAACTATTAATGAACAAAGTGATAAATATGAAAATCCAATTGCAGATTGGTTAAAATTTTTAGAACTTGCCAAAAAAGAAGAATTAAATATAGAGTTTTTTGTTCAATACATGTTATGTAATTTATATAGAAATTATATTTTTAATAGCGAATTTTTAAAAAATGATCCAAGTTCAGCATCAGAAGAAGATTATAGTCAATTTGAAGATACTGAATTAAAAGATGAAACATATGATACAATAAATTTAGAAAAATATCCTCCATTGAGAGAAGAAGAATTAATTGAGAAAATAGAGGAAGAAGATATTTTAGACATAGTAGAAGAAGCTCTAGAAAGTCAAACTTTAGGAGCATATATTCTTAATTCCTTTTGTTTTTACAATGCTGATTTAACTAGAGGTTTATTAGAAGAAATGAAATTAATTAATGATGAAACATTAGAAAGAATTAATCCTTTTTATTAAAAAGACCGATGATTATTCACCGGTTTTTAAAACAGCATGTAATACATATCTACTATTATCTTCAGCACAAGTTGATAAAGTAAGAATTTTATCACTACCCTTAAGTTCTACATTAAAATTATAAACACTTCTATTTTTTAACATATTATAAAATTCTAAACGAGCATCATCATTAGCAAATAAAGTTTGCATGTAGTCGGTCGTAACAGTAATTTTATAAATTGAAAAAACTTGATATTCTAAATCTTCATAAAGAGTTTTAAAACTTATAATTTGATTTTCGGGATTAGTATACCAACTATATCTTAAAGTATTTTGTAAAGTACCAAACATAATGCCACTATAATATCTATTATGAGCATAAAGAATGATATTATCACTTAAATCATCAGTATGATTACGATAATCCATAAAAACCCAACCATTATTATCTTTTTCTAGATAAAAATTATGTTTTAAATAAAATTCATTATTATTTGTTTGAACAACAGGATAATCAATATTTGTATTATTAACTTTAACCCAAGCCACTACTTCAGGATTTACATTTATTAAACTAGCAATTTCTTCATTAACAACTAATTTTTCATCTTCCTGTTTATTTTTATTAAGTTCAGCAATAATTTCTTCTGAATCATTAATTTCAATTACTTTAGTAATATTTTCTTTTATATTAGTATCACTTTGCATAGATTGATAATTGTCATAAAAAACATATCCAAAGGAAAAAAATACAATTAATAATATTAAATATCCACATGTTTTAAGTAAACTTAAATTAGTTTGTTTAAAAATATTATCTTTTAAATAATCATTACTATATACTAAACGGAAATATATTTTATATCTTTTACTTTTCTTTTTATTAAAATTCTTTAAATATTCAATTAATTCTGGATTACTTATATTTTCATGAATATTAATTTTAATATTCTTTTTATTATTTTGTTTTAATGTTTTAATAATAAATTCCAAATCATTTTTATTAACAATGTTAACATTAATATTTTTTAAATATTTATTAATTTTACAAAATGCTTCAAAATCTTGTTCATCTTGTTCATTTAAAGGTAAATCCATATTTAAAGTCATTTTATAAAACATTGATGAAAAAATACTTAAATTATTATCAATCATAAATTTAGATAAATATAATATTTCATTTCTAGATTCAACAAGTATATTATATTTATCAAGGTATTCTATCATAAATGGTTGTAAAGTATAACAATTTACATTTTTAATATAAGAATGCATTATTGTTTCGCACATTTTAAAAGTTAATGGGGTTTCATCTTTTAAAATTAAAGAAGATATATTTTTATTATTTTTTATAATATTTAAAAATAATAAAGTAAAATCATTTTTTTCAATTATTAAAGTATCAACATTATAAGATTTAGATAATTCTTGAATAAAATTACTAACAATTTTAGGATTACTAATAATATATTCATCAGAAAAGACTAATTCATTGCAACTAATTACATTAGTATTTAAAATATTTTTATATTCACTTGATAATTTTATTTTTTCTTTTACTATAAAGCTATTATCCTTAATTTTAATTAATATTTTTTTCATAACTTCACCTATATTACTTTAATATGATAACACAATTTTACACATTTTAATATAATTTTTAAAAAAATATGTTGTTTTTTGTATTTTTATGTTATAATT
>CALVKC010000132.1 GCA_944332505.1 uncultured Bacilli bacterium
GCTAGATCCATTGGGGTCAGGATTTCAAGCAATTCAAAGTTTATTTGCAATAGGACCAGGGGGATTATTAGGTTTAGGATTAGGAAATTCAATTCAAAAACATTTTTATTTACCAGAACCACAAACAGACTTTATATTTGCAATAATAAGCGAAGAATTAGGCTTTTTAGGAATAGTAATTGTAGCATCATTATTTTTAACAATAATATATAGAGGAATAAATATAAGTTTAAATTCAAAAGATTTATTTGCTAAATATTTATCATTTGGAATTACATTTCAATTAGCATTTCAAGCGATTTTAAACTTAATGGTGGTTGTTTCATTAATACCCATTACGGGGTATACAAGAAAATGGGAGAAAATAGTATAAATCGTGAAAATCCTTATAAATAAAGGGAAAAACACGGTTTTATTTAAATGAAAAAACACAAAAAAATATCAAAATTAAAGAAAATTCTTATTTTATGGGATTTTTTACAAAAATATAACAACAATACATTGTTGGTAAACACAGGAAAGTTTATGAGAGTTGGACTTTGAGATGATTTTTTTTAAATCAAACTGATATAATAGGCTATTGTATAATATGAGAATATATTTGATTGTTAAATTATCAAAATATACTTAAAGATATTGACAAAAAATAAGAAAAATAGTATTTTATTTTACAAGAAAAAAAGGAACTATAAAACATGAATTTAGAAAAATACAATATAATTAAAAATAAATTTATATCTTCTTATAGAGAAAAAATATTAGGGCTAAGAAATTATTATGAATCTAAAGCTTTTGATATTTCTATAAAAGAATTTAATATGTTGAATAAAAAATATCGAGATTATATAATTGAAATGATTAATGAGCTTGGTTGCATATTTAAAAATTTTTATAATATTGATTTTTGTATAACATTAAGTGGTAGTTTAGCAAGAAACTCCAATAACTTATTTAGTGATATTGATATTAATTATTTGACTACTACACATAATTATGAAGATATTATAGATATTGAAGATAAAATAAATTATATATTACAAGAAGTATTAAAATTTAGAGGTAAAGATAAATTACATAGTATGGTAGTGTATTTGCCTTTAATAGATGAAAAAAAGATAAGTGCCATAGATAATAATGAATATGTCCTTAATTTTATAGATGGAAAAATAAAAGTTAAATGTAGAGAGAATGCGGAACAATTGATGTATGAAACATATAATTCTACAAGAAGTATATATGATGTAATTAATTATTTTAATAAATATGATAATGAATTTAATATTAACGAATGGACATATTGTTTTGAATTTATTTTTAATGAAAAATATTTAAAAATATATAAAGACTATAGAAATGAATATAGGGGAAATGATAATATAAATATGTTTATAGATAATTTATTAAATGATATAGAAAGTGATAATATTTATTTAAATGAAGATTTGACTTATATAGAAAATGCTTTTTTAAAAAAAATATATAAAACAACTGTGTTATTTAATTTTTATAAATTATTAGCTATATTTTATAGATTAGATAAAAATATAAGTAATTTTAATATAGATTGTTTTTTTAATGAATCAATTATATTAGATAAAAATTTATTTAATTTATTTAATGAATATTTAAAGTCTATACAAGATTTACAATTGATACTTGATAAAAAAAATATAGATTTAAGTTCTCATTCAAATGCTATATTTGATATACATAGTATAAACGAAAGTTATAAAGCTTTAACTAATAGAGAAAACATATTAAAAGATTTGAATACTAAAAAGAAAAATTTATATGATAAATGTATTTTGATTTTAAGGAGGTTTTAAAATTGAAAAGTAAAGAAATTTTAATATCAACATTACCAGTAAAACCACAAAAGGAAACTAATATTGGCATGCTTTTATCTCCAACTATAATGGACTTTGTTGGGGACGTGCTTGAAGCAAAAAAGAATATAGGATTTAATATAATCCATAGTTATGAACAAAAGGATACTGAATTAGATGGTTACTTAGACACTATTAGTAAATCTAAAATAGAATATGATTCAATATTTGTGGACAAAGATCACGGTGCTCAATTATTGGAGATAGTAGATAAAATGTATCATGATGGATTTTTAAAAATAAAACAAAAAGAAAAAATAAGATGTGAATGTGGAAGAGTAGATATGATTCCATCATCAGTTAATAATGGTAAAATATACAGAATAGAAAACGGCAATATTATATGCAATTATTGCAATCAAGTATGTTCCACGTATATAGAAAAATCGTTAGTATTTGAATTAAAAGATGATGTAAAAATTCCTTCTATATGTCCTCCATATTTAAAAAAAGAAATGAATGCATTTATTAGGACTTTTAATAATTCAGATATTTTAGTTTCAAAAAATAGAAATACTGGATATGTAATAGATACCTTGTCTGGACCATTTAATATAGATGTTGATTTTGTTTGGAGTAATTGTTTTAAATTGTATGATAATCCTAAGCAAATCTATATTGCTAGTAATCATCAATTATTTTTAATATTTTTAATGAATTATTTAGCTGAAAAAACATCTAATAAAGAACTTGTGTTTATTGCCAATCCATATTTAAATGTAGATTTAAAAGAAGCTAAATGGCAATATGAATTAAGAAAATTAAAAGAATATAAGCAATTATTATTATTATATAATTTTAGATGGAAAAATAAGAATTGTAACTGGTCATCTACAAATACAACATATTTAAATAATATTAGTGATACTAAATTAAGAAATCTTTATAATGCTATGATAATTTCTTCTAAGGAATTATTAGAAAGTGATTTACCATTAGAGGAATTAATATTTAAAATATTAAATGAAAAAAGTAATATGCAAAATAATATTAAAGAAATGAAAAGATTATATAAGGAAGGTAGATTATGAAAATAATAGATAAGATTATTAGTGAAGATAAATTATCAGCTAAAGTTTTGCAAGCAACGGATGATAATTTTGTGATTGAAACAGGTGTTTTTGATGATGGAAATACATGCCACTTATGTGTTTCTTGTCAAATTGGATGTCCTATATCATGTCAAATGTGTTATAATGGAATAAATAAGAATTATCATAGAAATTTGACCAAACAAGAAATCTTAGATGAGATTGGTAATATTATTGAACAGTTTGAATTGTTAAAGAGATATGAGTATTTATGTTGTAGTTTTATGGGGGTTGGAGAACCAATGTTAAATTATGATAATGTTCTAGCTGCTATACAAGAATTAGCTCAAAGAGATGAAAGGATATATTTTGCTCTTGCTACAACATTACCATATTTAAAAGATATAGTTAAATTAACTGAAGACTTTAATAATATTAGACAATTCAAATTAACTATATCATTACATGCACCTAACGATAAAAAGAGAAAAGAATTAATACCTTCTCATTCTTCTTTTGAGGAATTAAGAAAAGCAATGAATTATTATAAAAAACATAGTATTCACAAGGCTGAATTTAATTATGTATTATTAAAAAAATTTAATGATTCAGATGAAGATTTTTATGAATTACTT
>CALVKC010000133.1 GCA_944332505.1 uncultured Bacilli bacterium
TATGATGGAATGAACGGCGTTTATAAAACTTTAAGTTATTCATAATAAAACCTTTTCCTTACAATACTTTATTATTATGAATTAATTTTAAAGGTTTATACTCTATAAAAGGTATTAGCTCCGCTTTAGATAATATATATTCTAATATCCTGCGCTTAATTAGAATAATATATGTCATAAAGTTAGAACCAATAACATACCATTAATTAGATAAATGAAAGATAGGTGTGTTATGGAAAAAGAAAAGATAATATCTTCTATAGCAAAACGAGGTAATGGAGAAATATATCTCGGTGTCGTTGGAGCAGTTAGAACGGGGAAATCCACCTTTATCAAACGTTTCATAGAAAATCTAGTTGTACCTAATATAACAGATGAATATGAAAAAAAGCATTGTTTAGATGAGATTCCCCAAAGTGCTCAAGGAAAAACAATTATGACTACTGAGCCCAAATTTGTTCCAAGTAATGGCGCAACAATCAAAGTAAATGAATTTGAAACAAGCATCAAACTAGTTGATTGTGTGGGATATGTTATTCCAGAAGCAAATGGTTTTGTTGATGAAGATGGAAATCCTAGGATGGTAAAAAGTCCTTGGTTCGAGGATGCTATTCCTTTTGTGGAGGCGGCCGAAATTGGTACTGAAAAGGTAATAAAAGATCATGCAACAATAGGAATCGTCGTAACAACAGATGGATCTTTCGGAGAAATTAAAAGAGAATCATATATTGAAGCTGAAGAAAAAGTAGTTAGTGAACTAAAAAGTATTGGTAAACCATTTATTGTAATATTAAACACTGTACATCCTACCAATACAGAAACCAGAGAACTAGCGAAATCTTTAAGTGAAGCATATGAAGTTCCCGTAATGCCAATCAGTGCTGAATTAATGAATGAAGTTGAAATAATGGAAATTCTAAAAACAGCATTATATGAATTTCCGGTATTAGATATTAAAGCATCAATTCCTGAATGGGTACATGTATTACCTAACAATCACATGATTAAAGCAGAATATTTAAACAAGATAAGAGAAAGTGTTGTTAGTGTAGATAAGATAAAAGATGTTGATAACATCTTAGAACACTTTAATGATTCTGAATTTATATCTAACGCATATATCAGTGAACTTGATGCATCAACAGGAACCATCACCATTAATCTAGAATCAACGGATGAACTTTACAAAGAAACATTAAAATCGATAATGGGAGACATGGTTACAACCAAAGCTGGCTTACTTAAAATATTTGCTTCTTATTCCGAAAATAAAGAAGAGATGGATTTTTTAAAAGAAGCTATCAAAATGGCCAAAACAACAGGATATGGCATAGTTTATCCATCATTAAAAGAATTAAAACTTGAAACACCAGAACTTGTTAAACAAGGAAGTAGGTATGGAGTCAAACTAAAAGCAGTAGCATCAAGTATTCATATGATAAAAGTAGATGTTGAATCGACATTTGAGCCAATAATAGGTAGTGAATTACAATCAAAAGAATTAATCAATCATTTAATGAAAGATTATGAAACTGATTCTAAGAGTATTTGGAAAAGTGAAATCTTTGGTCGTAGTTTAGAAACAATAGTTCAAGAAGGAATTCAAGCAAAATTAAATATGATGCCTGATAATACAAGATTTAAATTAAAAGAAACTGTCTCTAAAATAGTAAATAAGGGATCGAATACTTTAATAGCTATCGTGATATAACGATAACTATTTTTTATTTTGTCAAATAAAAGTCAAAAAAAGGAAAAAAAACACATAAAAATAAAGAAATTAATGATTTTTATTGATTTTATGGTAATTTTTTGCTAATCTTAATATGTAAGGACAATGTGCTTTACAAAAATTTAGAATGTATGGGAGGTAAGAACATGTCTAAAACAGAATTAGTAGAATTAATTGCTAAAGAAGCAGGTTTATCAAAAGCTGATGCTACTCGTGCATTAGATGCTACTATCGCAGGAATTACTGCTGGATTAAAAAAAGAAGGAAAGGTTTCACTAGTTGGATTTGGAACATTCAGTGCTAAAAAAAGAGCAGCTAGAGAAGGAATAAATCCATTAACTAAAGAAACAATTAAAATTCCTGCTAAGACAGTTGCTTCATTCAAAGCTGGAAGCAAACTAAAAGATGCTTTAAATTAATTTAAAGTAAGGTATTTTAAAAACAAAAAAAGTTGATTAATATCGACTTTTTTTCTTGCTAAAAATAGGTTATAATAATAATGGAGATATTATGAATAAGAAAGTATTAACATTATTAATTATTGGTTTATTATTTATTATTATTCCTTATATATATGATAACTATAATATAATAAGGTTAATAAGTATATTAATAGGAATTATTTTTATAACTACTAGTTTAGTATTTTATAAAAACAAAAATATTTATATTATAATAATAACTCCTATAATATTATTAACATTAACATATACAATAGATATATTACTATATATAAAATTTAATCAAATACCAATATATATTTATGAAATAAAAAGCAATGATAAAATAAGTACATATAATAGCTTATTTTATAGAATATATAATTGTAATAATGAGTTAATATTAGATTACAATTATGAAAAAAAGTATAGTTGTAAAAATACAGATTTAGAAGAAATAGATATTAATACATTTTTAATTAATCCATTAAATAGTTATAAAGAATATAAAAATAGATTTATTAAATTAAGTGGTAAAATAAGTAAGATAAGTGGTCGTGAAGCATTAGAATTAAATGCATATAACACAGTTGATGGCACTTTAAATGGCTATGTTGATTTCAATAAAGATTATAAAGTAGTAATAAATTTAAATGAAGATTTAAGTAACTATCGCATTTATGATTATGTTACTGTAATTGGAAGAGTAGATAATTATAAGGATGGAACAATAACTTTAAAAGATGCATACACAATAGCTAATAAAATGTATGATGAATATACATATGAAATAATAAATAATGATAATAAAGAATTAATAAATATAGTAGATAATTATTATTTTTATGGAATTAAGGCAATAAATATAAATTACAAAAATGACATTTATGAGTTGAGTTATTTAATAAATGATGATAAAATAGATATAGATAAAATAATAGAAAATAGTAATGCAATAATTTATAATGCTGAAGAAAAAGTAAAAATAGCAACAGGTTATGAATTAGAAAAATTTAATGTATTAGTTTGTGAAACAAATAAAATAATTTTTACAAATAAAAGCTATAAAATTGATGCTAATTTATGTGAATAGGAGTTGAGTTTATGAAGAAAAAAGGATTTACATTAGTAGAATTATTAGCAACAATAGCAATACTAGCAGTATTAATAAGTTTATCGATAGTAGTATATAATAGGGTTAAAGAAAATGTATTAAATAAAGAATTAGATAATACTATATCATATATAGAAGCCCAAGCAAGAAATTATGCAAATGATACAAACATAACAGTAATAAGTGTTGAGGA
>CALVKC010000134.1 GCA_944332505.1 uncultured Bacilli bacterium
AATAAATCCGGATAACGCTCGCCCCCTACGTATTACCGCGGCTGCTGGCACGTAGTTAGCCGGGGCTTTCTGGTATGCTACCGTCACTCTATATTCATTTCCTAATATAGCCATTCTTCACATACAACAGAGTTTTACAATCCATAGGACCTTCTTCACTCACGCGGCATTGCTCGTTCAGGGTTCCCCCCATTGACGAATATTCCTAACTGCTGTCTCCCGTAGGAGTTTGGGCCGTGTCTCAGTCCCAATGTGGCCGTTCAACCTCTCAGTTCGGCTACGCATCGTCACCTTGGTGAGCCATTACCTCACCAACTAGTTAATACGCCGCAGGCCCATCTTTAAGCGAAGCTTTAAAGGCTCCTTTCTATGTAATCTCGACAATTACATCTTATTCGGTATTAGCATTCGTTTCCAAATGTTATCCCCAACTTAAAGGTAGGTCACCCACGTGTTACTCACCCGTCTGCCACTAGATGGTGATCCATTTCCAACTTTGTGCAAGCACTCCGTCTTCTATGGGCCATCTCGTTCGACTTGCATGTCTTAGGCATGCCGCCAGCGTTCATCCTGAGCCAGGATCAAACTCTCCAAAAAAATTTATTTTTTATTAAGTTTTATTTTATTTATCCTAGCTATCAAAAATTGACATTTTGCTCAGTTTTCAAAGAACATTTTCTTTTTTTCTGCACTTTTCTCAAGTGCATTAATAATATATCATTTATTATTTGTTGTGTCAACACTTTTTTTACTTTTTTAAACTTTTCTACTTTGTTTTTCAAGTAATTAAAGCGCTTTTTGAGAACACGTTTATTAATATACCAAATTTATTTTTTCTATTCATCCTTTTTTTTAAAATTTATTTGTTTTTTTATATGAACAATATATTTTATTCTAAAAAAAAAGAAATATAACCATAAAATGATTAAAATATTACTTCTATTGATTATTTACTATCTTTTTATATATTTGATAATATCGTTCTACAGTCTCTTTATCAAAAGGTTTTTCTTTTAACCTTACCATGTCTATTAAATTTCCAAGCTCATATTTTAAAATAAAATCTAATCGATTTGAATAATGCATTTGTTTTTTATGATACTTATATTCCATTCTATCAAGGATTTTAAAACTACCATTAGGAAAAACTCGTAAATCTAAATCATAATCTATATATTTTATAACCTTATCGTCGATTATAAAAGGGGTAGCTATATTACAATAGAAATAAATTCCATACTCTTTTAATTGTCCTATTATATTAAACCATCTGTTTTTAAAGAAAAACATTATTGCAGGTTCTTTAGTTCTCCATACTTTTCCATCACTATCTATAACAACTGTTTTATTATTACCAAATACAATATAGTCATCGTGTATATCTAAAACAACAGCTTCATCCCATTGCCTATGTAGTCGTCCATTATGCTTATAACAATGGATTTCTAACCTTTCACCTACTTTTAAATTATCATACATTTTATCACCTACTACTTGCTTTTTCTTTTTGTATTATACAACATTTTCTTTTTTTTAACAACTATTGCTATTCTTTTTAAATGTATGATATAATTTTAATAGAATAATTAGGAGGTGATTATTATTATTATATTTAAATATTTTATTAAAGGAATTATTAACTTACCAATAATATTTTTTTCAATAATAAAACACTTCTTAATTGGACTTATAGTTACTATTACAATTATTCCAAAATATTTTATTCTTGGCATAAAGAGTATTTTTAATAAAAAAACAAACGACGAATTAAAAGTTAACAATAAACCATTAATTCCAATAATGATGATTTCACTTTCATTATTTATTTACTTTTTATCAGTATTTTTGTTTTCTAGATGGTATGTACAAGGACTAAAAATAAAATATTTAACTAATGATATTATTTCTTCTACAGAAGTAATTGAAAAAATTGAAGAAAAAGAAGAAGAAAACATTAATGAGAGTGACGAAAACAACAATGAAGAAAATAGCAATGGCAATGAAAACAATAATACATATTACCCTAATGACTATTGGGATTATATAAACGTTCCATATATAGACGTTAACTTTAATTCTTTAATACAGAAAAACAGTGATACTATCGCTTGGTTAAAAGTGGAAGGAACAAACGTTAATTATCCAGTAGTACAAACTACTGATAATAGTTATTACTTATCACATGATTTTAAAAAAAATGATAATGCCGGAGGATGGATTTTTGGAGATTATCGTTCAAACTTTAACGAGTTTAAAAAAAATACTATTATATATGGACACAATTTAAATAATAAAACAATGTTTGGTTCTATACCAGATTCGGTATTAAGTAGCAACTGGCAAAAAAACGAAAATAATCACATTATAAAAATGTCAACGCCAACATCTAATACCATTTGGAAAATTTTTTCTGTATATACAATTGAACCAGAAACTTATTATTTAAAAACAGCATTTTCTACAGAAACTTTTCAAAAGTTTATTAATACTATTAAAAATAGAAGTATATATAATTTTAATACTGATATCACCACTGATGATAAAATTTTAACACTATCTACGTGCGATAACATAGGAACAAAACGAGTTGTAGTACATGCAAAATTAGTAAAAATAGAACAAAAATAAGAATAGTAATTAATTAAAAAAACTATTCTTATTTTTTACATATATACAAATATTATCAATAATAGGATTAACAATATTAAAAATTAAAACAAACATATAAAACCAATAATAATTTAAAAATTCTATTGATATAAACATAAATATAGCAATAAATATACCATAAATTATTTGAGAAAAAGGAATTACAGAAGTAGTTTTCATATCCACTATTACAAAAGTACCTATAATCATATTATAAAAAGAAAAAACAAAATTAACTATAGTTAAAAAATTTATATTAAAGAAAAGTGAATAAACGCTTGTAATTACTAATAGTGTTATAAAATAACTTATTGCTATTTTCCATTTAAGGCAATCATTTATTGTAAGAAAAGCAATTATAATAATCATCATTAACATCAAAAACACATTCATTGTTAAATAAGAATAATTATTTATATTTATATTATTTATATTTAAATATAATATAGATAGAAATAAAACAAAACAAATATAATTAATTTTAATTTTTAAAAATTTATCTATAATTTTTAATAAAATATATGAAAATATATTAATTATAATCAAAACAGATAAAGGAATATTAATTGGAGTTAATAAAGAGATAAGAAAACTATATATTAAAACATAAGAATTCCCTAAAATATGTAATATACTTGTATTTGTCCTTATCATTTTTCTATAAAATAGTTCTAGTAATAAATTAACAATACATATGATAATTGTATTAAACAAAAATATAACTTTATTTTCGGTTATATATATAATAAAAGTTAGAAAATATATAATAGCTACCATTAATCATATTTTTTTTAATATTTTTG
>CALVKC010000135.1 GCA_944332505.1 uncultured Bacilli bacterium
ATGAATGTTGCTAATAAATATAATGACAGTGGCGCTAAAAGGGTTATAACTTGGGGAACTAAAACTGCTAATATTGTAAAATCGTTATTAAAAAGTTATCAAAATGGAGAAATATTTAATACTAAAGTTTGGGTATGTGATATTTGTGGTTTTATTTATGTTGGAGAAGAGCCGCCAGTTGCTTGTCCAGTGTGTAAGGTTCCTAATTCTAAGATATTGGAGGTAAAATAGTATGGGAAAATGTCATGCTTATCGTAATACTAAGATATGTACAAAAGATTGTCTTTGTTTATTTGTTTGTCCTACAGGTGCGAGTAATAATGAAACTGGTCAAATAGATTTTTCTAAGTGTATTGGATGTGGCGCTTGTGCGAATGCCTGTCCTTCTAGAGCTATCACTATGATACCTAATGAAATGCCTAAACAACAAGAAAAGAATGGTGAAGTTATAAACGCTTTGTTAACAGTTGTGCATAATAAGATAGAAGAAGTGCAGATTCTTAATAAGTTATTGCTAGAATCTAATGAAAGTAATTCAAAGTTTATCAAAGCATTAATTCATTCTAATAAAGTGATTATAGAAGACTTAATGCGCGAATCCGGCTATATGCTCCCTCAAAGTAAATATACTTTTGATTTATTAACTAAGTTATCTAAATTAAGTGATGAAAGTTTAAAAGATTTAGCTTTAGGTTTGTTAGATAAAATAAATTTTAATGAATAATATTTTGTGTTTTAAGGAGTTTTTTATGAAAAAGTGTAAAAACATTTTACTTTATTTTGTTGCTTTAATAACTATTTTAATAATTATTATACTATTAGCTGTTAGATTTATATTTTGGCGTGATGATACTAATAATAGTGAGACAGTAATTAATGAGGTGACTGTTGACTACTATGATTTAGAAGATAAATTGGAATTGAAAGATAGTTCTATTTATAAAACAGATATTCAACAAGAATTAGAGAAGTATGGTAACTATAGTTCTTCTGTTTTAAGATTTCAAAATAATTTGATTTATGGAAATTATCTTTCAAAAGAATTGATGAATATTGTTATGCTGACAAAAGGTGTTTGGATTTATGATGTTATTAGTAAAGATTTTGATTATTATGAATATCCTGATGGATATAGAATTTGGGATTTTTATGTTTTAAATGACTATATATATTATATTAAATTGGAACTTGATTTTGAAAGTGATTTGTACATGTGGGAGTTTATAAAATCTGATTTGAATTTTGAAAATAAGATTAATATTGAAAGTGGATGTGTGAAATCTCCGGTTGATTTTCCAAAATTAGAAGTTGATGACGTTACTGGTAAAGTGTATGTTTATTTTGTATCTGATGATATAAGATATAATGACGATATTTTAGTATCAAATGTTGGTGAATTTAAAATATGTGTTTTAGAAAATGATGAATTAATACCGTTAGTTACAAATAAGTATGATTATACAAATGATACGGGAGTTTATCTATTTAATACAGCTAATACATTTAAGGTGTATAATAATGAACTAATATATTATGAGATTACTAATAATGATATTGGTACAGTTAAAGTTTTGGATTTACTGACTGACAAAACTAAAATTATTTATGATGATATTAATGTAAATGATTGGAATGTATCTGAGTTGTTTATTGGAAACGATCTTTACTATTTGACTCTATTGTCTAAAGATGATAAAAATAATGGAAAAATAATTAGTGTTTTGAAAGATGGAAGTGTTATTAATATAGTTAATTCTAAAGGAAGTAAAAAGTCTAGCATTCTTTCTAATGATTATTTTGTGATTGCTAGTCATGATACGTTTGCAATTTTTTCTGCTAGAAATGGATCATATAAATATAAATTAGGTTTGGATACAAATGATTATATGGAAAATACTTTGTCAGATGGTGATAATACAGTTATATTTAAAGATAGAGATGGTGATTATTATGTAGTTACTATTAATTAACCGTTGTAATTAATTAAAAGTATTTTTATAACTATAATAATGTTTTGTTGATTTATAGTTAATGCGAAATTTCACGATATTTAAATGGTTTTGTATAGACATAATTGTTATTTTGTGGTATTATTTATGCATAAATGTTTTGATTAGGACATGGTTAATTATTGATTCTATGTAGCGAGCTTGTGATGGTGAGAGACAAGTAAGATAAATTTTTAATTACTACCTATGAACTGACTTCGAAAGAAGTTCCGGAATATTTCCGTTATAATAATTAAGTTAAATTAAGGATGGTACCGTGCTATGCACTCCTTGTACTGTCCTTTTTATTTTGGAGGAAGATATGATTAATATTAAAGAAGATGAAAAGTTAAGTATTTTGAATCATAGTTGTGCACATTTATTGGCTCAAGCCGTTAAGCATTTGTATCCAAATGCTAAATTTTGGGTTGGTCCAGTTATTGAAGATGGATTTTACTATGACATTGATTTAGGTGATGAAGTAATAAAAGAAGAAGATTTAGATAAAATTGAAAAGGAAATGAAAAAGATTTCTAAGGATGGTAAAAGGATATATAGGGAAGAGATTTCTAAGAGTGAAGCATTGGAAAAGTTTAAGGATGATCCTTATAAAGTTGATTTAATTAGTAGGATGGATGAAAATAATACTGTTATAAGTATGTATACTCAAGGAGATTTTACTGATTTGTGTCGTGGGCCTCATGTTGAATCTGTTAAGGAATTAAAGTATTTTAAACTTCTTAAGGTTAGTGGTGCATACTGGAAAAATGATGCTAATAATAAGATGCTTCAAAGAATTTATGGCATATGTTTTGATACTGAAGAAAAACTAAATGAATATTTGGATTTCTTAGAAGAGGCAAAAAAACGTGATCATAGAAAATTAGGAAAAGAACTTGATTTATTTATGATTAGTGATTTTGGTCCTGGTTTTCCTTTTTGGTTGCCAAATGGCATGATAATTAGAAATATTCTTGAAAATTTTTGGTATGAGGAACATACGAAAGAAAATTATAAATTTATTAAAACTCCGACTATGTTAAGTAAGGAACTATGGGAGTTAAGTGGACACTGGGCAAATTATAAAGATAATATGTATACTAGTGAAATTGATGGTAGGGAATTTGCTATTAAACCTATGAATTGCCCTGGTGGAATGTTAGTTTATAAAAATAGTTTGCATTCTTATAGAGATTTACCACTTAGAATAGGTGAGTTAGGGCTTGTACATAGACATGAAGCGAGTGGGGCATTAAGTGGACTATTTAGGGTTAGAACTTTTACTCAAGATGATGCCCATATATTTATGAGAGAAGAAGATATTGAAAGCGAAGTAATTAATTTAATTAAGTTTATTGATAGAATGTATGCTGTTTTTGGCCTTAGTTATTCTATTGAACTTAGTACTAGACCACTTGATAAATTTATTGGAGAAATTAGTGTTTGGGATAA
>CALVKC010000136.1 GCA_944332505.1 uncultured Bacilli bacterium
ATCCAGAATTATTAAAAGAAGCAATGATGGAATTACAAAAAAGAATGGAATATCAAAAACCACTCAATACCAGAATAACTAGAAGAGAAGTAAGTGTAGAAGAAAGAGTTAGTAGAGTAAGAGAATTTTTAAATACAAGAAAAAAAGCAAAATTTACTGATTTATTTGAAGATTTTTCTAAAGAAGTAGTAGTAGCTACCTTTTTAGCAATTTTAGATATGTGTAAAAATAAAGAAATAAAATTAACTCAAAAAGAATTATTTGGAGATATATTAATAGAAAAGGTGTAAAAATGAATAAAGAAGCAATATTAGAAGGACTACTTTTTGTTGTTGGAGATGAAGGATTAACATTAGATAATATTTGTGAAATAATGTTAATAGATAAAAGCGAAGCTCAAGAACTATTAAAAAAACTAAGAGAAGAATATAACAAAGATAATAGGGGAATAAGAATTAGTTTTATAGGAGAATCATTTAAATTAACAACTAAACAAGAACACAAAGAATATTATCAAAAATTAATTACCACAAGGGGTTCGAATACATTATCCCAAGCAGCATTAGAAACACTAGCAATAATAGCATATAATCAACCAATAACAAGAATGGAAGTAGATGAGCTTAGAGGAATATCAAGTATAAATATGATAAGAAAATTAATGGCTAAGGATTTAGTAAAAATAAGTGGAAAAAGTTCCTTGCCGGGGAAACCTAATTTATATAGAACAACCAGTGAATTTTTAGATTATTTTGGTTTAGCCACTTTAGGAGATTTACCAGATTTACCAAATATAAATAAAGCAAAAGAAGAAGAACAAGAATTGTTTACTTCCATTTATAAGGAAAATTAATGGATAATTTAGAAAAAATAAATGTTAAAAAAAGTTACAATGATAGAAAAATAATATTTAATAATATAGAAAATCTAGAATTTAAAAATTGCAAATTTACAAATATTATATTTACAAATTGTAATTTTAAAGAAACGAGTTTTAATACATGTGAATTTAATAATTGTATATTTGATTATTGTGTATTAAAAGAAGTAAATTTTAATAATTGCAAAATAATAAATACTAATATAAATGAATCAAAAATTGAAAAAGTTATATTTAAAGATACTTATATAATATATTTATCGCTAAATATTAATAAAATATATAGTATATTATTTGATATATGTAATATAAAGTATATTAATTTATATAAAGGAACTATTTATGAAGGCAATTTTTCCCATTCACAAATAGAAGAGATAGAAATAAATAATATAGAAGTAACAAATTTATATTTATACACATCTAAGATAAACAAATTTAATGGTGACATAAATACATTTAAAAATATAACATTATCACTAAATCAAGTGTTAGATTATATAAAAAATATAGGGATAATTTTACATGATTAAGGCATATTATTTACTAGGTGATAATATTGACTTTAAAAAAAATAAAAATAATTAATATCATATTATTTTTTGCTTTATCATTTTTATGGCATTTTATGTATGATTGGTTTCCTAATTTTTTAACTTCTATTTTTTTTCCAGTAAATGAATCTATTTGGGAACATATGAAAATCATATTTGGAGTCATAGTTTTTGGATCATTAATAAGTTTAATATTAATGAACAAATTTCATATTAAACATAATAATTTTTATGTAGAAATAATAACCAAAGCAGTATTAGGAGTCTTATTTTATTTAATAATATTTATACCATTATATAAATGGCTTGATGAAAATATGTTTATATCTATATCATTAATGTTAATAACTTACATATTTGTAGAGATAATAGGATATAAAATACTTAAACTTAATGAAATGAATATAAATATTTTGCCTATAATTCTAATATTTTTGTGTTACATATTATTTTTCTTATTAACATATTATCCACCACACAATTTTATATTTTTTGATGAAATAAAATTAATTTATGGCATACCATAAAAAAAGAGCATATGTTCTTTTTTTATGCTCTACCAGCTCCATCAACTGATAAAATCTCACCAGTTACAAAGCTTGCCATTGGACTAGCCAAATACAAAAAAGCATTTGCAATATCTTCTGGTTCTCCGATTCTTCCTAAAGGAATTTGGGCAATAATAGGTTCGATAACTTCTTTAGGCAAAGAAGAAACCATATCAGTATTAATAACCCCAGGTGCTACAGCATTAACTCTAATTTTATATTTACCAAGTTCTCTAGCCAAAGATTTAGTTAAGCCATTTACAGCAAATTTACTTGTTGGATATCCACAGCCAGAAGGTTGACCATAAATTGAAACCATTGATGAAGTATTTAAAATAACCCCACCATTATCTTTCATATATGCAACAGCAATTTTTGAACACAAAAACATAGCATTAACATTAAGATTAATTATTTTTTCAAATTCTTGGTAGCTATAATTTTCTAAAGGAGTACTTGAAGAAACCCCAGCATTATTAATTAAAATATCTATTTTTCCAAATTTTTCAGCAACTTTTTTAAACACATCAGCAACTTCATTTTCATCATTTAAGTTAGGATAAAAACCAATAACTTTATCTTTAAAACTATCCAATTTTTCTAAAGCCTTATTTACACTTTCTTCTTTACTTCCCAAAATAGCAACTTTTGCATTATTTTCTAAAAATAATTTGGCAGTTGCAAAACCTATTCCTCTAGTTGCACCAGTAATAATAGCAACTTTTCCATCTAACATTTAATCACCTATTATAAGTATACCATAATTATTTAAAGTTTGATATAATTTATTTGGTGAGATAATGGGAAAATTAAAAATATTAATTGGAGATATAACTAGTGATGAAATATTAAAAGGACATGATGCGATAGTTAATGCCACGAATCCAGCGATGATGCATGGGGGAGGAGTATGTGGTGCGATATTTGATAAAGTAGGAACAAAAGAATTGGAAGCATATATAAAAGAAAATTTTAAAACATTGATGCGAGTTGGTGAAGTTCGTATTACTCCAGGATTTAATTTAGGAATGGATATTATTTTTGCTCAAGGACCAAAATATTATGATTATGATAATCCCCTTAAAGTATTACAAACAACATACTTAAATTTATTAAATGAAATTAATAGAAACAATTATAAAAATATATTATTACCTAGTTTAGGAACAGGAATATATGGCTTTAATCATGAAGAAGTAGGTAAAATGGTGGTAAGTACAATAACGGAATTTATAAAAGATAAAGAAATAAATATAGATCTAGTATTATATTTAGAAAAAGATAAAAAATATTATGAGCAATAGTTTAAAAAATAAATATTTTATGATATAATTCTTTTAGTTGCCCGAGTGGTGGAATGGTAGACGCGGCGGACTCAAAATCCGTTGGTAGCAATACCATGTCGGTTCAAGTCCGACCTCGGGCACCATAGGGAAATCCGCTCGAACTTTT
>CALVKC010000137.1 GCA_944332505.1 uncultured Bacilli bacterium
ATGTTATGAGAAGAAAAATATTATGAGAAGTTGGACTAACAAGTTCTTTTTTTATGGTCTTTTTTAGTAAATTAACTTCTCATAATTTATAATATACTTCGTATTCAATTAAAGAAGGAGATGATTATAATGAATACACAAACTTATATTGAGTTTATACCAAAATTTTTAAATAAGTTAAAAGAAGATGGTGTAAGTTCAGATACTATGGGGGCTAGCAAATGGATTACTAGTCTTTTTAAAAATTATTGTTTAAAAAACAATATTGATTTTATAGATATGGAGGTGATTAAAAACTTTTACAAAATTCAACTTGGATTTGATATGAAAAATATTGAATGCAATGTTCATTGTGTAGTAAGGCGTCCATTATTAATTTTAATGGAGTACTATAATACAGGTACATATTTAAAATCTCATTTTAATAATCAAGAATTATCTGTTCCAGATAACTTTAGTGAATTATTCTTAGAAATTAAGGACAATTATATTAATAAATTAAGTATTTCTACAAACAGTAAAATTAGAAAAAGTGGAACTGTACTTAATTTTCTTGTTTATTTAAATAATAATTCGTTTTCTAATATTAATGATGTTGCCATAGAAGATGTTTCAAAGTACATTAATTTTATAAACGATAAATATGCACCTGAAACTTTAAGAACAATAAAAGGAATTTTAAGAGAGATACTTAATTGGTTATATTGGCATGATAAAATTAATTTTACTGGCAATCAAGTATTACCAATTATTAGAAAAAACAATATTGATAAAATATTAACAACATATACCGAGGATGAAATATCGAAAATGTTAAATGCAATAAATATTAATTCTAGAAATGGAAAATGTAGATATGCAATAATTTCTTTACTAGTCTATTATGGTTTAAGGGCTGGAGATATTTTGAATTTAAAATTTGAAAATATTGATTTTGAAAACAATTATATTAAATTGATTCAGCAGAAAACAAAAAAAGAATTGTGTTTACCACTAATAAATAATGTAAAAATGGCTTTACTTGATTATATAAAAAATGAAAGACATGATAGTACTGATAAAGATTTTATCTTTATTACGATGAAAGCACCATACACAAAAATTAAAAGTTCTACTTCAATTTACTACATTTTAACTGATGTTATGAATAAAGCAGGTATAGATTATAGCAACAAAAAACATGGACCACATTCTTTAAGACATAGTCTAGCAACAAACATGATAAATGAAAATATACCATTGGAAGATGTAAGTTCTATTCTTGGTCATGAAAGTACTACAACAACAAATATTTATATTACAAAAGATACAACACATCTTAGAGAATTAACCCTGGAGGTGTTATGACGGAAAATTATATACCTCAATTTAAAAGCCATTTCAAAAACGAATTAACAAATTTTATAATCTATAAGCGAAGTAACGGATATTTTTATACCAAAGATACTTGTGATCAATTATTAATGATGGATAATTTTTTTGTATCATTAAATACAAATGATAAAGTAATAAATCAGGATATTGTTGATAACTGGTTACTTTGGTGTAAAGATACTAATAAAGATGTAACTAGAGGAAAGTATTTTAGTCGTATATCCAAATTTTGTAAATATTTAATAATTATGGGATATGAAAATATAATTCAACCAGAGGCACGTAATATAGTTTATAGGAGTGAATTTATTCCTTATATATTTTCCAAAAAGGAAATATATAAAATGAACAATGTATTATTAAATAAAACAAATATTACTGAATTTAATAATATTACAACATTTTATGTAATGTTTAATTTATATTATTGTTGTGGACTAAGGAAATGCGAAGTATTAAATTTAAGATTGAAAGATTTAAATTATAAAGATAAAACATTATTGATTGAAAATAGTAAAAATAATACTTCACGTATTGTACCTCTAACAGATAAACTATTTGATTTATTATCTAACTATTTAAATATTCGTAATAGTGACTTAGAATATATTTTTATTTCAGAACGAAACAAAAAATTTAATAAACAATATGTATCAACATTATTTAAAAAATTACTTAAAGAATCTAGCATACCTCCTACATACGAGGGAAAAACTCAACGACTTCATGATCTGCGTCATACCTTTGCAGTACATACTTTAAGACAAATGGAAGAAAAAGGTTTTGATTTATATACTTCATTACCAATTTTATCAGCCTATTTAGGTCATAAAAGTATTGTTGAAACAGAATACTATCTACGTCTAGTTAAAAGTGAAAATGAAAATATAATTAATAAGAGCAAAGAATATACTAAAAATTTATATGGAAAGAAGGATGAGTTTTATGAAGAATAAAAATTTAAATTATTATATTACTAAATATTTTTCTGATTACTTGCCTTTAGTACTAGGAGTATCTAAAAATACTATTAGTTCTTATAGAGATACTTTTGTATTATTATTAAAGTTTATACAAATAAAAAATGAAGTCAATATTAATAATATATCGTTAAGTTATTTGACTAATGAAATAATCGAAGAATTTTTAATTTATCTTGAAACAGAACATAATAACAGTATTTCAACTAGAAATCAAAGATTAGCAGTAATTAGATCGTTCTGTAAATATTTAAAAAATAGAGAGTTATCTTGTTTTGAAAATTGTTCCAATATATTATCTATTCCACTCAAGAAAGCTCCCCAAACTAGTTTATCATATTTTTCAGTTGATGAAATAGAAATTTTAGTAAATATGCCAAACTCAAAAACTAAAAATGGATTTAGAAATTATGTATTGTTATTATTTATGTATGAAACCGCAGCTCGTGCACAAGAAATTGCAGACCTAACATTAAAACAAATACACTTTAAAGATTATTCTTATGTTATCTTAAAGGGCAAAGGAAATAAGGAAAGAAATATTCCTATTACTGAAGATTTAAAAGAAGTTTTAATTAAATATATTAAAATTTTTCATATTGAAGATCAAGATGATTATATATTTAAAAACAAAAATAATAATAAAATAACTACAAAGGGAATTGAATATATTTTAAAAAAATATATTGAAGAGGCAAGAATAAAATATCCCAATAAATTTAAAGACAATTTTTCTAATCACTCCATGAGACATTCAAGAGCAATGCATTTATTAGAAGCAGGAGTTAATCTAATATATATTAGAGATATACTGGGACATAAATCAGTAATAACTACAGAAATTTATGCCAAAACAAACCCGTTAATAAAAGAAAAGCAGATTATTGAGCATAGTAAACACTTAAATGTTGAAGATAAATATTCGGAAGAAGATAAAAATAACCTGTTAGAATTTTTAAATACTTTATAAAATATCAATAATATTATGAGAAGTTAATTTACTAAAAAAGACCATAAAAAAAGAACTTGTTAGTCCAACTTCTCATAATATTTTTCTTCTCATAACACAGA
>CALVKC010000138.1 GCA_944332505.1 uncultured Bacilli bacterium
GTTATCCAAACTTTTATAAAATCCAAACTTTTTTGATAAAAGCCTTATAGATAAAGGTTTTTTTAATTAAAAAAGTTTGGATTTTATTTCCATGATATAATTATGTAAAGGAGGTTATGTCATGGATTTAAATAATTTAAAAAACAAGAGTAATATTTTAATATCACATATGATAAATAATAATTATTCACAAAGATACATAAGTAAAATAAAAAAAGAAATAGAAACAATTTTAGATAAAGGAACTTCTTATGATTCATATTTTGATTATTACGAAAATTACCTAAGAAAAAATTCAAAACAGACCAAAAGAAAACATAGATTAGATTCACTTAATGTAATTATGAATTTTGATCAATATGATATATTGCCAAATAGACACAAATATAAACATAAAATTATTGATAACTCAAATTATGCAAAACTCAATGATGAATTTAAAAAAGTTATTGATAAATATATTGAAATTTCAAAAATTAAGAATAAAAAAGGCACAACTATTGTAAACGAAGCTAGAAATGCAGCAGTTTTTTTAATGTACTTACAAAATATAGGAATAACTAAAATTAAAGATATAAAAGAAGACAATATATTAAATTTTTTTGTAAATGATAAGTATGAAATTAAATACAGCCACTCATATAAAAAGAATATAAGAATTGTCTTTAAAACTTGTATACCATATATAAAAGAATGTGAACGTATTGTAGAATATTTTCCTGTTATGAAAGAAAACCATAAAAATATTCAATTTCTTAATAAAAACGAAATTTCAGCAATTAAAACCGTTTTAAATAATGAAAACTCAAATATTAGTTTAAGACATAAAGCTATAGTTTCTCTTCTTTTATATACTGGTTTGAGAAGTTGTGATATAGCAAATTTAAAATTACAAGATATAGATTGGGACAATGAAGTTATAAAGATAGTTCAGGTAAAAACAAATATAGAATTAGAGTTACCATTACTAACAATTGTTGGAAATGTTATATATGCATATATTATAAATGAACGACCTTTAACTAAAAGTCCTTATCTTTTTCTTAGATTAGATTGTAACTTGCCTATCACTAGAAGCACTGTAAGAATTTCTGTTTCAAAAGTAATGGACGAAGCAAACATAAGAATGAAAAAAGGAGAACGTCGAGGAACACATATTTTTAGATATAATTTAGCAACAACATTGCTTGAAAAAAATATACCTCAACCAGTTATTAGTCAAACTTTGGGACATACGTCTCCAGAATCGTTAGAATCATACCTTAAAGCTGACATTGTTCATTTAAGACAATGTGGATTAAGTGTTGAACAATTTTCTTCAATTGGAGGTGAAAGAAATGATTAGATATACATCATTTATGAAACCCATGATTGATGATTTTATTAAATATCAAACTGCTTCTCAATGTTGGAGTGAAAATCCTTTTGGACGAAATCTAAAAACTTTTGAAAATCACTGTTCGAAAAATTTTCCAAATCAAAATAAGCTAACCCAAGAAATGGTAAATTCTTGGTGCACTCAAAGAGATACGGAACTGAATAAATCATATATAACAAGAATTAAAGTTGTCGTATTATTTCTAAAGTATACGAATTCAAGAGGATTGACTAACTTAACTGTTCCTGAATTTCCTAAAGCAGAAAAGATAACATATATTCCACATGCATTTACCAAAGAAGAATTAAAAAACTTTTTTTATGCCTGTGATAATATTGAAATAAAGATAAAAAGAAAAGACGTAATAGCAAACCAAATTATGATACCTGTTTTGTTTAAACTACTTTATAGTACTGGAATGCGAACTATAGAAGCAAGATTATTGAAGAAGGAAAACGTTGATTTAAAAAACGGAATAATTAGTATAGAAAATTCAAAGGGATATAATCAACATTATATAGCTTTACATGAATCAATGAAAAAAATATTAATTAATTATGAAAGTGAAATATCTAAAATATATCCTAATAGAATATATTTCTTTCCAAATAAAAAAGATAGTTATCATAGAAAAGATTGGATAAATATAAATTTCAAAAAATTATGGAATAAATATAATAAATCTTATGCTGTTCCATATGACTTAAGACATAATTATGCAATTACTAATATTAATAATTGGGTAAATACAGATATTAACTTTACAGCACAGCTATACTATTTAAGCAAAAGTATGGGACATACAACAATAGAAAGTACAAAATATTATTATTCGCTAGTTCCAGTAATAGCCGATATATTTAAAAATCAAGTAAATAGAGATTTTAATACTTTAGTCCCAGAGGTGAATGAAGATGAATAAAGTAAAAAATGAAGCAAAGGAAATAACTAAATATATTTCCGATTTTATAATTAATTATATATATACACAAACAGAAAGTTCGCACACACTAAAATCTTATAGAATAGCTCTTCAATTGTATCTAGAATTTCTTGAAAAAAATGGTATAAACACATTGAATATTAATTATGAATGCTTTAGTGTTTCAAACATTGAAAAATGGATGGAATGGCTAATAAATATGAGAAAGAGTAAGCCTCAATCTGTGAATAATAGACTTGCAGCATTAAGAGTTTTCCTTAAATATCTTGGAAAAAAGAATCTGTCTTTGCTACATATATACACCGAAGCCTCAGAAATATCTAGAAAAAAAACGCCTAAAGTAAAAGTTAAGGGAATAAGTAAAGAAGGCATAAAAATATTGTTTAATGTAATGAATCAATCTACACTAACTGGTAGACGAGATATTACAATGTTTGTACTAATGTATAATACAGCTGCTAGAATAAATGAAATATTATCACTAAAATTAAAAGATATACATCTTGAAACTCAAAAACCATATATTGTTATAGTTGGAAAAGGAAATAAATTAAGAAGTCTATATTTATTACCTAAAACTGTAAAATATCTACGAAAATACATATTAGAAAATCATAATGTGGACTATAATGAAAATGATTATTTGTTTTATTCAAAAATTAAAGGAAAACAAGTAAAAATGACTCAACCAGCAGTAGAAAAACAATTAAAAAAATGGGCTAAAATAGCACATGAAAAAAGTAAGGAAATACCATTAAATTTATATCCACATATGTTACGCCATGCAGCAGCAAGTCATTGGCTGGAAGACGGAATGAATGTTGTACAAATTTCCTATCTTTTAGGTCACGAACGTTTACAAACAACGATGATTTACCTAGAAATAACAACTGCTCAAAAAGCCCAAGCATTAGAAAAATTAAATGACATAAATAATATACCAAAGAAATGGAAAAAAGATATAAAAAAATTATCAGATTTATGCAAATAAATAATAAAACAAAATCCAAACTTTTTTAATTAAAAAAACCTTTATCTATAAGGCTTTTATCAAAAAGGTTTGGATTTTATAAAAGTTTGGATAAC
>CALVKC010000139.1 GCA_944332505.1 uncultured Bacilli bacterium
ATTAATTATTATGTTAATAATGGTACATCTATTTCTAAAGGTGCAATGTTTTATAAAGATCAAGTTACTACTAGAGAAGAAATTTCTAAAACAGATTTTGATAATATACCGGATGGTTATACTATATACTGGTTAAACGTTGATAATAAATCAACTTATGCAAATTCAATTTATCCTGGGGATAAAATTGATTTGTGGATAACAGGAAGTGATCCACAAACTAAAACTATTATCTATGATGAATTTATAAATAGTATTGATGTTTTAGAAGTAAAAGATTCTGATGGATTGAATGTATTTGATGATGCAGAAAATAGAACTCCTGCATGGTTATCTTTTGCTGTTACTGATGAAATGAATACATATTTAAGAGTATTAGATAGATCTAATTTTGAAATTATACCTGTTCCAAGAAATAAAATGTATACAGTAGAAGGAAAAGAAGTAAGTTATTCTAATGATAATTTAACAAAATTAGTTGAAAGTTTATATCAACCAGTTTATTAAGAATTAAAAGAGGTGAAGCATAGTGAATGATGCAATATTTTCTCAAATTGATTTTGGACCTTTAAAAGAGTTTTTAGAAGAAGACAATATAACTGATATTTCGTATTCAAATGGTGGGCAAGTATGGTTAAAAACGTTGGATAAAGGTGTATATAGAGTTGAAAGACCAGAAATTAATAATGCTTTAATGGAAAAACTGGCTTTTCAATGTTCTAATGTAATGGGAAAGACATTTAATATGGCTCATCCTTTTTTGGATGCTGAGTCAGCAGAACTGCGTCTTAATTTCGTACATGATTCGATTGCGACAAATGGGATAGCATGTTTAATAAGAAAAACTCCTGCTAAAATAAGACTTAATAAAGAAAAATTAATTAATGAACAATATATTACAGAAAATTTACATGAATTTTTAATGACTTGTGTAGAAGGACATTGTAATATAATTGTTAGTGGAGAAACTGGTAGTGGTAAAACAGAACTTGTTAAATATTTGGCTAGTCATACAAAAGAAGATGAAAAAATAATAACGATAGAAGATACTTTGGAATTACACTTAGATAAAATATTTCCGCATCGTGATATAGTTGCTATGAAAACTAATAATATTGCATCTTATTCTGATGTTTTAGTAACCTGTATGAGACAAAATCCTAGGTGGATTTTACTTTCTGAAGTTCGTTCGGCGGAAGCAGTTACAGCTGTAAGAAATTCTATATCATCTGGACATAATATTATATCTACTATTCACTCAGATAGAGCATTTAATATTCCTATGCGTTTATATAGTTTGTTAGAAAATAGTCAAGATATAGACCAATTTTTAAAATCAATTCATAGATATGTACAATTAGGAGTACATGTAAAAGGTTATATGAGTAAAGAATTAGGTAGATTTCAAAGAGAAATAGTGGAAGTTGTTGAATTTTATGTTGATGATAATAATGAAGCTAAAGCTAATATCTTATATAAGAAGAGTTTAGATGGGACTTTTAGTTTTAATAATCCTACAAAATATTTAATTAGTTATTTAGGTTCTCAGGGTGTAGATATGGATGAAAATTATTTTATCAAAGAACCAACGGCGAATATGGTTGAAAGTTTATAAGGAGGATGAGATATGCAAACAATGTTAGAATTAGTTCTATTAATGGCTATTGCAGTTTTTGTTTTAATATATCGAAAAAATCCTCAAGAAGGCGTATATAATTATGTTACTGGAAATGTATCAAGACTATATGATAAATATGCTCCATATTCTTTTAAATTAGTACGAGATAAAGCTAAAGAACTTGGACAAGAATATACTACAAGACAATATGTTGCACAAGTAGCCTTATTTGGTGGTTTTGCTGCTTTAGTTGGATACTTTTATTTTTATAGTATTATTTGGGCAGTAGTTTATGCAATTACAGCAATATCAGTAATTCCTTATCTAGCGTACTTACGTTGTCAAAGAGTTTATAGTGAATATATATTTGAACAAATTCAAACTTATACTACGAATGTCATTATGGAATTTAATACAACACAAAGCTTTGTTAAATCTCTTGAAGGTGTTGTTAATTCAGGAATATTAGAAGAACCTGTTGTTAGTGATGTAAAGAAAATGGTTGATATGTCATATCAAAATGGTACAATTGATGAATCTATTCAATATTTTAATAATAAATATCCATTTTATATGGTTAAAAATATGCATCAATTATTTTTGCAAATTACTAAAGAAGGGGCAAGAGATTCTGGTGAAGCTTTAGAAAACATGGCAATGGATATAGATGCATTAGTTGAAGGTGTTTATCGTGATCAAATGGATAGAAAGCATTTTCATGGTAGATTTATTAAATTTGGTGTTATGCTTTATTTATTAGTTGTTGTATTAAGATTTATGTTAGGCGAAGAAAATTATATCGAACTAATTGAAATTTGGTATGTACAAGTTATTTTACATGCGATAGTTATTATAAATGCATTTTTCTTGCTTTCTGGAGAAAAATATTATAATGAAGATGTGGGGGTTGAATAATGCAAATAGAAATAATAATAATAGCAATTATAGTTTTTGTTGTAATGACTGTCGGTGGCCAAATCAATATTAATCAGCTTATAAGTGACAATCAAATGCTTTTCTTAAAATTAAAAGAAAGTGATTATGATTTTTATTTAAGAGCTAGATATGGTAATAATGTAAATACAGATATAATGTTTAATAAAAGAATAAAGAATGCATTATTAGTAATGATTCTAGGCTTATTTATTTCAATTCAAAACTTAAGTGCTATAACAATTTTAATAATATTTATAGTTGGTTATTTTGTATATAAAATACCATATAATGATTTAAGAAGATATTACAATAGTCATATGCATGAAATTGATTCTATGTTACCACATTATTTGAAAAACATGGAAATTTTAATCCAACATTATACAGTGCCTGTTGCAATAGGTAAGTCTATGGCTGAAGCTCCAGAAATATTTAAAGACGGATTACAAGAAATGATTGATGCAATAAATTCTGGTGATGATACGATAGAGCCTTATATGCAATTTGCTAGACGTTATCCTGTTAGAGATTCAATGCGAATGATGAGGTTGTTATACCGTTTAAGTTTAGGACGTCAAGAAAGAAAACAGGAACAAATTCTTACATTTTCAAGAACAATATCTAATCTTCAACAAAAAGCTAGAGAAACTAGATATAAAAATAGATTGGAAAAAATGGAAAATAAAACGATGAGTATGTTAATTTGTACTGGTGTTGGAATGATGGTATTATTAATTTTGGCAGTTGTACAATTAATGGATATTTGATTTACACAAAGTTTTAATAAATAAATTGATATTTAATTAAAAATAAGTTATAATA
>CALVKC010000140.1 GCA_944332505.1 uncultured Bacilli bacterium
GTATTTTGAATATATATTAAACTATTGTCGGCTTCCGCTAAACCCATTTCATTAGACATTGATGTCATTTGACCTTTGTCCATTGATGTTGAGGCATTAGTATATGATACACTTAATGTTCCTGTTGTTACGCTTTGATTATTAGAATTTGTTTTGACAGTGAAAAATGCACCATATGAATAACCGATTGTACTAATTGTAAGAACAAATACACAACAAGCTATTATAAAATTCTTGCTTTTAATAAATTTTGTGATCTTGTTAAAATCTATTTTCTTTTTCATAGCATCACCTTTATCATAATTCTATCATATATTTTTAACAAAAAAAAGAAAATCATTAAAATTTTCTTTGATTTGACAATTAATGTCTTTCTAAACGATATCTTGTCTTAGGATCTAAATATTTTTTTCTAAGTCTTATTTCTTTTGGAGTTATTTCTATATATTCATCATCTTCAATAAATTCTAAGGCTTCTTCTAATGTAAACTTTTTGGCTTTATTTAATGTAATTGCTTCATCAGCATGTGCACTACGTGTATTGGTTAATTCTTTGTTTTTACATGGATTTACATTTAAATCCCCTTCTTTGTTGCAAATACCAATAATTTCTCCTACATATACTGGAGTAGATGGATCTACTATCATTGTGCCTCTGCTACTTAAATTAAATAGTGAATAACCAAAAGTTATACCATTTTCCATTGATACTAATACTCCATTTTTTCTTCCTTGAATTTCACCAACATAAGGGCCATATGAATCAAATGAACGAACCATTATTCCTTCACCCTTGGTTTCAGTTATAAATAAACCACGATAACCAATTAAACCCCTGGTTGGTACTAAATATTCTATTTTAGTATATCCTATTTCCCCTGGCATAACACTTTGCATTATACCTTTTCTTTCATTTAATGAACTTATTACAGTTCCTGAATATTCATTAGGTACATTAATTATTACTTTTTCAAATGGTTCTAATTTCTTACCATTTTCTTCTTTAAATATTACTTGTGGTTTTGATACAGATAATTCATATCCTTCCCGACGCATGTTTTCAAGTAATATTGATAAATGTAATTCTCCTCTACCACTTACTTTAAAACCATCTGAATCTTTTAACTCTTCTACTTTTAACCCAACATTGGTTTCTAATTCTCTATCTAATCTTTCTTTTAAATGTCTATTAGTTAAAAATTTGCCACTTTCACCAGCAAAAGGAGAATCATTAACTAAAAAATTCATCGATAAGGTTGGTTCATCAATAATTATTTTTGGTAAGGCTTCTATGTGGTCTTTATCACAAAATGTATCACCAATTGATACATGACTACATCCTGCAACTGTTACTATATCACCATAATATGCTTCACTTACTTCTACTCTTTTTATTCCTTCATTAATAAATAATTTAGTTACTCTAAAGTTTTCTTTAGTACCATCATTTTTTACTATTACTACATTTTCTCCAACTTTTATTTTTCCTTTGTTAATTCTTCCTATTCCTAATCTTCCTATATAATCATCATATGCTAGTTGACTTATTTGCATTTGTAGAGGATCATTTATATTTCCTTCAAATGGTTTGGTGTTATTAATTATTGTTTCAAATAATGGTGTTAAATCTTTATCTTCATCATCTATATTATATTTAGCATAACCATTTCTAGCACTACCATAAAGTATTGGAAAATCTAATTGTTCATCTGTTGCTCCTAATTCTAAAAACAAATTAAAAGTCATGTCTACTACTTCTATTGCTCTTTCATCTTTTTTATCTATCTTATTAATAAATAGTATTGGTTTTAAATTGTTTTTTAGAGCAACACTTAATACAAATCTTGTCTGAGGCATTGGTCCTTCAGCAGAATCTACTAAAAGTATTACTGTATCTACTGTTTTTATTATTCTTTCTATTTCTGATGAAAAATCAGCATGACCGGGAGTATCTACTATATTTATTTTATAGTCTTTGTATTTTATTGCACAATTTTTAGCAGTTATTGTTATTCCTCTTTCTTTTTCTAAGTCACCACTATCCATTACACAATCTATTAGTTCTTCATTTTCTCTAAATACTCCACTTTGACGTAGTAAACCATCTACTAATGTTGATTTACCAGCATCAACGTGAGCAACTACTGCTATATTTATAATTTTATCCATATAACTCACCCTTTTTTTCGCACCACTAGATAATAATACAAATACTTTTAATTGTCAACCTTAACTTCTAATAAAATGGATGTATCTAGGAATTTCTCTTGCTTTTTCTAAATCAAATGCATCTATTAATATCTTATAACTTAATTCCATTCCTTTATATGTATCCTCACTTAAGCCTTCACATGATTGTTTTATTTCTTTAATGTCTTTTTCATCTAATAATAACAATAATGCTTTAAAAAAGCTTTGTCTTTTAAGAGCGTCTGTTAAAACTATTTTAGATAAATAATCGGAATTAGAATTCTTAAATAATGAATTTATTATTCCACTATATAAAATATTTATTAAAAATTGATTCGTCGAATCTTCATTATCCCTATCATTTAATATATAAGGATTTAAGTCAGTAATAAATCTTGAACTTAATAAATCTTGTTCAGTTTCAGGATATATCATTGCTGATTTGTATTTTTCAAAAATAACTTGAGTTCTATCTAGTTTTTCATTTCTTTCAATAATCGCTAAATATAATGGGATTATTTTCTTTTTTAGATTATAGTCTTTTCCTAAAATAATCATTGATGGAAGTAAATATGGTTTTCTTTCTTTAATTTCATCTTTTAATGTAAATAAATGTAATAATAATTTATTAAGAAGTCTAATTAATACTAAATCATTAAATTTAAAATTAATTATAAGGCCTTCAATTTGTATATCATTATTAGAATTATTAGTATGATTTTTTAAATTACGTATTTTATTATAACCAACTAATGTTGTATCAAGATTACAAAATAATCTTTTAAATATATTATCTTCTAATGCTAAAGTCGTTTTTAATCTTTCATAGCAACTTAAATATTCTTGAGTACCATATTTATTATTTACTTCAAGGTTATATAATTCTATATATATTTTATAAACTTCACTCGTTATTTTAAGAAGTGCTTCATAAGCTTCATTATTAAACATAATATTTCCCTCACTTATGGGAATATATACTAACATTAATTAAACAAAAATGCAAGAAAAAACCAAGTTTTGCACTTGATTTACTTAATAACCCAATTTTTCATAATATTCATATAATTCTTTAAAACGATTATAATGAATGACTTCTCTTTGTCTTAAAAATAAAAGTGGTTCTATAACTGCTCTATCTGTTGCTAAATCTATTAAATTTTCATAGGTGCTTCT
>CALVKC010000141.1 GCA_944332505.1 uncultured Bacilli bacterium
GTAGATAAATCACAAAAGACAAGTTGTGTTAACTTGTCCTCTTTGTTTTCTAACCATATTCTATAAATATTTTCTACTGCCATATTTATTTTTGAATTAGGTAAATCTGGCATACTAGGATCTATCATTCTTAAATCGAGTGCTGCTTTTCTACCATCATTAGTTACTAAAAGCATATTATCTTCTCTTGGATCACAACCATTCCTAATAATTTCACTACGTTCTGCTAATTTATTAACATATTCAGCAAGTTCTTCACTCTTTGGAGCAACTACTGTTTTATAATCTCCACCTTTTAATTTAGGAACTGGTAGATCTAACATTTTAGATGTTTGAATATCAGCAATTTCTTTAAATAAAGTCATTAATTCTGGAATATTAAAGAATTGAGCAAATCTTGCTTTTGTTCTAAAACCACTACCATCAGGAGCAATTTCAAAACTATTAACAATTTCTCCAAAAGTTGATGCCCACTCATCAAAATGTTCAAGTCCCATTTCTCGCAATCTATCAAGTTGCAAATACTTTTGCATAACAAATAGTTCTCCCATGGAGTTTGAAATAGGAGTACCAGTTGCAAATACTGCACCTTTACCACCATTATTTTCTAATACATAACTTATCTTCATAAATAAATCTGTTGCTTTTTTAGATTCACTATTATTTATTCCAGCAACATTTCTTATTTTAGAAAACATAGGTAAGTTTTTAAACAAGTGTGCCTCATCAACAATTAATTCATCGACACCTAATTCTTCAAATGTTACTACATCATCTTTTGGTCTATCAATTAACGATTTTAGTTTGGTATCCATACTAGTTTTAATTTGCTCTAGTTTCTTTACACTTAAACTATCATTTGTTTCTTCTTTAATTCTTTCGATTGCATTAACTACTTCTTCTATTTGTTCCTCCATGTGTTTTTGTTCGTATTCTTTACTCATAGGAATTAAGCCAAAACTAGAGTGAGCAATTAAAACTGCATCCCATTCTCCTGTCGCTATTTTTCCCATAAGTTTTTTTCTTCTTGTTTTTTCAAAATCTTTTTGTGTTGCAACTAATATATTCGCAGTAGGATATAATTTTAAAATTTCATTAGCCCATTGACCTAACAAATGATTCGGCACAACAAACATTGGCTTACTAACTATACCTAATCTCTTTAATTCCATTGCACTAGCAATACATTCATAAGTTTTACCAGCACCAACTGCATGAGCAAGTAAAGTATTACCACCATATAAAACACGAGCAACTGCATTTTTTTGATGTGGTCGAAGTTCTATATTTGGATTCATACCATCAAAAGTTAAATGACTACCATCATATTCTCTTTCTTTCATACAATTAAATTGTTCATTGTATAATTTTACAAGTCTATTTCTTCTATCTTCATCTTTCCAAATCCATTCTTTAAACTCTTGCTTTATTGCCTCTTGTTTTTCTCTAGCATTAGCAGTTTCTACTGGATTTACAACTCGCCTTTCATCTTCTAACTTATCATAAACAGTTACACTTTGTAGATTTAAAGAGTTTTTAATTAAAGATAAAGCATCTGCTCTATCTGTTCCCCACGTGCTTGTATTTTTTACTCCATATCCATATAAGCCACTAGCTTGAAATAACCAAGTATTGACCTCTTTTGCATATTTAATCTTTAGTTGACTCTTATTCCAACTAGGAATATCTAAAAGTTCACAGCAAAACTCATGATATACATCTTCTGGTATCCAAGTAGAGCCTAATTTAATACTTATTTCATCATATTCAAGTGGTCTAGGTTGTACTCTTTCAAGTGCCTCTATATTCCTATCAAACTTATTATCCTCATTAACTGTTTTAGCATAATTTAATTTTTGTTTTACATTACCACTTAAATATTCACTGGCTATTACCCAACCATAATTAAAATCATTTATCTTTTCAGGATCTTGATAAATTAAATTATCAAGTTCATCAATGATTTCACTTTCCTCTTTTGGATATAATGTTTTCATATATTCAAAATCAACACACCCACGATTGTTAAGTGAATACCTTAATGCTTCTTCAGCATTTTCTGCACTTGTTATCTTTTTACTTTTTCTGATAGTTCTCTTTGTAAATACATCTCCTTTTTCATATTTAGGTTTATCATTTTCTTCATCATCTTTACTAATTTTATTTTCAATAGATGTAAGTAAATAATAATCTGGATCACTATCAAAGGCTCTTGCATTTACACTATCGTTTATATAGCCATACTTTTTATAAAATTCATCATACTCTTTACTTAATTTTTCTTGTGCTAAAGATAATTCTTCATCACTACCATCATTAAGTTGTATGTCAAAAACCTCTCTTAAAGCATTCTTTACTTTACAAAGACCAATTATTCTTTTTGCTACCATTCCCTCTTGAATAGAATAAGGAACTAAACTAGAAAAAGACCTTTGATAAATTATATCTTTACCATCATGATTTATAATAGCAAAAGCATTATTCTTAACACTATCATCAGCATCAAGTACCTCGTAATCATTATCTTCGTTTTGAATAAAAGTAGTTTGTTCATAGTTATTAGTTGGTAACTTTTCTAATGCTTTATTCATTAAAACATTAATATCTTCATCTACTGGACTTAATGTATTGTCAAAACCATAAGCAGTTGAATGTAATTCCATTTTACCAAGCATCATATCAGGATTATCAATATAATAATTATTAATTGTTATTCCATCATCATATTCACTTGTATAAATCCAATTTTCATCACTTACATCATGTTTTAAGTCATCACGTTTTTTTAGGAAAATAATATCCGATGTAACTTTAGCATTGGCATTACCTGTAAACATATTATTTGGTAATCTTAATGCTCCTAAAAACTCTGCCCTTTTTGCAATATATTCTCTTACCTTCGTATCTTTTTTATCAAGAGTTCCATCAGTAGTTATAAAAGCAATTATTCCTCCATCTCTAACTTTATCTAATGTCTTTTGGAAGAAATAGTCATGAATTAAAAACTTATCTTTATATCTTCTATCATAAACTGTATTACTACCAAAAGGAACATTACCAACTGCCACATCAAATAAGTCATCACTAACTTTTGATTCCTCATAACCACTTATTTCTATTTTTGCATTAGGATAAAGTTTTTTAGCAATTCTACCACTTATACTATCTAACTCTATTCCATATAATTTAGAGTTTGCAAATTCATTAGGTAATCTACCAAAGAAATTTCCAATACCACAACTAGG
>CALVKC010000142.1 GCA_944332505.1 uncultured Bacilli bacterium
TTTTTATCTCTAATTTCTCCATCAATTAAAGTATCACTTAATTTCCTTTTTTTATTTTGTAAATCCAATATTTTTTCTTCAATAGTTCCTTTATTAATTAAATGAATTACTTCAACATTTTTAATTTGACCAATTCGATGAGCTCTATCTGTTGCTTGATTTTCAACTTGAGGATTCCACCATAAATCTAAATGGATTACTACATCAGCACTAGTTAAATTAAGTCCAGTTCCCCCAGCTTTTAAAGTAATTAAAAATATTTTTATATCTTCTAGTGTATTAAAATCATCTACCATTTTTATTCTATCTTTAGATGATATACTACCATCTATACGATAATATTTTATTTTTTCATCATTTAATAAATTGCTTACTTTATCAATAGCCTTTTTAAATGATGAAAATATTAATATCTTATGTCCATTAGTAGTATATTCCTTTATTATATTAATCAATGTATCTAATTTATTAGATATATTATTGTATCCATCATATACTAGACTAGGATCAATACAAATTTGTCTTAATTTAGTTAAAAGTTGTAAAATTAAAAATCTTGCTTTAGACATACCTTCAGTTTCAATTATTTCTTGCATTTCTCTTTGTACTCTTTCAAGTTCGGCCGCATATAATTTTTTTTCGTCATCTGACATTTCAATATATATATCATTTATTAATTTATCTGGTAATTCCTTTATTACATCTTTTTTCTTCCTTCTTAATATAAAAGGATTTATTACATTACTTAAACCTTTTAATAATTTTTCTGATTCACTATCAAAATCTTTTATCTTATATTTAGCTTGAAATTTATTTAAACTTGCTAAATATCCAGGCATAATAAAATCAAAAATACTCCATAATTCTAATATTGAATTTTCTAAAGGTGTTCCTGTTAAAGCAAATTTAACATCACTATTTATACTTTTAACTACTTTGGTAATTCCTGCTGCATTATTTTTAATATTTTGAGCTTCATCGATAATAATAGCATGAAAATATTTTTCTTGATAAATATCTTCATCTTCTCTTAATAACCCATAGGTGGTTATAATAACATTTTCAGATAAAGAATTAAGCATTTTTATTCTTTTTTCTTTATTACCTAAACAAATTATTCTTTTAATTTCAGGTGCAAATTCTAAAAACTCATGATCCCAATTATATACAAGTGATGTTGGTACTACTATTAAAAATTTATAATTACTATCTTCTTGTAACATTTCTTTTATATAATATATTACTTGAATAGTTTTACCTAAACCCATTTCATCAGCAAGTATTCCCCCAAAACCAATTTTATCTATTGTTTTAAGCCATTTAAGACCTGTTACTTGATAATCTCTAAGGGCACTTAAATCATTTAAAATAAGTGTACTATCTTTAAATTGATAAAATTTATCTATTAGATTATCAAATAAATTATCAGTTTTAATTATATGATATTTAGTATTTTTTAAACTATCTAAATATATTGCTCGATACTTTAAAATACTACCACGACCATTTATTATATCTTCATCACTTAATTCTAAATCATTAGTAAGTTCTTCAAGTTCATTTAATGCTTCATCTTCTAAAGATAATATATCTCCATTTTTAAGTCGATAATATTTACTTTTGTTTTTAATATTTTTAAAAACATTTACTAATTCATCACTTGAAATATCCCCTAAATCAAAATTAAACTTCATTATATTATCAATTCCAATACTAAACATTGATGATACATTTGTTTTTTTCCTAATATTTACATTTTTAAATTTTTCAGTAGTATATACAACATACATACTAGCAAGATTTTCTAAACCACTTTCTATAAATTCTACTTGTTTATCTAAATCTTTTAATATAATTTTGTTATTATCAATAACAAAATTATATTTAAGTATATCATTTATTACTTTAGTTTCAAACTCCATATCTCTAAGAACTATAGTATTTTTATCAAAATAATCTATAGTAATATCATCATAAGTAAATTTAATATTACATAAAATATAATCTTTAATATCAAAATATAATTCTACTTTAATATTATTAGTAATTACTAAATCATCAACTGTTCCATCAACAACCATTTCTTTTTTCAATACATTCATTAAACCTTTAGTAAAATCTTCTATTTTTTCTTTACTAATTTCTAATGTATCTATATTATAATCTAGTAATTCTTCTAATAATTCTTGTTCTTCTTTATTTAAATGATATAACTTTCCCTTATATATTATATATTCTAAATCATCTAAAAATTGGATTATATTATCTAAATCAAATTTTAAATTATATTTATCATTACTTTTACTTAAAATACTTTTAATTGGAAAATTATCATTTATCTTATCTATTTGATAATTTTCCAATACAAAAGAACAATTTTTAATATTTTTTAAAAATTTCTTTATTTCATTATTATTATAAAATCTATTATTTACTCCGTTAGATAGTTCTAAATAGGCATCTATTATTATTTTATCATGTTCATTAAAATAATATTTACTAGGATTATATGTAAAAAATTTACCAAAATTTACTTCTCCATGATTTTCTTCATAAACTTTCTGAAAAGCTCCTACTTTAGTATTTAAATTATACAATTTATCTATACCTATAGTTATTTTAGGTTCTAAATAACTACCATAATAATATCTATCATTTAAAACTATATTTAAATTTACAGTAAGTTCTTTTTTTAAGGCAATTGGTTCTTTATTAATAAATCTATCTATTATTCTATTAGTTATTGTCTTATTATCTTCTACTATATTAAATAATTCTTCATAATTATATAAAATTGCAGCTCCAAGATGTTTACAAGTTCCAAAACTTTGAAATTGCATACAATCACAATCAACATCTAATATTTTATAATCATGAGATATTTTAATAAATACATTATAATATTCATCATAAAAACTTTGTGATTCTACAACAAAGCTATAATTAGTACAATCTTGATATGTAGCTTTTTCTTCTAATACTACTTCATCTCTAGATATTCTTGATGCTTTAATTATATCAGTACCACTAACAAAAGTACCAATGTTACTTATATTTAATAAATTTTTAACTGATACATTTTTCATTAAAAAACCACCGAACTTATATTAACATAAATTTGGTGATAGTGTAAAGTATAAATTATTGATATTTATATCCATAGTCTATTGACAAGGTCCGACCCTCGCCGTTTTATAGGCGGCGAGGGATTAGTTTATCACATACCTATTATGTATGGATCTG
>CALVKC010000143.1 GCA_944332505.1 uncultured Bacilli bacterium
ACCAATAAGCAACTTATTAATATTTATTTTTTCTTTTTATGTTCAAATAATATATCTGTATTTAAAACTACAAATAATAATAAAATCATTAAAATAACATATATAGCAATAGCTATTTGATTATCACCTAAAATATAGAATATTGATACAGCTGCGAAGGCTATATCTATTACATAAATAATTAAAATACTTTTAGTAGGACTATATTTCATTTTAAGAAGTTGATGATGAAAATGTTCTTTATCAGCAACCCCAATATTTTGTCCTTTTAAAATTCTTCTAAATATTGCAAAAATTGTATCAAATATTGGAATAGCTAAAATAATTATTGGCACTATTAATGATGTAAAAGTAGTTACTTTATAACCAAGTAATGCAATAATTGATATCATAAAACCTAGAAACAAACTACCAGTATCTCCCATAAATATTTTTGCTGGTGGAAAATTATGAAACAAAAAGCCTAAGGTAGATCCTAACATTATTAAAGAAATTATAACATCTAAACCCCCAATACGATTTAATATAAATGCAATTATAGCAATTGTTAAAAAGTATATTGAACTAATGCCCGCCGCTAAACCATCTAAACCATCAATTAAATTTATAGCATTTGTTATTGCTACAATAAATATAATTGAACAAAGTGAGCCAAAAAAAGCATTAAAATGAATATTATAACCTAATAAAGACACTTCTGAAAAAGATAAATTACCATATAAAACCACTATTGTAGCAGCAATAATTTGAACAATTAATTTATATCTTGCTTTAACGGATTTTATATCATCTACAATACCTACTAAAATGAGTAAAAAACTGCCAATTAAAATAGATAACATTTGAGTACTTACTTCCCCATATAAAATATAACCGAATAAAAATGCTAGATAAATCGCTAAGCCCCCTAGTCTTGGCATAGGAACCTTATGTATTTTTCTTGCATTAGGTTCATCCATAGCATTAATATGTATTGCTACTTTTTTAACAATTGGAACTAATATTAAACTTGTTATAAAAGTTACTATTACTATAATAAATACATTATGTTCATTTACAACTAAATTCATATTTATTTCTCCTAGTAATATTATTATAACTTAAAAAAAACGAAAATAAAAGAAATATATTTATTTTTTCTTTTTTACGATTAAATATCTAATTCCTTTGCATATTTAAAATCAATAATTTCCCCATCTTTGGTTTTGATCCAACCAATAAACTTATGAGACCAATCTGACAAATCCTTAGCACTCATACCTTTAAATTCATCAATTATTTTATCTAATACTTTTATTTCATCTTCATTAAAACAAGATAAGTCAGCATCTTGAAGAGGTGCAAATAACATAGCTAAATCATCAACTGATGAAGTCAACTTAATATAATCTTGTTTAATTAGTAAATTAAGTAATGCATCTTGATTATTAACAATTGGACCAAATGGCGCATGAGCATATTTAAAATTACTTATTGCTTTATTACATAATTTATAATTTAGAAAATCAGTTGCAAATAAATATTTCATTAATTGAGTTCTATTTAATACAACTTTATTAAGTATATATAAAATTACATTAATACTCTTATAATCAATATCAACATTTATTCTATCTAATATTTTATAATATTTTTCTTTAGATAAATTTTTATTATTTTTTAAAATATTATAAATATTATCTTTATTATTTAATAAACTTATATAAGTATCAAGATATTCTTTCTGCGGCAGTGATTCCGCATTTTCATATCTTGTTATTGTTTTTTTACTCCATCCAAGAGCTTCCGCAAATAATTCTTGGGATAAATTTAGAGACTCTCTTATTTCCTTTAATTTTTCAAAACTCAAACCAAATATATTTAAATAAGCAACATTTATATCATGTACGAACACATCATAACTATCAAAATCATATTCAGTTCCACATATTGGACAAGTAAAAACTCTTTCATCAATCACGACATTTTGACCATGAATATTATGATTAATTTTTTCAACCCTTACTTCACCAGTTACATCTTTATCACATTCAAAGCAATACATTTTTTCCATATTATCAAGTCCTTTCCTAACTAATAATTACTTTCATGAAATGACAAGCATATTACTTTATTTCTATAAGTTAATTTTATATATACTTTTGTGTTATTAATATAAATTATAAATTCATACATCTCTGTATTATAATCTCTATAAGCATCATAATCGAAACTAACATCAATACAATCTTTTACTTCTAAATTTAAAATATAATTCCACATTTCCCTCTCATCTTTAATTCCTAAACTATATAAAGCATCATACGCACTCATAATATCACTTTTAATTACTACTTTTCTTAAACTAATAAATTTTCGATTACCTTTTTTAATTTCTGATTTACATAATTTCAAAAAACTTTCTACTGCATTTTTATCCAACGTTGATAACATTATTCCTCCTACAATTTCTGAAGTAATCAAATTATAGCAAAAAATACTCTTGGTGTCAATTGTCTCCGTGTTATTTTATTTAATAAATATCCACTAGCATAGCTAGTGGTTTTTCATTTTCGCCTAAAAGGCTTTTCTACTGGCTTCTACTAAAGTAGCCTTTACGACTGCCAAAAGCATCCTTTACTTGCTACCCTTTAAAAGGGTCAAAATCCTCAAAAGTCATTTGATGACTTAATTGGTCTTCTTTTAATTGATTTGCTATATATTCTTTTATTTTTTTTGTATTCTTTCCAACTGTGTCTACATAGTATCCTCTACACCAAAATTCTCTATTTCTATATTGGTATCGCATATTTGCCCATTTGCTATATATCATTAAACTACTCTTTCCTTTCAGAAATCCCATTACACTCGATACACTATATTTTGGAGGGATTTCTATTAACATATGTATGTGGTCTGGACATACTTCCGCTTCTATTATCGTTATACCTTTCCACTCACATAATTGTCTTAATATTTGGCCTATTTCTAATCTTTTACTTTCGTAAAAGACTTTCCTTCTATACTTTGGTGCAAATACTACATGATATTTGCAATTCCACTGTGTATGTGCTAAACTTTTTATATCATTTATTTTGATTTCTTTCATTATAAATGTCCTCCTTCTAATATATTTGTTGCTCCTTGCAGTCGCAACTTCATTATATTAGAAGGAGTTTTATTTTTCAACTTATCGCTAAAGCTTTACCGAACCCCCAGACTATCTGGGGG
>CALVKC010000144.1 GCA_944332505.1 uncultured Bacilli bacterium
CCAATATTGTTATCTATCATAATTTTGCTAAGATATTTTAAATATTCTTTACTACTTTTTGTTATTAATTCATCTGTGAATTTTATATCTTTAATTTCAATATTATAATTTTTATCTCTAGTAATTTCTATTTGTGATACAAGTCTATGAATCATATCTCTTTTGACTTCTCGTGATAATAAATCATAGAGAAAAGTAAAACCTATATTTTTAACATCAGTAAAAATCAAATTATCATTTTCTTCTAAATAATCTAGTTTTTTAATTAATTCTACTGTATATTCTTGGGATGAATTATCTGGATCAAGACTAATTTTCTTTTTATTTAATTTATCAATTTCTTTTTTAATAACATCATTTTTATGATTAATAGTTTCTACATCTAGGTTAGAGCTTAAATATAAATCTACTAATCTTTTTTCTTGTAGTTTTAACTTTTCAATAGCTTTTTCTATTTCTTTTACGTCATTGCTTTTAGTAGAATTACAAGTAATAATTTCGTTATCCATAGAAAGCATAAAGATAGTTAATTCTTCTAATATTCGCTTTAATTTGCTTTCAATTTTTTCAGTATTATAATGAAATCCAAAGCCATTACAATTATGATTTTTACACCTTAAATGATAGTATACTTTTAATTTTCCATTAGGATATTTAAAAGATTCTGATGAACTCATAATATTGCCACAGATAGGACATTTAACTAATCCTGAAAATAAATGAATGTATTCTCCATAATTTGAATGCTTATTTTTCACTAACACGTTTCTAGTTGCATTCCAAGTAATTTCATCTATAATTGGTTCACAATAATTTTCAACTCTTAAAATATCTTGTGGTTTTCGTTTATATTTTCCATATTCAAAGATACCAATATAAATAGAATTAGTTAGTATTTTATAAACTCTATCAGATGCCCACTTACCTTGTTTTAAATAAGCATTATTATCTTTCATAATTGTTGCTATACTTCTTGTAGATTTACCTTGTTTGCATAGTTCAAATATCTCTTTAACAACTTGTGCTTCAATAGGTTCTATTTCTAAATGACCTGTTTCTTTATTTCTAATATAGCCATAAGGTGCTTTACTAGGATGTATTTTTTCTAATGCCATTTCTTCCATAGCACGTTTCGTTCTTGCTCCAATTTCTTTTCTTTCTCTTTGTCCAAATACTAAATTCATACCAAATATCATTTCGCCATTAGCAGTAGATACATCATAGGGTTCAAGTATTAATTCGATTTTTACATCATGTTCTTCACAATAATTAAGTAACCAAAAGCCATCATAATTATTTCTTGTAAGTCTATCTACTTTAATAGCAATTAATTTATCAATCTTTTTAGATTTTATGTCAGCAAGTAATCTTTGCATTTCTGGTCGCATCAAATCTTTGCCTGAATGACCTGCGTCATTATATACATCTATAATACCATAATCATTTTTCTCACAATACTCTTTAATCATGCGAAGTTGTGAATCAATAGAATAACCATTCTCTCTTTGGTCATCTGTACTAACTCTTACATAAATACCACATCTCATAAAATATCATCTCCTCACTTGTTTCCTAAATAAAAAGCAAAATAACAGACACTAAATCAAAATTTTTTAATATTTCTCATTAGTTTCATCGTTAATAAATGAAAAGTATAGTCTAAACTTTAAAATTATTTAATATTTGTTTAATTTCTTTGAGATTATATTTTTGTTTATGTTCTTTAATATAAAATGGTTTACTAGAGATTTCATTTACTTTGTATTCTAGTATTGTAAGAGTTATTGGATATGTAATTAGATATTCAGTAGGTTCTATAACTTGTAGATTCGTATGTAATAAATGCTTAATTTTGCCATTTTTAATTTTGTACTTATAATTCTTAATGACTTCAAGTATTTCCGTATTCGGCTTTAAAATCTGAAGTGTCTTAAATTCAAGCATAAAAAATATCCTCCTTCCTAGAAAGAGAACATTGCTTTTATATAAAATAAAAACTTACGAACCTTTTATAGTCCGTAAGTTGTATTCAAATGGAGCAATAACAAAGGTTATTTGAAACTTCTAGAGAAAGTTGACAAACAACTAATTTCTAATAATATTTTAACACAAATTTTGTTATTTTAAACAAAAAAGTTTAAAAATATGTTATAATATGTTTTGCAAAGGGAGGTTTTACTTATGGATAATTTAAAAGAACAGTATGATCAAATTGTATCAGAAAGAAAAGGTATTATAGAACAAATTAATGTTTTAGCAGAAAATGAAACAGTAAAAAAATATTTTTCCTTACGTGAACAAAATGATAAATTATCAAAACAACAAAATGATTTATATACGCAAATAAAAGTTGGAGAATATTCTTCATGTAACCATATATGGGTTAATACATTACATGAGTATGATAGTTGGGAAGGACGTTCATATAATTATTGTGGATGTGTAAAATGTGGTTTGGATAGAAGAGTTTTTCACTTAATGGAAAGTTATCATAGTCCAGAATGGTTAACATTAGATCAAAGAATAATGTATGATTTTATGATGAATCATTCTTCTAGTCGGGGAATAAACTCCAATCTATTATGTGATTTGGATTTGGCAAAGGCAATATATGCAAAAATAAAAGAAGTTCATCCTGATATTGATGATGAGACTGCAGTAAAATATTTAAAAGTTGCTCTTCATAATATAAGAGATATTAAAGTAAGTGATGAAAGAAAAGTAAGTAGAGCAAAAAGACTATCATTAAAATCTAATTTTAATAAGTGGACTGGTTTTGATGTTACAAGGTAAAAATCACTTTTAACAAAAGCAATGTTTTTTAAAGAGGATGATTTAGCGCTCATAATCATCTTTTTCTTTACTTAAATCTAATTCTTCTAAATCTTCATCATCTAGAATATCATCTTTATACATATCATTAACTACATTAATATATTTATCGTCTTTATCGTACCAATTGTGTAATTTACTATATAAGAGTGATATTAGTTTATCAAATTTCTCTTTCCAATAATTAAGTTTACTTTTTATATCAGTAATAATAGAATTTAATCTAGATATTTCTTTATCTTTTTCTTTAATGATATTATTTAAAGATTCAACTCTTAAGTTAAGTGCTTTATTATTTTCGGTGAGAGTTCTAATCTTATTATTCTTTTCT
>CALVKC010000145.1 GCA_944332505.1 uncultured Bacilli bacterium
CAAGTTCAATAGTTGGCTAAGTAAATCTTTGTCATCATTCCAATCAGGCAAATTATTATCCATCTTAGGATTTGCTTTTTCAATGGCTTCAAATTTTGACTTTTCTATTACTTTCGCATATTCCATCGTTGTATTAACTGATGTGTGTCCAAGTAATTCCTGAATATATATTATATTAACTCCTTTATCGAGTAAATGGACAGCTCTTGTATGTCTAAATGTATGTGGTGATATTTGTTTGTCTAATGAATTTGTTACTTTTACAATATCTCTTAAAAATCTTTCGTTCATTTTGTTGCCATTAATATTAAATAAATAGCCACTTTTTATATGATTTTCTTTAATATAATTAATTAATAATTTTTTTGTTTGTTCCATCATAGATACTATTCTTTGTTTATTACCTTTTCCAGTTAATATTATATATTTTTCTTCTAAATGTATATTTTCTACTTTAAGATTAATAATTTCACTGGTTCTAGCTGCTGTATCATATAAAAGTGTGAGTAAGGTTAAGTTCCTTCTACCTTTATTTGTTGTTGTATCTATACTATTAAATAATTTTGGTAATTCATCTTCTGTAAGATAACTCATTACTTTCTTAGTTTCTTTTTTTGCTTTAATACTCAATATTTTTCTGATGTTATCAATATTATCTATTTCATCTATCATACAGTACTGATAAAATGATTTTATACAGGCTAGCCTCTGATTCCTTGTTCTAATACTGTTTTTTTTATCATCTTCTAGGTAATTTAAAAACTCTATAATTATTTCTCTAGTTATATTTTCAAATATGATATTTTGTAACTTAAAATTTTTAATGTTTACTAAATAATCTATAAGTGTTTGAAATGTCTTTTTATAGGAACGAACAGTATGTAATGACATATTTCTTTCTATAATTAAGTAGTCTTTTAAAAACTTTGATAAGTAATATGAAAAATCTTTATTCATTATCTTCACCTATACTTGGTATTAGATAACCTAGTTCGTTCTCTGATATTTCATTAACTGTTCCTAATATATCTTTATTAATATGAAAATAATAAGCAATAGAATTTAAACTTTTATGTCCAATCTGAGTTTTTAGTATAGGTAATATTTGATTTACATCTCTATTTTCTTTAATAGCTTTATCAATATTATGAACAAGGTAAGTATGCCTTAAATCATGTAGTCTAGGCCCTTTATCAGTTATTTTAATATTAGATAACATTAATACTTTTTTAAAATATTTTGTAGCTGAATCACCATGTATTTTAAAAATATATTCATCATTTGATTTATTATAGAAAAATTTAGTTACAAATTTATTTATTTCTTCATTTAATTTATCAGAAATAGCCACATATCTTTCTTCATTATTTTTAGTATCCGTAAGTTTAAACGCAGATAATTCATAATTATAATCTTCAAGTTTAATATTTAACAGTTCTCCGATTCGCATACCAGTTTGATAAAGTATTTTAATAATTAAAGGATAAGCTTTTTGTTTATAGTAACTATAATGATAATCTTTTAGTGGTTCGTTTAAGTTAGAATAAATCAACTTAATTTCTTCATATGAAAATATATAAGGAATAAAGTTATTATGGTTTTGTGGATATATTTTGTTTGGTATTTGATAACAATCTATATCTTTTTGATATTTTAAAAAATTACAAAATTCTCTAAATACTCCCATATTTCTGGCTATTGTATTAGATGATATATTAGTATTTAACCCCGCATAATCTTCGGTAACTTCTTTAGTTATTTTAGTAATATTATGTTCTATTAGATAATTTTTTATTTCATTAATAACTATTTCATCAGTTTTATATTTATATCCTAAAAAATGTTTAAATTGAATAAATTCATCAAATATGGTATTATATTCTCGCATTATTCATCTACCTCCAAACATACTTTTTTAAGATTTTTAAGGTCAATCTTTAGATATGTATTAGAGGTAGTATCAGTAGATGTATGACCTAAGACTGATGAAATAATGTGAATAGGAATATCATTATCTAATAGATTGGTTGCGAGGGAATGTCTTAGATTATGAATTCCTTTTTTTGTATCTTTTTGCTTAAAATCACACTTATCAAAATATTTATTAAAATCAGTAAATTGTTCCATTTTTTCAAACGGATAATGCATTTTGATGAACAAGTATTCATTATTACATTTAGGCCTAGCTTTATTAATATAATCAATAATGGCCCACCCAACCTCTTTAGATAAAGGGAGTATATTTAAGTTATTAGTTTTAGGCTGTATAATATTTATTTTTTTATTTTTCCAATCAATATCTTTTAGTTTAATATTTAAAATATCACTTAGTCTAAGTCCCAGTCTTGCGGCAAGTAAGATGATGGCATAATTTCTGATATCAACCTTTTTTAATTTCGGAATGCTTTCAAGCAACTTTTCAATATTTTCTTGTTTTAAATAAGTTGGTAGTTTTCTTTTCTTTCTTCGATTAATTCTTGGAACATAAACAGATAAATCTTCAAGTAGAATATTTTCTATAAATAAATATTTTAAAAAGTCACCTAGAACATAGAAGTTTCTTCTTTTGGAAATATTACCTTTTTCTACCACTTTATTTATAAAATTTGTAATATCTAATTTAGATAATTGTTTTAAATCATTTATTTTATTTTGATAAAAATAAGATAGCAAATGAACTAAATAATCTCCTTTGATTTTAATACTGTTATCGCTATTTTGTCTTACATTTTTTAAATAATTTAAATAACCATCTAAAATTATATTCCAATTACTAGGATAATTAGAATATAATGCTTTAGGCAAGCTTCTTTTAAGTATATGTATTTTATAACTATCAAAATTATCTAGTATTCTTTTTGATCTCATTAATTGTTGATGTCTAGACTTAGATTTATTAGTAAATTTACTAACATCAAAATGATAATAATCAAACAAAAATTTAGAGTATTCTTTTTCATCATATACAAAATGAATTTCATTTTTCCATTTAATGAATTTATTCCATATCACTAAATATCCATCCATCGTTTTAATAGAATATCCAATTTCTAATGCCTCCTTCCTAATATTTTTAATATAAATTTTAAAATCTTGTGTATTCATATACACACTCCTTCCTTACTGACACTTTGCCAGCGGAAACTATTA
>CALVKC010000146.1 GCA_944332505.1 uncultured Bacilli bacterium
TTATTTTATGCTTGTCAATATTATTTTTGCATTTTTTGTTGTTTTTGTCTAACCAATTTTGCTGCTTCTTCTACATTTTCTTTACTTCTTATTCTTTGTATTTGTTCTTTTAATACAGCTTTTGTATAATATATTGCTTCATCTAATTCTACACTTCTATCCGTAAATTCATATTTTTCTTGCATTCTACTCCAAATTCCTTCATGTCTTTTAATAAATTTTTTATTTAAAAATTCGGCATCTAAATCTTGTAAATTTTCACCATACATAAGTAACATTGCTTGAAAATATAAATTAAACTTATCAGGGTCATAATCTTTACCATGTAATTTATATATGTCATAAAAGTCTTTTACTCTAGTGTTTATAATATCTTGTCTTCTATTATGAAAAATAATATATAATTTTTCTGCTATGTGTTCTTCAAATGAAGGCGTATTAATATAAAATTTTTTGTCACCTTTAAATAATGGTTTTACACCTTTAAACTGTGTTTCAAAAATAACAGGATTATTGGCTTTAAAGTCTATAGGAATAGGTATTATCATTTCTTTATCATTAGGATATCTTACTATTGCATTAATTACCATTTTGTAAATACCATTTTCAGTTTGACGTGGTATTCTATTTATATCAAAAGTTACTATTTCATCTTCTGAGTTGTAAATTGCTGTATATAGTGTTTCTAATGGTACTTGCCTATCTATAGTTGATGATAAATCTATGTCTAAAACTGGTCTAGATAACTCTTTTAAATGAACAAATTGACTAAAACTTCCTTTAACTACTAATATCCCATAATTTACTTCTGCCATTCTTTGTAGTAATAACCTTGCATAGTAAGTTGTATATGCTGAAGTTGGTGATATTCCTAATCTATGCGCTTCACTATTAATAAATGCCTTGTACTGATTTAAATTTCTAAATTCCATAAATAACCCCCTTAAATTGGTGCTTATTATACCATAAAAAAAAGGAAATTGCAAATTCTACAATTTTTCCTTTATATTTATATATTGTAAGTTTTATCTTTAATGCTCTTAGTTACTGAAGTAATAAATTCATCAACGGTTATTGTTGTTGTATCATTACTTCCAAATTTACGATAACTTATTGTATTGTTTTCTTTTTCTTTGTCTCCGATGATTAATGTAATTGGTATCTTTTTAGTTTGACTTTCACGCATTTTATAACTTAGTTTTTCATCTCTTTCATCTACTTTAACTCTTATGTTGTTTTTATTAAGTAACTCTGCTATTTCTTTAGCATAACTTAAATGATATTCATTACTTACAGGTATAATGTTTACTTGTGTTGGTGATAACCAAAGAGGAAACGCTCCAGCATAATGTTCAATTAAAATACCAATAAATCTTTCAATAGAACCATAAATAACACGATGTAACATTACTGGTCTTTTTTTAGATCCATCTTTGTCAATATATGTTAAATCAAATCTTTCTGGTAAGTTCATGTCAAGTTGAATTGTTCCACATTGCCAAACTCGACCTAGAGAATCTTTGATGTGAAAGTCTAACTTTGGACCATAAAATGCTCCATCACCAGGATTTATTTTACATGTATGGCCAGATTTTTCACATGCTTCTTGTAAAGCTTTTTCTGATCTATCCCATATCGCTATGTCTCCGATATATTTTTCTTCTGGTCTAGTTGATAGTTCTATTTCATAGGTAAGATTAAATACTTTATACATCCTATCTATAAAACTAATTAATCTTATTACTTCTTCTTCTATTTGATCTTCTCGCATGTATAAATGTGCATCATCTTGAGTAAATGTTCTAACTCTAAATAAACCATTTAGCGCTCCACTTGCTTCATGTCTATGTACTTGACCTAATTCACCTACTCTAAGTGGTAAGTCTTTGTATGAATGTAAACTGTTTTTGTAAACAAGCATTCCACCAGGACAATTCATCGGTTTTATCGCAAATACTTTTTCATCTATTTCACTTATGTACATATTTTCTCGATAATTGTACCAGTGACCTGATAGTTCCCATAAGTCCTTGTTTAACATTATTGGTGTTTTAATAAATTCATAACCTTCTTTGGTGTGTTCTTCATACCAAAAGTTTTCTAGTTCATTACGAATAATCATACCATTGTGTAAGAAAAAGGGAAATCCTGGACCATAATCACTCATCATAAATATTTCTAGTTCTTTACCTAACTTTTTATGATCTCTTTTTTTAGCTTCTTCTAAAAAGTTTAAGTGTTCTTCTAATTGTTCTGGTGTTTCAAAACATATACCATAAATTCTTTGTAACATAGCATTGTTACTGTCATTTTTCCAATATGCTCCACTTACTTTTAATAGTTTAAAGTTTTTAAGTAGTTTTACTGATTCAACATGTGGACCACGACATAGATCTGTAAAGTCACCTTGAGTATAACAACTTATTGTAGTGTCTTTGGGCATATTGTTAATTAAATCTATTTTATATGGATCATCCTTAAATTTTTCTAAGGCTTCTTTTCTACTTAGTTCTTCTCTAACTATTCTTTTGCCATCTTTAGCAATTTTTTTCATTTCTTTTTCTATTTGTGGTAAATCATCTAATGTTAATGTTTTTTCCCCTAAATCAATGTCATAATAAAAACCATCTTCAATTACTGGTCCTACCCAAAATAATGCATTAGGGTATAAATGTTTTACTGCTTGAGCAAGTAAATGTGCACAACTGTGATTTAATATGCTTAATTTTTCATCTTCTTTAATATTTTTCATTTTCATCTTCCTTTTCTTTGCTTTCTTCTATATATTTACGACTTATTAAATGAATGTATTCACTATTTAATTTAGCCAAATTTTTTTTAATAATTGATAAACCTTTGTCTACTCGAGGGCGCCCTGATCTTCTTTCCATTAACTCTATTCTTAATTCTAGAGCATTAATTCTTTCTTTTAACTCTTTTTTCTTTTCTTCAATGTCTTCTATTTCTTCAGTCATTTTCCCTCCTTAAAAATAAAAAAAGATAATACCTAGGAGTGCATATAGCACGGTACCATCCTTATATTTACTTAATTTTAGATAACGGCTTTTCCCCGGAGTCTTTTAAACTCTCTTCGAAAGGAGTAACTTTTAATCTATTTATTAGTTTCCACCAACCACTAACTCTCTTT
>CALVKC010000147.1 GCA_944332505.1 uncultured Bacilli bacterium
TTTCATCTAGTTCGCCTTCTTTAAAAATATTTTTTAAGTGTAAAGAAATATTATCTATACTGCAGTCAAAAACCTTTGACATACTCTTTTGAGAAAGCCATAAAGTTTCATCTTTATATATTGCATCTACTATTATATTTCCTTCATTATTTTTATATATAATTAAATCGCTTTCTTGCATTTATTATCCTCCTCCCGTAGTTTTCCATAAGTCAGTATATATCAATTGATATTTATCGAATTTTGTCAATTTTCCTTAATCTCAACTTTGTATCTAAAATTGAGCACATCCTTTCCTATCTATTTTTCAGCAATGTCAACAATAAACTATAAATTATTTTTCCAATTAATTAAACTCATTTATTGATATTTCTATATAAAATATTTTTGCGTTAAAATTTTATATCAATTTCATGTTTTGCTCTTTTTATTCCGAGATAATAGTGGAATATTACTTTGTTTTCTCATATTGTTTTCACTTTTTTTAGAAGATTCGTAACAGATAAATTCATTTCTTAAAATCCTATTAAATGCTATAATTATATCATCTTGAAATGTTAATCCAGTTGCTATATTTTTACTATAATGTCCATTCCCTGCAGTTGAAAAAGCAATAATGAAAGTTTCAATTGGTATATCTAGCTTTTGTAAAAATATGTTTTGAGCTCTTATTTTAATTTGTTTTTCTTCTTTTTCAATGATTAGCATATTTACTTGCTCTATTTGTTCTTTATCATCAACATCAAAACTTTGATCTGAGACCCATAAAATCTTTTTTTCATCTTTAGAACAAATACTATTATCAAATATATATTTATTTGCAAATATACTAAGCAAGTTTTTATATAAAACTTTATCTAAATTTTTAGTTATGATAATGGGTTTATCAGTATAAATTATTAAAACAAATTCTGCTCCTATTACACTTGTTTCTAATAATTTATTGCCTTCGTCATCTAATATATATATTTTTTTGCTTTCTAAACATCTTTTTAATTTCATTAATTGACCTCTATTATATAAACTCTTTTTCTATAATCCAATTAATATCTTCAATTGCTTTATCAATATTAAATCTTCCATTTCCAACTGGATAATATACTGGATAAACCTTATATTCTTTGTTATTTATTTTAATCTTAAATAATTTTTTTCTAACTTGAGATACAGATATCTTTTCATTTAAAACTATTGAACTTACTTGATTACCAAAAGTTATTATTATTTTGGGGTTAATTATTTCAATTTCTTTAAATAATAAATCAAGATATTCTTTTAATACTTTATCAGGAAGAACTCTAGCATCCATCTGAGTGCATTTTCCCAAATTAGTTATACAATAATTATTTTCAATAACATTGTTGTATACTTTATTTGCAAAAGATTCTTCCCAACTAGGTCCTTTAATTTCTTTTATTTCTCTATATATTTTTTCATCTAATAAGTTTATCTTATAAAATAAATCCCATATGTTTTTTGTACCTATCCAAGGATATTTAATACCATGCCATGATTTGGATGATGCAATATTTCTTTTAGTAGGATTCATAAAAACAAAACATATATCGGGATTATTTATACATCCACCACAATGGATTGAATCTAATTCTTTGGCACCATATATTTCTTGCATTTTATTATATTTTTCGTTTATTTCATCTAAATTCATTTTTACTCCATTATTCAATATATTTATATTTTTTTAAATCAACTCGATTATTAATTACTTCAATATTTTCACTTTCTAATTTTTCTTTTTGTTTTTGAATACCCCCAAAAGCATAGTTTGATGCTAACTTTCCTTTTGAATTAACTACTTTATAACACGGATATTTTAATTCATTTGGATTATTATGTAATATATTACCTACTACTCTTGCTAGTTTTATATTACCTAAATATTCAGCAATCTGTTTATACGTAACTACTTTTCCTTTAGGTATTTTCATTAAATACTTATATACTTTTTCTTGCATATTTTAATTGTTAATAGTACTCCAATACATTTTATTGTTTTTAAAAACATATTTTAATTTACCTTCACTATGTAAGTATGTTAAATATGAACGTATTGTACTACCTACTAAAACATATTGGTCTATATTCATTGAAAGATTATATCTATCAAATACATCTTTTAATATTTCTTCAAATATCTTTTCATTATTACATGTATCTATTAAAAAATTACATACTTCAATAATTTTATCTTTATTTAATTTAATTAAATCATGTATATTTGTTGTAGCTTCAGTATGTGATGGAATATATAATTTTCCTTCTAAAGTGCTTAAATATTCTAATGTATTTAAGTATTCTTTTACATCATAAATAAAAAATATATGATACTTAGTTATTGTTTCTTCACTAAATAAAGAATCACCTAAAAAATATATATTATCTGGAGTTTTAATTCCTATCATATCAAAAAAATGACCTTTTAAATCAAAATATTCTAATCCATCAGATAATTCTTTAATATTTGTTGTATTTGATGGTTTAGCTTCTAAAAATTTAGTTCTTAAATCTTTAATAGGATTGCCACCATATAAAAAGGCCGACTCTAAAACGGGATATTTTATAAAACATTCTTCAATATTAGAGGCATATATCGGACAATTAAATTTATCTTGTAAATACTTGTTTCCTCCGATATGATCAGCATTAGAATGAGTGTTAATTATTCCTTTTATAACCCAATTGTTTTCTTCTATTATTCTAAGTATTTTTCTTCCTGCATCCTTGTCATTTCCTGTATCTATTAAATATATATTTTTATCATCTACTTTGTAAATTCCAATATTGGTATTATTTTTAATATAATATGTATTATTTCCTACTTTTATTAGTTCCATATATCCTCCTTAATTTTTAAAAAAAATATGTAATTTCTTACATATTATATTGTACCAAATTTATTAATTGGCCACAACCTAAATATTACTTTGCCAATTATTTCATCTTTTTTTACAGGACCAAAGTACCTTGAATCTTTACTTATAGGACGATTATCTCCTAAAATAAAATATTCATCATCACCTAAAGTAATCTTATCATAATCACTTGTTTGCCCATATGCATATTCTTCTTCTATTTCTTCATCATTTACATATATTTTTCCATTCTT
>CALVKC010000148.1 GCA_944332505.1 uncultured Bacilli bacterium
ATGAAAAATGTCAGTAATAGAAGTTGTTATTTTCTAGATTGTTTAACTTTTTATGATGGAAATGAATTTTATCAATTTTGGGGTATAAGCAAAGGTACATTAGCAAAAGAAATACGTGGAGATAAAATAAAAAAAGCTAAATCAAATTTATGGTATGTATTTATTCCAAATAACTGTGATAAAACTTTAGCAGAAATGTCAGATGAAGAAAGATGTAATAGACCAGATAATAGTACAAGTGCAACAGATGCTTTTATTAGTTGGTATCAAGAAAAATATCAAAAAGGTCTTAAAAGAAATTTACAAAAAAGTATCAATTCTATGTAACAATATAAAATACACTTTAAAAATAAAAGGAAATATAGATTTTGTTTTAATAATTTGATAAAATAAAAGAGGGTGAAGTAATTTGAAAAATATTAACAAACAAAGAAAAGAATATTTGTCATGGGATGAATATTTTATGGGAGTTGCAAAATTATCAGCATTAAGGAGCAAAGATCCATCAACCCAAGTTGGGGCTTGTATAGTTGGCTCAGACAACCGTATTTTATCGATTGGTTACAATGGAACACCAAATGGTTTTCCCGATTGTGATTTTCCATGGGATAGAGAAGGAGATGCACTTAATACCAAATATTTTTATGTTTGTCATGCTGAATTAAATGCTATATTAAACTTTCGGGGAAATCGTCGTGATTTAGAAGGCGCTAGAATATATGTAGCATTATTCCCATGCAATGAATGTGCTAAAGCAATCATTCAATGTGGTATAAAAGAAGTAGTATATTTAAGTGATAAATACAAAGATAGTGATAATTTTATAGCATCTAAAAGATTATTTGATAAATGTGGTGTAAAATATCGGATTGTAGATACTAAGAATAAAGAAATAACATTAAGTTTAACAGAGTAAAATATGGCTATTAAAAAAAATGATAAATTATTAGAATATTTAATGCCGGAGGATGTTGATGAAATAATCCTACCAATGTTAAAAGCCGATAAGGCTAAACAAGCAATTTATCAAAAAAGAATAATAAAGAAAAGATTATCTTGGAAAAATTGTATAGTGTTTTTAATTTTTTTGGCATGTTTAGGTTTTTGCTTTTTTTCAGGTTATCAAATTCTAGCATGGAAAATAGATTCAAACAATACATATAAGCAAATAAAACTAATTGAAGAAAATGTTGATATTAAAGAAGTAGAAGATAGTGAAAATACAGAAATAGTTAATCCTCCGGTGGAAGAAGATGAATACAATCCATATTGGGATTATATAAAGATGAATCTAATTGATGTTGATTTTTCAAAACTATTAGAAATTAATAGTGATACAAAAGGCTGGTTACAAGTAAATGGAACCAATATAAATTATCCTTTTGTTCAAACAAGTGATAATTCATATTATTTAAAAAGAGATTTTAATAAAAAGTATAATTCTGCGGGCTGGGTATTTTTAGATTATCGAAATAATATTACAAATTTAGATAAGAATACTATAATTTATGCACATGGAAGAATAAATGGAACCATGTTTGGTTCACTTAAAAATATATTTGAAACAGATTGGTATAATAATAAAGACAATCACGTAGTAAAATTATCAACAGCAACAGAAAATACATTATGGCAAGTATTTAGTGTTTATCACATACCAACAACAAGTGATTATTTACAAATAAACTTTAGTAGTAATGAAGATTTTTTAGAATTTGTTAATAAATTAAAAGATAGAAGTCAATATGACTTTAATGTAGAATTTAATGAAAATGACAAGATATTAACTTTATCAACATGTTATAATGATGATGAAAAAGTAGTATTACATGCTAAATTAATAAAAAGAGAGGTAAAATAATGATTGAAGAATTAAAAATGAGAAAAGGATTTATTGCAGCGATGGATCAAAGTGGGGGATCTAGCAAAAAAACATTAGTAAATTATGGCTTTAAAGAAAATGATATTACATCAGATGAAGTTATGTTTAATTTTATTCATGAAATGCGTTCAAGAATAATAATGGATGAAGCATTTAACTCTGAACACATTCTTGGAGCAATACTATTTAAAGACACGATGAAAAGGACAATCAATGGGATAAATACAGTAGAATTTTTAAAAAACAAAAACATATATGCATTTTTAAAAATAGATGTAGGTTTAGATGAAGAATTTGATGGTGTCCAATTATTTAAAGACATACCCAATTTAGATGAAGTATTAGATGAAGCAATAAAATATGGAATTATAGGTACAAAAATGCGTTCTGTAATAAATGAATATAATGAATATGGTATTAAAAAAGTAGTTGAACAACAATTTAAAGTAGCAAGAGCAATAATAAACAAAGGATTAATACCTATTATTGAACCAGAAGTAAACATAAATGCTAAAAATAAAAAAGAAATAGAATCATTTTTAAGACAAGAAATATTAAGACAACTAGCAAAATGCAAAAAAGAAGACTATTTAATTTTTAAATTTACATTACCAGAAGTACCTAATTACTATAATCCACTATTAACTAAAAAGAATGTTTTAAGAATAGTAGCCCTATCAGGTGGTTATAGTAGAGATATAGCATGTGATAAATTAAGAGAAAATAAAAAAATGATAGCAAGTTTTTCAAGAGCATTACTTGAAGGATTAAATAAAGAACAAAGTGATAAAGAATTTAGTGAGTTATTAACTAAAACAATTAAACAAATATATAAAGCATCAATAACAAAAAGTAGCAAATAAATGCTACTTTTAATTTTTCATAACTGATTTAGGATAAGGTTTTCTTTCATCAGTTTCATATAATAAATAATCTATGCTAGTATTATAAAATCTAGCTAATTTTTTTAGTATTTCAGTAGGAATATCATTTGTTTCAGTTTCGTATTGTGAATAACCGGTTTGACTCATATTAAGTATTTTAGCAACATCTTTTTGATAAAGATTTTTATCATCTCTTAATTCTTTTAATCTATTCATTTTATCACCGTGCCTTAACAATATCACAACTTAAAATAAAGTATTGCTTTATAACTTAAATTAAGTTATAATATTTTTAGATAACCTAAAATAAGTTATGGAGATGTAGTATGAAAAAGAAGTAT
>CALVKC010000149.1 GCA_944332505.1 uncultured Bacilli bacterium
AATTCAAATTATTTACCCATTATAAAATTTGGAAAGCTATTTTTTACCCATTGATTTACCCATTATAATTTGGTTTTATACTTAAAATGATTGTTTTGAATGGTTTTATATGGTGATGTGTATTATAGCTTAAAACGCTCTAACATGTAGTATAATCAAGTGTTTGAGCTATTTATTTAATATTTTGCATCTGTAGCACAGTGGATAGTGCAGCAGCTTCCGAAGCTGATACATCCAAATACGTTTAATCCTTTATATTACAGTGTTTTTAAGATTTTAATTTTACATTTTACCCATTGTTTACCCATTATGAAATTTTAAATGAATTTTGTAAGAAATATAATGGGTAAATAAAAAAGATGTAACCTAATTTATACAAACTAAGTTACATCTTATATCTTTAATTATAAAATTACAATATTATTGTTTTACCTACATTATCTTTTACCCATTTCAAATATTGTTCTTCTGGTATAACGTAAGCTTTACCTATCTTAATCTTTGGAAAAGACTTTATCTTTAGTAACTTATACGCTGTGTTCTTACAGATATGTAAATGCTCTTGAATATCATTTACTGTAAGCATCTTTTCCATAATATTATCATCCTTTATGTTAATTATATTCTATTAAATACTTTCTGTTTTCACTTCTTGATGAGCAGGAATTACCACTTCAGGAACATCTATAATTGTAATTCTTTGAAGTATTGGAATATTATACATATAAAAATATTCGGAAAAATATGAACCGCTTCTGCTATATGGCAGATAAACTTGTATGTCATATTTTTCTAAAATACTTTTATTACTAGGCCATGGGTCAATATTATTATCATATTTTACCAGTTGATAATATGTTCCACTATATTGATATTTACCTTCATCTTCAATTGGATCTTCTCCAACTTCTATAAGGTCATAATATTCATCATTAAATATAAATTCACATCCATTACGTTCAATTAAATTATGTTCACACATATCTTCATTAGGCAAATGTTCTTTTAATGCTTCAATAAGTTCATCACTTGCATGTGCGAATTTTAAAGCTTCATTTAATTCGTATCTCATATAGTTTATCCTCTTATATTTTTGAATGAATTAATTTTATTCATTAATCAAAGTTACATTACTGCTATGAACTAAATATACATCACCATCAATTGTTACTTGGATTTGATCGCCATCTGAATAATCTCTCCAGTTTTGCACTTCACCTTCGATAACTTCTCCATTTTGTAACTTAATAATAGCTTTTGTATATGTATAATTAGTATCAAAATAATCTCTATTTCCACATGCAGTCATCATAGCCATTAATACTACTCCAATAATTGCAACAGCAATTCTTTTCATTGATTATCCTCCAATTTTATTTTGATTAGTTTGCGCCTGTACTACCAATGCCACCTCTATCTTTATCTTTAAGTTCCTTTACTTCAACAAAATCTACTGGTTCCATTTTCTTCATAATTCTAAATTGACAAATCCTATCATTTTTATTAATAACGGTGTCTCTTAATGCGTAAGCTGGAAATAGCCATTGATCATTATTTCCGCAATAGGAATTATCAATAATTCCTATACTGTTTGTTTGAATGACACCGAAGTTTTTATAAGTAGAAGAACGTGGTACAACATGTGCCTCATATCCTTCAGGTAATTTCATTGCTACTCCAAGAGGAATAAGCTTAAAATCTCCTTTCTTCATTTCTACTGTTTCAGCGGCACGTAAATCAATCCAATCGCCATGTTCGATTTTAGTGATTTTATCAATATCGGTAAAATATTTAATTTGAATAGTATTCATTGATTTTTCTCCTCGATTAACTAATTTTTTCTGCATATTGATTATCAGAAGCTAAATTAATTTCTAATACATTATCAAAATGTTTTTCCTGATCTGGAATATATCTTCCAAATTTAATAATTATATTTTTAAATTGCATTAACTCATTAATGTAATTTTGTATTTCATTTTTATAATAACCTGTATAAATTATAATATCATCATCTGTTTGCTTTCGTAATTCTGTAATAAATTCTAAAAGCTGTTTGTATGTATCAAATGGTTCAAGACCACCACAAACAATAGCTTCAGTTATTGGATTATTTATATATCTATCAATTAAACTAGTAATAGAAATTTCTATACCTTTTGAATTAGCAAGTGCGCTATTTTGGCACACTTGCTTTCCACATTCTTTATCACATTTAAATGTACAATAAGGGAATCCAACAAACATAGATGATTTTTTATAATTTACAAAATCTTCATCTTTAAATCCCTTTATTAACATTTATCCAATCTCCCTCATTCTGTCCAATTCAAACCAGTCACGTTTTACAAATTCTTCCTTACGTTCTTTAGAATAAGTAGTAACAGGAGTTAAAAATCCTACAATTCTTTGCCATGTTGTTGTTTTAGGTTCACCACAATAAGGACATGTATCACCATAGAATCCATGATTATGTTTACAAGAACTAATTCTTAAACAAAATGCAAAATACACAACACCTTGATCCGCCACATAATTTAATAATTTCCATGCAGTATCAAAATCTTCAAGAGGTGCATCCAAATTAATATGTGCAATACTACCACCAGAACAAGCTTTATCTAAAATTGCACTCAATCTAATTTTTTCATGCAATGTTGTTTTAATTCCAAGAGGAATCCACTGATTACCATATAAAGGAAGTTCATAAGTTTCATCAGGATAAAAGAATCTATCTTTCTCCATTAAAATTGCAGCCGCTCTTTCTGCCGGAATTTCCTCAATATTAATTTGATAATCTTTATCTTTGCCGAATTCATTCTTAACATCATGAATTGTTTTAAGAATATCTTTGGCAAATTCTACTCCTTCATCAGAATAAAAAGTATTACCAAATTCATCTTTATATGTATATCCAAATTTCTGTAATGCTTCAAAAACGCCAATTATTCCAATAGTATTGTACTGAGATTTCATTGACATTACATTTTTTGAATAGTTCGGAAGTAAACCTTTGTCAATATTACGTTCAATAATATGACGAACACAATCTAATGCTTGTAAATCAAGAACTACTAAATCTTTTAGTTTTTCAATGTATTCT
>CALVKC010000150.1 GCA_944332505.1 uncultured Bacilli bacterium
TTAGAAAAATTTAGTGATGAATTACTAAGTTATTATGATATTAATTTAACATTAACTAGTAAAGCAACAGAAAATAGTGAAGGATTTACTATAATGGGTGCTAAAAATGTTGCAGGTTCAGGAGTAGTTTGGAATAATAATACTCCGGTAGAAAGTGATGAAGAATAAAGATGAAAAAAAGAAAAAATATAATTGTTATAGTTTTAAGTATAATAATAGTAATAGGTGTAGCAATAGGTTTATATTTTCTTTTAAATGATAAAAATAAATTAACAGTTGGGGAAAGAAATTGGATTAATGATAATATTAATACAGTACCAAATATTAATGTAGTAGATGATGCTAATGTATTTGGTAAAAATGGTAGTGGAGTATTTTATGAGTTTTTAGAGGACTTTACTGATGAATATAATATTAATTTTAATCCAATAACTTTTAAAAATGGAACTAATCCATCAGGTATTACTTTAGGTATTAAAACAAATATTGATAATAATGATATAGTATTTTATAAAGATAATTATGTTTTAGTAAGTAAAGATAAAGAAATAGTTAATGAAGCCCTTTTTTTATCAGGGAAAAGTGTAGGTATATTAACTAAAGATTTAAGTTACGCATCAACATATTTAAACAATGTTACAAATATTTCATTTACGCAATATGAATCTAGTGAAGAATTATTTAATGCAATGGGTACTGATGTAAATTATATAATTATACCTAAAATATATTATTTAGATGTTATATTACAAAATAATTATGAAATGCTTTATAATTTTAGTGATATAAATATTTATTATGTATTACAAACAACAGATGATACATTAAGCAATATATTAAAAAAATATTATAATAATTGGCATAATTTTAATGAATATTTTGATGATGCATTATTTAATACATTTACTAATTCATTAAATATAACAGCAACAGAAGTAGATTCTATGCAAAGTGTAGTTTATAATTATGGGTTTGTTAATGCATCACCTTATGAAGTAATAATGGGGGGTAAATATGGTGGTATTGCTGCAGTTATATTAAGTAAATTTTCTAATTTTGCAGATGTTGAATTTAATTTTGAAAAGTATAAAAATTATGATAAATTTATGAAAGCAGTAAATAATGAAGAAATAGATTTATATTTTAATTATTATAATTATACAGATAATTATAATAGTACTAATGGAATAAATATTAAATATAGTATTGCTTTAAGAAAAGATAATAATACAGTTATTAAATCTATTAATTCATTAATTGGTAAGACAGTATATACGCAAGAAAATTCTAAAATATATGATTATTTAAAGAATATTAATGGTATAGATATAAAGACTTTTAGTACTACTAAAGATTTATTTAAATTAAATAAAAAAGATGTAATATTAGTTATTGATAAAAATACAATGGATTATTATAGTTTAGATGAACTTGATAATTATTCTACTAGATATAGTAATTATATAAATGAAGAATATAATTTTAAAGTTAGAACTAATAGTGCTTTATATAATTTACTTAATAAATATATTAGTTATTTAGATAAAGATGAAATAGTACTAGAAGGATTAAATAACCATTTAGAGACTATTAAAAGTGGTAGTGTAGTAACTAAAATAGCAGAATATATATTATATTTTGTTATAGTAGCAATAATTATTTTATTAATAATAATTAGAAAAAGTAAAAAGATATCTATTGCTAGAAAAATAAAAAAAGATGATAAAATGAAGTTTATAGATCAATTAACTTCTTTAAAAAATAGAAATTATTTAAATGAAAATATTGCTACATGGAATAATAATACAATATATCCTCAGACTATTATTGTAGTTGATTTAAATAAGATACAAGAAATTAATGATTTAAATGGCTATAATGAAGGAGATAAACAGATTAAAGCATGTGCTAATATATTAATTAAAACCCAACTTGATAATAGTGAAATTATGCGTACTGATGGTAATGAATTTGTTATTTATTTAGTAGGATATAATCAAAAACAAGTAACTAATTATATTCATAAATTAAGTAAAGAAATAAAAAAATTACCATATGATTTTGGAGCAGAATTTGGTTATAGTATAATATTAGATGATATAAAAACTATTGAAGATGCTTTAAATGAAGCTGTTGAAGATATGAAGAAACAAAAGGGTAAAAATGAAAAAGAAATTAAAAAATGAGTTAAAAGAATTTTTTGATAATTTTATTAAGGTTTTAAAAAGGCCAGAGATGGCAATACTTCCAGGGCAACTGGCCTTTTTCTTTGTTTTGGCGATTGTTCCAACAATTACTTTAATTAGTTTTGGGGCAAGTTTACTTAATTTATCAACTGATGTTATTTTTGATTTTTTAACTAATGCTTTTTCTAAGGATATTGCAGCAATGCTTTTAAATACACAGGAATTAAAGATTACTGGTATTAATTTAGTAATTACTACAATCATAGGTTATTTAATAGCATCTAATGGTCCAGCATCTATTATTATTACATCTAATGCTATATATGGAGAAAAACAAAGTGGTTTTTTTAAAAGAAGATTTAAATCGATATTAATGACTATATTTTTAGTTTTATTATTTATATTTATGTTAATAGTTCCAGTATTTGGTAATAAAATAATTGAATTATTTCAATATGTTGATTTAAATAGTTCAATAACAGAAAAAGTAACTGCTATAATTAAATTATTACAAGGACCTGTTACATGGTTAATAATATACTTTTTTATTAAAATACTTTATACTATTGCTCCGAATAAAAAAGTTAAAAGTAAAAATGTCGGTTATGGGGCAATATTTACAAGTATTTCTTGGATATTAATTACTTATATTTATTCATTTTATATAAATAATATTGCATATTATTCAACTTTTTATGGAAGTTTAGCTAATATAGTTATATTAATGATTTGGATTTATTTCTTAGCTTATGTCTTTACTATAGGTATGGCATTAAACTTTCGTAAAGAAGAAGTAGAATTGGAAAAAACAGGTTCTATAAATACTGTAAATAAGTAAATAATAAAATTATGTACTACAGGTATTACTTAAGTACATGATTTTTTTCTTTTGATATTAA
>CALVKC010000151.1 GCA_944332505.1 uncultured Bacilli bacterium
CATAAAAGTATTATTAATAGTTTCAAGAGCTATACTTTCTAAATTATTTATTTCACTTAAATGGATTAAAACTATTTTTTTAGTATTATCACCAACTAACTTACTTAAATAAAAAGAACTAGATTTATTAGATAAATGACCATTATCACTTAAAACTCTTCTTTTTAACCAATCTGGATATGGCCCATGTTGTAACAATTCAACATCATGATTACTTTCAAATAAATAAACATCTAAATTTTTTAATAGTTTAAAATACTTATTATTTACATAACCGGTATCAGTTACATATGCTAATTTACTTATTCCATCATCAATAATAAAATTTCTTGAATCAATAGCATCATGACTAGAATGAAAGGAAGTGATTAATAAATCATCAACTTCCAATTCATTTTCAATCGTTAATATATTACTATAATCTTTTAAATCATCCATTTCATACAATAATTGTAATGAAATAATTATAGTTGCTTTAGTTTTAGATATTAAAGACTTTAATGCCGATATATGATCAGTATGATTATGACTAATTAAAATATAATTAATATCTTTTATATCAACATCAATTTCTTTTAATTTATCTTTAATATATTTATAATTTTTACCAGCATCTAACAATATTTTTTTATTATTTGCCTCAACATATGTAACATTACCTTTTGACCCACTTGCTAGTACACAAACCTTCATTATGACCCCGAATAAATTGCACTTAATGGATCCATCGATTGTGTATAACCACCTGCAAATGGTTCTCCTTTATATAATCCTAGATGTAAATGAGTACCAGTAACAAAACCACTATTTCCCATAAAACCAATGACATCTCCCTTTTTTACTTGTTGACCTTCGGTAATATTAAAACCACTTAAATGCGCATATACTGAATAAATATTATTATCATGTTTTATAACTATATAATTACCATTTGACCATTGATAACAACTTTTACATTCTGGAGAAACATTTACTGCAACTCCATCAGCAATAGCATATATTGGAGAACCATAACCAGTACCAGAAATATCAATACCTTCATGAAGTTTACCCCAACGCATATAATAACGACTTGTTATAACTGAAGGTTGATTTGTTGGCCATCCCCATTCACCCTCTAAGTTTACATAAGTACCTGTTACACCTGGCCTAGAAGGGCCAACAATTGTAATTTCCGTAACTGCAGATCTTATAGGAACAGTCTTTTCAATATTAATTTGACTTGAAGCTTCACCATTTTTTACTTGATAAGTTTCATAATTTAAAGATAATCCCGTAATACCTGATTGAGTAATTTCTTTATAACCATATGGTTTACTTGTATCAGTCTTTGTATCTGTAGAATAAGGAGTAACAGATTCTTCAATTCTATATACATTATAAATAAATGTAATTATAGGATTAATTAATGTAACATTTACTGAATCTCCAATATTAAGCATTACATCTTCACTACGATATGTCGGATTAGCTATTAAAAATTCTTGAGGGTTTAAACTGAATTCATCACTTATACTATTAATACTATCTCCTGCTTTAACCACATAAGTATCCATTTCTGCATCCACACCAAATAACAAATCTTGAGTTAAAGAATCAGAATCAGTATATATTTTATCATTAATACTTATAAGAGATTCTTTAATCATCATTTTTTCTTGAAAATACATATTTGTAATTACTTGCCCAATATCATTTAATTCTTCAATATCATCATTCATGAAATCATTATAGTCTTCTTCACTTACAAAAGCTAAAATATAACTTTTTATAGCATCATAAAAAATATCAGTATCTAAAACATTTATTACAAAATCTTTCGGTACTTCTTCATTTTCATTATAATCATCTTTATCATATCTTATAGTTATTGTATAACCCTTTATTGTAAAATCATCTCTTTCTTCAATCATTTTATATATATCACTTGCTGTTGTAAAATTTGAAGAATAAGTATTAGTTTTTACAATTTCAAATACATCCGGAGGATATACATAATCTACATTATATTCATTTTTTATTGCTAATTGCTCATTATTAATTAACTCATATAATTTTTCTTCATCTTCAATTAAACCAATCATTTCACCATCTAAATATACTTTATAAGCAACATTAGCACTATTTATTTTAATATCATATTTTTCATTAATAAAATATAAAATAATAATCCCTATAGTTAATATAATAGTTATAATTATATCTTTTGTTTTCATTCTTCTTCACCACTTGTTTTTAACTGACTTTTAAAACAACTCATATTAAGTTCAAATAATAAGTTAATTGTTCCTAACCCACCTTTTCTATGTTTAGCAATAGTTAACTCTGCAGGCACAATTTTGTTATTAAAATCTTTTGCTTTTTCATAATAATCTTTTCTATTTATAAATAATACCATATCGGCATCTTGTTCTAGCGATCCAGATTCTCTTAAATCAGCAAGCATTGGTTGATTACTCTCTCTTTTTTCAGCACTTCTTGATAATTGTGCTAAAGCAATAACAGGCACATCTAATTCCAAAGCCATTGTTTTTATTGAACGAGAAATTTCAGATACTTCTACTTGTCTTGACTCAACTCTTTTATTACCACTATTAACTAATTGTAAATAATCTATTACAACTAATCCAAGTCCATTTTCACTATTAGCAAGTCTTCGACATTTAGCTCGAATATCTTGAACAGTTGAACTTACATTATCTTCAATAAATATATTAGTTTCTGATAATTGGGATAATGCTTCATTATATCTTTTCCAATCCTTTTCTAACATATTACCGGTTTGCAACTTATAAGAATCAATTTGTCCTACCGCAGAAATCATTCTATTAACCAACATATCAGCAGACATTTCAAAATTAAATATAGCTACCGCCTTTTTAGTTCTTGAAGCCGCAAAGGTTGCCATATTAAGAGCTAAAGCTGTTTTTCCCATCCCAGGACGAGCCGCTAAAATAATCATTTCGCCACCATGTAAACCAGTAGTAATTTTATCAAAATCCGGAAATCCCGTTTCTAAACCTGTTATTAATTGTTTATGTTTAGCAAGTTCTTCTAATTTTGCTTGAGCATTTCT
>CALVKC010000152.1 GCA_944332505.1 uncultured Bacilli bacterium
CAAAGAGATATTATACTATATATTTAAAGGTATAATTTTAACTAATGATAGGGTATAATTTTAAAAAAGGATTAACAGTCCTCTTTAAAACGTTGATTTTTTACATCCTTTCGATTATAATATTAGAAGTAAGTAAATAAAAGTTAAATATATAAATTGTTTAAGAAAGAGCCGATTATTTGATGTATTAGTAGGATGTCAATGACAGCGATTTGACATCGGTATATGAATATTATAAATATTATATATACTAAAAATACGATATATACCAAATGTGCATTGTCTAGTAACACCAACGAATACAGATAATATGATAAATACAATAAATACTAATAATATTCGAGGTGCTAGAACATGTGGTTCGGGTAAAAAGTATAAGAATTGCTGTGGTAAATAGCTTATAAAATAAGGGTTTGCGAAGGTTTTAAAAATCAAAAAATCATAAAAAATAGTCGATTTGTTTCCATTTTGTTTCCAAAATTAAAAAAGATGTTACCAAAACCTCTGAAAAGCCTTATAAAATAAGGGAAAAATTTTTGGAAACAATTTTGGAAACAAAAAAGTTAGCATTCATTTGCTAACTTTTTTGTTAAAGATAACTCCGTTTACATAAAGTAAGGAATTGTGTAATGAGAAAAGTAAATGTAGTAAAAAGAGGAAAGGTATTTCAGTATAAGTTTGAAATTGCTCCCCAAGGTGGGAAAAGAAAATTCAAAAGTAAATCTGGATTTAAAATGTAAATGTCAACATCAAAACTTAAAAATATGTCAAAGTTAAAAACTTATAATTTTTATTACTAGCACATTCTCAATATTTAAGGAAAATTATATTTCTACCTGCCGGTGGCTTTACTTCTTTTATGAAAAAGAAGTAAAACAAGAAACCAGCAGTGTTATAAGTCTATCTCGCCGATAGGCTTTCTTTCTTATAAGAAAGAAACAAAGAATTTTATTCATTATATTTATTTGTTCTTGAGTCAGATTCTACAATTTTATCTTTAATTCTATAAAAATTACCTGTAATTCTTATAATATGTGAATAATGAAGTAACCTATCTAATACTGCACTTGCTAAAGTATTATCACTAAATACTTCCCCCCATCTTGAAAACGGCATATTTGTTGTTACAATTGTAGATTTAGTCATATATCTTTTAGCAATTAATTGAAATAATAAATTAGATCCTTGATGGTCTACAGGTAAATAACCAATTTCATCTATTATTAATAATTTATATTGTGCTAAATGTTGTAATTGTTTGTCCAGTCGATTTTCTTTTTGTGCTTTATTTAATTTTGTCATAAGATTATGACAAGTAATAAAGTAAACACTATTTCTATGTTTAGCCGCTTCTATTCCTAAAGAAACTGCTAAATGTGTTTTCCCAACTCCAGGATTACCTATAAATATTATATTTTCGTGATTTTTAATAAATGATAAATTGCTTAATTCTCTAATTTGATTTTCAGATAATGAAGGTTGAAAGGAAAAGTCATAATCCTCCAATGTTTTTTTAAAAGGAAAATTAGCAGCTTTAATTATCCCTTCTGCTGCTCTAGAATCTTTATAATTTATTTCTTCAGCAGTTAAATAATTTAATTGTTCAGTTAAAGTTAGATTATCTTTACTTGTTTTATGAATATAATCAGGTAATATTTCTTTAATTTTGTCTAACTCTAATATTTCTAATTTTTTATTTAATTCCTCAATCATTTTTTTCACCTTTTTCAATGTAAATATTATCCAAACTTTTTAAGTTGTATTCTATAAAATCTTTTATTTCCTTTTCTGTTTTATAATCAAAACTACTATTTTTTAATATGTCTATGTAGTCATGTTCTTTGTAATTATACCTATATTTTTTATTTTTATTATAAGAATATATCAATTTTGCGTTATAATATAAGTGGATGACGTTATCCTCATCTAATACAGTACTTTGTTTACCAATATACTGTATTCGTACAGAATATTTAATTCCTTTATATGTAATCATTGATTCATTTGAAACTTTATATACTTTTTCGGGAATATAGTAATTTTTTAATATATCAATGTTTACGGGTTTTAAATATTCTTTTTCTTTTTGAAATAAGTTATTTGGTATTTCATTTGTTGCTTGTGATTTCTCTTCATAATTCAATGAATAATTTAATCTTTTAACAATATTTTCTAATTCTTCAATATCTTCAAATTCATTATTAAATGCTTTTAATCTATTCATTAGTTTAGCAAGAGTTTCAACCTTGCCCTTAGTTCTAGGCCTATATGGTCTGCAAGTTACTATTTCAAATCCAGCATCTTTCGAAAATTGTTCTGCTTTTGAATTTATGATTATATCATTTAGTGAACTTTTAGTTCTATCTACTATAGTTTTCATATTGTCGAATAATATTTCTTCCGTTGTTCCACCAAAATATTCAAAAGCGTTTGTTAAACATCTAAATAAAGTAGCTTGTGTTTGATCTAGAGTTAACTCAATATATTTATATCTTGAATTTCCTAATATTATCAAAAATATACTTATAACGTATTGATTATGATATTTATCATGTAATTTTAATTTTTCTTTCCAATCTACTTGTGATTGATATCCTTTTAATGTTTCAAATCTTATAGTTAATTCTTTTATTATATTTTCTTTTTTACTTGAAACGTATTTTCTAACTATTCCATATTTACCATCAAAATTGTATTTTTCTTTCAATAAATAATAGATTCCTGTAGCAGGTACATTACTTTCTTCTAATTTTATATCTATTATCTCTTTAAAATTATCTAACTTTGAAGTATATACTCTTATCTTTTTTTCTTTCCTATATTTTTCAGGATTTAATCTTCTGTCAATCGTTTCCCAACAACAATTGTATTGCCTTGCTAATGCTGATTTATTCACTTTCTCACCACCTTTTAATAAGTTGTTTACTGTAATTTCTTTCCTCATACTTATATCAACTCCTTCTTATTATGAGATAATATAAGTATATCAAACCATTCAAAAAATCTGATAAATTTTATCAGATTTTAACTTTAACATTTTTATCAGTTTCTATTTTAACATTTATA
>CALVKC010000153.1 GCA_944332505.1 uncultured Bacilli bacterium
ATAAAAAAAGATTAAAATAAATTTTAATCGCCAACCTTTTCAAGGTTGGTTATTTTAATATATAATGTTTATATGATAGTAACTACTTTTGAAACTGAAAAAAATTTATTTAATTCTTATCCTAAAACAAATTATTTTAAACTTAAGGATATCTTTAATGATTACTGGGAAAATTTCCTTGTTTTTGCTAAGGATAAAAGTTTAAAAATTCGTGATGTTGTTATAAGAGATGTTAATAGAATGATTATTTGTAATACTTCTACTCTTGGCACCTCTGTTTTTAAGTGCCCTAAATGTAATAATACCAAACTTGTATATAACACTTGTAAATCTAGATTTTGTAACTCATGTGGTATTAAATACGCCAAACAACGTGCTTTGAATATTGAATCTAAACTTATTTCAGGAGAACACAGGCATTTAGTTTTTACTATCTCTGATATTTTATGGCCTTTATTTCTTAAGAAACGTGATAGATTAAATTTTATGTTTGAAGCTGTTAGTAAGACTCTTCTTTCTTGGTATGGTGATAAATATAAGAAAGAAAATCTTAAACCTGGTTTTGTTCTTACTTTACATACTTTTGGTAGAGATGATAAATGGAATGTTCACATTCATTGTCTTATTTCAGAATTTGCTATGGGAAATTCTTCCGTTAAAAAAATGGATTTTATTCCTTTTGATATGCTTAGAAAACGTTTTCAAAAAATATTACTTGATTTATTAGAAAAAGATATTGGCAAAGAAGAATTTAGACCTATTAAAAATCAAATTTACACTAAATATAATAATGGTTTTTATGTTCGTGCTAAGAAAAGCGAATTTCCCGATTCTTCTAAAGCTATTTCTTATGTTTTAAGATATTGTGGTAGACCTTGCTTTGCTTCTTATCGTATAATAGATGTTGATGACAATGACTTTATTACTTTTTGGTATCAAAGGCATGAAGATGATAATTTTGTTGTTGAAAAAATCCATATTTTTGAATTTATAGCAAGATTAATTAGACACATTCCTGAACCACAATTTAAAACTATTAGATATTATGGTTTCTATGCGTCTAAATCTCACAAACTTTATAATAACTGTAGAAAATTAATTTCTAAAGAAAAATTACCTTTTTATAAATCATTAAATAATTGGAGAAATCTACTATTAATTACTTTTAGAAAAGACCCGTTAATTTGTGATATATGTTCTTCCGTTATGGAATTCAATTATGGTTATACTTAATGAAAGGATTTATTTATGAAGAAAAACAAAAGTGAAATTGAATTTATTTGTCCATTATGCAAAACAAAGGAAAGGATTCCAACTTATATAGTTGAAATGTTAGATGAGTCAGATCAATTAGGTGTTGATACTTCTGTTCCGCCAAGATTTGATTGTGAAACTTGTCCAGGTAAAATGGTACCTGTTTACTATGTAGGTGTTAACGGTAAAATTTTTGAATATAAACAATAATCTTGTGATTTCAGTAATAATACCAAGATGCTTTTTGCATGCTTGGTATTTTTATTTCCCATTAATTTCCATTATTCTCTTATAGGATGAACTTTCCTATAAGATAAAAAAAGAAGCATAATATGCTTCTTAATATAAATTAATTATTTACTATTTTTAGAACCTTTTCCTTTATTTACAAGTCTTTTGGTCATTTCACCACCAACAGAACCATTACTTCTAGATGAAGCATCAGGACCTAAATTAACACCAAATTCATTAGCAATTTCGTATTTCATTTTATCCATTGATTGCTTTGCATTATTATTACTTTTAGCTGTTTTAGAAGTACTATTTTTCTTACGAGCCATTATTTCACCTCCTACAATATTAGAATGTGAAATAAAACAAAAATTATACTAAAAAATAAATGGTAATTTATAACAAATCACAATTAATAAATTCATAACTATTAACATCAATTATTTCTATATTATTAACAGCTTCATCTATTAATTTTTCATATTCAATTTGACTTTCTAAACCAATACATTTATGCAAATTTGGATTTATGACCGGATGTTTAGGAACAAATATTGTACAACAATCTTCAAAAGGCATAATACTTATTTCATATGTATTAATTTTTTTCGCAATGTCAATTATTTCCAATTTATCCAAGCATGCAACAGGTCTAATAACAGGCATATTAGTTACATTATTAATACAAAACATACTAGAAAGAGTCTGACTAGCAACTTGACCAATTGACTCCCCATTAATAATAATTTTTGCTTTAATATTATTAGCAACTCTTTCTGCAATTCTATACATCATTCTTCTCATAATAGTAATCATATAAGTAGGATCTACATTTTTATATATTTCTTCTTCAATTTTAGTAAAAGGAACTATATGAAGCTTAATATTACTTCCATAGTTAGATAAAATCTTTGCTAAAGAAATTACTTTATTTTTAGCTTCCATACTAGTATGAGGAGGAGCATCAAAATATAAACATTCTAAAGTAACTCCCCTTTTCATAGATAAAAAACCAGCTACAGGAGAATCAATTCCACCACTAAGCATTAACAATCCTTTACCTTGAATCCCATTTGGATATCCCCCTAATCCTTTTATAGATGATGAAGAAGTATAAATATAACAAAAATCCTTTCTTATCTCAACATTTAAAATTAAATCAGGATTATGAACATCAACAACAATATTATTTATATTTTTTAAAAGATAAGCCCCCACATTCTTACTTACTTCAAGAGAATTAAATTCAAAGTTTTTATCAGCCCTATTTGTTTCTACTTTAAAACTATTAAATTTTAATTTAGATAAAATATCAAAAGATAAAGAATAAATACTTTCAATATTTTTTTCAGTTTTATAACAAACAACTATAGAATGAATACCAAATACCTCTTTTAACTTATCAATAATTATTTTTTCATCATTATTTTTTATATCTATAAACATTCTTACTTTATTTTTTTCTATATTATTTTCATAATCTGATAATTTGTTTTTTATATTAAAATATAATTTATTATTAAATAATTTCAAATTATCTTTCTTTGTATATAGTT
>CALVKC010000154.1 GCA_944332505.1 uncultured Bacilli bacterium
CCTTCTTCATATGCATAATAAACGGCGTTATGAATTAAACCATCACCTGTTGCAAGCATATTTACTTTGTATACTTCATCTTCAACTATTTCATCAACATTATTAACTTTATTATTATTGTTAATGTTTACTGCTTTACTACTAAATAAATCTATTACTTTGTCTTTTCCAAGATATATTCCAAAACCAATACCTATTAAAAAGATTATAGTTAATGATAAAAAAACACTTTTTTTTAATTTCCTTTTTTTTCTTCTAGTCATTTTATTCCTCTGTTAATATTTTATATACTTCTTCTTTACTTAATTTATGTTCTTTTTTAATATAATTTGGTATTAAATGTAAATGAAAATGTTTTATTACTTGGGCTTCTCCATAATTTATTACAAATGTAATTGCATCTTTACCAAGTTTGTCCATTAATTTTGTAGTATATTCACGTGCTTTATCAAATAATTTAATTAATGTGGCATTATCTAATTCTAAAATATCATTATAATGTTTTTTAGGTATTATTAGAGTATGACCATCAGCATCTGGATAAGCATCTAATATAACTATTAAATCTTCATCTTCATACAATATAAAACTAGGTACTTCTTTTTTTATTATTTTACAAAATAAACAATCATCTTTCATAATATCACCAATTAAAGTATATCAAAATAATTAATAAAAGCCAATATAATTACAATATTTTAATAAAATCATTTAAACTATATTCTCGATATATATAATGTCTTTTTAATGTATAATAATTAATATTATTGGATTGTTCTTTTCCTATTAATGTGCTTAAACCATAACTATAATATTTTTTTGCAATTTCAATAACTGTTGAATTAAATGAACCACTTGGATATGCAATAGTATTTACTTCTTTATTAAGTATTTTTTCTAATACTTCTTTACTTTCTTTTAATTCTTTTTCAATTGTTTCGGCATCTTTTTCTGCTAGTTTATAGTGGCTTATTGTATGTGATCCAATTTCTATTAAATTTGATTTATCAACATCTTTAATCATTTCTTCATTCATATATAAATTATTACCAATAGATCCTGTAATAACGAATATATTTGCTTTAAAATTATAAGTTTGTAGTATTGGAAAGGCATTAGTGTATACATCAACATAGGCATCATCAAATGTTATTATTATTGGTTTTTCAAATGCATAAGCATAATCTATTTCACTTACAAATATTGGAGTATAGTCATTTTCTTTTAAATAATTCATTTGTTTAGCAAATTCACTGGGTTTTACAAATAATGTTGCTGCTCCCCAAGTATTATCTAATACACCATGATAAAGTAAAATAGGTATTTTTTGATTGTTAGTATTACCTAATTTAGTTAAAATATTTAAGTTGTATTTTTCTTTTAATTCATTTAAGTAATTTAACATTGTATTATCTTTACATATGTAATAATTATCATTAAAATAATAATCTTTTTTATTATTTAAAAGATAATTAATATCTTCTAGTAAATCATTTAAATAATTTAAGTATTTTTTCCTTTTGTTAATTTCATTGTTAATATTTTTTATAAATTCTTTATTATTAAAAATATTAATTATTTTTTCTTTATTACTATTATTTACTAGTAATGCCTCTAGATAAGTGTTATTAAAATTGTTTAAATAATTTATATTATAATTATTAATTTCTATATTTATTTTTTCTTTTAGTTCTTCTAAATTGTTTAAATCAAATTGCCAATTATTTATTGCTCTGTTTTTGTCTTCTTCAACTTTTACATTATTAAAAAATTCTTTTACTAGATTATCATTATCTATTTTTAAAGTTAATTGATATTTTATTGCTGGGGTTAAATCTTTATTTTTATAAAGAATAAAAATAATTGTTATAATAAGTCCTAAAGTAATAAAAGTAATAAGTAATTTTTTAAGCATTTTATCAACCCTTTATATTAAATATTATATCAGTGCTAGTGTACATTTGTCTAGATAATGCATATATTTAATTAGGAAGGTGATTTACATGTCTAGCTTTAAAGAAATAGTAACAAAAGCAGTTATTGGTAAAGCTAAAAAAACTAGTACGAATAGTTTTTCTTTAACTCCAGAAGAAACTCCTAATACTGTGTTGGGATGTTGGGTAATAAACAATAAATTTAGTGGTTCAAAAGCAAATGATGTTTGTGTAGTAAATGGTTCTTTTGATGTTAATGTTTGGTATTCTTATGATGCCGACAAGAAGACTGCAGTTACTACTCAAAACTTTAATTATACTGATACTTTAAAAGTTCCCCTAAAGGAAAATTATAATTTAAGTGATGCTAGTGAAATTATAGTAAGATGTTTAAAACAACCAACTGTTACTGATGTAAAAATTGATAATGGTAATGTATTACTTGATATTGAAAAAGAATTGGGAGTCGAAATAGTAGGGGATACTAAAGTTAGGGTAAGTGTTGAAGATGAATATGATGATTATGATGAAATAGTAGATGATGAAGATATTGAAGTTAATGATAATTATTTAGAAGATTCTTCTGAAAACTAAAAAAGTGCGTTGGCACTTTTTATTTGTTTTACAAAATATTAATTTCTTGGTATACTTAAGTTAAAGTATGGAGGTGTGATATTGTGGTAACTACTTTGAAACCTTGGCAAGGATTAATATTAGCAATAGTTTTTTTTATTGTAGGATGTTGTTTATTAATTTATTCAGTAAAAACAATTAATGATTATAATGAAAAAAGTAAAACTCATATTGATGTGGTTGGATATGTTGTTGATTATGAATATGATGAACCATTAAATTCAAATAGTCTTGCGGCAGAAATCGTTGAATATGAGATTGATGGTAAAACTTATAAGGTAACTTCTAATACAAGTTCTAATACTCCTAGAAGTAGAGGCTCTGAAGTTAAACTTAAATATAATCCAGATAATCCAAATGATGTTATATGGGTAAATGATAGTTTTAATTATATTTTACCTATAGTAGGTACCGTTTTTACAGTTTTGGGAATTATTTTGTCAATTCAAGCAAGTA
>CALVKC010000155.1 GCA_944332505.1 uncultured Bacilli bacterium
AAAAGACAAAGATTATATAAAGGAAAAAGGAATAGAAAAAATCAGAGAACATGCTTATGATTTCATAAATAAAAGATTAGCACCAGAAGATATACCAAATGATGGAAAACAAACACCTATGAGAGGACATCCTGTATTTATAGCACAACATGCTACTGCAACTTGTTGTAGAGGCTGTTTGTATAAATGGCATAAAATACAAAAAGGAATAGAACTGAACGAGGAGCAGAAGGATTATATTATAAATGTAATAATGTCGTGGATAGATAGAGAAATGAAAAATAATTAGAAGAAAATAAAAAGGTGGAGAGATAATGAAAGTATTAAGTTTAACAGAACCATATGCAGCATTAATTAAGGAAAGAAAAAAGAAAATAGAAACAAGAAGTTGGAAAACATCATATAGAGGCGAATTATATATACATGCAAGTAAGACACATATACCAAAGGAATGGAAAGATAATAAAGAACTTATGAATTTAGTGAAAGAGAGTCCATTAAATTTTGGAAATATTATTTGTAAATGTAATTTAGTAGATTGTATTTATATGACTAAAGAATATGTAGAAAATATGAAAATTAATAACCATCAAGAATATATTTGTGGAATATATGAAGAAGGAAGATATGCTTGGATTTTAGAAAATATTCAAGTGCTAGACAATCCAATAAAAGCCAAAGGGCATTTAAGTATTTGGAATTATGAAGAGGAATGTAAAATGTGAAAAGTGGAGGAAAATAAAATGTATAAAAAATCTATTATGATTGATATGGATGAAGTTATTGTAATAGGAAGATTTTCGGAGTTCCTAATAGAATTCTTAGGAGAAGTAGATTTTAATCAATTACATAGTCAATACAGGCAAGATTTAATAAAAGGAAGAGAAGAAGAATTTAAACAGATATATCAATATAAAAATTTATATAAAAATGATAATGGAGATTATATTGAGCCATTACCTAATTGTATTGAAGTAATGCAAGACTTAAATAAAAAATATAATGTTTATATTGAGACGACTTATATTTGGAAAGAGAATGTAATTGATGCATCTACTAATTTAAAGAATAAGTTTGAATATTTACATTATTGGTTGCCTTTTATTGACACAAATAATTTTATATTTATGACAGATAAAACAAAAATAAGATATGATATAGGTATTGATGATAGACTATCTAATTTAGAAAACTGCGATAAGAAGTTATTATTTACAGAGTTTAGAAATAAAAAATTAACTGATAAAGAACTTAAAGAAAAAGGAGTAATAAGAGTAAATAATTGGTTAGATGTAAAGAAAGAATTATTATAAATATAGTTGCTTAAAATGAGTTTTTTTGTAATGGATGATGAATTATTGAATATAAAAAAAGAATAAGTCACATAATTGTACTAAAAATAATAGGGAAGAAGGAAAGAGTTATGGATAAACAAATTAGTATAGAACAAATAAGTAAATTTAGTGAAGAATATAATAAAAATAGAAATAATAAAATTATAGAGAATGCAATTACGAAAAATGGTCTAGAAAAAGCTTGTATAGATAGGCAAGTTATAATAGAGAATGTACCTATTTTTAATATTGAATTACCAGAAAGTACAAGATATGATCAAAAAGACAGTTATAAGTGTTGGATATATGCAGGTATTAATGTAATAAAACATAATATCGCGCAAAATTTAAATATAGATATAATGAAATTAGAATTATCAAATAATTTTATTGCTTTCTTTGATAAGTTAGAAAAATCTAATAATGCCTATGAAAATATTATAGAATTAGAAAATACAGATTTAGATTATATACATAAAGAAAAAATTGTAGAGTATTGTGTATCAGAAGGTGGATATTGGCAATGGTTTGTTTCTATTATTAATAAATATGGAATTGTACCAATTTCTTTTATGCCAGATGTTGTTGAAAGTACGAATTATGAAAAAGTAAGCGATATATTTACTGAAAAAGTAAAAAAGGATATTAGTTACTTATTAAAATTAAAAAATGAGAATGAAAGCATAGAAAAATTAAGGAGCGATAAAGAAAGATTTTTACAAGAAAATTACAATTTGTTATCTAAAATACTTGGAGAGCCAAATTTTAAGTTTGATTATGAATATAAGGATAAAAATAACAACTATATAATATATAAGGATATGAATCCAATAGAGTTTAAAAATAAATTTTTAACATTAGACTTAAACAATTTTGTATCAATAGGAAATCTACCAATGTATAATAAAGAATACTATAAAATATATTCAAAGAAATATTTAGGAAACATATATAAAGACAGTTATGCAACATTTTTAAATTTACCAATTGAAGATTTAAAAGACTTGGCAATTAAGCAATTAAAAGATGACATTCCAGTTTGGATGGGAGCTCATATTATGAAATTTAGAGATAAAAAATCTGGAATATTAGATATAAGATTATATGACTATCGAGATACATTAGATTTTAATCCATTAAGTAAAAAAGAGGCACTAGACTTACATGATATTGAAATGCACCATGCAATGACCTTTTGTGGAGTTCATCTATTAGAGGATAAACCTGTAAGATGGAAAATAGAAGATAGTTATGGTGATAAAGAAAAAGTAAATGGATATTATATAATGAATGACAATTTCTTTAATGAATTTGTTTTAAGTGTTGTTATAGATAAAAAGTATTTAACAGAAGAACAATTAAAACTACTAGAACAAGAGCCAATTGAGTTTGATGTAGGAGAGCCATTCTAATGTAAATTATAGTTTGGAGGAATGATAAATGAGTGAAATAACAGAAAAAATCAAACAAGAATTATTAATTAGATGTGAAAAGTCAAAAGAAAAAGATGGATATGACTTTTGGAATGAACATATAAAATATGTTGTAGAGAATGGAATAGAATTAGCAAAAAAATATGGAGCAGATATAGAAATAGTGGAATTAGGAGCATTATTGCACGACATAGCAATGCCATCAGAGTATGGAGAAAGAGAGCAACATCATATTTATGGAGCAGAAATTGCAGA
>CALVKC010000156.1 GCA_944332505.1 uncultured Bacilli bacterium
TTAAAATCTTCTAACCGTCCATCTAAATAAATAGGGACATAATTTTCATTATTTAATTTATAGTTCTCTATCATTTTTTTTACTATACTGACTATCTTTTTCATTATTTTTCATCTCCTATCTTGCTGGAACTTCTAATCCATTTTCTTTTATTTTAGCAATTATATTACTTAATTTCATATATTTTCTTACACCTTTAATTTTGTTTTCTTTTGCAAAATTTAATACTCTGTTGTAGTAATCATATTTAGCATTTTCTTGTTCGATTATTTTATTAACAAAGTTTTTAACTTGCTTTTTTGCTTCCTCACTAATTTCTTTTACTTCTTCTGTTGTATATAAACTTTTTGGTACCCAAATCTTTAATGTCCCATAATCACTTTCAAATCTTATTAAACTTGCTTTTTCAGTTTCTCTTTCGATTATTTGATCATTTGAACTTTCAATTACTATCCTTTCATTACTTGTAAAATTTTTGTTTAAAAACCAACTTTCAATTCTTATCATTTTTCTCTCTTCCTTTCGTTTTTGTACCTTTATTATATACCATATGGAATGTAATGTCAATACCTTTTTGCAAATTTCTTTACTTTTTTTAACAAAATAAAAAAACACCACATATAATGTGATGTTTCACATGAAACTATTAACTATTCTATAACAATTTCAAATTTAGTTGCCGATACTCCAAATACTCCCCCAAAGCCATCCTGTCCATTTGTTGTTTCGTTGTCATATTGGTACGGATAATTATTAACTCTATATTTGGCTTTTCGGTATGGTCTAATGTCATCTGGTGTGTAGTAGTAAACTTCTATTGCGTCAATTTCGTTTACTCCATCTCCCGCAAATCCATTTTCAATATCATTTACATTATAACCAGTAACATAAGGTAGCCATTTGCCATTTTTTAAATGTACTCTATATTTAACAGATCCTTTATCTACCTTAATAGCAACACCAGTAATTGGAGAATTTTCCCAACCTGCGTAATCTTCATTATTTTTTACTTCTGGGAGCCAATTATGTTTTTTTGTTTTTACACAATAATAAACATTTACTTCTTTATTTGTTGAAGTTTCACCATTTAATTTGCTTTCGATAGCATTAATAAATCTATCCCAACCCTTGTCAAGAGTTCTATGTGGGCAATATTTGTTAGTATAATCTTGATGTTTAGTTACCTTATCTACACCCCAACCATACCTTTTTAATATGTCCACTATTAAGTCAATAGCATTTTCTTCTGCTTTATCAAATCTTTCTCCACCGCTTTTAGAGTAGCATATCTCAATTGATATTCCTTCACGGTTACCTTTACCATTGCCGTCACTGGCTTGCCAAGAGTTCCTGTTTTCTTCAATTCCTTGTACAATCATCTTATCATCTACCGCATAATGGAATGAAGTTTCGTTGTCATTATTTGTCATATAAGCAATTTCATTAATTGCTGACGCGTCATTTGCGGTATTATGAACCACTATTCTTGTTGGTACCATAGAGTATGGGCATTTAATCCCATACTTGCTTTCTGGTACTATTCTTTTTTCTATTTTTACCATATTTATTCTCCTTTCACTATTTTTTGTAAATTATGAAACACATCATAAGTTCCACCAGCAATTAATCCAGATAAGGAAATTGCCAATGAAAAATCTTTGGTGATGATCCACTCTATTATTGCTACAATAACACCAACTGCAATATTTTGAATTGGTATTAATTTGTTATTAATAAATGGTATTTTTTTTGCTAATATACCAAGTAACCAAGTAACAATAATAGTTACCACTGTTAGAATTTCAGTTAATTCCATACTATCCCTCCTTTATTATATTATATCATATTATTGATTATGCAACCTATCAATTCTTTTGTGCGCTTGTTTACAACTTTCTTCCACTCTTGTAAGGCGTTCTGTTACATCATCTTTGAAGTTATCAAACTTCTTGTCTAATTCTTTGACAGAACCTTTAATATCGCTATTGTTTGATAAAAGTAAATCAATTTTAGTGTTTAATTGAACTCTATTCTTTGTTACTTCTTCTGTGTCCTTTTTTTCATCTTTTTTGTGTGTATAGTAATAACCTGCGAACCCAATAAATGTTCCTATTATCGTGCAAACAATTCCTATCATTGTTGATATGTTCATTGTCATTCCCCTTTCTTAATTTTTAGTGTATTTTAGTGTTATGTAAAACACCCAGCCATTACTCCAACCACCAACTGGTATTACATTCAAATTACTTCCATCAATGTATGGCTGTACACTCTCTGCATTACTATATGTTGAGTATAATACGAGCGGTAATGTATAAGATATAGTACCATCTGCGCTTCTCACATAAGAATTAGAGGGATCAACCCAAATATGATCATAATTTGTTATATTGTGTGGAACACTTTTTGTTTGTTGTCCAGGTACTCCGTTAGTAATAGTTATTTTTTTTGCATAAATAATTTTATTGTTATAATAATCTTTTGTTGGGACTTCTAAATTATCAACTAAACTATAAATGCTTTGTGGAAAATCGTATGGAGTTTCTAACATTGAGTAAAATGGATTGCTTATTCCACTATTATTTAATGTAAAGTTATTACCCATAAATAATGTTATTTGTGTGCTACTAATTGCTGTAATTATTCCATATTTAACAGCACTATTTTGAGTAAATTTAAACTTCATTCCTACACTTAAGAATGGCGTTAAATCTAAATTACTAGCAATTACACCTATCTTTGTAGTTGAGTTGAAACTAACATAAGTCAATGTCAATAATGCTGTAACTCCTATGTTATACCAACCTTGGGCTACTTGAATATTGAAAGCATTTTTTATTTCGTTCAAATCAATTGCATTACATTTGTTTATGTCTGCAACCCCACCATTTGTATTTAATGGTACTTTATTTGTATAATTAATCATTGCCATATTAAACCACCTCCAATTTTTGTGTCAATGTATAATATTTACCATTTAATAATGATGTACAATCTATTGTTTGATAAGATGT
>CALVKC010000157.1 GCA_944332505.1 uncultured Bacilli bacterium
TGGTGGTGCTAGATACAACTGGGCTATGATGTTATTATCATCTTTAACGTATTCAACATTAAAATCAATCTTGCCAAAGACTTTTAATACCTCATTTATTATCGATACTAACTTTGTCTTAATTTTAGATTCAGCAGTATCAAGTTTAGGCTCTTGATTACTTTCTTTATCATTAGCCTTTAATTGTTCTACTGTATAGTATGTATTTGCTAGTCTTTCAAGTGGTCTTATTTTTCTATCAATAAAGCCTTTTTTATAACAACTAAATTTTTGATAGATTACAGTATCACGAAAAATTGGATAACCTATTGTTGGAAATATAATAGTTTTATAATGTAATTGCTTTATTTCATCAGCAGTTAATAATCTTCTTGAAATTAAGCTTGTACCTTTACTACCATTATTGTTAAGTAAACTTATTGAATAATTTAGTGATGTGGTTTCTACTCCATGAGTTCCAAGTCTTGAACTAATTGCTTCAGCTGTTTCTTGTGTATTTGTTTTTAAATAAGCAAGTCCACAGTTATCTTGTATTATTTGACTAACCTCTTTACCATATAAATTATCAAGTTGAGCAAAACTTTGTAAGAAAAATTGAAAATACATTCCTCTACTTCGAGCTACTGATACGATTGTTTCAATGTCCTGTAAAGGTGGTGTATTTGCAAATTCATCAAGTAAAAATACAAGTTCGATTGGTAACCTTTTATTAGGTTGTTGATTACATAACAATACCAATCTTTTATAGATTAAAGATACTACTACTGATACTAAAGTGTAATATATTTTAGATTCATCAGGTATGCAACAATACAATACCGTCGGCTCTTTTCCTAATATATCAAAATCAAAGTCAGAATTTGATGTTATATTTTCTACATTTACATCATCAAACAGAGTCATTCTTTCATTGAATATTGATGTTATACTTTTATAAGTGTTTTCGCTAGTAGAAATAATTGGTATCAATTTATCTTTACTTTTAAATCCATAAGGCTTTGCCTCTACATATTTTCTTAATGATTTTATGTTTTTGTCAGTCATGGAACTATTTTGAAATTTTTTCATAGATGTTAATGTTATTTGCTCTCTTTTAATTTTTCCATCAGCATAATCTTCTAAAAACAAAAAAATAATACCATATAATAAATCACTTGCACTATTATTCCAAAAAGCCTCTTTTGCAGTCTTATCAGCCATAATCATAGTGCATATATCATTTACTATTTGATTACACCCTGCATAATGTGTTATTGCCTCATTTTTATATTTAATTTTTAGTTCTTCATTTTTTTCTTTATCACTTAATTTCTCGTTTTTATCAAAAAGTTCATATTCATTTATTGCAGTTTCAAGTAAATTAGAATGATTAGAATATTCTGGATTTCTAAAATCCAATGTAAATACATTATAACCATTATCTTTAAACATCTTACTTGTTGTAGAAAAGATTTCTCCCTTTGGGTCAGTAATAAAAACACTCTTTTTATTTTTAGCAGTTGCTATAAAACTACATTCTGGAATAACAGCAGTAGCACTTTTACCACTACCAGTTGATCCTAGATAAATCCAATGGGGTGTTGTCATATCAAACCATACATATTTATTATCTTTTGAATAATAAACTGGAAAACCACTTTCAACAATATTGCTTATTTTTTCTTTTCTAAAGTTCTTTTTTATTTCTTGAAAAGTTGACCACCTAGCACTACCATGTTCATTATTATCTTTAATTTTCTGCCTAGTTATAAGTGGTTCAATAAAATATAAAAAGATAATTATTAATACAACTATAACTAAAATGATAATATAAGGAATTGGCATACTTATCTTTCCATTTCTTCATCTAATTCATTCATAACATCATCTAGCATATCTTCATCAATTACTTTATAATCTTTTACTTTCTCTACTCCAGTTTGTAAATTAACTAACCTATCTATAATATCTTTTCTTACATCTGGATCACATTTATCTAAAAAGAAACCTATTGTTGTTAAAATAGGCTTATCAATGTTTGGGTTATCAAAATCATATACTTTTAGGTTTTCGGTATGACCAAGTTTTTCATTTACATCTACAATAATATCTGGTAAATCTTCATACCTTGCTACTATTTCATCAGTCCCATCATCAATATATACTAACCTTTCGTTACTATTAAGTAATTGTTTTATTTCTTCTTCATTATACATTTTTAGTATTCCCTGATTCTCGTTCATTATTTTTATCCTCCTTTACTAAACTTTCTAAAAATTCAGTTTCACATTTAATTGATGTTATATATAAATGTGCTAAATCTTTCTCTAATTTATTTTTTGTATTTTTCATTTTCGTTTCGTATTTACTGACAGTCCTTAAATTATCTTTAATCCTCATATTAATCAAAGTAATTATTTTGTTATAATCTTCGACTGTCTTTTGCATATTAGCAAATTCTAAATTTAATTTTGAAAAATCCATGTTATTTTCCCTCCTTTATTTCCTTAACATATATTTTTCTATGATATATAAGTAATTCTTTAGTTAAAGTTTCATCTTCATATATCCAATATCTACTACCCCAAAAATTTCTCCATAATATCTTAAACTTTTTAAACATAATTATCTTTCCATTTCATCTTGATAAAAATCATAATTATCATTATCAACTGCTTGTAAAATGTCAGAGTAATCCATATCAGCAACTTTATCCATAAAAGAATTATCTTTTGCATAGCACTCTGTTAAGAAAAAAGCAATTTGAGGTGCAGATAAATTCATGTATTCATCATCAAGATATAAGTCATAAGCTAGTTCTTTAATATCAGTAACTATATCATCACTTATATTAATATCTTCATTTTTTGCAACATCATAAATGCTGTCATAAATACTATAAATTGTTAAATTAGATTTATCTTCATTTGATAACATTTTGTATCTTTCTAAACTGTTCATCTTTTTCCTCCTCTCTTGAACACTTGCTTGATATAACACAAGCACAATATAAAAAAAGCAATAAGAA
>CALVKC010000158.1 GCA_944332505.1 uncultured Bacilli bacterium
TGGTGCCAACGAAGTAGTTATCTACAACTTTTTTGGCTCTCTTGACGATTGATATAATAATCAATCAAGTTATATATAGATTACCAGATTATTTGATAAAAATCAAGTGATTTTACCAAATAATCTTTTACAAAATTTTGTTTGATTTCCATTGCTTTATTGTAAAATGTATGTTATACTAGCTGACATAGGAAATGATGATAAGCAGATGTGGTTTTGCCACCAATTTTACGAATCTTCGTAGGAAGGGTGGTGATGTTTATGGTTAAAGTGATACTATTTTTTATAATATCTTTAATGTTATCTTTAACATTAAACGTTGCCTTGACAGCAGTTCTGTATAAGAGCTGGGTTGATAAGCAACTACATAAATAATAAAAACTCACATCTGTACTTTGCAAGGTAGATGTGAGTTTTCTCGATATATCTGGCAAAACCACGTTTGTGGATTGTCATTTTCTATATTTATTATACACAGATTTTTAAGGAATGTCAAACATTATTCAAATAAAATGTAAAATTTACGATAAGGATTGTATTCACTCCTTATAAATGTAAAGATTTATTTGCACCAATAATGTTTATGAAAATAACATAATAAATCAATAGTCTCTCTATTAACATTCTTTTCATTAAATATATCGTTTTTATCTATTTGGGTTATATATCTATTATCTTTTTTATTTTTTATAGTCTGTAATATCTCTATAGGAATTTTCATTACAGTTACTTTGTCCATATAACTTAATATTTCATACAATTCTTTATAAATTTTAGATGTAATCATTTTTTACCTTTCTTATTTTTCAAAATCTTCTACTATTTGTGGCTTAAATAATTCACAATTTTCTACTCGAGTAGCTCCTTCTTCTATTCTTGAAGCTCCCAATTCTTCTAATAAATCACTAGCTGATTTTCTAGGAGAAGGTTTAGCTACTTCCTGAGTGCCAAATAACTTATTTATCATATCAATTACTTCATCACAGCACCTTAGCATGCTATCTCTAGTATAGTCATTTGTAACGGTTACATCCATACCTAAATTATGATTTTTGTGAAAACTCTCATAATGAGTAGTATATGAATCAATATCAGCTCCGTTGTCTATATTTAGAATGATGTAACATTCTTTTTATAGAAGATGGCTTTATATATACTTTTAAAATATTAGCATTTCCCATTGCATCATTTATTTCTTGAGGTCTAAAAAAATTAAATGCATCTAGGTCAGAAAATATTACTACATTATCGTCTGGTCTTACTAATTGTGAAAGCTTTGAATCCAATAAACCACGTTCTAATAGTTGATCAGAATCAAAACAAATTGCACCATCTATTGTACTAGCTAAATAGCGAGAGAATGTTGTTTTTCCAGAATCTGCATAACCAGATACTAATATTAACATTTTTTTATCAGAGTTATAATCTAAATGTGTGTATTTTGGTTTGTAGTGTTCATCTGGCTGTAATGCAACTGAAGTTGATTCCTCTTGTATTGAAGTTACTAATTCATTAATAAATGCATCTCTTTCATCTGTTTCTTTAAAAGATTGTGAATGTTTTAAGTTATTAGTTCCTATTTTATCTTCTACTTTATCTGCTATATCTGTAATTGTTTTTCTAAATTCAAGTGCCCTATCTGTGTATGGTATTTTTTCTCCCCACTGTCCCCATTGCATAGCAGAAAATTTTTCATATCTTCTTTTTCCTAATTCAAAAGCTACCAACACAGGTAAAGTTTGTTTCTCTTCTGGAATTGATATTGTTCTGGAACCTCTTTCATCTCTTGAACATAATAGTTTAGGTTTATCATAAACCATTTGAATTAGAAATTCTTCTGACATCAATTCCATTGGTATGTATTTAATTTCTTCTTCAAAATTAAATATGTCTGGATTTGAAAATACAATTTGGCATATTCTAGGAGACCTAAAGTCTGTTTTTACTGAACTCAAATAACTTCTTTTTGAGAATAAATTTTGAGTACCATTCCTTTTCCACACTTGCATTAATCTTTGTAAATCTTCATATACATCTTCTTCGCTTTTGTATTTAGTTCCACTTGATTTTTTCTTTCCCATTAATGCTTACTCCAATCTTATTAATTTGTAATATTAAAATAATCTTTATAAATTTTATCATAAAATCTGACAGAAATCAAGAGTTATGTTAATTTATCCTACTTTCTCTAAAATATCGCTTTTTTATCTTTAAATCTCAAAAAATTATAGAATTAAATAAATATAAAGCCACCTTATTCTTCTCTGTTGTTTTCATTTCCATAAGTTTAGCCATTGCAAACATTACAATTTTATATTTTCCAAAATTTATTAGTGTAGTTCTATATTCTTCATCTATACTTTTTAACATAATATCAAATTTTTCATAATTTTCTTTAGTATTATATATAAGACCCGCCCATTCGCTTTTACTCATACATATTGCTAATCTCAATTTATCCTTTATATCCATATCATTTATCATATCTATTAAATATTTAACTTTTTCACTTTCCATACTTAACCTCCATATTAAAACCTTGTATCATTTTTCTTTCTACCTTTTAAATTTACTATTTCATCTGTTGTTTTTACTTTTCTTCTAACATTATTAGCTATTACATTGTCATTATCATCAAAAATGCCATTTTTATATAAATCATCACTAACATATTTATAATTCTCATCTTTATCAAATCCAATTTTATTTTGAAAATGTTTCATTAAGCTACGCCAAAATCCTTTGAATTTCTGCAATTCTTGTTTAAGTTTTTCTTTTTCAGTTTGTAATTTACATATAATCTTGTCTTTAGTAGATAGTTCATTTTTCAAACTTCCGATTTCATTATCTTTTAATTCTATTTCATATTTAAGTGAACGATTTTCTTTTTCTATTTCAAAAGTAGAATGTTCAAAATCTTTAATTGCCATATTTAAGTCATTTACACTTCTAACAGTTTTAGTAATATCTTTTACGTCTTTAGTATAATTTTTAAGTTTCTGGAC
>CALVKC010000159.1 GCA_944332505.1 uncultured Bacilli bacterium
ATTAGTTTTGTTCTTTTTTTATTTTTCTGGATGTTTTTAAATGAATACTTGAATGGTTTTGATGCATATCCATTTATTTTATTAAATTTAGTATTATCTTGTATTGCTGCTTTACAAGCCCCAATAATTATGATGAGTCAAAATAGAGAGGCTAAAAAAGATAGTTTGAGGAGTAAAAATGATTATCGTATTGATTTAAAGAGTGAGTTAATATTGGAAGTTTTACATGAGCAAATGTTACAAATTACTAAAAATCAAGAAAATATATTACAATTATTAAAAAAAAATCATAAAAGTTTAAAAAATAGACAAAAGTAGTTCTAAGAAATACCTAATTGTGATATAATCATTAAATGTGAGGTTAAAAATGACATTAAGAAAAGAAATAGAATTTAATAATATTGTTAATGATATTTTAAAAAATAAAGAATTTATACAATTAAAGTATGAAATTCATCATGGTATTTCTAGATTAGATCATTCTTTAAATGTAGCTAAATTGACTTATCAAACAAGTAGAAAACTAAAAATGAAAAATTATAAGGAAATAACAAGAGCAGCATTACTTCATGACTTTTTTATATCAAGTGAAGTAGAAAATAATATTTTTGTAAATCATCCTAATAAAGCATTAGAAAATGCCAATTATTATTTTAACTTAGATGATAAACAAAAAAATATAATTGTTTCACATATGTTTCCTGTATCAAAAGTAATTCCTTCAAATATTGGAAGTTGGACTGTATCAATAATAGATAAGTTAGTTGCTATATATGAATGTATTAAATTTAAAATGCCAATTAAAGTAGGAACTTTTATTATATTTGTATTAAATGTTAGTTTTATTCAAAGATAAACAGCTTAAAGTTGTTTATTTTTTTTATTTATGATATTATTTAGATAATAAGGAAGTGAATAAATGAGTAAATTAGATAATTTGACGATAAATAGTATCAAGTTATTAGCATTAGATATGATAAATAAAGCAGGTAGTGGACATCCAGGAATAGTTTTAGGTGGTGCAGAAATTTTATATGCCTTATATAAAGACCATTTAAAAGTAATTCCTAATAAAGCAAATTGGGTTAATAGAGATAGATTTGTTATGTCCTCCGGTCATGGATCAGCATTACTTTATTCAATTTTATATCATGCCGGTTTTGATATCGATATAGAAGAACTAAAACAATTTAGAAGATTAAATTCTTTAACCCCAGGACATCCTGAATATAAAGTTACACCGGGAGTTGATGTTTCTACTGGACCTTTGGGTCAAGGGGTAGGTATGGCAGTAGGTATGGCTCTTGCGGAAAGATATTTAAATACAATTGCCAATATAGAAAAGAAAAATACAAAATTAATTGATTATTATACTTATTGCTATTGTGGTGATGGGGATTTGATGGAAGGTATTAGTTATGAAGCATTATCATTTGCTAGTACTCAAAATTTAAATAAATTAATTTTATTATATGATTGTAATCATGTAAGTTTAGATAGTGATACGGATTTAACTTTTAAAGAAGATATTGAAATTCGATTTGAAGCCTTAGATTTTAATATTTTAGTTGTTAAAAATGCTAATGATTATAATGAAGTTTCTAAAGCAATAAAACAAGCTAAAAAAAGTGATCGACCTTCAATAATAATTTGTCATACTATAATAGGTAGAGATTCTATTTTAGAAGGAACAAATAAAGTTCATGGTAAACCATTAACAAAAGAAGATTTAGAAAGTATTAAAGAAAAATATAAGATAACAAATGATAGTTTTGTAGTAGATAAAGAAATTAAAGAGCATTTACAAAATTGTATAAATAAAAGAATGAGTCCAATATTTAAAGATTGGGAAGAAGAATATAGTGATATTAAAGAAACTAATAATTATGGTTTAAATTCATTGTTTAATTTACTTGAAAGAAATGCTTTTGTTATTGATTTTGATGATACAAAATTTAAAATAAGTGATGAATATAGTGAAGAATTAAGAGAAAGCAATCAAAAAATTATGAATTTTATTTCTCCGAAGAGTCCTTTTTTTCTAGGGGGATCTGCTGATTTATCTTCAAGTTGTAAAACTAATTTAGAAAAATCCAGTATTCAAAGTGCTGATAACCCAATTGGTAAAAATATATATTTTGGAGTTAGAGAACATGCTATGGGAGCCATTTTAAATGGTATGGCATTATCAAACTTAAAAGTATTTGGTTCAACATTTTTAACTTTTAGTGATTATCAAAAACCAGCAATTCGTTTGTCTGCTTTAATGAATTTGCCAGTAACTTATATTTTTACTCATGATTCAATATATGTTGGTGAAGATGGACCAACTCATGAGCCAGTTGAACAATTATCTATGTTAAGAACTATTCCTAATTTTATTACTTTTCGTCCTGCTGATATAAATGAAATTATGGGTTCATGGGAATATATATTAAAAAATAATTGTCCTACTGCTTTAGTAATAAGCAAAGAAAAAAGAAGTAAAAATAAAAATACTAATGCTAAATTTGTTAAGTATGGTGCTTATATGATTAGAAAAGAAAAGTATCGTTTAGATGGAATAATTATAGCAACAGGTAGTGAAGTTGAAATGGCTATGGATATTTCAAAAGAATTATTTACAATGGGAATTGATACTAGAGTAGTTTCTATGCCATCAATGGAACTTTTCTTAAAACAAAATCCTAAATATGAAGAACAATTACTACCGAAGGATGTTCCTACATTTGTAATTGAGGCAAGTTCTAGTTTAATTTGGAATCGTTTTGCTAGTAAACCAGAGTATATTTTTGGTATAAATAGATTTGGTATGAGTGGTCAAAAAGATGAATTAGTTAAATATTTGAAGTTTGATAAAAATACTATTTTAGCAAGTATTGCAAATTATTTAACAAAAGATGTTGATATCGACATAATCTAACAAATTATTTAAGTTCGTTGTGTTATCATCTATATGGGTGATAATAATGCGGACTTTTTATATTTTTAAAATTAATCG
>CALVKC010000160.1 GCA_944332505.1 uncultured Bacilli bacterium
AAAAAAGAAGGAGCTAGTTATGTTGCTTTAACAGAAACCAATGAAGCTCGAGGAGAAAAATCAGTTCACTTAGGAGTAGCAGATGAATGGTTCAATGCAACCCAAGAAGATTTAGTGCCAAAATTAATGGAAAAAACTAAAGGTGGTTTTGATGTTGTAATTGAATGTGTTGGAAATTCTGCTGCAGTTAACAGTGCAATATCAATGGTTAAACCAGGTGGCATAGTAGTTTTAGTAGGTGTAGCAACAGATGCAGTACCTACATATACAGTAATGGCTGTTATGAAAGAATTAGTATTACAAGGAGCAATTGCTTATACATATAATGAATTTAAATCTGTTATTGATTTAATATCTAATAAAAGAATTGAAGTATTAAAATTTATTGATGATATAGTTCCATTAGAAGGTGTTCAAGAAGCATATGAAAGACTGACTAGTGGTAAAGATTCAGCAATAAAAATATTAGTTGACCCCAATAAATAGGTGAAAAATGAATGAAAAATTAGAAAACAAGTATGCTAGTTTATTAGTTAATCGTTGTTTAGATTTAAGTAAAAGTAATTCTTTATTTATAAATTATTTTAGTGATAATAAAAGTTTAGTAGAAAAAATAGTAAAACTAGCAAAAAACAAGAAAATAGATGACATATATTTAGCGGAAGATGATATTTATGAAAAGCATAAGCATCTTGAACAACCATTAGACAAAATCAAAGATGACAAATATTTTGATTCAAAAATATGGGATGTTTATGCTAAGAAAAATTCAGCATTTCTAATTTTATCAACCGAATTTCCAGGTTTTTTTGATGATATTAATCCTCAAAATATATCTGTGGCATCATTAAAGTCTCGAACAACAAAACCACTTTATAAAAAATTACAATTAACTAATGATATTTCATGGTGTATCGCGGTAATGCCAAATAAAATATGGGCAAAAGTAAAATTCCCAGAATTAAATGAAGATGAAGCATATAATAAACTATTTAATTTAATGATGGAAGCAACTATGGTAACTAAAAAAAATCCTATAAAAGAATGGAATAAATTATTAAGTAGTCAAATTAAGATAGTAAAAAAACTAAATAAATTAGAAATAAAAGAATTACATTACAAAAACAATTTAGGAACTGATTTAGTGATAGGATTACCTGATAAAGCACTATGGCAATGTGCAGGGTATGGCGATAATTTAATAGTAAACATGCCAACATATGAACTATTTACATCACCTGATTATAGATATACAAATGGAATAGTATATGCATCAAAACCATTAATGTATGGCGGAGCTTTAATTGACAAATTTTGGATAAAATTTAAAGATGGCAAAGTCGTAGATTTTGATGCATTAGTAGGTAAAGAAGTATTAAAAGGAATAATAGAAAGTGATGAAAATTCTTGCTTTTTAGGAGAGGTAGCTTTAGTATCCAAAGACACAGCAATAGCTAAAATGAACTTTGTTTTTGGAGAAACTTGTTTAGATGAAAACGCATCTTGTCATTTAGCATTGGGGGATTCATTTCCTGAATGTATAGTTAATGGTTTTGATATGAATTCAGATGAAAGGCATAAAAAAGGATTAAACCAATCAAGTAATCATGTTGATTTCATGATTGGGACAAACGATTTAAACATAATAGCTAAAACAAAAAATAAAGACAAACAAATATTTAAAGATGGAAAATTTAATATTTAATTTCCATCTTTTTTTAAATAATCTAAAATAATTTTATATTTAGCAACTAATGTTTCCATATTATAACCAGCATTAGCACTTGAAGGGCTAGGCAAATAAATAATAGGAATAGAAGTATTAAAGTTACTTATTAAAGAATCGTATGCTTTTTTGCCGGTGCAAAAAATAACTTTAATTTTACAATTGTTTAAAATAATATTTAAATCATTAAGTTTATAATTTTTAATTGTTGAATCGTTAGATAAAGAAATCTCACATTCTTTAAACACATCCCATAAAGCAATATTATGATTTAACAAAAATTTAATTTTTTCTTCTTTACTATTTAATTTTGTATTAAAAATTATTTCAATTATTTTCCAAAATCTATTGTTTTTATGAGCATAATAAAAATTAGCTTCTCGAGATTTTACACTTGGGATACTTCCCAAAATTAATACTTTAGCATCTTTATTATAAATTGGGGATAATTCATGAGTTACCAACATAGATATCACTTCAAAGATAATATAACAAAATATTTAATTTTTGTATATAGAAAATTGTACAATTAATTAAATTATGCTATTATATTTATAATAGGTGATATAAAATGAGAAAAACGATTTTATTATTATTAGGATTAGTTGTTGTAATATTAACAATAGATTTTTTATTATATGTAAGATTAATTAGATTAAATGTAGTAATTGAAAAAGACATTACAATAAATTTAAATTCCAAAAGAAACAATTTAGATTACATTAAAAGATATAGTAATGGAAAAATAATTGAAGAAGAAACTCAAATAGATACTAATACGATTGGAAAAAAACAAATAAGTGTAACTTTTAAAGACAATTTTGGTAAAGAAGTAACTTATAACTATGAAGTTTTAATTACTGAATAGCATATAATTAAATATGAAAAAGTTTAGGACAAAAAATAATCATATAGGACTAGTAATAAGAGATATAACTTATATTGATAGCTATTTAATAGTTAACAAAACATATTCATTACCACAAAGTTATGGAAATAAATTGAATAGAAAATTATTAAAAACATTTAAAAAAATGCAAAATGCTGCACTAAAAGAAGAAATAGAAATAAAAATATTAAGTGGTTTTAGATCATATGATAGACAAAAACAAATATATAACAAATATTTTGAAGAAGATTCTAAAAATGTTGATAACTATTCAGCAAGGCCAGGACATTCTGAACACCAATCGGGTTTAGCAATAGATGTTAACGATGCATCTGATACATTTATTGATTCAAAAGAAGCCAAATGGTTAGATAAAAATGCATA
>CALVKC010000161.1 GCA_944332505.1 uncultured Bacilli bacterium
ATATCACTAGCAAATCTAGTATTTAAACCAGTTAAAAGATCAGTATAACCATACCCTAAAGATACTTTACCAGCTGTTCCAAGATTATTAATTAAACCTTCAGTAGCATCATAATTAATGATTGAAACTGGAGTCCAAACATAAGCATTACCTGATACAGTTGGATCTAAATCTTCTCCAAGAGCATTATATCTAAATGTATAATTATATACTCTACCTGTATTTGGATCATAGTAAATAAATGTATGTGATCCTTCTCCCCCAACTTCTTTATTAATATTTTGATGTAAAATAAATTGCGTTAATGCTGTATAGTCACTATTAATTGGACCTGTGAATTGAACTTCATCTTTAGTTCCTTGTCCACTTGGAATTACTGGATTTATTTCAGTATGAAATAAATTATTTAAAGAATCTGATACTGATACATTATCAGAATCTACTTGTAAACTACCACCAGTTACAATAGTATTTCCTGAATTTCCTTGACTGCTATTATAATCATCAAAAATATCTTTAGACTCATCACCATTTCCAACTACTACTGAATTTTCTAATACATAGAATGTTGCTTCACCTGTAGAGTTGTTATATAAAGCATAACCATTTACTCCATCACTCATCATAGTAGAGTTCTTTACATAAATGTTTCCTTTTACTAGAGTTCCTCCCCAATAATCAGAAAGCGCTTCATGTCCTTCCCAACCATATGATCCATTACCATAGCCGTTTTCATTAGTTGTAATGTTTGAATCGGTTACATTTGTTAATCCATTATTAATATAAAAACAAATACCAGGGCCACCATTATTATTAGCTGTAATTGTACTATTAATAATATCAGTACTTGCTTTATCATAATTATATTTTGTAATATACAAACCAATATATGCATTATCATTAAAGTTAGCTGTACTATTTGTTGCATCAAACGAAATATTAGTTGCTCCATGTGAACCATTTTCATTTACATTTAATATTGAATCAGTAACTTTTACATAGAAATTATTAATACCAATTCCACCATTGCCAATAAGATTAACTACTGATTTGTTAGTTATATCAAATAAATAAGGTAGTCCTTGACCAGTAATAGCATTACTTCTACTATTAGTAATATCCATCTTGGCATTATTTAATATAATATCGACACTGCCAGCATAGTCAGTATTCATGTTGAATCCTTGACCATTGCTATCAAAATTAACATAAGAACCTTCTTTTGCTTCAAAAGTAAAATTACTTACATTAATAGCATAAACGGCCGCTTCTGTGTTAAAGGCATTATAAGTAGCATTCTTTTCTAAAATAATATTAGCATATCCTTTACCACGAACATCTATTGCTGCACCACTTGTTCCGTTTCCTTGACCTTTATCAACAGGACTAGAATAAGAACTGTCTGGATCATCATAACCATTACCATAATAACTACTTCCAAAAGTAAGATCGTTATTTTGAATAGTTAAAACTGCTGATTCCATTAAAGTTAATGTACTAATTACATCTGTTGTGGCACTAGCATATCCTAAACGAACACCATGATTATGGTCATTTAATATTAAGTTACCACTTAAATTAACTGAACCATTTTCAATAAACAATGCTGCTCCAGGATTACCTTCTGTACTAGCACTACCATTAATTGTAGCATTATTTGCTATAATATCAGCATTTTCTGCTCTTACAATAAATTGCAATTCAGTGTATTCACCAGCAATTACAAAATTTAAGCCTTCATTATCAACAAATATAATTTTATGATATGGCTTATTATTTTTAGTAGTACTGTAATCACCACTTGCAATAGTTATAGTATCTTCTGCAGTAGCATTTGCTAAAATTTCGTCAATTTCATCTTGACTCATAGCACTTGTAATATCGACTTCAGCAGCACTAACAGTATTAGTGAATACAAATAGTGCTAGAAAAGCCATAACAAATGCTAAAACTTTTCCTCTTTTCATAACCTTTCCTTTCCAAAATCCCCTTTAATTCTTTGGCACTAACTAGATTTCTCTAGCTATTACTAATAAATATTTGTTTGGATAACCTGCATAATCTTTGTGATGTGAACAAGTCTGCAAAATCAATATATTATCGGTTTCACTTAAAGTTATACCGGTATCATATAATGATTTTTCTTTTAACTTGTTAATATGTTCTAAGTATTCTTCGTTACTAGTAAAATTCAAGTTAACATAACTCCAATCACTAGTCTCAATAAATACGGAAAATATTTCATACCTTGTTGTTTTAGTATCATCAACATATTCAATTAGCGGATGCTCAAGATAATACTTATAATCATAGTAATTTTCCAATTCTTTAAATGGAACATCTAAAGTATCAGAATTATGACTATAAATTATCTTCTTACGACTTTCATCAGTAATTCGATAATCTAAAAATGTTGCTCCTGCTCTATTTTGACTTTTAAACATATCATGATTTAAATAATAATCATTATCAGTGCCTTGAACAACAACCTCATTTAAATCAGTTCCAGGAATTCTTACTAACCCTACAATATCCAAATTAGGATATTCAGCATTTAATAATGCTACTTCAGTAGCTGGTGCATTAGTAGCACTTGAATCATATGCCTCTAAAGTATCAGTTATGTCTTGAGCAGTTATAAAATATCCGGACATGTTTAGATAAATAAAAGTCAAAAATACTAGCACAATACTTGCTAACAACAAGAAATATTTTCTTTTTCCACTAAGCATTTTTCCCCCTTGTTTGGGTAAAGTACAAATATAAAAACTTTAGCCCACACTATTTTATATGCGCAAACCTTTCGTTGCGATTATCTATCCTAAATTAAAAATCGTCTTTTGTCAACAAAAATCGACTTTGTGTTTCGGTTTTCGAAAAATATTTATGAATTTTATATGATTCGAACAAAATTGTTCAAAAAATTAATTTTAATATCAATATTTGCAGTTTTCTCCCATGACAAAATATAGCACTTTTTATGCCTTTTTA
>CALVKC010000162.1 GCA_944332505.1 uncultured Bacilli bacterium
ACAATGAAAAAAGATAGGGAAAAAGAATTAAAATATTTAATATATTTAAGAAGTCAAATGATTAGGGAATTAAAAAAGGAAATTAAAGCATATAGTAGAGAATTAGATACATTATCTCCTAAAATAAAAAGGAGGAAAAGATAAATGGATAACTTAACAATATTTGATGTAATGTATCCAAAATTTAAAATAACAAAAAAAATTAGACTAATAGAATTTTTTGCTGGATATGGAAGCCAAGCATTAGCACTTAAGTATCTAAACATACCATTTGAACATTGGAAAATTTGTGAATGGGCAGTTAAAAGCATACAGGCTTATAAAGATATACATTTTACTGATGAATATTATGAACATAATGAATATGATGAAGAATATTCGATAGATGATTGTATAGAATATCTTTATAAAAAGGGAATATCAAAAAATTACAATGAACCTATGACAAAAGAACAAATTAAAAGATTAAGCGATAAACAAATAATTAATATATGCAACAATATATTTATTACTCATAATCTTGTAAATATTCAACAAGTAAAAGGTAAAGATTTAGAAATTGTAAATACTAACGAATATGACTACATATTAACATATTCATTTCCTTGTCAAGACTTATCTTTAGCAGGTAAAGGCAAAGGAATGAGCGACACTTCAACAAGAAGTGGTATGTTATGGGAAGTAGAAAGAATATTAACAGAATGTTATGAACTTGGAACAATGCCAAAAATATTACTTATGGAAAATGTACCACAAGTACACGGTAGTGATAATGTAAATGATTTTAACAAATGGCAATTAAGATTAGAAGAATTAGGATATAAAAACTATTTTCAAGATTTAATAGCAACAGATTACGGAATACCACAAACAAGGAATAGATGTTTTATGATAAGTATATTAGGAGATTATAGTTATACATTCCCAAAACCAATACCGCTAAAATTAAAATTAAAAGATATGCTAGAAAAAGAAGTTGATGAAAAATATTTTTTAAGTGATAAACAAATAGAGCAAATAAAAAAATGGAATGCTTTTGAAAAACCTTTAGAACACTTGGAAGATGAATTGTGTGGAACTTTAACAACAAGAAGTGGAGCATTTGCTTCTAGTATAAAGTTAACATACGACATTTTTAAAATTCCAGAAGCAACTAAAAAAGGATATGCAATAGCAACTGATGGAGATGGAGTTTACATAAATAGACCACATCAAAAAAGAGGTGTAGTACAAAAAGATAAAATTCAAACAATAAAAACAAATTGTGATGATGTAGGAGTAGTAATAGGAACTTATCAATATGCAAAAAGTGATAAGTTTATGCAAGGTAAAAGTAGATTTAATGTAGGTAAAGATGTTAGTGATACCTTACAAACAACTCAAAAAGAGGGAATTGTTTACAATAATTTGAGAATAAGAAAATTAACTCCTAAAGAATGTTTTAGATTAATGGGGGTTAAAGATGAAGATTTTGAAAAAGTAAGAAAAAATCAAAGTGAAAGTAGTTTATATCATTTAGCAGGAGATAGTATAGTAGTTAATGTTTTAATGGCTATATTTAAAGAATTAATTTAAGGAGGATACTATGGATCTATACAATGAAATCCAAATAAAGATAAGGGAATTGCAAGAAGCCATATCAACATTGGCTTTAAAAGGGCAATTATATGCAGAAGCATATAAAAGGTATCGCGTACTATTAGCGCAAGAATTAGTAACATTAAAAGCAAACGGAATGCCTGTAACAATTGCTTATGACATAGCAAGAGGAAAAGAAGAAGTAGCAGAGGCAAAATTCCAAGAACTAACAACAGAAGCAATTTATAAAGCCAATTTGGAAAATGTACAAGCGATAAAATTACAAATAAAAGTATTACAAAATCAGTATGATAAAGAATGGGGAAGCACTGGGGGACAATTTGATAATAATTAAATTGTCTTTTTTATTAAATAATATTGACAATACCTATAATAGGTGTTAAAATTGGTTAAAAGGTAGGTGATATGAAAATGGAAAAATCAATAATAAGTATTTTAAAAAAAGCAGATAAAACAACAAACAAAATAATTATACCAAAAATGATTATACAACAATGGGGGAATGAATTTATTATGAAAATATATGCCGATAAAATAGAATTGATACCAGTAAAACAATGCAAAGGAGAATAGTAAATGAAACAAGAAAGCAAAAACTTTTATTGGATTAAGTTAAGAACAGATTTTTTCAATCAAGATACTATTGATTTTCTTTTACAGCAAGAAAATGGTTGTGCTTATGTTGTGTTATATCAAATGTTATGTTTAAGCACAGCAAATAGTAATGGAAGATTAGAAACTGTAATAAATGAAGTGATCATTCCTTATAATGTAAAAAAAATAGTTAGAGATTGTAGATATTTTGATTATGACACTGTAGTTGTTGCTTTAGAACTTTATAAAAAATTAGGATTAATTTTTGAAACTGAAGATAATATCTTAAAATTATCAGGATATGAAAATATGGTAGGTAAAGAAAGTGCCTCTAAATCAGCGATAAAAAAGAGAGAATATAGAGCAAGATTAAAAGAAAAAGACAATATGGAGGACAAAAAGGGGACAAATTGTCCTATAGAGAATAGAGATAAGAGTATAGAGAATAGAGATAAGAGTATATATATAGATATCAATAACAATAATAGTGGTACACCAACGGTACACAAAAAAAGTTTGTTTGATGTTGTTGAAGAAAATTTTGGACGAACTTTAAATCCAATTGAATATGAAGAAATTAGTAAATGGGAGGATAATGAACTTACACGATATGCTATAAAAGAAGCCATATTTAATAATGCTAGGGGTATTAAATACATAAACACAATATTGGCAAGTTATAAAGCGAAAAACATTTTAACAGTTGAAGAAGCAATAAAAGACAAAGAAAGATATAAAAAGGGCAAAGAACCAACTCCAGAATGGTTAGATAAAAAA
>CALVKC010000163.1 GCA_944332505.1 uncultured Bacilli bacterium
GATAATGGTATGACTTGGGCTAGTGTTAATACTATTCCTAATTATTTAATTTCTAGGCAAACTATTTCTACTAAAATAAAAAATATTAATTTTAACTATTTTGAAAGTATTGTTAAAAAAGAAACCCCCAAAATTTTATATATTGAAGCCGATGAAGTTCATGCCAATCTTCAATCTAGAAATAAAGGCACTAAAAACAAAATTGTTCCTGTTATTTTAACTCACGAAGGCCATAAAGAAGATTTTGTTAAAAAGAAAGAACTTAAAAATACTCACTATATTGCTTCTTCCATTCTTAAAACAGACAAACTTTGGGAAGAAACTTATAAATATTTAGATACTGTATATGACTTAAATAAAGTTGATAAAATTTTTCTTTCTAGTGATGGTGGCTCATGGATTACTGGATATGATATTGCCTTTCCTAATATTATTTTTGTTCTTGATAAATTTCATTATAAAAAAGCTTTAAACTATATTTTTAAAAAAGAACCAAATATTACTAATATTGCTGATAACTATTTAAGAAGTAAGATGATTAATGAATTTAAGATTTTAGTAAAAACTCAATATAAACTTTATCCTGATCAAAAAAATGAAATGATTAAAAAACAAAATTACTTAATTAATCATATTGATGGAATTATTAATCAAAATCATCCCGATTATAAATGTCCTTGTTCCATGGAAGGTCATATTTCTAACAAATATGCTAAATTTATTACATCTAGACCACATTCTTATTCAAAAGATGGACTTGAAAATATTACTCAATTATTAACTATGAAAGCTAATAAAATTAGATTAACCGAAGAAATTTATTATAAATTTAAAACTGGTGAATCCACTTACAAAAAATTAAATTTAGAAAAATTTATTAGTAATTTTAGAAATCAAGCAAACAAAATTACCGATAACAATTTAAAATATTATAAACAATATCAAATAGATAATAATAATTTTAGTGATAAAGATAATTATAGATTAGACTATTTTTTATCTAAAAGATTATAAAAAAAATACAAATTAATTGTATAACTTGTATTTTCTCTAAAATTTTTCCAACATTTACTTTACTTCATCTATTTTTCCTGTTAATCCTTTTTTAAAATGTCACCATATCATTAATAGAAATGTCACCGACGTTAATATATAATATCTCTTTGGAAAGGAGATATTTTTATATGCATAATAAAGAATATGCATTAAAACTTGTTCAAGATAAATTAAATGGTTTAAACGATTATTCTTATTCTCAAATTGTTTCTCTTACGGGATTTACTAAAAGACATTTAATCAGATTATCAAAAGAACTAAATAAAAAGGATATTGATTCTATTTTAGTTCATGGTTTAACTGGTAAACCTTCTAATAATTCGCCTTCCAGCAAAGAAATTGAATTTATTAAAAACTTCAAGAATAAATATCCAGTTATTAGTATATCACAATTTCAAGATATTTATCATGAAGATGTTATCTTTAATCCCAATATGGTTAAAGTTGTAAAAGAAAATGATCTTAAAGTTAGAAGCTATTCTTTCTATGAATCATTATACGAAGAATTTCACTGGGTTAAACCTATCAAACATAAATGTTTCAACAAAGAACATGAATCTCATCCTTTAAGAGAACCCTCTCCTAGAAGGGGTATCTTAATTATGATTGATGGAACTCCTCATGATTGGTTTCAAAATGGAAGAATGTCATCTTTACATTTGGCTATTGATGATGCTACTGGTGAAGCATTATGTGGTTGGTTTATGCCTACTGAATGCTTAGAAGGTTATGTTCATATGCTTAAAATATTAGTTACTAAATATGGCATTCCTGAAAACATTTATTGCGATAGACATACTATACTTATTAATCCAAAAGATGGTGAATTAACTAATTTTGGACACATGTGTGAAGATCTAGGCATCAATATAATCGCAGCTAATACGCCCCAAGCTAAAGGAAAAGTTGAAAAATGGAATAATACGATTCAAAACAGATTAATTAATGATATTAAAAGATATAACATTAAATCTATTGATGAATTAAATATATTTTTTAATGACTACTACTGTAATTATCTTAATCATAAATATGCTTATGAACCTAAAGAGAATGATTCTGCTTTTGTTCCTTTAGACAATATAGATTTATCTAATATTTTATGTATTCGAAGTACAAGAACTATTCTTAATGGTAATATGATTTCTTGGAATAATAATTATTATCAAGTACTAGATAAAGATAATTCTATAAAGCAAATATATAAAGGAACTGAAGTACAAGTATTTGAAAATGTATTAACCAAAGTAGTTAGAGTTAAATATTACAATATCTTTTATGAAACCAAACAAATCGAAGGTCACAGACAAGATCCTATAAAAAGGGAACAAATGAGAATAGATAATCAAAAACAGCTTGAACAAGTTTTAAAAGAAAGAGATGAAAGATTAAAAGCAAGGGCGAACAAAGTGAGTTCATGAAACCCTTGCTTTTTAAATTTCATCGATTACAATATTACTACAAACAAAGTTCATCTTTGTTTGTTATCAATATTATAAATCGGTGACATTTTAACTAATGTTTAACATACTTTTATGGAAATTTTTGGAAAAATATATAAATATAAACTTTTATAAATTAAAATATATTTTAATTTGCACTTATTTATCTCAAAGTCCAACTCTCATAAACTTTCCTGTGTTTACCAACAATGCATCGTTGTTATATTTTTGTAAAGAATCCCATAAAATAAGGGCTTTCTTTAATTTTGATATTTTTGTATATTTTTTTATTAAAATAAAATCGTTCTTTTCCCTTTATTTATAAGGGATTACACAACTTTTGTTATTTTCTCCCAATTTCTTGCATACCCTGTTACTGGAATTAATCCAATAACAACACAAATATTTAATAATGATTGAATTATTATTCCAAATCCAAG
>CALVKC010000164.1 GCA_944332505.1 uncultured Bacilli bacterium
AGTTATTATAAACAAACAAAATATGTTGACTCCTAGTCACGGCCACATAAAATAAATTTTTTTCAAAACTATTATATCCATTATTAATATCATTATATATGATAACACCATCAAACTCTAAACCTTTAGATAAATAAGAAGTCATTATTGAAATACTATTTTTATTTATTTTATTTTTTACAAAATTGTATTTCGTTTGCTTTTTTATGAATTTATTATATATTTTATTTGCTTCAATACTATTTTTTGTAAGTATTGCTATATTTTTAAAACCATGTTCATAAATATAATCAATATTTTTTAAAATTTTATTAATATCTTCATTGTTTTTATATTGTTTTACTGGAATGTTATTACTCACTCGAATAGATTTGATATTTTTTTTATCTAAGATATTATTTGCATAATCAGTTATTTCTGGACTCGATCTATAAGTATTATTTAATTCTATATATTTATAGCCATCATTAAAAACATCCGACAAAGTTTTAAGTGAAGCATACTGACAATATGGATTAATTGCCTGATTCACATCCCCCAAAATTGTAAAATACGCCTTATCAAAACACCTTTTTAGAATATAAAATTGTAATTGAGAATAATCTTGAGCTTCATCAATAACTACATGTTTAATATTAGAATTATAAGGGTAACCGCTTAATTCAAAATAAATATATATTATATATTCCAAATCATTATACTCAATTTTTTTAGTTATTTCTTTAGTCACACCATTCAAATTTAAAAATTCTAAAAATATAGATATAGGATCTAAAGAAATACTCAAATTAGAAATAATCAAATTTTCAATTCTTTTCTTATTCTTTTTTACAGAAATTTTTAATCTATTACAAAGATATTCAGATAAATTAGATATTCTCTCCAAAAGTGGTAGTTTTTCATACTTATTAAGTAATAAATCATTAAGTTCAAACCTATTAAACATTTCAGCCCCAATATTAATATTCTTTAAAAAAATATGATTCTTTATATATTGTTGAATAAAATCATCCAATTGTTGTTTATCAAATATATAACTTGGCTTTTCATTTTTTTCATATACTCGCTCTAAAAAATCAGAAAAGCTTTCTAATTTAGCAAACTTTTTCAGATATTGTTTTAATAAATCATTAAAAGTCGTATTTAATACATTACGTTCTCCTAATTCTGGCAAAACATCAGAAATATACTCTGCAAAAATATTATTAGGAGAAAAAATTAAAATATTACTATAAGATAAATTCTTCTCTTTATAAAGTAAATAAGCAATTCTATGTAAAGCCACTGAAGTCTTACCACTACCAGCCACACCTTGAATAATCAGATATCTATCAGATGTATTACGAATAATTTCATTTTGTTCTTTTTGAATAGTAGTAACAATATTCTTCATTCTATCGGAAGAATTGTCAGATAATACTTCTTGTAACATTTCATCATTAATATTAATTTCATTTTCAATTAGTCTTCTTAATTTACCATCTTCAATTTTATATTGACGTCTCAAAGTAATTTCACCTTTGATTATACCAATTGGAGCTTCATATTGTGCCTCACCAATCCCATAATCATAAAACAAATTAGATATTGGGGCACGCCAATCAAAAATATAATTATAGTTATCATAATTAAATCCATAAATACCAATATAAACCTGCATAATATCTTCATCTATTTTAAAATCTATTCGCCCAAAATAAGGATTTTGTTTTATATGTTGGTATTTCATAACTTGTCTTATTTGTGAATTTGTCCAATTAACCTTTGCATCTGTATCATTAAGTAAATTTCCATATTCTAAATCATTTAAAGCTTTACAATCATTCCAAATATATTGTTTAATCTCAAAAACTTCTTTTTTTTGTTTATCAATTTTTATATTAACATCAGAAATACATACATCAGCAAAACGTTTTACTTTCTCCAAATATTTTTCTTCTTTTTGATATTCACTTTTATTTATATTCATAAAAAGCTCCTTATACATTATATTAAATAACTTACTTTCTATATTATAATAATTTATAACATAAATATCAATAACTTCTAATTATATAGACAAAAACTATTCCTATTTTACAATTTTTTAAACGATTAATCTTTTTATTTAAAATTAACTTATTTTTCACAAATTTTCACCCGGAACCTTAATTATTTTATGAACTAATGTTTCACCGTTTTTAAAAAATTCAATAACCTCATTATCTTTTAGACTTTTAGCATATTTATTAATTAAAAACACACATTTTCTTTTAAACATTTTTTTATAAATTTTGGGAGAATAAATACAATTTGATTTTATTCTTTTATAAAACGATACACCATCAAATTTATGGTTAATTTTAGGACCAATTAAATATGAACTTTTTGTTTTAGCAACTAAAATATTCTTATTATTAATATTTTGATTTTTCAAAAAATCACTATAAAATAAATATTTATTTTCTGCCATGTTTTAAAATCTTTCCTTCTTTAATATTCATTAAACTGTCTGCCTCTAATGAAAAAACATCTAAATTATGCATCAATTCTTCTTTTTCTTTAGTTTTATCACTAATCGCAATAAACCATTTTCCAATACTTGTATCCATAAATTTGTTAAGTTCATTAGCTGTCCTAATTTGTTTTGTTTTGTATAAAGGATCACAAACAATAAATTTATCATCATCATAACCAGAAACTAAAATAGCATGATATGCACTAGCAAGTTCACCCGCAAGTATTATTGTTTTACCATCTTTAAGTAGTTCCTTCAATAATTTAGCATCTATATCAATCCCATTTATAGCACGTGCCCCTTTCGAGACAGCCCTATCTAAATATACTTTGTATTCATCCATTGCACATTTAAAATCATTTTCACTAAGATTTTTTTTATCATTATTAAAAAGATTTATATCAGAATGATATATAGTTGTATCTAA
>CALVKC010000165.1 GCA_944332505.1 uncultured Bacilli bacterium
AAGCTAGGAGCTGCTTTTAAACTAATTAATATTTAAACAAGTAAAAAATCGCAAATAATATTCTCATCATTAAATATTGTTGGATTGTAGTTCTTAAATATTTCATTGTAAACTTCTTGGTATAATTCAGAATTGCTTTTTTCCACCCTAGCAAGTTTTGATATTGCATTAAAATTATTGTTAGGATTTTTTCCTCTATTCATTGCTGCAATTTTGTATTTGTAGCAATTTGCACTTTGCGACAATAATTTTACTGATAATTCACGAATGCCTGATATTTTTTTAGGCTCTTTGATTTGAAAAGCTTGATTATGTTGAAAAACATATTTTTTAAGTATTTCCTTGTAAATAATATCCAATTTTTTGTATAGACAATTCCTTGTTATTGCTTCTAGCAGATGCCTTATAGATAAATAATCCTGATAAAATCCTGTTAATTCTTTTGCAATAGGCTTTAATCTAATACTTTGATGTAATTCAATTTCAATTCTAAGTATATTTAAATTTTCCAGATATACTGTATTAGTTTCTTTGTTATAGGCATCGCCTAGCATTAATATTTCATCTTCAGATAATGGAGATTTTAAAGGTAGGATATATGTATTGTATTTAGAATAATATTCTGCAACCTTATCATAAAATCTTATTATCATAGTTCCTTCAATATCGGAATCTGGATTTTTATGTGTAGACTCAAGATAAACTGTTGAAACATTCTCATCATCTGTTTGTTCCGTTTTAGGTGTTTTCCCATAAGGAAAAGTGCATTTTGTCAACATTTCTAAGACTTCAGAAACAGGTGAGCTTAAAAGAAAATCTTCGCATAAGTCTAGTCTCGTCAATTTAACTTCTTTTTGGAATTTTTCCTTATTTAAGGTTATATTTGCAAGAGCTTCATATAAAAGACTTTCTTCTGGCATTTGTAAGTTATGATTTTTATTACAATTAGGTAATTTTTGTTTTGCCGGGTTAAATTCATAAGAAATCCATCCCTTACTTTGTGATGGACGTGTATTATAGTATTCTTTTATAGTCTCATTAATTAATGTTCTCTCTTCTGGACTTACTAAGCCCTTTCTATATAGCATTTTAATCTTGTCAATTATAATGTTGTTGAATAAATTCATTATATTATTTTCTCCTTTAAAAGTTCAGTGTATAACTTGTGTAATACATTTGTTTGCTTTCTTGTTCTTCTCACATATTTAATCATTTTTTTAATGTTATTTTGTTGCTTTTTATCTAAATTAGAAATATATTCTTCAACTGTAGAATCATCTAAAGAGGCTAATTCATTTGCTATAATAATGTAGTCTTCTTTATATGATTCAAGGTTAAACCTATTAATTAACTCTTCATCTATAATTGGATATTGTGATATATTCTGAAAAGAAGCTTTTTTCATTACATCCCAAACAAAATTATCAATATAATCCTTTTTCTTCTTACTTTTAGAGGTTATTTCTAAAAAAATATTATAAGCTTCACAAGGATTATATTTATTACGAGCTTTTTTAATAGCTTTTTGTCGTAGCTCCTCATGTTGTTTTGTATAACTTAAGACCTTAGATAGGTTATTAAGATTAGAATATAAGTATTCATCTTTATTAGATACCCAAGGATAAAAATCCTGCCTTGAGTTTGGAGAAAAACTTTGTCTTATATAATTGGTTATATCATCAACAGAATTTAAACCAAACAAGGTAGATTTAATACCAAGATAACCTTCTTTTGTTGCGAATAATTTTATAATAATATTTCTTGAACCTTCTTTTTCTTTTTTAGAGTTGGTTTTAAATGGTGGATTTTCATTATCGTAAGGTGTATGAAATCTTGAAAGAGTATGAATAAAATAAGCATTTTTAGGCTTATATTTAAAGGTTATAGAGCATTCTTTTTCGTTTTTGGAAATATTTAAAGTTTCTTTATCCTTACTATCTAATTGGTACATCTCCCATATTAGGTCTCTTGCTTTAAATGCTATTGGTTGGTATATGGATACATTAGTTATTCCTATAATTACAGGAACTATAAAAGATAAGCTTTTGGTAATAAAATCATTAAAGGTGAAATCTGTTTTGGTTTTACTTGAAATACCATCTATTTCAATACTATTAAAAGTTTCAATTATGTAATTATAAAGATGGTCAAGTATTATTAAATTCAACAAAGACAACCCATATACAAATGCTGATATTTCGTTAGAATCCTTTAAGGAAGAATATTTAATGAAATTAACAGGATTTATTATGAATCTAATATCTTTAATAGTGCTATTTCCATCTGATAATATACTGTCTTCTTCATATTTATAGTTAGGTTCTATCCTAATAAATTTTTGAACAACTTTGTTCTTTACATCAACTAATATATTAGGAATTGATATTTGCATATATTTGATTAGATAAGAAATAATATTTGGAATATTAACTGGTTTAGATAATTGTATTAATGCTTCATTAGAATAAGACATAATCCTATTTATAAATACATTTTTAAAGTTAATATTATATAAATAACTATCATTACATATGGAGTATAATAACTCATCTAATAATGTACTATAATTATTTATTATTTCTTCTGTAGTAGTTTCATTATAATAATTATTTAAAATATATTTTAATGATTCTATTATATATTTTTTACCAATAGTTAAGGTTATTTTTGGTATATATGATTTTTCTTCTAAACCAATCATACCAATATTTTTAGGTATTATGTTATGCTGTGGTGAGTGTAAGTCCTTCCTTTTACCTATAGAATTATTTGATTTACGTTTATTTTTATTATTACTATTGTTTTTATTTGACCTAATGTCCAGATTCTCCATTATATAATTCCCTTCTGATTCTCTACTTTACCCATTCAAAAGAGAAGGGAGGAGTGATGGAGAATC
>CALVKC010000166.1 GCA_944332505.1 uncultured Bacilli bacterium
TTTGTATTATAGTCATTTTTATATTTTTATGTTAAATAATTTAAGAAAAAATTAGAAATGGTTGAATGTAAATAAACAGATGTTATTAAGTATTATTTTTATAAAAATTTTTTATTAAAGTTATTTTTACATTTTTTAAATAGTAATCTCATATACTTGTTTTGGGAGGACAAGCATATGGGACTTAGTGATAAAGAAGTAGAAAAAAGTAGATTAGAATATGGAACAAATGAAATAACCAAAATAAAAAAACATACTTTTTGGTCATATCTAATTGAAGCCTTAGGAGATCCAATAATAAAAATATTACTAATAGCCTTAGCAATTAAAGTAATAGTTTTATTTAGACATTTTGATTGGTATGAAACAATTGGAATATTTATTGCAATTATTTTAGCAACTTTTATATCTACAATATCTGAATATGGATCGGAGAAGGCTTTTAATCGTTTGCAAGAAGAAGCGATTAAAGGCAAGGCAAAAGTAATAAGAAATAGAAAAATTGTTGAAATACCTATTGGAGAAATAGTAGTTGGGGATATAGTAATTTTAAATAGTGGAGATAAAGTACCTGCTGATGGAAAATTAATAAGTGGTAATTTAAGAGTTGATGAATCAGCTTTAAATGGTGAGTCAAAAGAAGCTAAAAAAGTAATTAATAATGAAGTATATCGAGGTTCTGTTGTATATAGCGGTGAAGCTAAAATGGAAGTTTTATTAGTTGGAGATAATACTATAATTGGTAAAATATCACAAGAGTTACAAGAAGAAATACCAGAAAGTCCTTTAAGATTAAAATTGCGTGGACTAGCTAAAACTATCAGTAAAATAGGTTATATTGGAGCAATACTTGCAAGTTTATCTTATTTATTTGCTAACATAGTTATAGCTAATAATTTTGATTCTGATTTAATACTTGCAACTATTACAGATTTTCCAGTAATTTTTAATCATTTGTTATATGCTTTGACTCTTTCTGTAACAATCATTGTGGTTGCAGTTCCAGAAGGATTGCCTATGATGATAACTTTAGTATTATCTAGCAATATGAAAAAAATGTTAAAGGATAATGTTTTGGTTCGAAAATTGGTTGGAATTGAAACAGCTGGAAGTTTAAATGTTTTACTTACTGATAAAACGGGAACTCTTACAACAGGAACACTTAAAGTAACGGAATTTGTTAGTGGGGATTTTAAAATTATTAAAGATTTTAAAAATTTAAAAAAGTATCCAATTTATGAAATAGTATATAAATCATTATTTTATAATAATGCAAGTATGATAAGTGATAATAAAATAATTGGTAGTAATTCAACTGATAGAGCAATACTAGAATATATAGATATAGATAGTAATATAAATGTAAATATTATTAAAAAAGAAGTTTTTGATAGCTCAAAAAAATATAGTAGTATTACTCTTAATGATGGTACAATTTTAATTAAAGGTGCAATGGAAGTAATACTACCTAAATGTAAAAATATTTTAAATAGTAATAATAAAGAAAGTAAATTATTTACTACTTCTATAATTAAAAGAAAAATAGATGAATATACTAAAAAATCTGGAAGAATATTAGTATTTGCTTATGGAAAAGACATTAATAATTTAACATTTTTAGGTTTTGTTAATATAAAAGATGAATTAAGAAAAGAAGCTTATGAGGGAATTAGAATAATTAAAAATGCTGGAATACAACCTATAATGATAACGGGGGATGGCATAGATACTGCGACATCTATTGCTAAAGAGGTTGGTTTAATCACTGATGATAAACAAATTGTTTTAACTAGTAGTGATCTTGCTAAAATGAGTGATGTAGAAGTAAAAGCCAAATTAAAAGATATTAGAGTTATTGCTAGAGCTTTACCACAAGATAAAAGTAGATTAGTAAATATTATTGAAGATATGTCATTAGTTGTAGGTATGACTGGTGATGGTGTAAATGATGCTCCAGCTTTAAAAAAAGCAAATGTTGGTTTTGCAATGGGAAGTGGCACAGATGTTGCTAAAGAAGCCGCTGATATAGTTATACTTGATGATAATATTTTATCTATTAGTAAAGCTATATTATATGGTAGAACTATATTTAAAAGCATTCGTAAATTTATAATATATCAATTAACAGTAAATACATGTGCTTTAATTTTATCAATAGTTGGTGCTTTAATAGGAATTGCAACACCAATAACTATTGTTCAAATGTTATGGTTAAATATGATTATGGATACATTTTCAGGTATAGCATTTTCTTATGAACCACCTTTAGAAGAATATATGATGGAGCCACCAAAAAAGAAAAATACTCCAATTATTAATAAATATATGTATAGTGAAATTATTTGGACAGGATTATATTGTGCAATTGTTTGTATATTATTTTTAAAATTACCTTTATTTAGAAATTTTGTTAGAGTGGGAAAAAATGATGCATATTTAATGACCGCGTATTTTGCTATGTTTATATTTATGGGAATATTTAATGCCTTTAATGCAAGAACTTCAAGAATAAATGTATTTGCGAATTTAAAGAAAAATAAAGTTTTTGTAGGAATATTCGCTTTCATATTTTTAGCCCAAATTTATATTATTTATAATGGAGGAGATATTTTTCGAACCTTTGGCTTAGAGTTAAATGAGTTAATTTTATCTTTTGTTTTAGCATTAACTGTTTTTCCAGTTGATTGGTTAAGAAAATATATTTTAAAAAAGAAACACATTATTCTAGGGGTATAATATATCCTTAAAATTACTAAAAATGGTTGCAATTTTCTAAATTGTGTAATATAATGATAATGCATTGGGGAATTCTGCGCCCATAGCTCAACTGGATAGAGCGCTAGACTACGGATCTAGAGGTTGGGGGTTCGAATCCCTTTGGGCGTACC
>CALVKC010000167.1 GCA_944332505.1 uncultured Bacilli bacterium
CACAGCAATTGATATGAACAATTTAATAGTTCATGATTCAGATTTAAGAAGTTTAGTAAATGAGTTAGCCAATGCAGGTGCTGAGGCAATATCAATAAATGATGAAAGAATAGTAAGTACAACTGCAATAACTTGCGCAGGAAATGTCATATTAATAAATGGAAACAAAGTAGGTTCACCATTTACAATAAAAGCAATTGGAAACCAAGAAAGTTTGTATGGAGCAATTACTAGAGCCGGTGGATATACATATGGACTAAGGGCAAGGTCAATACAAGTAGATACAAGAAAATCAGATAATGTACAAATATCAAGATATACAGGAGCATTAAGTTTCAAATATGCTCAAAACAATGATTAAAAGGAGGGCATATGAAAAAAAACAAAGAAAAAAAGCCGATTAATAAAGCCACACTAGTTTTATCAATAGTATCAGGAGTTATAGCTTTAGTTCTTATTGCATCAATATTTGTACAATTTAGAACTGTTGATGAATCAAGAGAACTAGATATAGAAGGTATGAGAGATGATGAACTAAGAACTCAAATAGCAAGTTATAGATCTAGATACGAAGAAACAATGGAGCAATACAATGCTAATCAAAACACAATAAATGAATATGAAACAGCAATAAATGAAAATCAAGAAACAACAGAGCTACTAGACCAAGAAGTTGAACAAGCTAAAACTATTTTGGGACTTACAGATGTAAAAGGAAGCGGAGTAGTAATAACACTAACAGATACAGAAGAAGCACTATATACATATATAGCAGATGATTTAATTTTATTACTTAGTGAATTAAGATATGCGGGAGCAGAAGCAATATCAATAAATGATAATAGAATAATAAATCTAGCAGATATAGTAACTTTAAATGATGGACTAATTATACTATATGGAAATGTAAGATTAACATCACCATATGTAGTAAAAGCAATAGGTGACCCAACATATTTAATGAGTACACTTAGCATAAAAAATAGTGGATATATTGACCAGATGAAAGCTAATGGTATGTCAATTGAAGTAAAGCAAGACAACAATATTGAAATAGGAGCTTACAATGGAGAACTAAACAATAGATACTTAAAAGAAGTAGAATAAATTAATTAAAACAATAACTAAGCTAAAAGTTATATGATATAAAAGCTATAAAATGGCTAGAAAGGATTTAATTATGATGATAATAGCAATAGTAGTAGGATGTGTATTAGGTGTAGTTATAGGAATTCTAACACCAACAATTCCATATACAGTATCACAATATTTAGCAATAGCAATAGTTGCTGCACTTGATTCAGTATTTGGAGGAATCGCATCAAACATTAAAAAGAACTTTGATATGAAAGTATTTATTTCTGGATTTTTTGTAAATGCAATACTAGCAATGCTACTTACATATTTAGGAGAAAAACTAAATGTAGACATATACTTAGCAGCAATAATAGTATTTGTAGGAAGAATGTTCAATAACCTAGGAATTATACGTAGATATTATTTATCTAAATTTTCAGAAAAAAGGAAACAGAATAAAAAGTAAAATTTTATTACAATTAAGTTACAAATATTACAAAAATATGTCTAATTCTATTGACTTTTTTCGAAAAATATAATAATATGCTTACTAGAAAAAATTAAGGCGGACTGGAGGTATTTGCTTTGGCTATAGGTGACATAATAGTGGCTATTGACATCGGTGCATCTAAGATTAGCTTAGTAGTAGGTGAAGTCAATAACTTTAATCAGATTGAAGTAATATGTAACACCAGTAAAAAAAGCAATGGCATACAAAAAGGAAAAATAGTAGACGAACAATCATTAAGTGAATCTATTTCATATGTTATAAAAGAAGCTGAAAAAGAAATGAACATGAAAATAAATTCAGCATACATAACAATACCGGGAAAATATGTTACCATTGTACAAAACAGTGTTACAAAAGAAGCTAAAGATAAATATTCGGGAATATCAGCAAGAGATGTGTCTAGTAGCTTAATGCAAGCAAAAGATATAGATATACCTGAAGGAAAACAAATAATAGATATAGTAATAAATGAATTTGTATTAGAAGATGGAAAAAAAGTCGACGACCCAATAGGAACATTTAGTGGTAAGTTTACACTTAATGCACAAATAATCCTAGCAGAAAAGGATTATATGAGAGCCATAACTAATATATTCAAAAAAGTAGATGTAGATATAGATGGGATGGTCCCAATAACTCTTGCAGAAAAAAATCTTGTACTTGATAGCATGGAACAAAAAGATTATGTAATGTTACTAGACATTGGTGCAGAAACAATGAATATAGGTGTATTTGATGGAGATAGATATGTATACACCAATTCAATACCAGTTGGAGGAAATAACATTACAAACGACTTAGCGGTAGTTTTAGGAATATCAATTGATGAAGCAGAAAGATTAAAAAGACAATATGGCTTAGCACTTAAATCATATATAGATAATGATACAGATGTTGTGCTAAATACAGCAAAAGATGAAAACAACAAAATAGTAAAAAGTTCAGAAATTGTCGAAATAATCGAAGCAAGAGTTGAGCAAATATTTGAATTAGTAAATCAAGATGTTTCTAACCAAGGCATTAAACAAAATATAAATACTGTTGTAATTACAGGACAAGGAATTACAAGCATAAGCAAAAGTGATATAGTAGGAAAAATAACATTAAACATTCCAGTAAAAATGGCAAACAACAAAATTGCAAGTATAATAAAACCAAATTATGCAACAGCATATGCTTTAGTTAGATATATCGCATCAAGACCATTTGCAAAAAATGTATCAAGTAGTTTAGATATAAATTCAGATAAAGGATTCTTTAAAAACATAATAGAAAAAGTAAAAGAATTTTTTTATTC
>CALVKC010000168.1 GCA_944332505.1 uncultured Bacilli bacterium
ATAAACTCTGATAAGTTTTCGGGAATCTTAGTATAAAATTCACTTCTTTTTTCTTCAAGTTCTTTAAATATTCCAGTTATGTTTTGATATCTTTCATATTCTAATAATTTGTTTTTTAAATCTTCTTCACTATTTATAGAAAATTCATTGTCTTCTTTAGTATCATCATCTAAATTTAGTAATAATCGACTCTTTAAATGGATTAGTTCTGAGGCCATAACTAAATATTCACTTGCTTCATCTAAATCATCTTTGGGTAATGTAGAAATAAATTCTAAATATTTGTCAATTATATATTTGGTATCTATTGTATAGATGTCCATCTTGGCTGTCTTTACTAAATGTAATAATAAATCTAATGGACCTTCAAAATCATTTATACAAAGATTCATATTTCCCCCTTACTCGCAAGTATATCCTTGTGCTTCTAATTCAAAATTTATTACCTTAGCATCAGTATTAAGTGGATAGTATATTTCATTATTAAATGTATTTTCTATAATTGTTCTTAAATTTATATTGGTAATAAAATATAAATTAGTATCATCTGTTGATACATTTGATGTTACCCCACTTATATTGTTATATGTCGATGCTAATACTTGATATGTACTTTGATATACATTATAATTTGTATCTGCTATTGGTATAGTGTAATTGTCTAAAATTGTATTAACTTGATTGTTATTAAATGAATATGTTACCGTTTCATAACCTTTTATACATTTCATTGTCCCATTACCATTAGTATCTGTTGTAAGAATATGCGCTGGATACTCTTCTGGTGTAATTTCTAAAAATGCTACTTCATTAATGTTTGTTGTTGATACATCATATGTTAAATTTATTTCATTGTTGGCACTTATAATATTATCACTTACTTTTATTCTAAATAATAATGTGTCATTTCCTTCAGTATCTGTATTATATAAATTTAAATAATAATATTTTTGTGATAAATCAATATTTTCAGCACTGTTATTTTTAATTGTAAATGATATTTTATTGTTTGCTAATACAAAATTACTTAATGTTAAATCATCAACTGTAAAACTAAGTTCATTTGTTAATTGATATTTTGTTAGTTCTTCTCTTTCTTCATCATTATTGTTTTCATTTTTATCTTTGTTCGGAATAGCAATCTCTTCTGGTATATCTATTCCTAAATTAAATTTATCATTAACATAAGCAGTTATTTCAGGTAATTTTATTGCTGCTAATATAAATGCCGCAAATATGATTATTAGCCATATCATACTACCACGTTTAACTTTTTTGGTGGCTAATACCGTCGGCGTAAGTTCTTCATCTACTATAACAACTTTTTTTGCCATTTTGCACCTTCCCGTTTCATTCTCATATTTATTATACTATATTTATCTTTTTATTTAAAGTAAAAATTCTAGTTTTCACTAGAATTCATTGAATCAATTACTTCTAAATAACTATTTTTTAATGTTTCTTTTTCTGTTTCAGTAAGTTCACTGTAATAATTGTCAAGTACTTCATTAACTATTTCATGAAATCCTAGGACATTGCTCTTACTTATAGCTATAAATGTCGGAGAATATAAACCAATATCTCCAGTATCATATCGCATGTTATTTTCAAAATCATTTACATAATACTCATTTAAAACATCTTTTAATATTTCTTTAATTTGTTGGTAACTATCTGTTCCTTCTTCTACTAATTCTGTTGGCCAAGATAAACTATATTTATCTCTAATGTCTTCTATGTCAACATAGTATACTTTATCTACTTGTTTTTCTTTTAATGCCTCAATTAATGTTTCTATGGATTTCCTAGTTATAGGATCTGTTGCATATCCAAATAATATGTAAGCATCTTCATTTTGCATTATATCAATTATTTCTTTTGCACTTTTGTAAATAAAAGGATTTTCACTTGGTATTTCTACACTTATTAATTTTTCACCTGTATCATATGTTGCATTATTGTATTTTTCAAACTCTTCTTTAAACTTTTCACTATCACTTAAAACTTCTTTTTCTTTGTTATAAATTAAAAATGCACATAAGCCAATTACTAATATTGTACATATACCTATTATTATATAAAGTATTTTATTACTTTTCATTATTACCACCCAATTAAAATACTAACATATTTGTTTTTTTATTACAAGTCGTTTTTTTCATTGGTAAATTCTTTGTCTATTAAGAATTCATGTATTATTTCTTCTTCATTTTCAACACTTACTTCTTCTATCCTGTCTACTCTTAATTTTTCACTTATTAGTATTGCTTCTACCTTTTTTACTGCCATGTCTAAATCATCATTTACTACTACATAATTGTATTGATTTATTTCATTTATCTCATTATATGCTACTTTAAATCTCGCAATTATTTGTTCATTATTTTCCATACCACGCATTTTTATTCTCTTTTTTACTTCAGTCATTGATGGAGCCATAATAAATATTAAAATGGTCTCTGGATATAAGGCTTTTATTTGTTTAGCTCCTTGAACATCTATTTCTAATACTACATCTTTGCCGCTATTTAATAGTTCTATTACTTCTTTTTTGGGAGTTCCATAATATGCATTATATTGTACTTGAGCATATTCTAAAAAATCACCATCCTTTATCTTCTTTTCAAATTCTTCTTTTGTTACAAAATAATAGTCTACTTTATCTACTTCATTTTCTCTTTTAGGCCTTGATGTATAAGAAATTGATAATGCTAAATTGTCATTTTTCTTTAATAACTCTTCTATAACAGTACCTTTTCCTGCACATGTTGTTCCTGATATTATTATTAAATCTCCTCTACTCTTGGTTTTTATCATACTATTTCCCTCTTTTCTTTTTATTTATTATAACATTTTCTATAAAAAAAAGAAGTATTATTCTTCTT
>CALVKC010000169.1 GCA_944332505.1 uncultured Bacilli bacterium
TTATTAAATGACTTTGTTTTTAATAAAAGAGAATTTGAAGAAAAATAGGGTGATATTATGTTTGGAAAAATAGTTTATATTGGTGATAGTGAAGCACATGTAGAAAACTTACAAAAAGAAGCGGCAGCAGCAGATTTAATGAATTTAAATGTTATCTTTGAAGAAAATGATCAAAGGATTCTTGGAGAAGTTTTTGAATTAGGTAGTGATATTGTAAAAATAAGATTTTTGGGAGAGTATATCAATAATAAATATGTAAATGGGGTATTGAGAAAACCACTTTTAACAAGTAAAATAAGAATGATTAATACTGAAGAATTAATGGAATTAGTTGGTACTTATGATGAATCTAGTTTTGTTTTAGGAGAAAGTGCTATATATAAAGGTTTTCAAATTTGTCCTAATATCAATAATTTATTTTCTAATCACTTAGCGATATTTGGAAACTCTGGTTCAGGTAAATCATGTGGAGTAGCTAGAATTATTCAAAATATATTTGATTCTAAATATAATATTCAATATAATGCTAATTTATTTATTTTTGATTCTTTTGGTGAATATAAAAATGCATTTGGAAAATTAAATGAATTAAATCCTAATTATTGTTATAAATTTATAACTACTAATGTAACTGAACAAGGTGATATTCCTTTAAGTATTCCAGTAAATTTATTAAAATTAGATGATTTTGCATTATTATTACAAGCAAGTAATCATGCTCAATTACCAATAATAGAACATACTATTAAACTTGCTAAGATATTTTCTACTCATAGTGAAGAAGCAAACGCTTATAAAAATCATTTAATTGCTAAAGCATTACTTGCAGTATTATTTAGTAATGAAACAGTTGCTAGTAAAAAGAATGAAATATTTACTATTATTGAAGTTTGTAATACTCCAGAATTTAATTTTGATTCAGTTATTCCTGGTTTAGGTTATACAAGAACTTTAAGTGAATGTTTTGAAATAGATTCAAATGGTAATTTTGGGGAATCAGTTTTAATAACAAATTATATATTAAGTAAAATTAATGATGATTTAGATACAATAAAAGAACCTGAAAAAGCCTCATATTCTTTAAAAGATTTTGCTGCAGCTTTAGAATTTACTTTAATAAGTGAAGGATTTCAACATAATCAAAACTTACATGATGATGCTGTAATACTAAAAGTTAGATTAAATTCAATAATTAATAGTAAGTTAAGTACTTTCTTTAGTAGTGAATATATGCCACTTAATAATTTTATTTCATCGTTGGTGGCAAATGGTGCTAAAAAAGCTCAAATAATAAATATTAATTTAGAAGATGTAGATGATACATATGCTAAAGTATTTGTAAAAATAATATCTAGAATGATTTTTGATTTTTCTAAAGGAAGAACTGAAAGAGCCAAAATACCATTTCATTTATTTTTAGAAGAAGCCCATAGATATATTCAAAAAGATAATGATACATTCTTACTTGGTTATAATATATTTGATCGTATTGCTAAAGAAGGTCGTAAGTATGGTGTTATTTTAGATATTATAAGCCAAAGACCAGTAGAAATATCTGATACAGTTATTGCTCAATGTAATAATTTCTTAATATTTAAAATGACCCACCCGTTAGATATTAAATATATTGGAGAAATGCTTCCAAATATATCTGCTGATATTCTTGATAAACAAAAAGTATTACAACCTGGTAATTGTGTTTGTTTTGGAGGAGCATTTAAAATACCAATGATTGTTAAAATGCAAATGCCTAATCCAATGCCTTATTCAAGTAACTGTGATATATCAGCTTGTTGGAAAATGCCAAGTCAAACAGTTAATGAATCACAAGAAGTATTAACAAATGATACTACAATACCAAATATAAATATTACACCAATGAATGCAAATTAATGCATAAATAAATGCTAATAAAACTTATTTATTAGCACTTTTATTTGGTTTTTGATTTGAAAAAAAAGTACATTTGTTCGTGTAAATTTGCATTTTGTTTTAAAATGTGCTATAATATATGCATACTTTTGAAAGGATGAGTATAATAATAATATGAAAGAATATATAATAAGAAATAAAAAAGGGTTGATATTAGTATCAATTGGGGCATTCTTACTTATATTTAGTTTTGTTTTAAATAAAAGTTTAACTAAAGAAGAGTTAGAGGTAAGTACCATTAGTTATAATACTGATGCGGAGGTACCCGAGAGCAAAAGATTATTAAGTGAAGAAGAATTATTAGATATTTATATTAATAGTAATATAGATACATTTGATTTTTATAGTGAAATGTTTCAAATAGATAAAGATACATTGATAAGTAAAGTTAAAGATGATTACAAAACTATTGATTTATTAAATACTGATAATTTAGATAAAACATTATTAAATTACATTGAAAACTTAGAAGAAAATAATAGTGAATTATTTAATAATAAACTTAATATTAGTAATCCAAGTAAGGATTATATGGTTGCTTTAATAAAATATTTTACAAATATTTATGATAATGTTGATTTTAGTATAGCTGCTGCAATTGCTCAAATAGAATCTGGTTATTCATCTCAATATATGTTAAATAAAAATAACATATTTGGGGGAATGTCTAGTGGTAGTTTAATAAGATATAAGAATATTGAATATGGAATATATTCTTATGTAAAATTATTAAGTGAAGGATACTTTGGTAAAGGTCTTACAACAGTTGAAGAAATAGGTAGAGTATATAATCCAACATTTAATGAAGCAGGTGTAAAAGTTGCTAAAGCTAGTTGGGTTAATAATGTAAATATTGCAATAGAAAACTATATTAATATGAATGAAGAAGTTAATATAGATATTCTAATGAATTTAAAAACTGAACTTTAAAAGTTTAGTTTTTTTTCTATTT
>CALVKC010000170.1 GCA_944332505.1 uncultured Bacilli bacterium
TTAGAAAGTTTAGAACTTATAGTTTCAGCTTTTTTAGATTTAGCAGAAAATAGAGCTAAAAGACATATTCCAATGACAATGGAAGATTGGTCAATGAGAATTGATAAATTTTTACTTGCAGATGATTTAGACATCTTAAAGGACGCAGGAAAGATATCTCACGAAATCGCTTGTGATAAGGCATTAACTGAATTTGAAAAATATAGATTAAAACAAGATAAATTATACAAATCAGACTTTGATTTGTTATTAGAAGAAATAAAAGATAATGGAAGTGGTAATAATGATTAATGAAAAACTAACCAAAAGATATGTAATATCAAATCTTTTGACTATTTTAATACTAATAATTAATTTCATAGTAGGCAGTTTTAATTTAGAAAATTTAATTAAATCAAATGATGCAGTTAGTAATTTGATAGGCGCATTTGGGTCTATGATATTACCTTATATAGTTATAGCAATTGTAATTCAAATTGTAGTATTGGTTTTAAACTTTATTAACAAACAAAGTAAACAATCATTAAATATAGCTTCATTAATTGTTGAAATAGTATATTTTATTTTTACTAATTTTGCAGTCACACCTTTTATACTTTTAAATTTATTATATTTTAATAAATTATTGGCATATTCATTTTTTCTAATTTTTGAAATTTTAAATATATATATAATTGTGTTAACGATAAAAAAGATAATTCAACGCAAAAAAGGATGTGATAAAGGTGGAAAATAATAAGAAAAATTCGGAAAGTTTATCAAAAGTCGTTATTAACTGGTTGATTACGATTTATTGTAACCCCAAGCAAGCCCTTATAAATAAAGACTTTCTTCGATTTTAGATCTTGCATATTTTCATTAAAAAACACTCAAAATCAATAAAAATTGAAAAAAATATAGCAATTTTAACAATATTTATAATAGGAATTAGAAATGTGATTACGACATTGTAACCCCTTAAGAGAATTAAGAAAGAAGGTGCTAAATTTGAATAATAAATTAGAAACAATTTCAAATCTATTTGAAGATAAAGAAATAAGAAGTATTTGGGACAGTGAAAAAGAAGATTATTATTTTTCAGTTGTAGATGTTATTAGCGCATTAACAGAAAGCCCTAGACCAAGAAAATATTGGAATGCTTTAAAAACAAAACTAGATAATGAGGGAAGTCAGTTGTCCTCAAAATTGGGACAACTGAAATTAAAATCTCAAAAAGATGGGAAAAGTTATTTAACAGATGTTTTAGATACTAAAGGAAATTAAGGTTAATTGAATCTGTTTCTAGCCCTAAAGCCGAACCATTTAAAGTTTGGTTAGCCAATTTAGGTAGTGAGAGAATTGATGAAGTATTTGATCCTGAAATTGCTGCTAATAGGGTCGTTAATTATTATCGCAATAAAGGATATAGTGATGAATGGATTAAAAAAAGATTAATTGGAATTGTTGATAGATTTAAACTAACTGATATATGGAAAGATGGAGGCATTGAAAAACCAGTAGAATATGCAATGCTTACAAATGAAATATATAAAGGTTGGTCCGGAATGAAAGCATCAGAATACAAAGCATATAAAGGTATAAGAAAAGAGTCTTTAAGAGATAATATGACAGATATCGAAATTGCTTTAACTAATATAGGTGAAATAGCTGCTCGTGATATTGCAACGAATGAGCACCCACAAGGTTTAAATGAAAATATGAAAGTTGCAAAACGTGGTGGCAAAGTTGCTAATGATGCTAGAATTTCTTATGAAAAAGAAACCAAAAAATCAGCAATATCAAATAAAAATGCACTTAACTATCAATATGTTGATGAGCAACAAAAAATAGAAAGTAAAATTAATCAGTAAAAATAATAATCACACATTTAACCTTAATTGTATTTGAATTTATAATTAATATGGAGTGTGATTTTATGGATAAATATAACATTAAAGAATTAGCAGAAAAATTAGAAAGATGCAGAAATGTAAATCTTGATGATGTAAAATTAGAAGATGTGGATGAAATAACAGATATAAAAATAGATAGAAGGAAACCTAGTAATGAAAGAATATTGGATTTTATTACGAAGGCAAAGAATCCTTATATATTTAAGGTTAATGGAAAGCTAGTAAGAATCAGATTTTCAGACACGGATAAAACCGCTGATGAATGTCTTACGAATGTTTTAAAAAATTTATATAGATAATATGAAAGAGGTGAAATAGTGAATTTTTTAGGAAGTAAAACAATAGAAACAGATAGACTGATATTAAGAACTCAAACTATGAATGAACAAAAAAGATTATGGGAAATATTAATGATACCTGAAGTTAATAAATATTTTTTAACAGTTCCACCAAAATTTAGAGAAAAATTAAAAGATTGGGATAAACAACAAAAATTCTATGAAGATGATATGAAGCATGCTAATGATAACAATGTATTTAGGTGGAGTATATTTTTAAAAGATACTGGAGAATGTATTGGAAGACTATCTTGTCATGAAGGACATGATGAAGATGAAAGTATTAATAATCCAAATATACGAGGAGTAGGATGGATAATCGACCCTAAATTTCAAGGACATGGTTATGGCACAGAGGCAGCAAAAGCAATGATAGATTTTATGTTTTTAGAGTGTGAAATTGAACAAATAATAACAGGAGCGGCAATTTGTAATCCAGCTTCTTGGAAAATTATGGAAAAATTAGGATTTGAAAGACAAGAAAAAACTAAAATGATTCAATATACATTCTTAGATGAGTTAACGGAAATTTATTCTTATGTAATGACTAAAGAAAGATATTTATCTTTAAATTTGCCTAGTAGGAGGGAATGATAAAATGGATAATCGACAAAATTCGACAAATATAAACTG
>CALVKC010000171.1 GCA_944332505.1 uncultured Bacilli bacterium
ATCAAGCATTCTAAAAGCAAGTATTGTTGCTGCAACATTAGAAGAATTGGCAAACCCTGTATCAAAAGTTATTTCTCCCCAACCACCTTTTTCAGCATCATTAACTATAGTTTCACTATCAACTTGTATAGAACCTGATTTATATATTTCATCTCCATCATATAATCCTTCTTCAATAGCACTAGCAAAAGAAAATATTTTCATAACAGATCCTGGTTCAAATTGATAACTTACTAATGGATTCATATAACTAGTAATAGTATTTGTATCATTAGGATCAAAACTTGGACTTGTAGCACTAGCAACAATTGCCCCAGTTTTAGCATCCATAACTGTAAATATTGCCCATTCAGTATTATAATCATTTTGAAAAGTTGATACGGCTTTTTCAGCTAACTTTTGAATATCAAAATCAATTGTTAAATATATATCAGCTCCATCTATTGCTTCTACTGTATCCTCTGGAGTATTAGGAATTTTATAATTACTAGATGTATATTTTAAATATTGAGTATACCCATTTGTTCCCGCTAATACATCATTAAAATATCCTTCAATACCTAGTTCCCCAACTAATTCATTATTATCATTTTTTTTAGCATAACCAATTATATATGCCGCAAAAGAAGAATTACGATAATATCTTTTTTTAGAACTACTTTCAAAACCTATCCCTGGTAATGCTAATTCTTCAATAGCATTTTTTAATACTTCTGTAATATCATTACCACCAGGTCCTAATTGCGTTTGATATAAATCTTTATTTAGTAATTCTAATATTCTTTCTTCACTCATATTTAAAAGAGGAGCTAAAGCAGAGGCCGTTTTTTCTTTATCTACAACATGTCTTGGATTATCCGCATCAGTTGTTCTTGATTCAGCTAAATAAGCAATAACATTATATGAATTTACTGTCGTTGCTAATTTTTCTCCATTTACATCAAAAATATTACCTCTATTAGCATAAAGAGTCTTTTTTACTGTGGTAATTGATGAAGCCATTTGTTGTAAATCAATACCATCAACTTTATCACTTAACACAATATAAGAAAGTTTAGCAATTGCTGCTAAAAATAAAAAAGCAACAATTATCATAATAAATTTTGATATTTTAACAGTTGCTTTTTTTCTCATTATTATTCTCCTTCTGCTGATACAATTTTTATATTATCATTTTTATAAGATAAACCATGTTCTTCAGCTACTTTTTCAATATTTTCTAAACTTGCTAATTCATCAATTTGCATTGATAAACTTTGATTAGTAAGTTCTTGTTTTTCTATATTGTTTTTTAATTTTTCTAATTCATTATTTGTTTCGCTTAATAAAGAACTAGTATAAACATTAAACATTGGTATGGCAAGTATTAAACAAATAAGTAAGCCATACATAAACTTTTCTCCCTTAAGTAGTTTTAACTTTCTTTTGCTTTTACTAGCCATATTATCATATCCTTTCTGCAATTCTTAATTTGGCACTAGCACTTCTACTATTTTCTAATAATTCTTTTTGACTAGCCACAATAGGCTTTTTATTAACTAATTTAATTAGCGGTTTATAACTATCAGGTATATCTTTTTCTCCTTTTACTATTTCATCTACTTCACTATATTTTTTAAAAATATTTTTAACGATTCTATCTTCTTTAGAATGAAAAGTTATAACAGCTATTATACCACCTTTTTTAAGTAATTTTATTGCCTTTGGTAATATTTCTTCCAAGATATTTAATTCATTATTTACTTCTATTCTTAATGCTTGAAATATTTTTCTTTCTGGATGATATTTATAAAAGTAATTTGCTCCAACAGCGCTTTTAATTATTTCTACTAAATCTAATGTAGTATTAATATTATTTTTATTTTCTACTATTTTTTTAGCAATTACTTTACTTAATTTTTCTTCTCCATAATCATAAAATATTTTAGTTAAATCTTCTAACTTATAAGTATCAATTATATCTTTAGCACTTATTCCTTCACTACTCATTCGCATATCTAAAGGTCCATCTTGCATAAAAGAAAAACCTCTTTTAGCATTATCAATTTGTGGTGAAGAAAAGCCTAAATCAAAAATTATACCATCAACTTCTTTAATACTACTTTCTTCTAAACACTCTACCATATTAGAAAAATTAGTATTAAATAGTTTATAATTATTATTGATTTTACTTAATACTTCATTAGAATATTTAATAGCTTCAACATCTTGGTCAAAGGCGAATAGGTATCCCTTTTTTATTCTTTTTAATATTTCTTTACTATCTCCCGCATAGCCTAAAGTTGCATCGACATATATGCCATCTTCTTTAATTTTTAAAGAATCTATTAATTCATTTTTAAGTACACTATAATGCATCATTAACCTCAAATAAATGTTCTGCAATTTCTTCAAGTTCTGAGGCATTATCTTCCATAAATGAATTAAAGGCATCTTGACTCCATATTTCTAATCGGTCATTCACGCCGATTATAACACATTCTTTTGTTAAACCGGCGTAACTAACCAATGGGGAGGTAATGTTTATTCGACCACTATTATCGAACTTACAAACAGTAGCACCAGAAAAGAAGGATCTAGAAAATGTTCGGGCATTCTTTTTAGTGAAAGGTAGAGTATTTAATTTTGCAACTAATTTTTCCCACTCACTTTTAGAATAAACATATAAGCAATTTTCAATACCGCGGGTAATTATAAACTCTTCCCCTAATTCTTCACGATATATCGTAGGAATTACTAGTCGGCCTTTATCATCAATATTGTGATGATATTCACCCAGCAACATATTATCCCCCACTTTCTCCCACAGTTTACCACTGTTCAACATAATAGTACCAAAAATAGAAAAAAAAGTAAA
>CALVKC010000172.1 GCA_944332505.1 uncultured Bacilli bacterium
ATTCTTATTATTAAAACTAAAAAAGTACCAATTATTAAAACACTTAAGAAAAATAATACTTTATCAGTTTTTATTCTATCTATAAAACTTTTCACTTTTCTTCACCCTACTATTCATTACTAGTATAACATAAAATAAAAAAAAGACCTAGTACTTTTTTTTATTTGACATCACTTTTTTTAATAATATATATTTTTTTATTTTTATAAAAAGCATAAAATACATCTTTATAAGTTAAATTTTTATTACTAAGTTCATTTTTTAACCATATTTCACTCTTATGAATATGTTTTAATGCCTTTTTTTGAATAGAACCATCAAGTATTAAAGGCATTGGATAACTACTTCTTAATTTAAATAAATTATATTTAAAAATTGATAACTGACCATTAGGTTCTAAAAATGCATATTCTACCATATCTAATTCCTTTATTCCTTGCATTCTTAAACTAATAAGTAAATCATCTAAAGAATATCTTTGTTTTATCATTTCTTTATAATTAATTTTACCATTTGCAATAATTAATGATGGTTTACCATCAAAAACATTTCTAAATTTACGAGATTTAATAGAAATATAAGCAAAAACAATTTCAAGTAATACTAAAACTGCTATAGGAATAATTGTCAAATATATTGAATTTTCAGTTTCTTCAATGCTTATTGCAACAAGTTCAGCAATAAGGATTGAAACTATTAAATCTATTACTCCAAGTTGTCCTATTTCTCTTTTTCCCATCAATCGATAAGCAACTAAAACAAAAAAGTAAAAAAATAAAGTTCGAAATAGTACTGTAAATAATTCCATAACCTCACCTAAATTTATTATGGGTATAATCATATTATTTTAATCATTACATAGTATTAATTAGGTGATTAATTTGAAAAATTTACTTAAATATTTAGGATATTATACTATATTTATAATATTATTAGTTTTTATATGTAGTTTACTTAATTTAATTGGTGTAAATTCTACAATAACTAATTTAATAATATTTTTATTTAATATTCTTGCTTTTTTCTTCTTTGGTTTTAAAAATGGTAAAAAAGCAACTAATAAAGGTTATATTGCAGGATTAAAAATAAGTGGTTTATTTTTACTAATATTAATTATTATAAATATATTTACTACCAGAAGTTTCTTTAATATAACTACTATTATTTATTACATAGTTTTACTTTTATCAGGTACTCTTGGGGGAATGCTTGGTATAAATAAAAAAGAAGATTAAGTTGTATAAAAGGTATAATCGTTGCCTTCTTTTAAAACATAATCTTCATCGTTATAATATTCTTTAGTTACAGGATTTACTTGTTTATCTAAATAATCAAGTTCATATAAAGTTTTTAAAGTAACTTTAGTCCCTGTACATTTTTTTTCATTAAAGCAATTTTTTGCTTGTTCAATAATATATTCACTTTTTACATGTAATAACTTGGTATTATGTTTATTTATTACTTTATAAGTTGTATAACCAATAATTGATCCAAATATAATAAGTAATGTAATTGAAATTATAATTTTATTTTTCATAATCATCTCCATAATAATTTTTAATAAATTCATTTCTAAATTCTTCCATCGTATTATTTTTAATATTTTCTCTAATTTTTGCCATTAACTTATGTAAAAAATAAATATTATGAATAGAAAGTAATCTAGCTCCAAAAGTTTCATTAGCAACAATTAAATGTCTAATATATGCTTTAGTATAATTTTTGCATGTATAGCAATCACACTCATCTACTGGTGTAAAATCTTCTTTATATTTATTATTTTTAATATTAATTTTTCCATATTTTGTATAAGTATGTCCATGTCTTGCAAGTCTTGTTGGGGATACACAATCAAATATATCTACTCCTCGCATTACATTTTCAATTAAATCTATTGGATCACCTACTCCCATTAAATAACGAAGTTTATCAAGAGGTAAATATTTAGTTGAATATTCAACCATTTTATACATAGTAGGTTTATCTTCACCAACAGAAGTTCCTCCGATAGAATAACCATCAAAATCCATTTTAACAAGTTCTTCACAGCAATGCTTTCGTAAATCCGGATATTCTCCCCCTTGAACAATTCCAAACAATAATTGATCATTATCTAGTTTTACATCTTTTCCTCTTTTTGCCCATCTCAATGTTCTTTCAACACTTTCTTGCATATATTCATAACTACTTGGCCACTTAACGCATTCATCAAAACTCATCATTATATCACTACCAAGTTTTGTTTGAATATCAATTGATTTTTCTGGAGTAAGTAATAATGCATCTCCATTTAAGTGATTTTTAAATTTTACCCCTTCTTCAGTTATATCTTTTGGTTTAGCTAAAGAAAAAACTTGAAAGCCACCAGAATCTGTTAAAATCGGTCCATCATAATTCATAAATTTATGTAAGCCACCTGCTAAAGCGACAACATCTTCTCCTGGCCTTAACCATAAGTGATATGTATTAGCAAGAACTATTCCTGAGCCAATACTTTTAAGTTCTTCCGGCGATAATGTTTTAACTGTAGCATTAGTTCCAACTGGCATAAACATTGGAGTTTCATAAGTTTTACCATTATAAGTAATTTCTCCAAGTCTTGCTAAATTATTTTTATCTGTATATTTTAATCTAAATTCTAACTTCATAAACATCCCAAACAAATTATATCTTATTTTCTTTTTTTTGTCGATATTTGTAATTAAAAATTTTAAATATTCTATAAGCAAGAAAATTGTGATATAATCTCATCTTAAACAGTAAAATAGAAAAAACCACGATTTTATTGAGAAAATTGTGGTTTTAAAAATGCGTA
>CALVKC010000173.1 GCA_944332505.1 uncultured Bacilli bacterium
CTTTTCAATGTGCTTTTTTACAAATTTTAGATAATATTTTCATAATCTATTTTTTCATAGATTACTTTACACTATCGCAATATTATTTTTAACAAAGATTTCTAAATACTCATTTAAAACATTTTTTCTAATTTTGCTTATTTTTAAAGCACCATCTATTTTTATTATTTTTTTATTATTATTTATTGAATACTTCAAATTTGGCTTATAATTATCATATAAACTTAAAATTTTTTCGTGTCCTTTATAAGATTTTGCATGATATTTTGGACAAAAATATGCATCTGCAATTAATTCTGACCATGTAAAGTTTGCTATTTCTGCTACTATATAATTATAACCTGATGTTGTTAAATCCATAAATATAGGTTCTATACCTAAATTAACGGTATTAGGATCACCTTGTGATAAAAAAGCTTCAAACATATTGGGTTTTTCAAAAAAATTTTTTAGAGTTCTTATAATTTCTTTTAAATTTATATAAATTGTTCCATTTATAATGATTTTATATTCATTAATTTCCCAATCTTTATACCATTTTAGTAATCTTGTATTTATTCTTTCTTTGTAAAATTCCTCCATAGGAAAAGAATTTACTTTATATATTGTTTTTAAAGATTTCTCATAATACTTAAATAATTTTTTTACTACATCTGAAGTATATATGTTTTTCTCTTCACATTGTAAAATATAATCATGTAATAAGCCTTGATTATTTTTTATTGAATTTACATATTCATATATTAATATACCTATATTAGAATATTCTATGTATTCCACTAATCCAGGTACAGGATATTCAGCTTTAATAGATAGATAACCTTTAATTTCCTGCTTACATCTATCTAATGACATAATTTTAAAAAAATATTTTATTTCTTTTTTTATAATAGAACCATTAATAGAATTATTTTGAAAATTTATATCTATAATGATATATTGATTTGCTCTTAGAATTGCTTTTATATCTTCTTTTGACAACTCTGTTATATTCATTTTTCCTCCATTTTTACCAAATGAATTTATAAAACTCATCTCTTATACTTTCAACTATTAATCCATCTTTTATCATTTGAATTATTTCAGACTTTGAAAATAATTTTACTTCACTTACTTCATCTGTCTGTAATATTACTTTATTTAAACTAATATTGTCTGTCGTTTTCCATATTTCTACGAAATCATATGTTCTTTTTACTATGCCAAATTTAACCAAATACTCTTTTTTTAAATTTATTCCTATTTCTTCTTTAGTTTCTCTTATTACTGCATCAATTCCTTTTTCTCCAGATATTACTCCTCCTGTAACTATAGACCACATATCAGGAAATATTTTCATTGTTTTTGCTCTTTTCTGCATAAGAAATTTATTATTTTTATTTTCTATCCATAAATGTATTGATAAATGATATTCTCCAACTTTCAATTTTTCTTTATATTTTATAGTCCTTCCAGTTTTATTCAGGTTTTCATCATAAATATCCCAATATTCCAATTTACTATATCTTCCTTTCTATATTGTGTACACTATAAAAAAATGATTATAGTATTCAAGTAAACTTTAATAATCAATATGCTATTTCTTATAATATCTATTTTATCACATCATTCAAGTTATGTAAACATTTAATATAAAAATATTAATTAATATTTAAGCAAAATAACAACTCGATGTACTATTATATATAATACATCGAGTTATTCAATTTTTTTATATAAAGTGATAATAACATTTTGGTGTATATTATCAAAGTTTCATGCAATGTGGAGTAGGAGTTAAATAAGAATAGCTGTATTTCTTCTAATCCTTGCTATTCTAGGCTTTGCTAATATTATATTCTTATTAATAGTTTATTTACTTCATTATTTTATCATATATGTTTTTATTTTTAAATACTTTTATCTAATTTATTAATAATTTTTTCTAAATATCTTTATACTATATTTTAATTACTTATATCTATATAATATTTGTTTTACCCAATATATAATTTCATTACTTTAATAAAATAATGTCTTAAAATTGATTTTTGTCATATTTCTCATTTTAGCCTTATTTTGCGGTAATGAAACTATATGTCTTAAAAATAAAAACGCCTTAAAATCGATTCTCGTGCGTCGTATTTTTTGGCACTTTTTAGCATTTTCTCAAAGTATTGATATTTAGCTGTTTTTTGAGTATTTCTATATATTATATATATATCACTTGTAATATTTTATATAAATTGGACATATAACTTGTTAAGTTTATAATTAAAACGTCTTAAAAACGATTTTAAGGCTTAATATATTATAATTATATTAAATAACTTTTTATGAAAGATTTATTATTATTAAATTTATTTTATAATATTTAATTTTATTAGATTTACTTATAAATAATTTAATAAATTAAAATGATAAATTACATATTATTAATATAAATTTATTTTAAAATTGATTTTAAATAAAATAATTTCTAATATATTTTAAATGTTCAAATGTTCGATTTTGAAATTTTAAATATTTGTATAAAAATCTAATAATTTAAACATTTCATAAAATTCTTAAATTTAATTTATTAGAATATTTTTCTAAAAATTGTTTTACAGTCCTGTCTATTTTTTATTAATATTATATCATTATTTTTAGAAAATTAGGTAGTCACCTCTTCCCTTCTTATTGCTTTTGCTTTGATAAAAAATAGAGAATATTATTTATTTAATATTCTCCTTTATAAATTGTAAGTTGTCGCTTAGATTTAATAATCACTTTCCCTTAATCTATACAAAATGTAGCATATAAAGGAATAGAT
>CALVKC010000174.1 GCA_944332505.1 uncultured Bacilli bacterium
AGTGGTCATTTTGGTCATCCAAAATTTCTAACCCCCTAGGAATTTTGTACGTTCCATACAAAATATCCAGTGGGCTAAGGTTTAACACCTTAGAATCCGTTTACTTTATTTCGTAATAACTATAAACTTCGTAAATAGTTAAAACTACATAAAGTATTAATTTTTAAATTGCTATCGCCACTTTCATTTACTTCGTAAACAAAACGTGCCACGCATTTTAAAAATCTTCTTCGGTAACATTATCGGGTATTGTTTCAAATACATCTCTAATGTTTACCTTTATATCATTCGGGTTATTCTTTGTAGCAAGCATTCCCATTGATAACCAATTATTATCTCCGTTATTATCTTTTTGTAATGGGAATACTCTTATAGGAACTTCATTTCTTTGTAGTGGTCCTATATCTAATTTTTCTGTTTCTTTATAATAAGTGCCTTTATATAAATTAACTTCATAATATTCATTTAATCTATATAAGTGTTGCATTACATCTTTAATTGGTAAGTATTCACTATATCTTATATTTGTATCTACACATACACCATTAAAATCGTATGTAAGAGGTCTTTTCTTATCAATATAACCTTTGGTGTATAATTCATTAAAATCATTATAGAATGTACTTCTAAAATTAATTTGTTTTACAACTAATTTTCCATTTTTAGTTTCTAATTCAACATCATCAATATATCTCATAATTATATCTGCTTTATCATCTCGATCTAATAAATCCCAATTATCATTAAATGCATAATAAGAAATTGGTAATTTAACTTTGTTAATAAAATCCATATCTCTTTTAAGTAATATATCTTCAGTAGTAAAGTTTAATTGTTCGGCTTGTGAATTTTCTAATAACTTAGAATTAATATCTTTAATTTGATTTTCTATTAATTCCAATTCACTTCTATATTCTTCTTCTGTAAATATTGAATCAATATATGCTTTTCTAATTCTACCTTTTTTATTATTTAATGATTTTAACTCTTTTTCTAATTCTTGTTTTGGATTATCTAATTTGGACTTTAATACTGGTAAGAAAAATTCATTAACAACATTATCATATTCTAATATATCTGATAGTAGTGTTTTAACCGAATTTTCAATAGTTTCTTCTTTAATATTATTTTTACAATCCTCACATCTATAATAGAAATACCATTTATCATATTTAATCTTATGAGTAGCACCACCAGCAAGAATTCTTCCACATTTAGGACATCTTAATTTTTGTAAGAAGATATAAGTTTGAGTTCTCATGTAGTTCTTTTGATTTTTCTTTCTTTGTGCTTGGCAATTTTCCCATAGTTCTTTACTAACTAATGGCTCAACTACATTTTCATAATATACAGGTTTATTTATTGTTTTGCCTGATACATAATCTCCTTTATATAATTCATTAGATAAAATCTTTAGTATTCTTGTATCTTTCCAATTTGTTTTACCTTGTATTTTTTCTTTGTTATAGATATTTGCAATAGTGCTATAAGAATTACCTTCAAAATATAAATTAAATATTCTTATAACTATATCTTTTGTTAATGGATCTGGAACTAGTTTTTTATCAACTCTTTTAAAACCAATAGGACAAACTGCTGGAATATGACCTTGTTTAATTGCTCCTACCATACCAACTTTGGTTCTTTCACTTGTTCTTTCTATTTCGTTTTGTGAAACTGACATCATAATTCTAGTTACCATTTTTCCATTAGCTGTTGTTGTATTAATATCATCATTAGCACATACTAAATCAAATCTATACTTTTCAGATGTTTTAAGTAAGTTTTCCCAATCATATATACTTCTTGATAGTCTATCTAGTTTTAAAGCAATAACAGTGTTTATTTTGCCGTTTTTAGCATCATCAATTAATCTATCAAACTCTGGTCTATGATTTCCTGTTTTAGCACTTATTCCAGCATCAGTATAATAATCATATATCTTATAACCTTTAAACTTACAAAGTGCCTCTAATCTTTCTTTTTGCTCTGGTAAACTAAATCCTTCTTTGGCTTGATCTTCAGTAGATACTCTTAAATATAAACCACATATTCTTTCTTCATCTTTCATATACTTCAACTCCTTTTACTAAAAAAGAGGAGACAATAGTATCTAGTAAAGTCTAAATACTACTGACTCCTCATTAAAATCAATATTATATATTTTAATTCTATCTTTGATTTTTATCATCGGTGTACCTCCATTTCTAGAGAATACCTCTTTCATTGGTTATATATAATATCATTTTTTTAAGATTTGTCAATTCCCTGATTATGGTATAAATAGTATTTAGATAGTTTTTAAATAATCTTCTAATTCAGATAATTTGATTTTATTAAATAAATTTTCAATAAAGACTTCGTTAGAATAATTAAATATTAAGAAAGTTTTATTTTTTATAATAATTCTATTTGGCTCAATATAAGTTAAATTAGTTCTATCTATCTTCCTTATATTTCCATTAATAATTGTTGGTGTTGTTTTAGCAAACTCACATATCAGTTCTAATTTCTTTCGCAAGTGTTCTTCAATAGGCAATTCTTCTTTAATAATATTTACCATAATACCATCCTTTCTTTTAGGATAGTTTTTAATAACAAAAAAACCAATCCATTTCTGAATTAGTTATTTATCAAACTCGAAACTATAAAAGTTCGAGCAGAATTCCTCTTGGTAGCGACGGTGTGATTCGAACACACGACCTGCCGGGTATGAACCGGATGCTCTAGCCAACTGAGCTACATCGC
>CALVKC010000175.1 GCA_944332505.1 uncultured Bacilli bacterium
ACTGGTCCTCAAGGCCCTACTGGCGCGACTGGTGCAACCGGTGCGACTGGTGCCACTGGTGCTACCGGTGCTACTGGCCCAGCAGGAACACCTGCAGAAAACTTCAACAGTTATGCGATGGTGCATGATGAAACAGATTCATCTGTTCCAATTGGAAATCCAGTAATGTTCCAAACAACAAATATTTCAAACAAAATAACTTATGATCCAAATACAGGAGACTTTATGATTCCAGAAGAAGGAATTTATATTGTTCACTGGTGGATTAATGTAAGACATAATGACAACAAAAATTCTAATTGTGAACCAAAAACAATTGGAATAGAATTCCATCAATATTGGCCTAATGATGTCTTAATTGCTCACTCTTCTACTCATAATAAATTAACCTGCTGTGACACTGGAACAGTAAGTGGTAATGCCATATTTGCTGCTCTACCAGGAGCAAGTTACCGCTTTATTAATACATCTGATATTGATATTAGATTAGTACCAAATGATTTATACTCAGGATCTGTCTCAATTACAAGAATATTATAATTACCATTAAGTAGTATGCATAAAATTGCACACTACTTTTAGTATACTAAAAGTAAAATTTAAAAATATTTTAAATTTTTTTATTCTTCACAATTTAACAAATGTTATAATTATAATGGAGGGATATAATGAAAGCTGCAATATTAGAAGATATAAAGAAATTTAAAATAGCCGATGTAGATGCTCCAAAACCAGATAATAACAAAGTAATAATCGACATAATAAAAACCGGAATATGTGGTTCAGATATTCATAACTGGGATGCTGGAGAACCTAAAGGTTTAATAATGGGACATGAATTTACAGGTAAAGTTGTAAATCCTGGTAGTAGAACAGATTTAAAAATTGGAGATAGAGTAACTGCTCTACCTATATCACCATGCGGGAACTGTGAAGCATGTGAAACAGGAAATCCACAGTATTGTTCAGAAACTTGGACTCATGCCATTGGACTATCATTAGATAATCCAGGCGGATTAACAAGCACAATAGCAATAAGACCAGACATGGTATTAAAATTGCCAGATAATGTTACAGATGAAGAGGGTGCAATGGTTGAACCAACAGCAGTTGGCTTACATGCTGTTCATTTAGCTGATATTAGAGTCGGAGATAAAGTTTTAATTGTTGGTGGTGGAATTATTGGTCTAGTCTCAGCTATGTTTGCTAAACTAGAAGGTGCTGAATTTGTTGCCGTAAGTGAAACAAATGAAGCTAGGGGCAAAAAATCAGTAAAACTAAATGTTGCTGATGATTGGTTTAATGCTAAAGATGAAAATTTTTTAAATAACATTTTTACTAAAATTCCTAATGGATTTGATGTTGTAATAGACTGTTCTGGTACTACTAAAGCTGTAGAAAGTGAATTAATGACAGTTAAACCAGGGGGAACCATTGTCTTAGTTGGTGTATCACCTAAACCAATAGAATTTGCATCTGTAATTGCGGTTATGAAAGAATTAACAATTAAAGGAGCAATCGCATATACAAAAGAAGAATTTAAAAACTGTATAAGTTTAATGGCAAATAAAAAAATAGATGTTATGAAATTTGTCGATGATATTGTACCACTTGAAGAAATCCAAAAAGCTTATGAAAGATTAACAAGTGGAACAGATGATGCGGTAAAAATTATGATTGATCCAAAAAAATAAAAACGGGCTTAGAAAAGTCCATTTTTATTTTAATTTTTTGTTCTTCGTATCATAAATTACTTCTTGAGTAAAATCATTTTCCACAACAATTTTATTAGAAGATATCCACATACATAAATCACTAGGTAAACATATTAGTGGTAAATTACAATTTTTCATAATTTCTGGTAAATAAGCATCTGTCCCAACATCTTCAAAATGAGTTCCGTCAGAAGTCCAAAGCATAATACTACCTTCATTCGGAAAAATCTTTGAAACATAATTAATAAAAGATTTTTTAAACCTATCTATTTCTTTATCAGATAAAGTTATCACTCCATTACCCATTTGATAACTAATTTGTTTATCGTCAGCATTTTCTATAGCATCAGCCCAATAATCTGCTGCAAAAGAAACAATTTCATCTTTAACTAAATTTTTCTTATAATTAAATTTAAAAATACCTAATGCCTTTTTACCATGTAAATGTACATTATTAAAAGTCATAATATTCCCCCCTTAAATACGGAAAATATTATATAACATCAAAAATTTTTGTCAAATTTAACTTTTAAACATTTTTTTAAAATTATTTTTTATAAACTCTTCATCATTCATAAGGTTTTCAACATACTTATTAAAATTATTCTTATTTATTTTGTCATCAACAAAAACTTTAAAATAATTAGGATAATTATTTTCTATATCATCTCTATTCACATAATAAGAAGACCCACTAAAATTATATGTAATACTTTCTAAATTATCAATTAAAGCAAATAAAGAAACACTATTATATATTAAAGCTTTATTTACATATAGATCATCATTCAAATACCAATCTGTCATATGATAATCTACTATCAACTTATTATCATCAATTTCAAAAACATAACCATAATCAGCAAGTGGTAAAGAATTAATTAAATTACCAGTATTACTATTATCACCTATATATTTACTTTTATATTTTATAATATTATCAATACCACTCAAATCTCTATTAAATGGACTTCTAGGTACTGTGGAAAAATCATATTTCTTTAAATTATCCACAATATAATATTC
>CALVKC010000176.1 GCA_944332505.1 uncultured Bacilli bacterium
GATGCTGAAATTTTTAATAAGGCTATTAGAGAGTATTTTTATAGTAAAAAGAAAAACACTTTAAAACTATATGAATACGCTAAAAAGATGAATATTTATAATAAAGTAAGAGATACTTTTGAGGTGTTTGGATGATTAAAAATAGAGATAGTCTAAAAGCCAAAGCATCTAACTTATCTAAAAAGACTAACATACCTAATAAATATTTAATTCAAAACTTTATGTTTGAAGCCTTATTAAAAAGAATATCAAAATCTAAGTATAAAAATAAATTTGTCATTAAAGGTGGACTTTTATTATCGTCTGTCTTTGGTGTTAATTTGAGAAGTACAATGGATTTAGATACTACAATTAAAGGATTACCACTAAATAAAAGTACAATTACAAAAGTAATTACAGAAATAATAAACATAGATTTAAAAGATAATATAACTTTTGAAATAGAAAATATTAAAGATATCAGAGAAGAAGAATTGTATTCAGGATTTGAAGTTAACTTAAAAGCAGACTTTGATGGATTAAAAACTAATTTAATGATTGATATAACAACAGGAGATATTATTACTTATAAAGAAGTAAAATTTAAATATAATACATTATTTGATAATGAAACTATTAACATTATGACTTATAATTATGAAACAATCATTGCTGAAAAGTTTGAATCAATCATTAGTAGAAATATTGATAATACCAGAATGAAAGATTACTATGATTTATATATGTTTGTTAATTTAAAATGGAATGATATTAATAAAGAAACTTTAAGAAAAGCAATTATTAATACATCAAAAAATAGAGAAACTATAAGTTATATAGAAAATGCTAATGATTATATAAACTTAATTGAAGATGATTCAAGACTAAAATTATTATGGAATAGTTATCAAAATAACTATGAATATGCAAAAGGTATAGAATTTGTTGATACAATAAATGCTATTAAAGTAATTAGTGAAATTATTGTACCAGTTGTAGCTTAAGGTAGGAGGAAGTAAAAATGGCTAAGAAAGAAATTAGAACAGATCTTTGGGTATATGATTTGTTAAAGGATGCAAATATTAAAATAGATTCACAAGGATGTAATATAAAAGAAATAGATGAAGCATTAAAAACTGCTTCAAAAAAAGGAACTGGAAATTATGGTTATCCAGAATATTGCGGTGTTGTTAAAGATTTTGTAATTGTAATTGAAGATAAACCAACAACTGATAAGCAAGCAAAATATGATGATAATGGGATTCTTGATATGCAAGTATCATAAATTGTTAATTATGCTCTAAATGGTGCATAATTTTATGCCAAACATATATTAGAAAATACTAATTATAAAAAAGCAATTGCCTTTGGTATTAGTGGTGATGAAAAGCATCATATTATAAAACCTATCTATTTAGATGGCAGAGAATACTTTATGGATTTACCAGAAGTAGAAAGTTTTATATCATTTAATGAAAATAATATTGATGAGTATTATATTAGAGAAATACTAAAGGAAGATACTGATGAGGAAAAAACAACTGCTGAAATTTTAAAAGATGCAAAAGAATTGCATGAATATTTAAGAAATTATGGTAATTTAAGTGATAAAGATAAACCACTAGTTGTTAGTGGAATCTTACTTGCACTCAAAGAAATCGAATATAAAAACTTTTCTATCGATGATTTAATAGGAGATAAGTTTAAAACTGATGGTTCTAAAATATATGCTGCTATTGAAGATAATTTAAAAAGATCTCAAGTGTCACCAGAAACAAAAAAAGACAAGTTATTATCTCAATTTGCAATTATTAAAGATACAGTTATTTTAAATGAAGTAAATGAGACAGTGGGTAAAACACCATTAAAGTATTATACTGAATATTTATATAACAAGTTATATAAAACAATTAGATATAATCAAACTTCAGAAGATTATTTTGGAAGATTTTATGGTAAAAGTGTTCTAATTGATGTTACACAAAATGAATTAAGATATATTCCAATTACAAATGTTTTTCCAAATGCAATTTTAAATGATGGATTTGATGTTATAGCAACTAATCCACCATATAAAAACTTAAAAGCAGAACGTTCTCAATACAATAGCGAAGAAGAATACGAAAAAGATCAAATAAAATATAATGATATTTCAAAGATAGTAAAAAGCAATTTTAAGTATTCATCTGAAGGAGTTTTGAATTTATATAAGTTATTTGTTGAGGAAATAATAGAGAAATATGCTAATCCTAACGGATATATTAGTTTACTTATTCCAACATCAATTATGTCTGATAAAAATAGTATGAATTGCTGGTGATAATCTTTTATTTGTGATATAATTAACAAAAGAAAAATGCTTGAATAATTTGGAGGTGTGAATATGAGTTGGGATACAACAAAAAGAACAAAACCTTGCTTATGTGGAAAAGGAAAACTTGTACAAGAAACAAGAATGGATGATTGGAATAGAATAGAAGAAAATACTCCATACTTTGAATGCGAAGAATGCAGAAATAAATATAATATTGAATCTAAATTCTTTAATCCAAAACCAGCACATGAATATACAATTTATTATGCTGTAGATAAAGTAACAGGAGAAAAGAAACAATTAGATATTTAATAAGTTATTCCGACAAATAGTAATTTGTAGAGAGGACTAGAAAATGAATTTAGAACAATTAAAAAAAGATTGCATAAAAAAACAAAAGAAAGGTATCCATTTTATTCTTGCGTC
>CALVKC010000177.1 GCA_944332505.1 uncultured Bacilli bacterium
TAAGAAAAGAAATAGCTTCATCTGATGAAGTGATGCTATTAGTTTCTTTTATAAGAATGACAGGATTAATGCCTATTTATGAAGATTTAAAAGAATTTACCGCTAAAGGTAAAAAGTTAAGAGTTATTTCTACAACTTATACTAAAGCTACAGAATATAAGGCAATTGAAAAATTATTGGAATTACCCAATACTTCTATAAAAATTTCATATGAAACTGAAAATCAAAGATTACATGCAAAAGCATATATCTTTAAAAGAAACAATGGTTTTTCTACATTCTATATTGGCTCTTCTAATTTATCTAGATCAGCCTTAGTTTATGGTGATGAGTGGAATGTTAAGTTAACTGAAAAAAATTCACCACAAATTTTTCAAAATGTTATTTCTGAATTTGAAACATATTGGAATTCATATGAATATAAAACTTTGAATAATACTGAAGAAGATAAAAATAAACTAAAAGAGGCGTTATCATATAAAACAGAAAATGTTAATGTTTATCAAAATTTAATGACTTATAAACCATATGATTATCAAGAACAAATATTGGAAAAATTAGAGGTTGAAAGAGAAATTTATTATCGAAATAGAAATTTAGTTGTAGCGGCTACTGGTGTAGGTAAAACTGTACTTGCCGCATTTGATTTTAAAAACTTTTTAGAAAAGAATCCTAACGCTAAATTTTTATATGTAGTACATAGACAAGAAATTTTGAAAAAGAGTTGTGATACATTTAGACAAATTTTAAAAGATGCTAATTTTGGTGAATTATATGTAGGTAATTATAAACCTGAAAATATAAATAGATTATTTACAACACCATTAGGTTTAGAAAATATAATGAAACAAGTTGATTCTGATTATTATGATTATATAGTTGCAGATGAAATACATCATGGTGCGGCTAAAACTTATACTAATTTCTTAAACTATTTTAATCCCAAATTATTATTAGGTTTAACAGCAACGCCAGAAAGAATGGATGGACAAGATATAACAGAATTTTTCTGTAATACCATTGCAGCTGAAATGAGATTGCCTGAGGCAATAAATAATAAACTACTAGTTCCATTTCAATATTATGGAATTACTGATCCTACTGATTTAAGTAATGTAAGATGGTCATCATTTGGTTATAATAATAGTGATTTAGATAAACTATTTGTTGAAAATGAAGCAAGTGCTAATGTAAGGGTTAATACAATTATTGAAAATTTATTTAAGTATATTGATGATATAGACAAAGTACATGGATTAGGATTTTGCTCTTCAATCAATCATGCAGAGTATATGGCGGATAAATTCAATGAAAACAATATTCCGTCAATATGCTTAACTGGTAATTCAGATAGTAATTTGAGAAATAATGCTATAAAAGATCTTGAGTCTGGTAAGATTAAATTTATTTTTACTGTGGACTTATATAATGAAGGTGTAGATATTCCATGTGTAAATGTCGAATTATTATTAAGACCTACAGATTCATTAACAATTTTCTTACAACAATTAGGTAGGGGACTTAGAAAACATATTAATAAAGATTATTTAATTGTTTTAGATTTTATTGGTGAATGTAATAAGCATTTTAATTATGCTGATAAATTTAAAGCTTTAATTGGAATTGAAGGAGTTAGTGTTAAAGATTCTATTAATAATGGATTCCCAATGTTACCAGTAGGTTGCTCAATTGCTTTAGAAAGAGTAGCTGAAGAATATATTTTGTCTAATATAAAAGCTAATACAAGTAATAGACAAGTTATAATTGAAATGTTGCAAAGATTTGAAGAAACAACTCATAAAGAATTAACTTTATATAATTTTATTAATCATTATAAATTAAATATTAATGATATTTATAAAAAAGATGTGTCTTTTTATAGATTGTTAACAGAAGCAGGAATTAAATGTTTTGCTGAAAAAAATTCGATAGAAAATGCTATCGTTGGTAGATTAAAAAATTTATTAACAATTAATTCTCCAAAATTTATAAATTATATTAAGTCGTTATTAAATGATGAAAATATTAATCATAATGAGTTGCTAGATACAATGACATATTACACATTATTTAATAAACTACCGGAAAAGGAAGGATTCAAAAATATAATTGAAGCCTTAGAATTTGTTAAAAACTCAGAATGTTTAAACTATGAAATAAACGAAATATGTAATTATCTTTATAATTCATTAGAAGTATTACCTATAAAAGATGATTTAAATTTTGATTGCCCTTTAGAAGTATATGGTGTTTATTCACAAGCTCAATTATATTCAGGCTTAGGTGTATTTAATGAAAAATATGCAGGGCCAATGTTACAAGGAGTATGGTATTTAAAAGAACAAAATCATGATATATTCTTAGTTACAATAAATAAAGAATCTAGTCATTTTGGTGAATCGATTGCCTATGAAGATTATGCAATAAATGATGAGTTGTTTCATTGGCAAACTCAGAACTCTGTAGCAGATGGAAGTGACACTTTAAATAGGTATATTAATTCAAATGGTAGAGTAAGTTTGTTTGTAAGAATAAATAGAAAAGAAAATAATCAAGCAAGTCCATATATTTATTTAGGTGAGGCTGAATATGTATCTCATAGTGGATCAAAACCAGTTGGAATTGTTTGGAAATTAAAACATAAAATACCTGCAAAATATTTAGATAAAATGATGAAAATATAAATAGCATG
>CALVKC010000178.1 GCA_944332505.1 uncultured Bacilli bacterium
CCTCCTTCCCCTTCATTTTCTCCTTCTTCACCTTCAGGAGTTTCTACATTTTGGCCATTTTCATTATTTTTGTTTGTTTCATTAGTATTATTCCTTTGGCCTTTTTCATTGTTATCAGATCCACCCGCAAAAACAAATGTACCTAAACCAATGATAAGAAATAATACTATAGCTAAAATTATACCTTTTCTCTTATCCATTATTTCCTCCCTTTCTAGCTGCTTATAATATATCACAAAATATATATAAAAGCAACAATATTCGACAAAATAAAACCCCCATAAAAATTTATGAGAGGTAAACTTAAATTATTTCTAAAAAAATTTAATTTTATTTATTGGCCATATTCTTAAAACTATTTTACCATTAATTTCATCTTTACTTATTAAACCTATTTCTCTACTATCTAATGAATCTTCTCGATTATCTCCTAGGACTAAATACATATCTTCTGGAATAGTTGTATAACCTAAATCTTGCAATGAAAAATTATCATATACTAAATCAGTATCTAAATAATCTTCTTCATATAATTCATTATTAATATATAATTGATTATCTATAATATCTACATCATCCCCCGGCAAGCCAATAACCCTTTTAATTAAATATTTAGTATCTGCATAATCAAGAGATATTATATCTCCCCTTTTAATATCAAAAATTTTATAATGAGCTTTACTTAATACTAAAACATCTCCATCTTTTAATGTTGAATTCATTGAATTGCCAACTACTTGAGTTATAGAAACAACATATATAATTAAAAATAATATTATAAAAACAGCAATAGTTAATTTTATAGTATCTATAATTAATTCCCTAATACTTAACCAATCCATTGTTATTCTCCTTATCTATCAAAAATTATATAATAGATATCTATATTTAGCAATAAATTTAAAATAACAAATTTATTATTTTACATAAATTTATTAAAAAAGAACTCTTATATTAGAGTTCTATTCTTCAATTAAATCTACATGGATTTGACCATTAAATCTTTTGCCTTGATCATAGTTTTGTTCTTCACCAGTACCATGTAAAGTAAATTCAACAACATATGTTTGAGTAGTGTTTGGAGCTATAGCAACTCGAGTAGCAAATTTATAATCACTTTTTGGAGCGGTTTCCCAATCTTGATTAAATCCATCATTATCACTACTTATTTTATACCAGAAATTATCTGATGTAAAGGTATTTTCTATAATAGTCCAACTTAAGTCATAGTATAAAACTTTATTAGTTGTATTTTGAACAGTAAATCCAATACTTGGAACTTCAGTATTTACTCCTTCACCAACTTGATCATCTGGATATATATCATCAGCACTAACTCCATCAGTACTATCAAAAATAACTATTAAACTAGCAGTACTAAATTCTATATCACCATTACCATCTTGTGATGTTCCTCCACCATTATCACCAATATTTACATTAGTACAACTTGAATCACAGACATTATCTTTATCTTCATCACAATTGATATCACAAACACCATCACCATTTAAATCGATATCTAAATCTTTAATGCCATCGCCATCAATATCTCTATCAAAATCAACAGTTCCATCACCATCAATGTCAATATTTAAATCTGGCCAACCATCACCATTAGTATCACAATTGATATCACAAACACCATCACCATTAATATCTTGATTAATTGGATTAAAGATTGTTCCATCTTCTAATAATATATTAAATATTGGTTTTCTATTACTACGATAATCAATATTTCTATCAGGTTTTTTATCTTTATCAGTATCACAGTTAATATCACATATTCCATCATCATCTAAATCAATATTTAAATCAGCAATACCATCACCATCTAAATCTTGATTTAATTCTAGTTTTGCTAAATAATGAATCCCCATGTATGTTGCAAAACCACCAATTAATAAGAATGCTAAGGCAAAAAGAATAAATAATACTAAATTATTAGCTTTTTTAAATACAAATATTAATTTACTACCTATTTTTTCTACTTTCAATGACGCTGGTAAATATACTTCATTATCTTTTGTATCAAAACAAATATTTAATACTTTATCAATATGTTTTTTAGATACTTCAATCTTACCATCATACATTGTATTTAAGATTTCTTTAATTTTAGCATCTTGTTTTTTATTATCTAATAAAAGAAATTCTTTTAAATTTAATTCTTCACGGCGATTAAATTCTATTTTTATTTCTTCATTCTTTTTCCTTTTTGCCATAATTCACCTTCCTATTTTAATAATGAAAATGCTTTTTTATTTTTCTTTTCAAAATTATTTACAAAATCTTTAAAACAATTATCAATATTATTAACAATTTTTTCTTTTCTTTTACTTGCTTCTTTAAATTCCTTATTAATTATTGATTTAAATTCTTTTTTATCTATATTACCAGAAAATACAAAATCATTAATTAATTTACTAATTATTGCTGCATTAAATGTTGCTTCTTCTTTTTCTTTATTTTCACTTAATGCATCAGTTTCAATAAAGAAAGCCAAATCATATTTATCTTTTATTGCTAAATCTTTATTTTCTTTTGTTTCTTTCACAATAGATGTCATAGGTACAATATTATTTTTTTCTAAGTATTCCCATAACTCTAATGCTTTAATAAAATTAGGTTCTTTTAAGATAACATTAGT
>CALVKC010000179.1 GCA_944332505.1 uncultured Bacilli bacterium
GGTGTAAAGATAAATTAAAACTTATAAATAGAAATCCTGATGATACTACTAGTTTGAAAATTGGAGCAATATATTGGGTAGATTTGGGTTATAATGTTAAGTATTTTATAGCACATTTTGAGCATGCGAAAAATGTGTTATAAAATTATTGTACCTAATTTCTAACGAAAAGGAACGTAAGGGGAAAGTATGTATTATAAATGAGTTTAAATTTTAAAATATTCAAAAAATAGATAATCTTGAGTATATTCATATAAGCAAAATAACCATTTTAAGGTATAATTCCCCCTTACCCCTAAAGTTTGGAACCCTTTGATATTATATTTAAATTTTAAAAAATCAGGATCGATTAGTTTTGTATTTAAAAATATAACTGAATTTTGAACAACCACATTTGTGACATTTGAATATGTAAAGTTTTCTATTAATTGAATTAATAAAATCATTACACAAAATTTTTGAAATAAGCAATTTACATAGTCTAATATTTTGCTTTCTGTATCTATTTGATAATAATCCATAGTGTTTAATTTTAGTAAAATTTTCAGGTAAAACGTGTAAAAGAAATCTTCTAATGAATTCATCAGCAGATATGGTCATTTCTTTTATTTTAGAATTATCTTTATAATCTTTATATTCAAAAGTTACTAAGTTGTTGTCAATATTTTTAATCCTTTCGTTAGAAATAGCTACACGAAAAGAATATCTTCCAACATATTCAATAACATTTTCTGGATTACCTTTTGGTGGTTCAATATATGTAATCCAAGGTTTATTATAAAGAGGTTCTAAAAATTTGTTGAAAGCTTTGATATTAGTTAAATTATTATTTAAAATTAAGTTATTAAATTCATGCTTTAAATAAGCTAAAAACTTCTTTTTAAATAAAGAACTTAGTACTTGAACTTTAAAAATATAATCATTATTACAAGGAACCCATTTATTATTATTTAAGCCACCACCAGTTACGATGGAATGAATGTGAGGATGAAATTCCATAGTTTGTCCCCAAGTATGTAATATAGAAGTAATACCAACTTTAGCGCCTAACCATTTTGTATCATTAGCTAAAGTTAAAATAGATTCACTAGTAGCTTTAAATAAAATATTGTAACAAATTTTTTTGTTAAACATAAAAATCTCATTTAATTCAGCTGGGACAGTAGTAATGATATGAAAATATTTAGAATCAAGTAAATAACTAGATTCATTATGAATCCATTTTTCACGAGCATACTTTTGGCACATGGGACAGTGTCTATTGCGACAAGAATTATAACCAAAATAAGATTCACCACATTCATTACAAGTACAAATATGGAATCCTAAATTAGAAGTACCACAATTTCTAATGGCATTAAAAACTTTCCATTGTTCTTTAGATAATTTATGATTTTTTATATAAGCATCACCATATTTATTAAAAATATCTTGAATAGTAAAATTAGACATATTTTACACCTTCAAATTCATTGAAATTAAAAGATATATGTAAGTAAATTGCAGTAGTATTAATATTATTGTGACCTAGCATAGATTGTAATTTTAAAAGACTTCCTCCGTTGGTAAGATAGTAAGTAGCGAAAGAATGTCTTAATGTATGAAAAGAAATATTATTGTCTAAATTATATAAATCCCTAATAACCGAAAAGTAGTTAATAATAGTTTTTTCATTCATATAAGGTTTTCCAGATATACCTTTAAATATATAGCCGTTAGTAATATTATTTTTTTTACAATAAAGACATAAAGCTTTAATGACGATATTAGGAAGAATAGTATATCTTTCTTTACTTCCTTTACCTAAAACCTTTAATTTATGTGAAGAAACATCCATATCTTCCACTTTAATTTTAGCCACTTCACTAACGCGAAGCCCACAACAATAGCCTAACAAAATCCAACATTTATGTTTTAAATATTTTTCATTGTTGATAATAGTTATCACTTGTTCTTTTGATAATACAGTTGGCAACTTCTTCGTTAATTTAGAAGAAGGTAATAGCACTCTATTAAGTGAAATATTAAAGCATATAATGTAAAATAATCTAATAGAACAAACAGTAAGATTATAAGTGTTTTTACATTTGTTAGGTATGATAAATTTTTCTTTAAGAAAGTTAATAATATCATTTTCTCTTAATCTTTCAATGTCGGTATTAGAATCATAATATTGAAAAAATCTCATTAAAGCACTTTTATAATTAATAAAAGTACGTTCACTTCTTCCCCTTAAAATTAGATTGTCATGGATTTTATCAATCCAAATTTTTTGATTTTCATCAGTATTCATAAAAAAACTCCCTTCAAATTGTTCAAAGAGAGAAATAATTGTTTATTTATTTTGTAATTTGTAGTATAATTATACATGTGTTGAGATTATTTCTTTCTTTGAGCAGAATATATAATAATCCAACACTTTTTATTTTGCAATAGTTTAATGAAATATTTTTCATTATAGTGACTTTTCGTTAGAAATTTGGTACAATAACTATAAGTTAATTATAATTAATTTATATATTTTCGCAGGATTTCACACTAATTTAGCTAATATAACTAATAGAGGTGAATTTATGTATACTGCTAAATATGAATCAGTCTTTATGTATTCGGTTATTAAAGACTATTAC
>CALVKC010000180.1 GCA_944332505.1 uncultured Bacilli bacterium
AAATGTTTGTTTTTTATAATTATAATAATATCATTTTCATCTAAACTTGATATAAAATCTTTTCCTTTTGTAAATAAACATTCCGGGTCATATTCTGTATTAACTTGTGTATTATTCAAAAAATAATCAGCATCAATATGTACCGGATATTCAGCCATATAATCTTTGAAAATTCTTTTCATATCAATAGTCTTTATTTAAAATTATTATAATATAATATTAATTAATCTAATGGAATATGATAAGTAGCTTCCCTACCATAAACATCATTAAAAATCATTAATGTTTGTCCTGGCTTAGAATACAATCTTTTATTACTTGCAAAATCATCTGTTCCACATAATGAACGAATTAAAATACTTTCAATATCAAATTGTTCAAATTCTTCAAGATGATGTTTATCACCACTAATTGTATAATCAATTGTTTCTCCAAATTTACGTGAGAAAATAGTATTAACAGTAGTTCCTATATTTTTAAAATTTTCTAAATCACCATGAACACAACAAATATTAAAACCTAAAATATTCAATTTAGTGAATTCTTTATATTCAGACTCAATAATATTTACCTTATAATTATCTTTTAATCTCTGTCTTAACCACCATGGAATTATTTTTTCCATATTGTCACTGTGAATTGAATTATCTTTATTTTGAATAGTTCTTAAATGATTGCCATAACAACTATATACATTTACTTGATTTACAACTTTAGATAACTCATTGATTGCTTCTGCCATTATCTCAGAAACATGCATAAGTTGATCGCATGTATCCTCTTCTGATTTTACTCTACAACCCACATGGATTGCGCCATGGCAAGCATCGCCTAATGTTACTATATTTAATACTCCAATATTATTTAAATCCAAAAATTCTTTTGCTATTCCTACAAACTTTTTAACTCTTTGCTTACAGATTTCAACATTGTATTTATTCCAAATATTATCAGTAGTCATACCATAATGCCAGTCACTAAAAGCAATTAATGCTTCTTTATGTATATTTGAATCGAAATATTTATTTTCAAATACTAAAGGTTTAAATTCGTTTAGCCTGTTAGCCGCCAAAATTAATTCTTCTGTTAAATGTTCTGCTCTAGCATCAGAAGTAAGAATCTTATTGTATTCACGCTTTTGGTCATAAAGTTTTCTTCTTTCCTTATATAATTTATCAGTCATTATTTTAACTTCTTTAGCATAAGTATCTGATTCCATCTTAGAAAAACAATTATCATAAAATTTTTTAGCTGCCTGATACCTCTTGCGGAATGCTGATTCCCCTCTAAATTCAGTTTCATCAATTTCAAGTTCTCTATTAATTATATCTGTTATAGTTTTCCAACTTTCAATTTGACCAGAATCAATCATCTGACCAACTCTCCAAAGAAATTGTTCCTCTGTTTCATTGGCTTTCTTTTTTATTTCTATCAAATCCTTTTCCTCCAAAACTATTCATATCTATATCTTACAGATTCTTTTCTATCAATAATTTCATCTGATACGATTGCTTTAAATTCTATTGAGTCATCATTATCAACTCTTACGTCAGTTAACACAAAATCCTTGCAATTATTCAACCCAACGGAAGTCTTAATATATTTTAATAATTGACAAGGATCTATATATACATTTATTGTTTTAACCATTATCTTTTTCCTCAATTTCAAATAAGCGATTATTCATTAGATAATCCATGTATTCATCAACCAAAGCATCTTCTGGATCATACCAACACTCTGTAATATCCCATTCCTCATCAGTACCATCTTCTTCATCAACTACAATTGTGAATTCAATTTCATTATCGTCATATTCAACTTTACTAAAATAAGCACATTTAACTTGCGCTTTATCTTCGTCTGTTAAACTTTCTATAATGTTATCAACTGTAATATAAGATTTAACAACTTTCATATATTTCTCTTCCTTTTACTCATCAAAATAGGAGAGTGCCTGTGACAGCAGCTCTCCCTAAATATACTAATTTATCATATTCATAAACTATAATACTTTATATTATTACAGTCCAACGCCTGGGCCAGTAATATCATCCAATCTTACAATATCCCCATTCTTATCAAATACCCATCCTTCAGCAAGATTTAATTTACCTGTTTCAGTATCATAAACCAATCCAACACCAGGGCCAGTATATTTCTGTACTAATGCTTCAACTCTAGCAGTTTCATCACTACCTTCTTTTTCAATTAATGCTTTAATCTCAGCTTCAAATTTTGTAATATCTCTCTTATTATATTTCATATAATTTCCCCCTTATTAAAATTTATCATGAAATGTTCTCGCTATAACTTCATCCTGTTGATCCTTTGTCAACTTGTCAAAGTTTACAGCATAACCAGATACACGAACTGTAAGTTGTGGATATAATTCTTGATGTTTTTGTGCATCTAACAATGTTTCTTTAGTAAAAACATTTACATTAAGATGATGTCCACCTGATTTTATGTACCCATCTAATAATGATATAAGATTGTCAATTTGTGTTTTATTTGCTCCCATTTATATCCACCACCTTTATTATTCTATTTTTATTTTAATACTCTTCAGCGTCAGGATCAAATTCATCTG
>CALVKC010000181.1 GCA_944332505.1 uncultured Bacilli bacterium
TATCAGTATTGTTGATTATCCTTCACACCCCATGGCAGTGTTTGAGGTATATGAGGATGATGAGGAATTTATACGAAGTTTTTTATAAATTATAAAAGATACTTTAAATTACATATAATGAAGATGAGTGGGTAAATAAATTATCCATGTTGATTGAAGACCCAAAACTTAGAAATGGAATATTAAATAATGCACGCGAAGATATTTTGAAAAACTATAATTTAAAATCTCGTGCAAAACAGTGGGATGAAATTTTTAAGAATTTAATGCCTTAATTTAGAGAATTGTAAAATTAGTAAGGTATAATAGGGGATTATAGCATTTTTATAAGATTTCTATATCTTTATATGGGATAAAATATATAGATTATAACTAAATTAGGTGATATTGTGAATGTATGTCTAAAAAATATGAAGTCTGACGATAAATTTGGAATTTTATTATTTGTTTTAGGTTTATGTTTTACATTTTATTTGACTTATACTTGTTTTCATTACATTCAGATATGGGGCGATGAAATATATACATTAGTAATGTTAAATTCACCTTTGTCAGATATGATTAACATAGGTGTTGGAGATGTTCATCCTTTGCTTTATTATTTTATGTATAAAGCATTTTTAAAACCGGTGGCTTTCCTTATTACTAATTATAATCCAATTATAGTTGGTAAATTGTTATCAATTATTCCATTGTATCTTATGCTTATTTTAGGTGCTACTAAAATTAGAAAGAATTTCGGATGGCTAACTGCAGGGATATTTGCTTTATGTATTGTTTGTATGCCTCAATTAATGAATTTTTACACTCAATTGAGGATGTATAGCTGGGCTTTGTTTTTTGTAACAGCTAGTTTTGTTTATATTTGGGAAATAATAAATAATGAATCTAGTTATAAAAATTGGGGAGTCTTGATTTTATTAACAATATGTTCTGTTTATACTCATTATTTCTCAGGAATTGCTTCATTTATTCTTTATTTATTTTTGTTTGTTTATTTGATTAAAAATAATAAAAAAGATTTAAAAAAATGGATTTTTGCAACAGTTGTACCTATATTGGCATTTATGCCATGGTGTTTTATTTTATTTGGCCAAATGGCTCGTGTACACTCCGGATATTGGATTACTTCTTTAACACCGGATACTGCTATTGTTTACCTTTGGTTTGTTTTGTCTCCAGGCAATAAAATATTGAATGGTCTTCCAGTACCGTATACTCCGCCATTGCTTTATTTAATCTTAGCAATAATATTATTAATAGCTATTTTATCTTTAATAGTTGTATTTATAAGAAATAAGAAAAGCTTTGAAGAAAAATATGCGGTAGTTGGAATGAGTGTTATTGCTTGTGTATTTATTTTAGGTTTAATAGCATCTTTAGTATATAGGCCAATTTTACATCCAAGATATTTAATTCCTAGTTTTGGTTGTTTATGGTTGGGAATTTCTATTTTGCTTTCACGAAATTTTGAAAAAAAGAAATTATTTGTTCCAATTGTTATTTTGCTTTTAGTTGTTGGTTCAATATCTACAATAAATTTTGAAATCCAACAAGAAAAAAATTATCAATTAACATTAGATACAACTCAAATAATCAATGAATTAGATGGAAACTATAATATTATTATGTATAGGGGAGTAATAGATTATGGTATCAATCAGTGGTTAGATCATAATAATCATTATGTTGGAGTTGGTTATGAGTTAGATAGAAATCTAACGCAACTATACGGTAGATTAATTGATATTCTTTCTGATCCTGGTGTACAAAATGAAATGAGTCATGGTTCAAAAGCATATTATGTCTTTGAAAATAACACGAAAAATACTTCAGTTTTCGAGTTTAATGATACAGACCAACTTAAATTTACAGAGATTCCAAATCGTTTAAATGATAAGATGATTATTTATGAGGTTCAGTTGAAATAAGAGTTTAAATCTCTTTTTTCAATCTCTGTTGTTTTTTATAAATTATAAAAGATACTTTAAATTACATAAAAGCAATCATTGAGTAGATTAAAAAGTAAACTCCCACTTAATTGTGCAGATTTAAATCAATTAGCTTATGCTGCTCTTAAAGAGTTAAATTATGAAGTTCAGATTGTTCGTGGAACTATTAAATGTCCTACTGTTTATGGGCATGTTTGGTGTAGGGTTAAAATTGATGGTTCCTGGTTGAATTTTGATGCTAGTGCAGCAGCGAAAGGTAAAAATCTTGGCAGTATGATTTGCGGCAGTATTCAAGAAATTACTAATATTAATCCTGCATGGGCAGTTAGTGATGACGGAATAACTTAATTTTTGCATACGGCAGTATTATAATTGTTAATATTGATTATACTGTTGTTTTTATACAATTATTTAGCTTTTTTGTTTTTTATAAATTATAAAAAGCAATTTAAATTACACTGAATACAGTAGGAAACTTTAAATACTTTCAATGTTAATATAAGTATAATAAGATATTATTTTTGTATTGATTTTTTTAATTGATTTATGGAGGAGTATTATGGTTAGTCCAATAGTAGCAGCTATTATTTCTTTCTTCTTCCCTGGTATTGGTCAAGTAGTACAAGGTGAA
>CALVKC010000182.1 GCA_944332505.1 uncultured Bacilli bacterium
AGTTCCCATAAAAATATAGAGGGGAAATAAGTCGTTGAAACTATAATGTTTAGTCAAGGGCGAACGCTAAGTGAGTTGGATTTATGTCAAGTTTTAGGACACTTTTTTTTACACATTTTATATTTCCGTATTTAAATTTATTCCAATTCCTCTATTTGTAATGGGACCCCAGGTATAATTCTATCTTGTTACTGTAATCTTCTAAAAAAGAAGATTACTTTAAGTATGGCGAATTATACCTGCCCATTACAAATAGATTTTCTCGGCATAAAATTAAATACTCATGCTACTGCTAAATTAGAAATATAGTTGTTATATTTTTGGTTTGGAGTAATATATCCTAATGTAGAATGTATTCTCTGATTATTGTACCAACCTTCAATAAACTCAAATATTGCTAATTTAGCTTCTTCAAATGTTTTGTAATTACTAACATTTACTTCTTCTTTCTTTAATATGGCATTGAAGCTCTCCATACTTGCATTATCATATGGATATCCTTTCTTACTATAAGAATGTTTTATTCCTAATGATAATAATATTTTTTCATAATCATTTGATGTATATTGACTACCTCTATCTGAATGAAATATTCCATCTTTGTTCAAACCTCTGTTAATGCATGCTTTATTAAATGCATCTATTACTAAATCATCAGTCATATTTAATCCATAGCTCCATCCTACAACTTTTAAATCAAACAAATCCATTACTATTGCCAAATATGTCCATCCTGTTTCATTAGTGTAGATATATGTAATATCTCCAACCCATTTCTCACTTGGTTTATCTGCAAAAAAGTTTTGTTCTAGAAGGTTTGAATATTCTTTTGTACTATCTGTTTTTGAACTACTAGCATGATTATATTTCTTTACTACAATACTTCTTATCCCTAATATTTTCATTCTTCTTGCAACTCTTTTTTGACTGACTTTTATGCCTTCATTTTTTAATTGCTTTGTTATCTTTGGTGAACCATATCTTCCTTTGGAATCATCATAAACTCTTTTTATTTCAACGTCTAATTTTTGATTTGCTTCTTTATAACTATTAATTGGATTCTTAGTATGATAATAATAATCGGACCTGGTTACGTTCAAGACCTTGCAAAGTAACTTAACGTTATATGTATCTTTATTATCTTCGATAAACTTGATACGTTCTTTTATTTCTTTGTGAATATGGCAACTGCTTTTTTTAATATTTCATTTTCTTCTTTCAATAATCTATTTTCTTTTCTTAATTTTTCTAAATCGTTATTATTAGTAGTATTACCATCTGGTGTAGTAATTGTTCCATACTTATATTTCCAATTATAGATATTTTTGCGATTTATGCCATACTCACGTTCAATATCAGATATTGGTTTTCCACTCTCTATAAGCTTAACAATATTCTTTTTATAATCTTCATCATATTTCTTATTTGTCCTTCCCATGAGACACAACTCCTTTCACAAGTGATATATATTATATCATGATGTGTAAAATTTTGTGTCCCAATATCTATACTAACACCACTTGTTGCATTGTTTACTCTCCTAACTTTTCATATTCTTCATCTTTAACTTCCTCACACCATTCATTAGATGCATTTTCTCCATTTTACAAACTTCCAAAGAATTTTCCTTGGCACAAATCTAAATTATTTTTGACAACTTAGTAGTGTATCATTAAAATGTCAATGTGAATATTAATAATATCTTCTTTTTTTTAAAGAATATTCACCTTTTTCACGATTTTGAGCATATTCTAATAATTCTTCTTTAGATACTTCGTGAAATTGAGATTCCGATTTACAGCCATTTACTTTTTCACCCATATAAATTAAATATTGTCTTTTTCGATTTAATTCTTCTTTTAATACATCTAACATTGACATATCAGTATAAAATTCTGTTCCATACATATATACATATGAATCTCTTTCTTTGTAAAAAGGTTGAAATGCATCGTATATTATTCTTTTCTCTTCGATTATAAATGAACCAAGAATATTTTCTTTAGAATCAGAGATTTTTAAACCACCACTAGATCTAAAAGATTCACTTTTTAATCTTCCATATCCAGCAATAAAGTTTCCATATTTCATATCAATAAGATGATCAGAAATTTTTAATTGTTCTAATAATTCAGGTGAAACTTGCTTTAATCTAAATGAAAAATTATATCTTTTTAAATACTCTAATACAGGTGTGTTTTGTCTAATTCTTATTAATTCATAATTTATAATATTATTTTTAATTATCTCTTTCATACCATAATCCTCCAAAAAATTAGATATATTATACTCTTTGTTTTCTAAATATGTCAATGTACATAATTATTTATATCACTATATCGGCGCTATTATGTAAGTAGTAGACAAAAATCTTTTTTCACCCATGCCAATGCTTTGCATTAGTAGGAATAGTAATAACTATACCAGTTTTTAGACTAACGTCATCCTTACCTTCTTCTTGGTACCAGCCTTCACCATCTACACAGATAAGAATTTGGCCACCACCACTCTTAGCATGATGAATATGCCAGTTATTACGACAAGCTGGTTCAAAAGTAACATTTGCAATAAATAGACTTGT
>CALVKC010000183.1 GCA_944332505.1 uncultured Bacilli bacterium
CAAAAAGCTTGGAGCATTCCTGCTAAGAATTGCGTACCTGTTAAAGGTATATGGTGCAAGTCCATAGATTATCGCCAAAGGAGTAATGTAATAATGATAACAGTTGGAGAATATATAAAAAATTTACTTAGACAACGAAATATGAAACAAGTAGACCTTGTTAGAGAAATAAATAGATTACATTTGTATAAAACAAATGAAATACAAAGACAGAAATTAAATAATTTCTTAAATGGTATAGGTGGTAATAATTTCCTTATGGCTAGACGTTGCGAAATAGCATTAAATTTACCTAAATACTCATTAATAAAAATAATGGGAGAGCCTACAAAAGCCGAATGGAAAAAAATTATGGAGGTAGATAAATGTATAGATTAAAGTATATTATTGGACAAATGGTGTGGCATAAAAGTACTAGACATAAAATTGAAGGTATTAGATTTACAGCAGGAGGAGTTTTATATAAATTAAGTGGAATTAAAGATTGGTTAAAGGAAAGCGAGATTTAACATAGGCAAGATTATAAAAAACTAATTGATGAAGTTGTTAAAGTCTTAAAAAAGAAGAATATTGATGAATATAGTAGGCTTGAAATGTGCAATAACTTGTATATGTTATTGTTACAATACTTTGATAGCCCTAAAAGAGATGATAAGAATAGACAAGAGATTGAATTGAGTGCTTGTAGATGTGCAATTACAGAGTTAATTCCTATTCTTGAAAGCAGAGTATATAAATGTAAGCCTCAATATATGCCTCAGTATTATGAACTATGGACAAAATCATACGCTTTTGCTGGCAGAAGGTCATTAGAACATTTTATTGATTATATGGAAATGGAAAAAGCCAAAAGAGTTTTAGCCAGTAGAAGAAAAGTATTAAAGCCTTTTATTTTTTATCTTAATAGAATAGCCTTTTCAGAAAAATTACAATATATTATAGCTTCATATCCACCAAGCACAGGAAAATCGTTCAGTTTGAACTATTTTACGGCTTGGTTATTTGGCTTGGATATAAATAATTCAGTGTTAAGATTAAGTTATTCAGATGAATTAGTTTTAAGTTTTAGTAGAAGTATACAAGAAATAATAAGAAATCCTAGATATAGCGATGTTTTTCCACAGTTTAAAGTATACGGTACTAAACCATTTTCAAAAGAAAAAGAAAGTGATTGGCAAATTAAAGGTGCAGAAACATTAACGTCACATATTGCAAGAACTCGAGATGGTTCAGTAACTGGTGTTAGAGCTAATAAGGCAATTATCTTTGATGATATGACTAAAGGTGCAAGTGAGGCTACAAATAGTGCATTACATTCACAATTATATGATAAATGGAAAACAGAATGGTACAACAGACGTGATGGAAGTAGTACAAAATTTATATTTGCAGGGACAATGTGGTCGCCTGAGGATATTTTGAACCGTGTAACTGTAGATAGAGAGAGTTTGTCAGAAGTCGCAAAAAGTAAAAACTTTAAATATGCATGGGAGACAAAGGACGGTTCAACAGTATTTATAAGAGTACCGTTACTTGATGAAAATGATGAAACTACTTGTGAAGATGTAATGAGTACAATAGAAGCGAGACAACTAAGAGATACTACAGATGAGTTTTTATTTAGTTGTGTATATCAACAAGACCCAATAGCACCAACTGGACTAGAGTTTGCAGATGAATTATTACAACACTATGAAGAATTGCCAAAAGATAAAGAAGGAAACGAGGATTGCTTAAATTATACATTTGCAGTACTAGACCCAGCAAGAAAAGGCAAAGATAATGTTTCTATGCCAATATTTAAAATAGGTAAAAATGATAACAAATATTATTTTGTGGACTGCATATTTCAAAAGAAGGCTATGACAGAATTGTATGATTTGATAGTTGAGAAGATAATAGAACATACAGTAACTAAATTTGTAATAGAAAATAATACAGATACTTCTTTGAAAGTTGTAATTGAAGAAAAATTAAAGGATAGAGGGTATTATATATGTGAGATAATAGAAAAGTATAACACAGTAAATAAAGAGCAAAGAATAAAAGACGCTAGAGGAGATATAAGAAAATTTATAGTATTTAAAGATAAAAAGATGTATAAGCCAAATTCTGATTATGGTAGATTTATGAAGAATTTTACTACTTACAGTTTTGATTATCCAAATAAATTTGATGACGCGCCTGATAGTATGGCTATGTTCAGAACGGAAATAATACTAGATAGAGCAAGACCAAGTAAACCAAAGCCAATTGCTAGGGCAATTTTAGGAATTTAAAGGAGAAAATAGGAGAAATATATGTTGGAAATGTATACATTGGCAGGAATGTTTTTATAGTAGATATTATAATAAAAGACAAGATTATATGACAGAGATTACAATAGATAAAGATAGTTATGGAAATGATGTGATTTATGTAAGTTCTTGTAAAAAGTATGAATATGAAGAACAAGGCTCACTTATGTAAACCACTTTGGGGATTTTAGAAATATGTGTTATAATATATTAAGCGAGAATTATGTTTATCATAATGGGATATAGATACAAAATAATGTGGAGGGAATACGTAT
>CALVKC010000184.1 GCA_944332505.1 uncultured Bacilli bacterium
ATTTTACCATTCCCAGCATTTGATGGTGGACATGTATTTTTCTTAATAATTGAAAAAATAAAAGGTAGTCCAGTAAACTCTAAATTTGAAAACACTTGTCATTTAATTGGGTTTGCATTATTGTTTTTACTAATGATTTATATAACGATTCAAGATGTAATAAGATTTTTCTAAAAATAATAGCCATATAAAAAAATATATGGTAAAATAAATTTAGAAGTAAAGGAGTGATAATATGGCAAGATTTTGTCCAAATTGTGGGAACGAACTATCTGAAAACAGCAATTTTTGTGCCAAGTGTGGAAGCAGTGTAAATGGTAATGAAAATAATGGTTCAACAGTAGTAATTAACAACTACAATAATAATGAAGTTAAATTACCAGAAAGAAATATAGTTGTATGTATATTACTATCATTAATAACTTGTGGGATTTATGGAATTTATTGGTTTATAGTTATGACTGATGAATCAAATATGGTAAGTGATGATCAAACGGCATCCGGAGGAATGGCTTTTCTATTTACCATAATTACATGTGGCATTTATTTTTACTACTGGAATTATAAGATGGGACAAAAATTACATCAAGCAGGACAAAAATACAACAAACCAATTGGTGATAACTCAATAGTTTATCTATTATTATCAATTTTTGGTTTAGGAATTATAAATTATTGCATAATTCAAAGTGATTTAAACAGATTTTCAAAATAATGAACAAAAGAAAAACTAACCTAAAACTAGCAATAATAGCTATTTTAGGTTTTTTACTTTATTATTTACTTAATTTATATACAGGATTTGCAATATTTTGTCCCTTTCATAAATTCACTGGATTATATTGTCCGGGTTGTGGAGTAACTAGAATGCTATTTTCTTTAATTAAATTAGATTTTTATCAAGCATTTAGATACAATCCATTAGTTTTTATTCTATTAATTATAGGAATAATATATTTATTAATAAAATTTATTTTAAAAAAATTTAATATTATTATCAAGGTTCCAAATTATGTATGGTATATATTAATAATAATAGTAATAATTTATGGAATATTAAGAAATATACCATATTTTAATTATTTAATACCAACAGATGTATAATGAATGTAAAAGGAACTAGATAGAATCGATAATTTTTTAAATTCATTATATAATAAGATTAGGAGTAGATTAATTGTGGATAAGAAAAGAAAATTAATATTAATTATAGGAAGTATACTAATACTATTAGTAGCTGGAGTTTTAGTATGGTATTTTTTTATAAAAGATACAACTAATAATAATGAAACAAATGAAAATAAAAATAACAATGATAATATTGAGACAAGTGAAAATAACAATAACAATGATGATAATGAGATTGTTAATCCTAATAAAGATGAAGATGACACAAGAGTATATCCATTAAAAATGAAATTTTATAAAGACAAATATGGCGTATGTTATGAAACAGTAGATGGCAATTGTGTAAGAGTATATTATAATAATGAAGGTTATCAAGAAGAAATATGGAATGATTTAGATGAAGAAAATTTACTTGCCGAATATACTTGTAACAGTTTTGACTGCGTTGAAAAGAATATAGATTATGACGAAAATTTAGCCTTTATACTTGATGAAAAAATATACATATATGACTTTATAAGTAAAAAAGCAAAAGATACAAACTTAACTAATATAATGAATAAAGAAAAGATAGAATATATTTACCTTGCCAATAATTTTGGGAATGATAACTATGATTTAATAGTATATAGTTTAGATGATAAAGGAAATATTTATAACACCAAAGATAAAAAATTTCTATTTGACAAATGGTATGACAATGCATTAATTGAAAGAATAAGTGTATTAGATGATTACTATTTAGTAAGAAATGAAGAACAAAATGAATGGTATATTATAAATAGAGAAGATAAGATACTAAAAAGTTTTACTGGAAAAAGTTATTATGGAAAAACATATGATAACAAGATAATTATGACTTATGATGATGCATATGAAAAGTATTCATTTGTTTTATATAAAGATGATTTAGATAAAAGAGTAGATTTACAAGGAGATGTGGATATTCAAATAGTAGATAATTATTTATTTTCATCAGATTCGAGTGGTTATCCTGATCATCAAAAAGTACACATATATGATAAAGATACATTAAAATTAATTAAAACAATAGATAATGCTTTACATTTAAGCCAAGTAAAATTTGCAAATGAAACATTTTATGTAGCTACAGTAGATATTGGTAGAGGTGGTAATAATACAGCAACTCAAGTATTAGACAGCAATTTTAATGTTTTAATAGGAGAAAATAATTTGCCAAGTGATTATAAAGTATATGATGAAGGATACTTTACACCATATTTCAATGATTCTAATAATACAATAGCTACATGGTTTGGCAAAATATATGTATATAATTTAAATGGAAATTTAGTTAAAACAATAGATAGAGACATAATAGGATTGGCAGAAAATTATTATGTTGCCAATGAAAACAATGATATCACATTAAGAGATTATGATGATAATTTAATTACAACATTTACAACTATAAATGATAA
>CALVKC010000185.1 GCA_944332505.1 uncultured Bacilli bacterium
CCAGTGGTTGATGCCATAATAGCTTCCTCATTTGGCCTTACTATACCTGTAATAGTTAATTCTTCAGCATTATTTAATAAATTTAACATATATTTTTCATTATTTCTTTTATCAACCCAAATACCATTTTCTTTAGCATAGTAATCGGAGTTTAATAAAAACTTAAACTTCATACCAACTAAATCATTAATATCATAACTTGTTTGTTCAACTTCAAAAGGTATACCATCAACAATGTTTTGATACATTTCTTTTAATTCTTTACTATCCTTTAAACCTAAAGCATATAAAGTAAAATCACTTATTTCATTATACTCATCAACCAATAAAATCACTTCATTATATTTTGATGGCCAACTACCAGCGACTAAATCATATAATTGATTATTCATTTCTTGATTATCAAACATTTCTGCAAAAACATCAGTTGACATAAATGATTTTTGAATTTCATTTAAAGACATTCCAATATCATCTAAAACAGTATTAGGATTAACTTGTACAACATCACTATTACTATCTTTATAAATTTGTATATTTAAATTATAAGAATAACTTATTGCAGAAGTATAATCAGTTATATTTGATTCATCACTTTCTATATATTTTTTAAATTCTTCTAAATTATTACTTTTTACTTTTGATGACATTGTACTCATCATTTCACTCATTACATCATTAGAATAAATTTTATTATCTTCATGTCTAGTTTTATTTTCATCAGGTTTAATAGATGATATTAAATCAGTCATTTCTACCGCTTCTTGTTGGATAGTAATAGGGTAACTAGTTAAAGTTTCTTCTTCAACATTATTAATATATTCTTGAACGCCATTAGAGAGGGCTAAAATTAGAGCAATACCAATAATACCTATAGAACCTGCAAAAGCAGTAAGTAAAGTTCTACCTTTTTTAGTCATTAAGTTATTTAAACTTAAATTCATTGCTGTTAAAAATGACATAGATGTTTTTTTATTATTATCAACACCATCTTTTATATCATTTTTACTATTATATGGTTTAGTATCATTAGTAATTTCTCCATCTAATAAATTAATAATTCTAGTTGCATATTTTTCTGCTAAATCCGGATTATGAGTAACCATAATAATCAATTTATCTTTAGAAATATCTTTTAATATTTCCATAATTTGTACACTAGTTTTAGTATCTAGGGCTCCAGTAGGTTCATCTGCTAGGATAATGTCAGGATCATTAACTAAAGCTCTAGCAATTGCAACTCTTTGCATTTGACCCCCAGATAGTTGATTAGGTTTTTTATGCATTTGATCTTTTAATCCTACTTTTTCTAAAACTTGGATAGCTTTCTTTCTTCTATTTTTTTTGTCAACTCCGGATAATGTCAAAGCAAGTTCCACATTTGCTAAAACTGATTGATGAGTTATCAAATTATAATTTTGAAAAACAAAACCGATTCGATGATTACGATAAGTATCCCAATCTCTATCTTTATATTTTTTAGTACTTACATCATCAATTACTAAATCTCCACTAGTATATTTATCTAAACCACCAATAATATTTAAAAGAGTAGTTTTACCACAACCAGAAGGACCTAAAATTGCTACAAATTCTGATTTTCTAAACTCAATATTAATTCCTTTTAATGCTTTAACAACTTCATTACTAGTAACATAATTTTTTTTAATGTTTTTTAATTTTAACAATGTTTGCATCTCCTTAATTATTAACTATTTCAAAATCAATATATCTAATATTTAACTTTTCTTTATATATATTATATTTAACTTTTTTTTCTATCTTTAATAATTCTGGTAATGTTAAATCATTATCAATAATTATTTCAATAGTTATTGTAAAATAATTCTTTATATTATTTATATATATGGTATTAAATTTAATTTTATCATATTTACTAATAACTCTTTTTATTTTATCATTTATTTTTTTTGATGTATCATTTTGACTATGCATAATATTAAAGTTATTAATAATTATTATTAACCCTTTTATAAATATTAATATAGCAATAAATAAACATCCATATAAATTAACAATAGGAACCCATATACTAATTATTATTAATATAGCCATAAAAATATTTATAAAAGCCTCATAATAATTATTTTTACTAATTACATATAATGCTTGACTAAATATATTTTTACTAATATCAAATAAATAATTAGCAATTAAAAAATGCATTAAAATTATACCAATTAATATAAAGATAATATTATAATTTACATTAATAAAATCTAAATAAAAAGTATTTTCAAAAATATAAACTCCCACCAACATAAAAATAATACCTACTATAATATGTAATATATTATTAAATCTTCCATATCCAAAAGGATATTTCATATTAGCTTTACGCATTCCAATAATACTTCCAATATAAGAAGTAATTTCTTCGATATAATTAACTAAAGTATAGTAACCACAAGTTATTAATATATAACTATTAAAAACTATACCAATAGTTATTTTAATTACTACTAATAATAAATTAATAAACATATTAATAGATAATGTTTGTTGTTCTTTTATCATATCACACCTTATAAATTATATCATAC
>CALVKC010000186.1 GCA_944332505.1 uncultured Bacilli bacterium
GGATTGCTTCCATTTGTATCTATTTTTATCAATAATCCTAATTCTTTTATTGCCCTTAATAAGTTTTTAATATCTTTTTGCACTAAAGGCTCTCCTCCTGTTATTACAACTCCATCAAGAATCTTTTTACGAAGATTTAAGTATGCAAATAGTTCTTCTTTACTAATTTCTCCATTCTTGTTTATATCTATTAAACTAGAATTTTGACAGAATGGACATAAAAAATTGCATCCTTGAGTAAATATCGTACAAGCAACTTTCCCCGGAAAGTCTAACAATGTTACTTTTTGTATTCCTGCTATTTTCATTTGATCATCACTCTTATTATCTTTATTTTACTTTTATTTGCTAAGTATATTTCTTCTAATACCTTGCTTTTATTTATTATAATATTTAAGTTATATTGACATAGATTTTGGTATTTTAATGCATATTTGTATTTCAAATTATCATCTAATTTATTTAAGTAACTACTTATCGTACTATAACTATCTTTCTTTAATATGTCTATGTTACCATACATTGTTTTATCTAAACCTAATAGTTTTTTATTTATTAAGTTGTTGTTTTCTTCGCTAAGTTCAAAATTTAATTTTAATTCATTAGTATAGTCATTAATTTTTTTCTGCATAAATTTTATTATCTCTAGACTTAAATCCATAATCTTAATATTATTATCATTTTTAATTAAGGCTTCACATGCCTCGAGTAATCCGCTAAAACTAATATTTAAAATGCCATTTCTTAATACTTTTCTAACTCTTTTGTTGTCTTCTAATCTTTTTGTATCATATAACATACTATTTTCAAATATATATTTGTAATTTTCTTTGTATAAACTTGCTTGTAATTCATATCTTTGTAATAAAGCATTTTTACTTAGTTCTAATGTCTCTTCTAATTCTTTGTAAAAATCTTCAATCTGATCTATACTGTATTTTAAACCTAATCTTGCTAAATTAATTGTTATTGTTGATAATTTAATCTTCCCTCTAGCTGTATTTTCTCCATTAATGTTTTCATTTAATACTAATTCATCACTTAAACAATCTATTTCATCACTATATTCATTATTGTTTAAATAAATAATTATTACATCATTTTTACTATTAATTAATTCTTCTAAATAATTAAAATTATTGTTTACTTTAATTATTGTTGTAATGTTTTTATATACTTTATTGCTTAATATTTTGGTGTATATCTCTTTAATTAAATTTGATTCATAACTTATAGTAGCACTAAAACTTATGTTTATTTTATTGTTAGATATCTTATATATTTTGCTATCTAGTTTATCTAATAATTCTTCTAAATTTTTAGTTAGTTTTTCTTTAATTTTTTCAAAAACTATTTTATATACTTCATTAAATATTTCTTCACTATATTTATTAAGTAAAATATCTTGATAATCCTTAATGTTTATTGCTAATGTTTTTTCTTCCATAATTTTTTCTTTTAATTTAGTACTATCTATAAAATTTTCTAAACCAACTATTTTAAAAAACATTTCTAAATTGCTATAAAATTCTTTTTTAAATTCTTTTAACATTATATTCTCATATAGATTGTCTAAATTCATTATTGTTTGTTCCATATATTGCTCTTCTTTAAAGTGTTCAATAGTGTTAATAATCATTAACGTTTGTGTTGTTATGTCTTCACTTTCTATGTTAGATAAATCTATTATTGAAGATGCCGTCGTTTTTAAAGCATATGATTTTATGTCTTCTATAAAAATGCGTCCTTCTTCATGTGCTCGATTGTACTTTGATTCAATTAAATAGGCTCGAGCAAATTCTTGAGATATTGTTTTGCCAAAATTTAAGAGTAAATCTATTGGGGTATTTTCTTGGTAGTTTTTAGCATTTAAACCAATTTTTTCAATTGCTTTAACAAATTTGTGTTGTTCTTTTATCGAAAATGCTTCACGTGATGCAGCTCTTTGTAGGCGATATTCATTAAATCTTTTGTATACTTCTGGATAACCGCATTTTTTTAAATTATCTTCAATTATATCTTGAATATCTTCCACATTTATTGTTTTTCTATTTTCATATACTGTTGTTATGTAATTTAGTACTTGGTTGTATACTTTGTTAACTTTCTTTTCGTTGTTAGTATCTTCTTCAAAACTATCAAATGCTTGTTTTATTGCTATGGCTATTTTTACACTGTTAAATGATACCCGTTGGCCACTTCTTTTAACAACTACTAAATTTTCTAATACCTCTTTTTCTTTCATTTTCTCTACCCTCAAATCCATTATAGCAAACTTGCTAAATAATGCAATGTTTTTTTTTACCATTTTTTTATATTTTTTTTATCATTTTAAATTTTATGTTTATTTTTAGTAAAAAAAAACATTTTTTAAATAACAAATTTTTTTTGTCAATCTATGTCAATTAACGTAATTTTTACAAAAGAAAAAAATGCTTGACTACTAGGCTTAGTTGTGATAATATATTTATGTGCTTCGGCGATGTAGCTCAGTTGGCTAGAGCATCCGGTTCATACCCGGCAGGTCGTGTGTTCGAATCACACCGTCGCTACCAA
>CALVKC010000187.1 GCA_944332505.1 uncultured Bacilli bacterium
GCTGCTCCAGCTGTTAAAGCTCCACCCATAGCAAGTTTATCCATTATTCCTAACTTCATTCCGCCAGTATCTAAATGGAAAATATCTCCTATTAGTTTTGGTGCTTGCCTTATAAAAATGATTACAGCCATAATTAATAATGCTCGTACTATCATTCGTGCTACAAATCCCAAACTATCTATATTAGGAATACCCGTATTAAATGCATCTATCACTAAAGTTATTAAATATACACCTAATGCCATTATGGCTATTCTTATGAATACCTCTACATATACACTAATTGTTTGCTTTGTCCATTTATCAAAAACACCCTTCATATTTCCACCAGGAAGTATTCTACAAATAATTGGAATTGGTGCAATTAATTGATAAAAAGCTAATTTAATAACACGAACGGCTATATCAAAGCAAAAATTTAATAAAACATATAAAACAAAAACTCCTGCTACGGTAGATATTATCATACTATATGAAATTTCATTATCTGCAACTGCTTCACTAAAATCATTATAATTTGTAAATGACGCTTGTCCGCTTTCTACTAAACTATCCACTTCTGCTAGTGTAACAACATCATTACTAAACCAAGTGGATGGACGATACCATGTCGATCCATTTGATTTAATTTCACTTTTGCACGCTATTGCTTGTTCTGATGTCATGTTACCACTGCCATTTGTGCAAAACTCTTCAGATGGATAAAAAAATGAAGTAAAAGTATAATATGCAACTTGACTACCTATATCAACATTTTGTTCTTCTAAATTTTCTCTACCCAAAACAAATTTATAAATTGTATTATTGTTTAAAATAGAAGCTTGAAAATCCATAGCAAAACTAAATATTGCTGGCATAACAACAATTAACACTAATGAGATTATTACATTTTTAATTATATTTGGAAAAGATTTTTCACCTTTAGCAAAATCATCAGGATTCATTACTGCTTTTAGTAATGTATACGCTAAAACAAACATCATTATAAGACCTAATATAGTATATATTTTTGCTGTAATATCTTGATATGCGGCATCATTAAAAATATTAACTCCTGCCATAAAGTTAAAAATATTATATATATATTTAATAGCATTATAAATTACACCATCAATTAATAATAATATACTAGCTATAATTTCCATATTATCAAATCACTCCAATCATTCCAGTTAATTGGAATAAATCAAATAAGAAATTTATTACCAATGGTAAGAAAAAAATCATTACGCAATATATAAATCTCTTAAAAGTAGTTGTTCCAGCCTTTTTTAATGCGTCTTTATCATTTGAAATAATTGCTTTTATAAAATCAGCAATACTAAATCCTAATAAACAAATTATTGCAGCATATTTAATAATGTCTAGCACTATATTAATGTAATAAAGTGGTTGGCCTGGTTCATCATTACCAAGTATACTATTATAATCTGCAAAGTAATGTATTTCATTTGATGTATAAAATGTATTATTATTTAAAACACTAGCATTTGTTTTTAACTTAAATGAAAAAAGAGTTAGAATAATAGTGCATAATATTAAAATAATTTTATTCTTTTTATTCATAACTATCACTTCCACTCTTTTATTTTGTTCATTATATTGGCAGGGGCAGAGAGAATCGAACTCCCATCAAAAGTTTTGGAGACTCCTATGCTACCATTATACCATGCCCCTATGTATGAACTTGTAATCAAATTATATCATATATATAAGTGTTTTTTCAATAACTTTTGTTTATATTTGGCATAAAATAAGATAGGTGATTTCTATGATAATTAGCTACACTGATACTGAAAAAAATTTACTTGCTCAAATAATGCGAGCTGAAGCCCTAGGAGAGGGAGATTTAGGAATGTTAATGGTAGGTAATGTAGTAGTTAACAGAGTTCTTGCTGACTGTCTAACTTTTAAAAATATTGATAGTATTACTGAGGCGATTTATCAACCTAATCAATTTGTTGGAACTAATTCATCCTTGTTTAATGCATCACCAACAACACAAGAAAAAAGACTTGCCGAAAGAATACTTCGGGGAGAATATTATCACCCTGCAACAAATGCTTTGTGGTTCTATTCACCATCCGGTAATTCAGCTTGTAAATCAACATGGTATGATCAAGAACTAGCAGGTAAATATAAAAACCATTGCTTTTATAATCCTGATCCAGGAATATGCCAAGAAATTCACTAGCTTGTACATTTATTATCGATATAGTTATTTCATTTAATGTTACTTTTAATTTAAAATCAGCAATAAAAAGTGTTAATAAAGATTCTACTGAAGAAATTTAAAATGCAATAAATATATTTATTCGTAATAATTTGTTTATGTATAATCGTATTGTAAAAGCTTTCCCGAATATGTCAAAAATAATTAAGAAGAAAAAGGGAAAAAATAAAAAGAAAGTTTATTTATTTGTAACTTACTTTTTTGTTTATTCAAATTCTTTGCTATGTTCTTTAAAAAAATTATTATATACTTTTACATTTTCTAGTTCATTCCATTTTTTTACTTTTACGGGATTACTATCTAAATCATATATTTTAGCATC
>CALVKC010000188.1 GCA_944332505.1 uncultured Bacilli bacterium
GATATCCTGAAAGAAGCGAATTAAATGCTGATATCAACGAAGCATTAATAGTAGAATTCTACAGTAGAGTTTAATTTTAACTCTACTTTTTTTTACACAAAAAACAGGCTTTAGCCTGTTTACATACATTAAATTACTTCAAACGAATATATAAAGTTAATATTAGTTATCTTGCTATCTTCCTTCAACCAAAATATATAATCTATATAATCACATTTTCTTACATTATTATGATAAACCTGATAATAAATATAATTTTCATCTTCATATGAATATATTTCATTAAAATCAATAATTTTATCATTAAACATAAAATTTAATGAATTTATATCAGTAGTAGAATTCTTATCTACTTTTAAATACAATGAATATTCTTTATTATCATCATTATAATTACTTACTTTAATAGTATTCTTTTCCAAATTATCTATTGCATATTCATCTGTCATTGGAAATAAATAGTATTCATTTCTATTCACTACATTTATTGATAAGTTGCTAACATAACTCATAACTACTTCTGTTTTTTTTAAATGTTCTTCTTTTAAATTAGAACACAGCAATATACTCATTACTATTATAAAACTTAAAATAAATATTTCCAATAATAACCCCTTTACTTCTTTAACCATATATATACCCCCTGAAATTGATATATATACTAACATAAACAAATGTTTTTGTCAACCACCCTACACTGAAAGTGTAGGGCTTGTGTGACTATTAAGGGAAAATGTTACACTTTTACAATTTAATTTTAAGCAAAAATGTTACATTCTAAGAAACTGATATTATTCAGTTCTTTTTTTGCAATTTTAAGGGAAAATGTTACAATATTTTTTGCTTTAAAGCAGAATGGAGGTGAAAATTATGTTAAATGAAAGAGAGAAGCATAAAATGGAAACCATTATAAAGATTGTTAAGAAGGAAATAACTATTAAAGAAGCAATGTATTCTTTAAATTTATCTAGACAGCAAATTTATAGATTAACAAAAATTTATAAAACAGAGGGTGAAGATGGCTTTATTCACAAAAATCGTGGAAAGGTACCTGCAAATAAAATAAACGAGGCAATAATTGAAGAAATAAAACAATTATATTTAAATGAATATTATGATTATAATTTTGAAGCATTTTATGATGAATTAAAAGACAATAAAAAATACAAAGGTAAATATGATATTTCATATTCGACTTTGTATAATAGGTTCCTTAATGATGATATTATTTCTCCACTTTCTCACAAAGGAACAATTAGATTGTATAACGAAAAAATGAAAAATGCAATTCAAAGCAAAGAAAAAATAACAGAAGAAAAAATTGAATTATTTCAATCAAGACAAATATCATTTGAACAAGCTCACACTAGAAGATCTAGCAATATGTATGGCTTTGGGCAAGAAGTTCAAATGGATGCTTGCGAAAAAATATGGTTTGGCAATATAGTAACTTATCTCCATTTAGCAATAGATAAAGGAACAAAAAAAGTTTTGGCTGGATGGTTTGAATATGAGGAAATTACTAGAGGTTACTTTGTACTATTATTTATGATATTAATTAATTATGGTATTCCACAAAGAATTAAAACTGATAATAGAACCACATTTTCAAATCAAGAAAACAAAGTAGATACTACTCTTTTTGGAAGTATTTGTAAAGAATTAGGTATAGAACTAATTACTACTAGTAATCCTACAGGTAAAGCAAATATAGAGCGTGAAAATGGTGTCTTTAAAAACAGATTAATCGCTGAATTAAGGCATGAAGGAATAACAAATATTGATGATGCTAATAAATATTTAAATGAAATTTTTATTCCTAAAATGAACAAAAAATTTTCTTATGAAATAAATCCTAAAACTTCTAAAATGAAGCAAAATAATTATTCTGAACAAGAACTTAATTTAATAATATCAGAAAAGTATACAAGAATAATAGACAATGCTTCTTCTATTAAATATAACGGAAAATATTACATTCCAATTAATCCCGAAACAGGAGAACTTGTATATTTTAAATATAGAACAAATGCTACTTTTATAATAACTTACAATGCAGAATATTGGTGTGAAATTGAAAACAATTATTATAAATTAGTAGAATTAGAAAATAGAGATACAACCATGAAAAAAGAAATTAATAATAACAAACCAATAGAAAAGAAAAAATATATTCCACCACAAGATCATCCTTGGCGTAAAAATATGATGTTAAGAAAATATAATAATTAATATTTGGGGCCCTGCCCCAAACCCCGAGGTTTATCGCTTTATGACTCCGAAAAAAGGAAACACAATAAAAGAAGTCAACGTCATAATTGGCTTCCTTTTTCGTATGTCATTACTTAGTGCTCTGGTTGCTCCTCAGCATTGCCATATCCCCTAAGTAAGGTAACTATTCTATAATACATTAATTTATTTTTCAATTTAAAAATGTAACATTTTCCTTTAAAATTAACCTATTATTTCATTTTGTAACTAAATTACGATGTAACATTTTTCCTTAAAATTGACTTACTATTTTTGTAACATTTTCGCTTGTAAATCACAAA